>CP129480.1:3735866-4403799 GCA_030583885.1 Anaerolineales bacterium | reverse complement strand
TGAAGGCGTCAAACTCGTTCCAAATGAGGAATTCGCGCGGCTGGCAAGCGATGAACAAATCAATCGCTCTGCCCTGGCGCTGGAGGCGCATGGCATTCGCACAATCCTCGCGGCAAACGGGGAAGAGGCCCGCAAAACGCTGTTCGAATTGCTGCCCGAAGGCGCCGAGGTATTTCTTGCCCTTTCCACCACACTGAAAGAATTGGGCGTCACTGAAATGATTGACAATTCGGATCGCTACAATTCCGTGCGGGCCCGACTCGCCAAGATGGATCGCGCCACACAGAACCGTGAGATGGTCAAGATGGGCGCGGTTCCCGAGTACATCGTCGGCAGCGTTCATGCTGTGACGGAGGACGGAAGCGTCATCATTGCCTCCAACTCAGGCAGTCAATTGGCGCCTTACGCCGCTTCCGCGCGCGCGTCATCTGGGTGGTTGGCGCTCAAAAAATTGTGCGCACGCTGGAAGATGGTTTTCGACGCGTGTACGAATATGCCCTCCCGCTGGAGGATGCGCGCCTGATGCAGACACTCGGGATGCACAGCAGCGTCAATAAACTGTTGGTCGTCCACCGCGAGGTTCTGCCAGATCGAACGACCATGATCCTCGTGAAGGAAAGGCTTGGTTACTAGCATGGCATCGCCCAATCCTGATCACGCTGTAAACCAACCGTCCATAAAACCCGTCACGCTGATTGGACTCGGCGGCAACGCCGCCGCCGGCGGTTACTGCGACCCTCTGACGGGCGAATGTTATCCCGCGTCCGAAATGGACGATCTTGTTTTTCAAAAGGAGAAACCCATGACTACTGCCATTGATCCCGTTTGCAAGATGGAAGTCGAAATCGAAACTGCGCAATACAAGAGCGAACACGCCGGCGAGACCTATTATTTCTGTTCGGCTGGCTGTCAGAAATCCTTCGAGAAGGATCCGCATCAGTACCTGCCCGAAGATCACCACGGACATTCCCACAGCCACGAAGGTCACAGTCACTAACCCGCCTCTTTCTCGACCATGCCTTTTACTCAACCCCCTGTTTTTGGCGTCAATATTGACCCCTCCACCGCCAACCTTGAGGCCGCCCTGCAGCGCGCCCGCCTGGCGGATGAAAGCGATGTGGAACTGGTCACGATTCAGGATCACCCCTACAACGCGGACTTCCTGGACACGTGGACCCTTCTCACTGCTCTTGCGGCCCGCACCGAACGCGTGCATATCGCCACCAACGTCATGAACACTCCCTTGCGCCCGCCGGCGATGATGGCAAAAATGGCCGCTACGCTGGACTTAATCACCAAGGGGCGCCTCGAACTTGGGCTGGGCGCGGGCGGCTATATTGAAGGGATGCAAACCTGGGGAGGCACGGTCGGACAAACGCCCGGTCAGCGCTATCAGGCTTTCAAAGAGTACGCCGAAATCGTGCGCGGCATGTGGGATCACGCCGGCGGGCGCTTCTCGTATTCTGGCGGGTTTTACAAGGTGGGCGAACTCGTTCCCGGCCCAGCTCCCGCACATCCCATTCCGTTATGGTTTGGGGCCGGTGGCCCGCGTATGTTGCGCCTCACGGGACGCATGGCTGACGGCTGGCTGGTTGGCACGATTTATGTGCCGCCCCAGCAACTGCCCGAAGTCAACACCCTGCTGGACGAAGGCGCCGCGCAGGCCGGTCGCAATCCGTCCGAAGTGCGGCGCGGCTACAATTTGTTTGGCGCAATCAAACTGCGCGCGGGCGAGAGTTATCAATTCAATCGTCCAGGCTTGGTGTTGGGAACGCCTGCCGAGTGGGTCGAAACCCTCGTCCGCTACCATCTCGAATACCGGCACGACGCCTTCATCTTCTGGCCTGTGGCGGGAGATGAAGAGGCGCAGATCAAGGTCTTTTTGAACGAGATCATGCCCGAGGTCCGCAAACAGATTCGAGAAATCCAGGAAAAGGAAGCGCAAGTCGAATAATATGTCACGCAAGCGCATCATCATCGTCACGCTGGGTGTTATGCTCAGCCTGTTCATGGCTTCGATGGAATCGACCGTCATCGCAACCGCCATGCCTACCATCATTGGGCAGTTGGGCGGGCTGGAACATTACTCGTGGGTCTTCGCGGCGTTCATGCTGGCTTCGACCGCCACCGTCCCGCTCTACGGCAAGTTGTCCGACCTGTTCGGGCGCCGCCGCCTGTACCTCTTCGCCATGGGACTGTTTCTGCTTGGTTCGGCATTGAGCGGGCTGGCAAACAACATGACCCAGCTCATCATCTTCCGCGCCATTCAGGGATTGGGCGCGGGCGGCATCCAGCCGCTGGCGTTCATCATGATCGGCGAGATGTTCTCGCTGCAGCAGCGCGCCCGCATGCAGGGATTATTCTCCGGCGTGTGGGGCGTGTCGTCCATTATCGGTCCGCTGTTGGGCGGTTTCCTGGTGGACCAACTGTCCTGGCGCTGGGTTTTTTACGTCAACGTCATCCCCGGTTTACTTGCCGCAACGCTGGTGGCGCTCGCCTGGCGAGACCAGGTTCAACATCACGAAACCCCTGTGGTGGATTACGCCGGCGCGGGTCTTTTGACGGCCGGCGTGGTTGCGCTTCTCTTCGGACTCATGGAGTTGGGAACGCCGGGCAGTTGGGCACTGATCAGTCTGGCGGTGGTTCTCTTCGCGGTTCTGCTATGGGTGGAACGCCGCGCCGTGGATCCGCTTCTGCCGCTGAATCTCTTCCGCGACCGCCTGTTCTCGGTTGCGGTGGTACACGGCCTGCTGGCAGGCTGGGCGATGTTCGGCAGCACATCCTTTATCCCATTGTTTGTGCAATCTGTATTGGGAACCAGCGCTACGCAGGCCGGCGTTACGATCACCCCCATGCTCCTCGGCTGGGTGACGGCAAGCATCATTGGCGCGCGCCTGATGTTGAAAGTCGGTTATTGGAGGCTGGGATTGATTGGCATGACGTCGCTTAGTCTGGGGACCTTCCTCATGTCGCAAGCGAGCGTCACCGTCAGCCAAACCCTGTTGATGGTCTTCGTCGCCCTGATGGGCATCGGTATGGGATTTTCGATCCCGTCCCTCCTGATTGCCGTCCAGTCCAGTGTGGAACGCCGTCACCTCGGCGCGGCCACCGCCACGGTTCAGTTCAGCCGCACGATCGGCGGGACGCTCGGCGTAAGCGTGATGGGCGCGGCGCTCGCTCTTCGCCTGACCTCTGACCTGCGCGCGGCAGGGCAGGACGTGAGCATCATTCAACAACTGCTCAATCCCGCTCCCGGCTCGCAACTGGCGATCGCGGAAAGCGCGCGCCTGGCAATGGCAAATTCCATCAATCTGGTCTTCACCATTGCCTTCATTGCCGCCCTGTTGGGACTGGTCGCCATCTTCTTCGCCCCGCGGCGCAAATTGACCGACTTCGCGCGCCGCGGCGCCGCCTCTGAAGGAGGCGAGCCGGACGCCGCGCAGTCGAATTCGGCGGTTGATCTTGCCAGCGCGGATTGACTGCTTATGACAGACCAACCTGCCTCTTCTCCTCGAACTGCGCTGCCCATGAATGCCTCACGCTGGAAGCAGGGTCTTACCCTGCCTGATTTCGTTGCGCAGATGAGTGTAGATCAAGACATAATGATGCGCCGCCTTGAGACCGTCCAACTCAGCGAAGAGGAACGCGCGGCCGCGGCCGCGCTTCAGCGCCCCCTCCGCGTTCTGGTGATGACCGAGGATTGGTGCACCGATTGCCTGATGAATCTGCCGATCCTGGCGCGCCTGACGGAGGCAGCTCCCGCCATGGAAACGCGCGTCTTCATTCGCTCACGCTGGCCCGAGCTGCAAGCCTGGTTCGCCGCAGGCGGCATCGCCGCCATCCCCGTCTTCGCCGTTCTGGATGAAGCCTTTCAACTGATCGGGACGTGGGTCGAGCGCCCCAAAGCCGCCAATGAGCGCATCAAACGCTGGAAAGAAGAACATCCAGAGACACAAGCCATTCAACAGGATGCCAGCCTGAGCAAAGAAAAACGCAAGACCCGCCTCGCTCACATCTACACTGGTCTGAAGATCGAGATGGAAACCTGGTATGCCGAAAGTCTGCAAGCCGCCACTGTGCAGGAGATCGTGGACATATTGAAATGAACATTGACCCGCTCACTGAAACCCTGACGGTTCCCCGCCCGCAAGGCGGAACCCTGGACGCCTACCTGGCGAAGCCCGCAGGCGCAGGTCCTTTCCCCGGCGTGGTTGTCATCCACGAAATCTTTGGGCTGAACGAAAATATCCGCGATATTGCCCGGCGTTTCGCCAATGAAGGCTACGCCGCGCTGGCAGTGGATTTATTCAGCGCCGGCAGCCGCGTCGCCTGCATGACGCGCATCTTCCACGGCATCCTCGTCCGCCCGCTGAGCAACGGCGTGGTCGGCGAGTTGCGCGCCGCACTGGATGTTTTACGAAACCGGCCCGAGGTCCAAGCGAAGCGCGTGGGCGCGATCGGTTTCTGCATGGGCGGAAGTTACGCCCTGCAACTGGCTTGCGTGGATAAAGATCTGCGCGCCGCCTCGGTCTTTTATGGACAAACCCGCGTCCGCTCGACGCCCTGGCTGGATCCTGTCCGATTGTCGGTAGTTACCCTGAAAAGGATTTCACCGCCAGCGCTGCCCGCCAGTTGGAAGAGCGGCTCGAAGCGCATCAGGTGGCCCGCGACATCAAAATCTATCCGAATGTACGCCACTCCTTTTTCAATGAAACGGGTCCCGCCTACAACGCCGAAGCCGCCGCTGATGCCTGGAAGCGCACCCTGGCGTTTTTTGACGCGCATCTACAAAGCGCCTGACTTGAAAGAATAGAGGAATTGCATGTTTGGCAAATGGCTGATGAGATTGGTTATGACGATCTACGTTTTTCTGTACCGTCGAACCGGCGGAAAAGTGGGCGGTCGTCTTGGAGCAATGCCGGTGCTTCTGCTTACCACCACTGGACGTAAGACTGGGAAGAAACATACTGTGCCGGTAATGTACCTCAGTGAGAGTCCCAACTACATTATTACTGCCTCCAACAACGGAGGGGAAATGCCCCCGGCTTGGTGGCTCAATCTGAAAAACAGCCCGCAAGCAACAATCGAAATTGGCGGCGTTATGAGTTTGGTGACAACAAAACAGGCGGATTCGGAGGAGAAAGAACGGTTGTGGGCGCAACTGGTTGAGAAAGCCCCCGCCTTTGAAGGCTACCAGAAGCGCACTCAGCGCGAAATTCCGATGGTGATTTTGCGCCCCAAATCGTAAAAAGTAAAGGAAAGAAAAATGGATCAAATCAAACTCACAATTTTTTCCGACTACGTCTGACCGTGGTGTTATGTCGGCCAGGGTGTGGTCGCAACGCTAATTGAAAAGCACAACGCGCAGGTCGAGTGGCGCCCGTTTTATTTGCGCCCCGATACGCCGCCGGAGGGCATGGAACTGCCTGAATATGTGAAAGCCCGCGCCGCCCAATCCAACGCGCGTTTGAAGCAAATGGCAAACGCCGCCGGGCTGGAGATGGTCTTCCCAACCCATATCCCGAACACGCGGCTGGCGCACGAAGCCACGGAATACGCCCTCCAGCGCGGAAATGGGCTTGAGTTCCACCGCATCGTTTTCGACAAGTTCTACGGCCGGGGACAGGACATCGGCAAATGGGAAGTCCTGCGCGCCGCCGCCGAAGAAGCCGGGCTGGACGCGGAAGAGATGCAAAGGCTGGTGGGAGCGGGAACATACACCGCCGCCGTCCAGTCGGAAGTGAACCAGGCGTCTCAGATCGGCGTGACCGGCGTGCCGACTTATGTTTTGAACGACCGTTACGCCATCGTCGGCGCCCAGCCGTATGAGGCCTTCCTGCAAGCGTTACAGCAAATCGAGAACGAACTCAAAAAATAATCATGGCAAATTGGAGGCAGCGACATAAGGAATAATTTACCCATCTCATGACCACTGCGCTTACTGTAAAACTTTAAAAACACAGACTCAAAGGAGAGAACGAAAATGGAAATCGTATTTCTGATTGGACGGATCATCACAGGCGTTTACTGGATCTTTGGCGGTTACGCCCATTTTGCCCAGGCGCAAGCCATGATTCCCTGGACACAATCCAAAGGCGTGCCGTTTCCCGGGCTTGCCGTGCGCGGCAGCGGCGCAATGATCATCCTGGGCGGCTTGAGCCTGCTGCTGGGTCTTTACCCGCTGGTCGGTATTGCCCTGATCGTGCTGTTTATCATCCCGGTTGCATCCATCATGCACAACTTCTGGACGATTCAAGACCCCATGCAGCGCCAAATGGACATGACCTTCTTCATGAAAGATTTCTGCATGTTGGGCTGCACGCTGATGTTCGTTGCCATTCCCCAACCCTGGGCCTTGAGCTTGGCATTCTAAAGCCAACTTTAAGTTCTACGGCAAGAGACAGGATATCAGCAAATGAGATGCCCTGCCTCTTGCCGCCCTGCAAGTCGGGCTAAACGCGGACGAGATGCAGAGCGAGGTTGAAAGCGGCAAGTACATAACGTCTGTTAATCACTGGAATCCGAAATACTACAAAAACCTTAGTCGCTTAGAAAGGATCAAAAATCATGGAACACAACCCTCTTCCCCAACGCAGGCGGACGCGTCCACCGACAAACAAGAATATGCCGCATTCCCAGATTGGTATACAACCTGTGCCAGAAGTAAATGCGGAACTGTTTCGGCTGGCATATTCCCTCCCGAATGTGACCAACCGCCCGACGGTCATCTCCGTGCCTGGGGCGCGGGCAATCTGGCTTGACGAAGACCTGCCTCTATCTCACCCTGAATCCATCGCTCGCGGACGCGAGTTCGCGCACATCCATCCCGACGGCAGTTTGCACGTTTCGCTTTCGCCTGAACGCGCGCAGGAAGCCATCGAAAAGGGTTGGGCAGAGCCGCACCCGATGGCGGCATATATGGGCAATCTCGGCATGGTGATGTTGTACACGCCGCTGGACATGCAGGAGTTGAACGTGATCTTTCAACTCGTCATAGACTCCTACAATTTTGTCACGGGGCGCGCGGTGAACGCGGCAGATATAACCGCCGCTGTAAAAAGTTGATTCAACGGAAGCAGAAGCAAGGTCTAGATGACGATACATGTTTGTTCTTCCGTAAGTAATAGTACTAAACGCTCTGTAATCGAAGGAGAAAAATGAACTCCACCCCACCTATCCCTCAACCCGTTGCCATATCTCCGCATCGCATCCACCCACAGACCAAGCCAGGCTACGTCCATCTGAAGGTCGCCGACCTCAAGAATCAACTTGCCTTTTACCAGCAAGTATTAGGTTTGCGCTTGCACTGGAAGGACGAGAACAGCGCCGGTCTAGGCGCGGGCGGCGCAGATTTTGTGCGCCTGACCCAAATCCAAAATGGCAAACGCTATCGCGGCGTAACCGGCATCTATCACTTCGCCATCCTCTTTCCCAACCGCCGCGAACTGGCCCGCGTCATTTCCCGCCTGTTTTCCATGCACTGGCCCAACTATCCCACCGATCATGTGATGACCAAAACCACCTACCTGGATGACCCGGAAGGCAACAACATTGAACTGTATTGTGAATCGCCTGAAGATGGGATTTTTGTTGTGAATGCCGACGGGAGTTTTTACGCCCGTCACGCCGATGGCAGACCCAGTGATGGGCGCGAACCACTCGACGTTGACGCGCTCCTCGCCCACCTGACCAAAGATGACCGCCTCGATGAACCCGTCCCGCCCGAAGTTCATATGGGGCACTTCCACATGTATGTTGCCAACCTGAACGAGACGCGTCGCTTCTACCACGAACTGCTCGGCTTTGACGATATGGGTGTGGCGCGCAGTGGCTTTCGCATGGGCATGGTCTCGGCTGGCGGGTATCATCATCACCTCGGTTACAACACCTGGCAGGGAGAAGGCGCGCCGCCTCCGCCTCCCGATGCGTTGGGACTGAAAAATATTTCTTTCGTCCTACCTGACCGCGCCGCCTGGGATCAACTTTTGGCACGCATCGAAGAAGTCGAAATGCCTTACAACCAGACCAATGAAGGTATCCTGGTAGTAGACCCCGCGCAAAACAGCGTGTTGTTTTCGGTTGGAGGATAATATGACAAACGTCTCCCGCCCCCTGTTGGCTGTCTTTGCGCATCCTGACGATGAATCCTTTGGGACAGGTGGAACTCTGTCGCGTTATGCTGCCGAAGGACATCCCATCGCCCTTGTCTGCGCTACACGTGGCGAAGTCGGCGAAATTTCCGATCCCAGCCTTGCCACGCCGCAAACGCTTGGACGGGTGCGCGAGGGAGAACTGCGCACCGCCGCCCGCGCCCTCGGAATTCAGGAAGTAATTTTGTTGGACTACCGCGACTCTGGCATGGACGGCACGCCTGAAAACCAGGATCCGCGCGCTTTCATTAATGCCCCCGAAGGCGAAGTTGTCGAACACCTGACGCGCATCATTCGTGACCTGCGACCTGAAATCGTCCTGACCTTTGAGCCGGGCGGCGGCTACGGACATCCCGACCACATCGCCATCAGCCGTTACACCACCGCCGCCTTTCACGCCGCCTCGGACCCGCAGCGCTTTCTCGAAGCGGGTCCCGCCTTCCAGCCCAGTCGCCTCTTTTACACCGCCATCCCCACGAAATTCTTCACCGAACTGCGCGACCGCATGGAAGCGCGCGGACTGGACACTTCCATGCTCGACCAAATCCTCCTACGTCCCAGTTTCAACGATGACCTGATTACCGCGCTGATGGATGTAGCCGCCTACAACGAAGCCAAGTGGAATGCCATCAACGCCCACCGTACCCAGTTCGGACCCGATAATCTATTTCGTCGTTTGCCGGAAGACCTCGTCCGTGATTTGATGAGCCGAGAGTATTTCTCCCAGGCGCATCCGCTCGTGAACGGCGAGGGTATTTCTTCTGATTTATTTTCTTGACGGAATTGGTTTCCCTATACACTACCGCATCCTCATCACCAACCGAAAAAGGAGATTCTTGTGAGCACTGACTTGGCAGTAGGTTCTCCCGCGCCCGATTTCAGCCTGACCGCAAATGACGGACGGCAAATCGGATTGGCGGAATATAAAGGCAAATCGCACGTCGTTTTGTTTTTCGTGCGCGAATACAACTGAATACAATGCCGGTCGCACGTCGCCCAGTTGGGGCGCATGGTTCCGGATTTTCAAGCAGCAAACACGGATGTGTTGGTGATTCTGGGCGATTCGCCCGAACGCGCCCGCCAGTATGCGGAGACGCTCAAGACGCCCTTCCCTGTATTGTCTGATCCTAACCGCGCAGTATATCAATTATTTGGGTTGGATAAAGTAGCTTTTGTCATCCAGCGCACCGCCTCGGTGGTGGTGGATCGAGATGGTTTGCTTCAATACATCAAGCGCAGCGTCAATCCGATGACCTGGCTTCAGGAAAGCCATGAACTGTTGGAGTTTGTAAAAGGAATGGAAAACAAACCATGACGACTGCTTCAAAATCTATGGATTGTAAACAGGAACCGGGTGTCTTTATGCCCATCATTTCATCGAAAAGGTAAACCACAATGAGCAGCGTCAACCCCTTGCTGCCATGACTGGAAAGACATTATGACACACCCCCATCAACAGATCAGGGAAATGCTGGTCGCGGAACACAACTGCGAAGGATATGGTTCCGACCATGTATGCCTTAAAGTCGTCGCATTCGCCGAACTGCCATCACGCTTTGGCGATTTTCACGTTGTCGCCTTTTCGGACACGCGTGACGGCAAGGAACACGCCGCCTTCGTGAAGGGCATGCCGTGGAATCATGAAAATGTACCTGTGCGCCTGCACTCCGAATGTCTGACGGGCGATGCCATTGGCTCGCTGCGCTGTGACTGCCGCGACCAATTGGAGTCTGCGCTGAAAATGATCGGCGAGATGGACGAAGGCATTCTGCTCTATCTGCGGCAGGAGGGGCGCGGCATCGGGCTCACCAATAAAATCCGCGCGTATGAATTGCAGGACTCGGGGCTGGATACCGTGCAAGCCAACGAAGCGTTGGGCTTCCGCGACGACGAACGCGATTACAGCATTGCCGCCCACATGCTTGCCTCGATGCAGGTCAAATCCGTCCGCCTCATCACCAACAACCCGCGCAAAATCGAGGGGTTGCAGGCGCTCGGCATCCAGGTGAATGGACGCATTCCGCTCGTCATGCCGCCCAACCCGCACAACGCGGACTATCTTCAAACCAAAGCGGTCAAGTCTGGGCATCTCATGGATGCGCCTGGCAACCTGCATCAAGCGGAGTAGTTTGGATGAATCAGATCGTCAATTACAACGCGATTGCGCCGAACTATAACGCGCGTTACGACCAGAATCCGCTGGCGGGAATCTCGCGGGCATTGCGCGCATTGGTGAAGCAGAACAGGGCGCGCGATGTGTTGGAAGTGGGCTGTGGCACGGGTCGCTGGGTGATGGAACTCAACCCGCTGGCGCGGCGCGTCGTCGGGTTGGATTTTTCGCTTGGGATGTTGAAGCAGGCTCGGGGTCAGGATGAGGCGTTGTCCTTAACGAACGGGGACGCGAATCGCCTGCCGTTCCCATCCGCAAGTTTCGACCTGGTGTTATCCGTCAACGCCCTGCATCATTATGCCGACCAGCGCGCCTTCATCGCCGAAGCGCGGCGGTTATTGCGGGCGGGCGGCGCGCTGGCTATCATCAACCTCGACCCACACATCGGGCGCGACCGCTGGTATCTCTACGATTATTTCGACGGCGTATTGACCACTGATCTGCGGCGATTCCCATCTAGCGGAAAATTGCTCGACTGGATGCTCGAAAGCGGTTTTGCGCGCACGGAGTGGCGCGTGG
Source organism: Anaerolineales bacterium (assembly GCA_030583885.1). Classification (NCBI taxonomy): domain Bacteria; kingdom Bacillati; phylum Chloroflexota; class Anaerolineae; order Anaerolineales; species Anaerolineales bacterium. The sequence goes on along the minus strand of CP129480.1, from coordinate 4,392,960 downwards.
CGGAACACGTCCATCAGGAATTTATCGGGCGCGAAATTTTGGATAATCCCTTCACGCAAAAAGGCGGCTCTTCGCAACTCGCGCTGTTGAGCGATGCCGCCTACGCGGATGGAATGGAGCGCATTCATGCCGCGCTCGACAACGCGGATGGCGCGCCGCCGGTTTTTGTCACCGACCAATGGCTGACCCTGTTGGCGGGCTGGGTTCAATGACCCGCCCGTAATTTTCAACTTCGAATGGATTCAATATGCAACCCGATACGTCCACCTGCAAACAAGACCCTGGCGTCTTCATCCCCGTCATTGACCGCAATAAATGTGAAGGCAAAGCCGAATGCATGACGGTCTGTCCGTACAATGTGTTCGAATTGGGGATTGTTTCGCCGCAAGAGCGCGCCACGTTAAGTTTCGTGGGACGGCTCAAGGGCACGGCGCACGGCTGGAAACAAGCCTTCCCAGTCCGCGCCGAAGCCTGCCGCGCCTGCGCGGAGTGCGTCGCCAGTTGCCCCGAAAAAGCCATTACCCTCAAACGGATGGCGGTTGCGTAAACCAATGCAGATACCCAAATTCATCACCCCTGAGATTCGCTCCGACCTGCGCCGCATGATGGCGTTGGTCGCGCCCTATTGGGGCAGGTTTGCGCTTGCCGCATTCCTGCTCATCGTGTCCACGTTGATCGGGCTGGCGCTACCCTGGGCGATTCGCATCCTCGTAGATACGGTCATCGTGGCGGGCAACCAGCCGCAGTTGGACTTGATCGCGCTGGGTCTGCTGGCATTGTTTATCGCGCAAAGCCTGCTCTCGGTGGGAAACACCTACCTCATGGCGCAGGTCGGACAAAGGGTGATCGCCGATTTCCGTGCGCAAGTTCATGCGCAACTGACGGGACTGCCCCTGCGTTTCTTCGCCGAGCGGCGCACAGGCGAGATCGTCTCGCGCGTCAGCAACGATGTGACCCTCGTGCAGGAAGTTGTCACCGAGACGCCCATCAACTTCCTGCGCCAGATCATTAATCTGGTGGGCGGACTGGTTCTGATGCTGGTGATGAACTGGCAGTTGACGCTGATCATCTTTGCCATTATTCCGCCCATTATTCTCGTCGGCGTGCTGTTCGGACGCCGCCTTCAAAGCCTTGCCACCGCCGCGCAGGATCGCATCGCCGACACCACCGTCACGCTCGAAGAAATGCTGTCGGGCATCCGCGTCGTCAAATCCTTTGCGCGCGAAGCCTTCGAAAAGGGACGCTTCCAGCAAAACGTGGAAGCGGCGTATCAGACAACCATGCAGCGGGTGCGCGTCCGTTCGGTTTTCATCCCGCTGATTAGTTTTCTCGGTTTCGGCGCGCTGACTTTTCTGCTCTGGTACGGCGGGCGGCTGGTCATCGCCGGGACGCTCACGCCGGGCGAACTGGTGGCGTTTCTCTTTTACATGATGATGGTCGCGGGTCCGCTCGGCGAATTTGCCGGGTTGTATGCCCGGGTGCGTGAAGCCCTCGGCGCGGGTCGCCGCCTCTTTGAAATTCTGGACGCCGAATCCGAGCCGCTCGAAACCCCTGATGCAGTCGTTCCCTCCGCCCTGCGAGGCGGGGTGCGCTTCGAGAATGTTTCTTTCGGCTACCAGCCTGACCAACCCATTTTGAAGGGCATCAGTCTTGAAGTTCAACCTGGCGAGATGATTGCCATCGTCGGACCGAGCGGCGTGGGCAAGACCACCCTGGTCAACTTGCTGCCGCGCTTCTTCGACGCTACCACCGGCGTCATCGAAATAGACAGTGTGGATGTGCGCCGCTACAACCTGCGCGCCCTGCGCGAGCAAATGGGACTCGTCCCGCAGGAGACCTTCCTCTTCGGCGGGACGGTGCGCGAGAACATCGCCTACGGAAAAATGGACGCTTCTTCCGCGGACCTCGAAGCGGCTGCCCGCGCCGCCAATGCCCACGACTTCATCCAGGCATTTCCCGAAGGCTACGAAACGCTGGTCGGCGAGAAGGGCGTCAGACTCTCGATGGGACAGCGCCAACGTGTCGCCATCGCGCGCATGTTGCTCAAAGACCCGCGCATCCTCATTTTGGACGAAGCCACTTCCTCGTTGGATTCTGAATCGGAACGTCTCGTGCAGGAGGCGCTGGAACGCCTGACGCGCGGCCGCACCTCGTTTGTCATCGCCCACCGCCTGCCCACCATTCAGCGCGCCGACCGCATCGTCGTCCTGCAAAACGGACAGATTGTCGAGCAGGGTTCCCATGCCGCGCTGCTGGCAAAAGGCGGAGTGTACGAACATCTCTGGTCGCTGCAATTTGCGGATTTCGAGGTAGTGGAAGTCGAAAATACATCTTGATGGAAGAACTGGCGCATCATGCCATTCAATCCCTGAGTCAATCAATCACCTTATGTTAAACGTCCCGAAGGTTCTTGCCCTTCAGGCTTGTTTTTTGCCCAAACCTTCGGGACGATACATAACATCAGTCAATCAAAATAGGAGTTTATTTTTTGTGTCAGCCATAAATCAACCTTTTGAAATCGGGTTATATACCTTCGTCGAATGGGAAACCAACCCCGTGACGGGTGAGAAACTCGACTCGCTCACGCGCATGAAAAACCTGCTCGAAACCATCGAATTAGCAGATCAGGTCGGCTTGGATGTTTTCGGAATCGGCGAACATCACCGGCCCGATTTTCTTTCATCCTCCCCGGCAGTGATTCTGGGCGCCGCCGCAACACGCACCAAATCCATCCGCCTCAGCACGGCTGTCACTGTGTTGTCATCGGATGATCCCGTGCGCGTCTTTCAGGATTTCGCTACCCTCGACCTGCTCTCGGAAGGGCGCGCCGAAATCATGGCGGGGCGTGGCGCGTTCATCGAGTCCTTTCCCCTGTTCGGCTATGACTTGAAGGATTACGACTCGCTGTTCATTGAAAAACTGGACCTGCTGTTGAAACTGCGCGCATCGGAAATCGTTTCATGGCGCGGCAGGCATCGTCCCGCCCTAAACAATCTGGGCGTCTATCCGCGCCCGTTGCAACGCGAAATTCCGATTTGGATTGGGGTGGGAGGCACGCCCGAATCCGCTGCGCGCGCGGGGGCATTGGGCTTGCCGATGGCGCTGGGCATCATCGGCGGAATGCCCGAACGTTTCGCCCCGTTGGCGGACTTGCACAAACAAGCCTGGCAGCAGGCTGGACACGATTCTGCCAAATTGCAGTTGAGCGTCAATTCGCGCGGCTTCATCGGGGATGATTCGCAAAACGCGGCAGATGATTACTTCCCAGCCCTGCATGCGATGATGGATAAACTGGGACGCGAGCGCGGCTTTCGCGGATTGACACGCAATGAGTTCGAAGACTCCCGCGGTCTGCGCGGCTCTGATTACGTCGGCAACCCTGATGAGGTTATCGAAAAGATTCTCTATCAGCAAAACATTCTGCATTACAACCGCCTGTTGCTCCAGATGGATATTGGCACAGTTCAGCACAAAGAACTCATGCGCTCGATTGAACTACTCGGAACGAAGGTCGCGCCTGTTGTCCGCAAGGAAATTCGAAGCCGAATATCGGCGTAGATTTTTGTAACTTGCCTTATACGAACGTCCGGAAGGTTTCCTTGAAAACCTTATTTCGCCAATCAACCCTTCGGGACGGAATAATAAAACAATTTAGGAGTTTCCCATGAATCAAATCCCTGTTGAAGAACGCACGAACCTTTCGATTTATCATCTCACTCGTTTCCCTGCTGGCTACAATCCCGCCGACAAGGAGACGCGCTATCCCGCCATCTTTGCCCTGCATGGACACGGCAGCAACGAGCGCGACTTAATTGGACTCTCGGATTCTTTGCAGGATAATCTGCTCTGGGTCAGCGGGCGCGGACCCGTCGACTTCGCCCCCGGCGCTTATGACTGGTACACAGTCACGCAATTTGGCAAGCCCGACCCTGTCATTCTCGCCGCCGCGCTAGCACGGATCGATAACTTCATTACCGAACTGCTGGCAACTTATCCGATTGACCCGCAGAAATTTTTTCTGATGGGTTTCAGTCAGGGCAGTATGATTTCGATGTCCTTCCTGCTCACCCGTCCGCATCGCATCGCGGGAGTCGTCGCGCAGTCGGGTTATGTTCCCATGCAATCGGGTCTGCAGGTGGATGAAGCGGGCGTAAAAGGCAAGCCTGTGGTGATGACGCACGGCTATGAAGATTCGAGTATGCCGCTCGAATGGTCGCATCAATCCCGCGACTTCATCCTGCGTTACGGCGTAGATTTGGAATACCGCAACTTCCACATGGATCATACTATCACCGCCGAGTCGCTGGGCGCGATCAAAGACTGGCTGGATAAACAACTGTAATGACTGTCTGCTCATTGGGATAGATCAAGCGCATCATTCAATAACCATCCCGCAGGTTTGGATAAATCCAACCGTATTTTACAAAGGCGGAGCGGCGTCTTCCAACCCCAGGCGGATGAGTTGTTCGCGCGGGGCGTTAATGGAGGTCAGGAATTCGCGCAGGCTGGTTTTGAGTCGTTCTACGATTTCGGGGCGCTCGGCGAAAAGATTATGCTCCTGCTGCGGGTCGTCCTTGACGTTGTAGAGCGTGCTGGACATCGGTCCGCGGGTGACGCGGGCGGAGTAGTGAACCCCGTCGAAGTCGTCATTGACACGCACGTCGCCGAATTGGGGCGGTAGGGGAGAGTACCAGTTGAGAGGTTCGTTCTTTTCTGTGGGGGGCCAGACGTAGAGCGTCCACTCACCGTCAGTGATGTTCATGGCTTCGCCGTAGCGTCCGAAGACAGCCGTCTGGCGGATGGGTGCGCCTTCGTCTGCGTGGAGAATGTATGGGAGCAGACTCAGCCCATGCGTCCCGGCAGGAAGCGGAATGTTGAATCCGTCCAGAACGGTGGCGAACAAGTCCACCGGTTGAACCAGATGCGATACACGCTTGCCCTTTTGTCCGTTGGGGTGGTAGATCAGCAACGGAACGTGCGCAAGTTCCTGATACATATTTGAATCCCCTAGGTCTGACCAGGGCTTGCCAATCATGCCGTGTTCGCCGAAGAGATGCCCGTGGTCGGTGGCGGCGATAATCATGGTGTCGTCCATCAAGCCGAGGTGTTCCACCGTGTCGAGCAGGTGTCCGAGCCAGCGATCCACCATTGTGACTTCGCCTGCATACAGGGCGCGGATTTCCTTGAGTTCCTCTTCGCTGTACAGGTCGGATTTACCATAGGTGGGCCAGATGAAACGGTTGCCGGTATAACCGGGGTTGTACATTTCGTCGTAGGGGTAGGGCGGGTCAAAGGGTTCATGCGGGTCGAAAACTTCCAACATGAGGAAGAAATCTTTTTGGGCGCGGTTGCGCTCGACCCATTCGGAGGCTTTGCGGAAGACCTGCGGGGCGAAGTAATCCTGTTCCACACGGAAGTGGGCGGTGTTGCGTTTGTAACGCGCAAAGGAGCCAGGTCGCAGGGCGTGACGCGCCATGCGTTCGGGGTCGCCAGGGAATTCAACGGGGATGTCGGGATCGGTAATCCACAGGTCGTTTTCCTGCCCGCGAATAAATTCCGCCCCGGAGAAATTGAAGAAGTAATTGCCAGAGCCGCGCTCCCACATGTGGTAGTGGTCGCTGATGACCATGCTGGTATGCCCGTTTTGGGTGACGATTTTGGCAATGTCGGGGTCGGTGGTTTCGAGCGGACCCCAGCCGCGCCAGGGGAACTCGAAGCGTCCCGTCCACATATCGCGGCGGGCGGGCATACACGGGTAGGAGCCGAGATAGGCGTTCTCGAAGACGACGCTCTTGCGCGCCAGCGCGTCGAGGTTGGGGGTTTGAATCCAGTCGTTGCCATAACAGCCGAGGTGGTCGCGGCGCAGGGTGTCAATGATGATGAAGATGGTGTTCATGGTTTTTCCTTTGAAATTTGAATTTTCATGATTTCAGCCGCGGGACGGCGCTGGCGGAGCAAGCCCGCCATCTGTCGCATGGGCTGGTCAATGTGGGTGAAAAAGGCTTTGAACCCATCACAGAGATGGTTCAGTCCCGCTTCGCCATCGGGCGTGAGGTCGGTGCGATCTTTGGGACAGCCGCCGTTGCAGGCAAACAGGACGGGGCATTCGCGGCAATAGCGCGGCAGGGAGGCTTTTTTATCCAGCCCGAATTTTCGCTGCTGCATACTTCCCGCCATTTCCGCCAGCGGCGTTTCGAGTAAATTTCCCAGGCGGTGACGCGGTTCCACAAAATGGTCGCAGGAATACAGGTCGCCGTTGTGTTCCATCGCCAGCGCCAGCCCGCAGGTCTCCTGAAACACGCACAAGCCGCCGGGCGCGCCCAGCCAGCGTCCCAGCGCCGTGTCGAACATCTGCACGAAGACCATGCCCACATCACGGCGCACCCATTCATCGAAAATGGCGATGAGAAAATCGCCGTATTGTTTTCCCGTGATGGAGCGCGGGGTGAGCGCCGTCCCTTCCTGGAAGCCTGTCCCGTTATCGCGCTCGACGATGGGGATGAACTGGATGAACTGCGCGCCGATCTCGTCGCGCAGGAAACGGTACACCTCCAGCGGCTGGTGGACGTTGGCGGCGCTGACGCAGGTCAGGACGTTGAAATCCACCTTATGCTTTTTGAGTAGTTCAACAGCGCGCAGGACGCGGTCAAAGGTGGGCGCGCCGCCCTTGTCCTTGCGATACAGATCATGCGCTTCACGCGGACCGTCGAGGCTGATCCCGATTAGGAAGCGATTCTCGGCGAAGAAGCGGCACCACTCGTCGTCCAGAAGCGTGCCGTTAGTTTGCAGGGCGTTTTCGATTCTCATGCCGGGACGGGCGTATTTCCGCTGGTACGCCACGGCTTTGCGGAAGAAATCCAGCCCCATCAGGGTCGGCTCGCCGCCCTGCCAGGCAAAGTTGACTTCAGGCGCGCGCTGGGCGGCGATGTACTGGCGAACGTAACTTTCCAGCGTCTCGTCCCCCATACGGAAGGAACTGCCTTGGTACAGGTCTTCCTTGCGGAGATAAAAACAATATTCGCAATCCAAATTACAGATCGCGCCGCGCGGCTTGGTCATTACATGAAAAGCGGGAGGGAGGGGGATGGCGGTCATATTTTTTCTCAAATACTGCGTTCATGTTCCCAGTGCGGATTATCGCTGGCGCGCAGATACCAGTGTAACAAACGTTCCCGCAAGTCGTTACGAACTTCCGGCAAGGCTGGGTCGTCAATGCGATTATACAATTCCTGCGGGTCATTTTTCAGGTCGTACAGTTCTTCCTTTCCAGCGCTGCGGATGATCAGTTTCCACTCGCGGGTGCGGAGCATAGCGGCGCGCGCCACCGTGGTGGGGTCATCCTGCTGAAGTTTAAGTTTCTCGAAGTAATGTCCCATCAACGGGTCATCGTCAGATTGAATGCCCGCCTCGAAGGCTTGCGGTTCGCGCGGATCGTAACCACCCACCGCGTAGACCGCATCCCTTTCCGTAAAGCCTTCCATCACGGAAGTGAGCGACAGACCAAAGTGAGTGTAGGGCGTTTGAATACCCGCCTGCTCCAACACGGTGGGAAAAAGATCGAGCGACTGGGTGAAACCGTCCACGCGCTGACCTGCGTGAGCGTCGGCGGGATATTTGACGATCAGCGGCGCGCGCAGTAAATCATCCTGAAAGCCCGTTGGCCACTTTTCCACTAATCCGTAATCACCAACATAATCGCCGTGATCGCTGAGGAAGAGAATGAGCGCATCGTCGTACAGTCCCTGCGCCTTGAGTGCGGCAACGATACGCCCCACCTGCTCGTCCAGTTTTGTGACCATGCCGTAGTAGGTGGCGCGCAGTTCGCGCAAGTCTTCAGGAGTCAATTGCGCCAGATCGTAGCGCGAATACAGTTCGCGCATAAAATGCGGCTTATCGTCCAGCCGCGCAGGAATGGGATCAGCGATGGCGGCGCGCTCATACATCGAGAAGTACGGCTCTTCCACTTGATACGGCGTGTGTGGCAAGGTGGCGGCAATATAAAGACAGAAGGGCTGGCGCGGCACAGAAGCCAGCCAGCGCGCGGCGGACTCGAAAATCAGCGGTTCCATCTGCGCGGCAGGGGAGGCGGGTTCCGCCTTTCCGAAGTAAAACGAATGGTGCAGGTGATGTCCACGCGAATAGGGACTGTGCGCCGCAGGCAGCATATCCGCGAATTCTTGCAAGCGCTCGTCGCCGAATAAGCCGCTCAACGGCTTGCGCTCCACCACAAACAAGCGAAACGCCAGCGCCAGCATTTTCAATTTTTTACGTAACTTCAAAGGACGCAGACGCTGGCGCATTAATTTTATCTGAACGCTCTGCGGACCCGCCAGCCGCCGCCGAAAACTGGCGCGCAGGCTGGGCGTGGTCATCAGGTCGTTCTTGCCCGCCATGACGGTCTCGTAGCCGTTCTCTTTCAGAATCTTAAACAGATTTTCTTCGTGCGGGCGCAGCAACTGATACAGCGAGCGATGCCCGTTGACCTGTGGATACAGTCCCGTAAAGTTTGCCATGCGCGAAGGCGCGCAGACCGGGTTGGCGGCGTAGTTTTGCGTGAAGGTCACGCCGTCCTTCCGCAGCGCGGTGAGATGCGGCGCGCGTACAAGCGGATTCTCCAGCGCATCCGCGCGCAGGTCGTCGGCAATAATGATGACGATATTGGGATGGGCGGTCACGTTGATGTGTTTCTCCCAAAGGAATGAAAGGCTTGTTGAATAAATGACGTTAAGTGCCGTCCCAAAGGTTTGATTGGCGAAACAGTGTTTTCAAGGAAACCTTCGGGACGTTTTGCTTATGGCAACTGAATGAAGAAAAAATACAGCTTCTTCAAGCGCGGATGTGGCTTGAGGAAGGAAACCAACAAAATTAAAAAATCCGTGAATCGCGCCCTGATAACGCACGCAATGTGCCGCGACGCCTGCCTGTTCCAGCCTTGCGGCATACTGCTCCGCCTCATCGCGCAACGGATCAAATTCAGCGGTCAGGATCAAGACAGGCGGTAGACCGCGCAAGTCATCCGCCAGCAGGGGCGAGACGCGCGGATCGAAACGTTCCTCCTGCGTGTTGAGATATTGTCCGCGCCGCTTTTCCAACGTGAGAGTGGTGATGCCATATCCTTGCATTCCGAATTGGCGGTGGGACTCTGTATCCATTTGAGCGAGATTGGTCACGGGGTTGAACAGGATTTGAAAAGCAATCGCGGGATGGTCATGCTGTCTCGCTGCCAGACAAGCGGCAGTTGCCAACGTGCCGCCAGCGCTGCCGCCCACTACGCCGAGACGGGCAGAGTCCCCGCCGAGTTCAGGGGCGTGTTCCGCCGCCCAATCCAGGATAGCGAGAGCATCTTCCAGCGCGGCGGGGAATTTATGTTCGGGAGCGAGACGGTAATCTACAGAAATTACCACACATTGTCCGCGCTTTGCCAACTGGCGGCAGAACGGGTCGGACTGTTCCAAGTCACCGAGCGCCCAGCCGCCGCCGTGCAAAAAAATCAGAATTGGCATAGGCGCTGACTCAGCGGGCGTATAAATGCGGATGGGAATCGCCCAGCCCTGAGCGGGGATTAAGCGGTCTTCGATGCGCTTCATCCCCACGCGGCGGACGAAAAGACGCCTCAGTCCGGAACGGGATTCTCGTTCACGCGCCCGCTCTTCGTCCACGCCTGGAGCCGCAGGCTGGGAGACGGGAGCCAGCCGAAGCAGGAGGCGGAGGCGCGGGTCAAGGTGTCCGCCTCCAAGATGTGCGGGGTCAGCAATCCGAACTGCCATTCCTACCCCACAAGTTCTGCCTTGCGTTTTTCCAGCAGGTCATTCAGCGCCATGCAGTCGCGGTGGTAAAACGGATAGAAAGCGAACCAGAAGATCACGCTCAACGTGAGCGAAACGGTCACTGCCCAGAAGAACAGGTTGGTGAGCGTAATCTGGTTGCCAACAATGCCGACAATGGCAGCTACAGCAGCCTGAATCAAGCCGTTGGCAAGGCGGTTGACGGCGTAGGCGGTGCTGCGTTGTTCGGGCGCGTTGATAGCGGCGATCATTGGGGCAATGGCGGCGGGAAATGCCATATCCATGAATAAACCAAACAGCAGGGCAAACACAAAGAAGTTCATCATGCTGCCCGATACCTGCTGGAAGAAGAAATACCCCAGCAGCGCCATCATGGCGCGCGATCCCTGCGCCACGAACAACCGTCCGAAGCGCGGATTTTTGCGCTCTGCCCAATCCCCCAACAGACCGCCAATCAATGTACTGAGCGCCGAACCGATGATAATTCCAGTTAGCACGGTGGTGGCTTGTCCGGGACGGAAGCCGCGTTCATCCACCAGCCAGGTAACAGCGAAGGTTAATATGGTAATCTGTACTGGCACACCGAAAATCTTTTCAAAAATAAGCAGCAGGTTGGTCGGCACGCGAAAGATGGAGGCCACGCTCTGCCAGGAAAAGGCATACTTTTTTTCCGACTTCTCCGCCATGTCATAAATGGCGGCTTCCGCGCCGCCGCGCGGCGGTTCGGTCAGGAAGAGGGCGAAGAACAGACCGCTCAACATGCTCAACGCGCCGAAGGTAATGAAGCCGATGCGCCAGCCCGTTTCGGGAATTTCTGCCATACGCCCAAAGAACAGGATGCTGACAATAACCGCCAGCGAGGAAATCATGCGCATAATGCCGAAGACCTTGCCGCGTTCCTTTTGCGGGAACAGGTCGGTGAGCATGGAGTTCATCGGCGAGCCCAGCGCCACCAACCCAATGGCGGCGACCACGCGCAACGCCAGCAGCATTTCGTAACTGGCGGAAAAACCAATCAGCAGAGTCCACAACCCCCACAGACCGGCGCCGATGATCAGGATGCGCTTGCGGCTGTAGCGGTCCGCCAAAACGCCCCAGATCGGACCGAAGATCATCTCCATCACCTTGCCCAGGCTGGTGATCGTGCCGAGGTTGGCGGTGGTCATGTTCAATGAAGTGCGAATGGCGGGGAACATGGAAGACATCGCCTGGTCTTCGCCAGCGTCCACGATGCCGGCGAAGGCCAGCGTTACCACATTGCGCCAGCGTCCCTTGACAGCAGGAACATCGGCGGCGGGCAGTTCTTGCGTTTGTGCGGTCATGTCATTCTCCTTTTGTTAAAGACCCTGAAGGTTTCAAAAACCTTTAGGTCTGGTGGTAAAAAAGTCGGCTACTTTGCGATACACGATTTCACGTTCTTGATCCAACGTGATCACGTGTCCGCTTTTTTCGAGCCAGAGCGTTTCCTTGTGCGGCGTGACCAGACGCTCGCTCAACAAATCCAATGCGTTGGGTTCGATCACCTTGTCGCCGTGCGACTGGATCAACAGCACAGGCACGTTGATTTTCGGCAGCCCAGTCTGCATGAGTTTCGCCAGCTCTGCGGCTTCGGCGATGGCATGAGGGACAAAATAGGCGTAGGAAGTTTCGGCGCGATTGCCCACCGCGGCAGGTTTTTTGAATTTTGGAACGAACAGGCTGAGGGGCCGCATGAAGCGGACGCGCCAGTCGCCGGTCAACCCGTAGGGCGTGGATAGCGCCGCCACACCATGGACTTCATAGCGGTTGCCCGCGATCAGGGTTAGGACTCCGCCCATGGAGAGACCGGCGACATAAATTCGATCGCTCATACCTCGCAATAGATTCAAGCCGTCCTCTACAGCGACCAACCAGTCGCGCCAGGTGGGGCGGCGCAGGTCGTCCACCTGCGTGCCATGTCCGGGCAGGCGGATGCCAAGCGTGGTGTAGCCTTGCGTTTCGTTCAAATATTTTCCGAGTCCGCGCATGGCGGCGGGAGAGCCGGTAAAACCGTGAATCAGCAAAACGCCATTGCGTTTGGAATCGCCGGGAAACAGAAACGGCTCTGCGCCTGGCATGGTCAGGGATTTTAGGTCCACAAGCATCCTTTCTGTGATTACATTTTCAGGGGTTTAAAGCCACGTCCCAGTACTTCCTGGGCTGGCATCACAATGACAAAAGCGCCGGAATCCTGCGCCTGCACCAGAGCCTTGAGGTGGGCAGTCTCGGTTACGGTCAGAGCAACCAGAAGCACTTCGCGTTCTGTATTGGAGTACATCCCCTGCCCATGCAGGGAGGTGGCTCCGCGCCGCATTTCCTTGATAATCTGGTCGGCGACTTCGCGCGGCTTGGTGGTGATAATTATGGCCAGCAACTGCTGCCGTCGGCGACGCGGCGAGCTTGTTTCTGTTTTTTCAGGATGATGATTATGCTCTTCGTGGACTTCCATACTGCGCCACAGTCCGCGGAAGACCGGCATCCCCTCGAATTTCGGCAGCACTTCGCCGCTGGCTTGCGTCAGCCCGGCAGTGAGAATGCCCGCTAAGATTAATAGACTGTTGAAGACCAACCCCAGCGTAATCATCACCTCGCCGGAGATACTGCCTATTGACACACGGCTGACAAAATCTGCCCAAGTGAGGGCGGGGGTGGGGTGCAGGTAGATTTTGAATGCCCAAGCCGCATTTAACACCATGAATATCCAGAAGTAATTGCGGCGGAAACGCCGCCCGAAGGCTTCCCACATGCTGATTGGAAATTCAGGAGTGAGTAAAGATTCCGCCAGGTTTTCCGCCCATTCCGGGTGAGGCGTAAAAGGTGGAACGAGCATGGCGGCGAAGAAATCCGTCTCCATCAGGCGGGTGCGGAGACTCCATAGTTCATAATAACGATAACGGCGCGCTTCGATCCAAAGGAAGATCGTCACCAGCAGGCTGTTCAGGATGATCACGCCATAATGATTTTGAGGCGAAGATAAGGCAAACGAGACGGCCGCACTGGTAGTGATGACCGCCCAGTTGGTGGTGTTGTCCAGGCGCATCCGCCAGGTGTTGGAACGCTGAATCTCGGCGCGGTAAAAATGCACCATCGCCGTTGTAAACTCGGACGAACGCAGGTGATAGCCGCGATAAGACCAGACCGATTCGTCCGGCGGAGGCGTATTCTTTTCGGGAGCGGGGTTGGAATCTGTCACAGACGAATTACCCTTTCAAGGCACCGAGGGTAAGTCCTTTGATGATATAACGCTGGGCAAAAGCCACCATCAGCAGGGCGGGGACCATGGCGAAGAATGCGCCGGCTGCCATTTCTCCGTAGCGGATGCTGTATTCGGTCACAAAGCCGGCGATACCGACCGGGATGGTCATGCCGCGCGGCGTGCTGGTCAACGTGAGCGCAAAGAGAAAATCGCGCCAGGAGAAGATGAACGCCAGCGCACCCGCAGCGGCAATCCCCGGCTGAATAATCGGGATCAGCACCTGGGTCAGGGATTGGAAGCGGTTGGCGCCGTCCACCATGGCGGCTTCCTCCAATTCTTTGGGGATATCCGCGAAGAAGTCCAGCAAAATCCAGGTGGCGGTGGGCAGGTTCAAAACAATTTGTCCCATCATAACCGCCAGTACCGTATCATAAATATTGAGGGAACGGGCGATCAAATAAAACGGACCGAGGAACGTAACTGGCGGAAGCATGTGAATGAACAGAATGGTTCCAAGCAGGAGTCCGCTCCACAAGGGACGCCAGGGGAAACGGCTCAGGCTGTACGCCGCCAGGCTGGCAATCACCAACACAATGGCCATTGTTCCAGTAGCGATGATCAGGCTGTTGGCAGTCAGACGCAAAAAATTACTTTGGGCGGGATCGAATAACCTCTGGTAGTTGACCAGTGTGGGCGTAAACCACAGTGAACCGGAGATAATGTCGCGAAACAATTTAAGCGAGGTCGCCAGTGTAAAAAAAATCGGGATCAGGGTGAAGGCGACCACCAGCATCAGAAAGCCATGCCGAAAAAATGGTTCCATTGAAAATTTTTTCATGGATGAATGTTTCCTCATGGTTTATGCGGCGCGTCGTCCGAGACGCCGATAGGAAATGACAAAGACCGAGATAATGACAGACAGCCCCAATGCCAGGAAAGAGGCGTACCCCAATCTGAACTGACCCGAAAATACATCGTAGATGTATAAACTGATGACCTCGGTCGCGGTGCCAGGTCCGCCGCCGGTCAACAGGAAAATTTCATCGAAGACCTTAAAGGCAAAAATGGTTCGCAGCATGATTGCCGTAATCAGGGTCGGGCGCAGGAGCGGAAGGGTGATGTAGCGCAGGATCTGAAATTCGGAGGCGCCGTCCACGCGCGCGGCTTCGTTAACCTCCTGCGGCATGGATTCCAACCCCGCCAGAAGAATGAGGAACATAAAACTGGTCCAGTGCCATAAATCCACCAGAACCACAGAAGGCATTGCCAGTTGCGGGTCAGCGGTCCATGTGGGGACGGCGATAACGCCAAATAATTTCAACGCCTGGTTAATAAAGCCGTAATTGTAGTCATACATCAGCCGCCACATGGTGCCGATGGCGATGGGCGGAACCAACAGCGGGATAAGCAGCACGGTACGATATAAACCAACCAGATGTTTGCTGCGGCTAACCAGGATGGAAATGACCAACGCCAGAAACGTCTCGATGACAACCACCGCTACGACAAAGACGAGGGTATTCCGCAACGCTATCGGCACGAGCTGGTCTTGCAACGCCGTTTCCAGGTGTTTCAAGCCGACAACTTCCCACACCACCTCCCCTTTGACAATATCCACCTCCGAAACGCTCATGCGGAGTAGTTGAAGGGTGGGATATGCCACCAGCAGGAGTAGGACTATAACCAGCGGCGCGACAGTCCAATACTGAAAGGTGCGGTCTACAAAATTGCCCAGGCGCAGAGGCAGATTCGGCGGTTTTTGGGGGTGGGAGGAATCGAGGGAAGACTGCATGAGTTCTCCAAAATGATAAAAAGAGGGGGGACGGATGGTTTGTCCATCCCCCCCTTTGCAACTACTCAGCCAGCGGCTTGACCTTGTAACCCGCGTCCGTCAGGATTTTGTGAATTTCCTTTGCGGCTTCCGCAAGGGCCTGTTCCGCCGTGATTTCGCCAGCCACCGCCTGCTTTAGGCGGCGGTCAACAACCTCAATGATCTGGGGCGTCTCGGCCAGGCGCGGCTGGGCATGGATGAAGGGCGTGCTGTCTGCCATGGCTTTCATCCACCAGCCCCGCGTTGGGTCGCTTGACATTTCCTCGTACACGTCCTGGCGCACCGGAATGGCGCCAGCCTGCGCGTAGAACAACTGCGCATCCTTGGTCAATGCCCAGTTCAGGAAGGCAAGTGCGGCTTGTTTGCGTTCATCAGGCAGGTTGTGTGGAACACCCATCACCCAGATACCGGACATGGTAGCGTTTGAGCCAGCCATCTCGCCGGGTAAAACGGTTGCGCCTACATTGCCTACGACGAAAGATTTCTCTGCGTTGTCAAAATCAGAGGCAGAGGCGCCCACCAGGACAAATTGCGCCGCATTACCAGCCATCATCAAGCTGGCCATATCTGGCTGACCAATGTCAGCATAGTTAGGCGGCCCGTATGTTGTTCCCAGTTTCAACCAGGTAGCCAACGCTTTCTGTCCAGCTTCTTGGTTAATAGTGACTTCCCATTCGCCGGTTTTCTCGTCCAATGTGATCAATTTGCCACCATAGCCAGCCAGGAAACCTTGGAACTCCCAGTTGGGCGGGTTGGTGCGAATGACATAGCCGTACATATTGGGGGCGTCCTGAAGAGCCTCTGCTGCG
The DNA here is from genome assembly GCA_030583885.1 of Anaerolineales bacterium. Classification (NCBI taxonomy): domain Bacteria; kingdom Bacillati; phylum Chloroflexota; class Anaerolineae; order Anaerolineales; species Anaerolineales bacterium. The sequence goes on along the minus strand of CP129480.1, from coordinate 4,377,321 downwards.
GCTTCCACATCTGCCCAGGTCTGCGGAGCGGCAAGTCCCCTTGCCTCAAACAGGTCCTTACGGTAGAAGAAGAGCATAATATTACCGTTGATTGGCAGGCCGTAGATCTCGCCGTTCTCAGAAGAATAGCCTAATTCTGGATCCCAGCGGGTGGCCCACTCGTATTCGATGACCTGCGGGTCGAGTTCGAAGTTCGGGTCAATTTCCTTGATGGGTGTCACCAGCCCGTCGGCATAGAACTGCATGTACCACTGCTCGTTCAACGTGAGGATGTCGAACTCGCTCTCCGAGGCTTGCACCGCGTTGCGCGACTTCTCCAACATGCCGGGGAAAGGTGTGCGGTTCAAATTGACTTGGTTGCCGGTCTCTTCCACATATTTGTTGACCAGCGCTTCGAAGCCCGCCAGCCAGGGTGATTCGTTGATGAGGATGGTAATGGGGGGCAGGGGCTTGGGCTCTTCCGTCGCGGTGGGAGCCGCAGCCTCTGTGGGAGATTCTTCGGTTGCCGCCTGGGTGGGCGCCGGCGCTTCTGTCGTTGCAGCGGGTCCGCAAGCGGCAAGCAGGAACGAGAAAACAACCAGCAGGCTAAGGGTCAAAAAAAGACCGCCTTGCGCCTTTTTCATCAAATGGACGTTCATGGGATTCTCTCCTTTTAGTTTGAAATTATTGTGAAGCGGGAACACGACTTATAACATTCGGCTTGGGAAAGCCTCCTTTCTCGAACGCGCGGTTGATCAATTTTTCGCAGACGCCGTGGAGTTCCTGGTAATGAGGGATGTCTCCAACATAATTTGCCTTGGGGTCGCGTTTTGCTTGTCTCGCATGAAAGCCAGTAGAGTCTCGGCGGCCTTTCGTCCTTTTTCGTAGGTATCCTGCCGAATCGTTGTCAGCGGCGGGCTGGAAAAGCGCGCCAGGCTGATATCGTCGAACCCAATGACGGAAACATCTTCAGGCACGCCATACCCCAGTTCCTTCAAAGCCTGCATCGCGCCAAACGCCATCATATCGTCGCCACAGATGAGGGCGCTGGGGGGATTGGGGTCTTTCATGGCTTTGGCTGCCAGCGCATGCCCCGATTCCGAAGTGAAATCTCCTTCCAGGATATACCCGTCTGCCGCAGGAAGTCCGTGTTTTTGCAGCGCATTACGGTATCCCAGCGCGCGTAAGCGCACAGAGACCAGACTCATTGGTCCTGCCAGAAGCGCGATGCGGCGATGCCTAAGCGAGATTAAATGTTCGATCGCCTGTTCGACGCCGCCTGCAAAATCCGCATCCACCCAACTGGTCGAATTGTTCGTCTCAGAAATGCGGCAGGTACAAACGCAGGGCACACCATTCTCCTCCAGCCCCTGAAGATTGGGGTCCCCGATCGGGATGCTCATCAGAATCAGCCCATCCACTTTTCGCTGAGAGTATAGGCTTGCGTACGGCGCTTTATCGTGGGCAAGATGGAGGAGCAAATTAAAATTGTTCGCACTGAGCTCTTCGGCAATGCCTTGCAATACTTGTGTAAAGAATGGGTGCGTAAAAATGTAATCTGCAGAGTGGGGAATGATCACGCCAACCGTGTTGGTTTGCCCGTTGACCAGATTGCGCGCGGTTGTATTCGGCTGATAGCCTAACTCTAAAATTGCCTGTTGGACTTTTTTCCGGGTTTCGGGAGAGATTTCTGCCAGGTTATTTACCACTCTGGAAACCGTCTTGATGGAAACGCCCGAAAGCCTAGCTACATCTTTGATTGTTACCATTGGCACACCTATGGATACTTGTTACAATATGAATGACAACGTTTACTGACAACGTTGTCATTAAATTATCATAATTTCTGTACCCTGTCAAGAAAAAAAGAGAAACATTGAAAACCATGAATAATTCCATTCCAACCTCCCTACTTGAAATCCATGAAACGCAGAAGCCTGGCTTCCAGCCGCTGATAGATTCTGATTGCTGGCGCGTCGCGATCCTAAGTTTTGCTCCCGACTTGACCCCCCAGCAGCTTGTCGAATTCCAGCGCCATAACGAAAGCGATGAGGTATTCGTGTTGTTAAGCGGACGCTGTATTCTGTTTCTCGGAGAGGGCGACGATTCAGTCACGTGGGTGTTTGCGCACAACCTGGAGCCGTTCAAACTCTACAACGTGCGGCGCCGCGCCTGGCACGCGCACGTCCAGAGCGCGGACGCTAAATTGCTCATTGTGGAAAATCGTAATACCTCGCGCCTGAACTCGCCGCGTATTGATCTTTCCCCGCACCAGCGGGAGGAAATTTTCGAACTGACACGGCAGTTGTGGGGAGTTCACGGCTGATTATCGAATCAGCGCAGAGTCTAGGCGTACTTGTGCTTTTTGTCCCATGCACTTGAGCGTGTGGATAACACATCACCACCAAACTTTCATCACGCATCCATTTCACCTTGACGTATTCATTTTGAGAGAGTAAAATCCTGCCTGCTTTTTGGTCTTTTTGGAAAAAATAACCATGAAACTCACCCGCCGTCAGGAAACTTTCGTTCACCGCTTGCTTGACCTATATCGCGAATTGAATGGTCCGATTCATTATTCGGCGCTTGCCGAAAGAATTGGGGTCAGTCCATTCACAGCATACGACATGCTGCGCCTGCTCGAAGAAAAAGGTTTGGTGACTTCCCAATACCGCCTCGATTCTGATAAACCGGTGGTTGGGCGCTCCGAAGTGGTTTTTCTGCCAACGGAGCGCGCCCACCAGTTGTTCATTGAATTGGCTGGAGATGCTGACCAAGGCAACTGGGAAAATATCAAGACACAAATCATGGAGAAGATTCGAGGGGGAGGATTTAATGACCATGTTTTGGCAGAGGAAATACTGGCGCGAGTGCCGCCGGATGTTCCAGATGTTCTTCGCTATTGCATTGAAGTCATGACCATCGTTATCCTGCGGCTTGGCAAAGGAACGGGACGTCGGGTTCTGGCTGAACACCTGCCTCAGATTATTGAGTGGAAGGGCACGGTTACCCGCTCGGGTCTGATGCTGTTGGGCGGTTTTACACTGGGATTACTGGCAAATGAAAGTAATAGTGATGTGGAATGGAATAAACTCTTTCTGGAGCACATCCGTCGTTACCAGTCTCTTGTCATGGATATGGAACCGCGCCTGTGCCGCCGGTTGGGTGACAGTATGAAAGATGTATTTGCTCCAATTTTCAAGGCATAAAACTTTTGCCTAATTCTTTGGTCTTTTTGGAAAGGCGACATGAGTATAGCGATTGAATCTCTTCAACTTATAAAACGTTATCCAGGGCAAAAAAAAGAGGACCGTCCGGCTATTGATACGATTGACCTGACTGTCGAATCCGGTCAACTGTATGGACTGGTCGGTCCCGACGGTGCGGGAAAAACCACACTCCTCCGCATTCTGTCCACCGTGATGGAACCGACATCCGGTTCCGCTCGACTGGCGGGTTTTGACGTAATGAAACAATCCGAAGATGTGCGGGCTTTGTTAGGGTACATGCCGCAAGCCTTTAGTTTGTATCCCGACTTGACCGTGATGGAAAACCTAAAATTCTTTGCCGACATCAATGGCGTGTCTGCCCAAAAACAAAAGACTCGCATTGATGAATTGCTGGAGTTCGCGCGCCTGACGGAATTTACGATGCGGCGCAGTGAGAATCTCTCCGGTGGGATGCGCAAGAAACTGGCATTGGCTTGCGCCCTGATTCACGACCCCAAGATATTGCTGTTGGACGAGCCAACCACTGGCGTGGACCCTGTCTCACGGCGTGAGTTGTGGCGGCTGCTTTCAAAAGTCATCCAGCAGGGCGTGACAGTGTTAGTCAGCACGCCATATATGGATGAGGCGGAACGTTGCAATACGGTCAGCATCATTAATCGGGGGCGCGTTTTGATCAGCGGCGCGCCAGCCGAATTGGAAGCGCAGTTGCCTTTCCGCATCGTGGAGGTCAAAGCCAAGCCTCGACGAGCACTGCGCGCAGTGGCAGATCGGACGGAAGGGGTGATCCGTTGGCGCGCTGTCGGCGACCGCCTGCGCCTTTCGGTCAGCGACCCGGCTAAAGTCATGCCCCGAATCGAAGCGGAACTAAAAAAAGACGGGGCGGAGATCAGCATCCTGCGTGAAGCAAGTCTTTTGATGGAGGATGTCTTTATCCACCTGGTTGAAAAACAGGAGGCGCAATCGTGAGCGCAGAAAAAGCCGTTGAGGTCATTCAACTAACGCGAAAGTTCGGTGATTTTACCGCCGCGGATCACGTTAGTTTTGAAATTCCCAAGGGAGAAATTTTTGGCTTGCTTGGGCCAAATGGCGCGGGCAAGACAACCACCATCCGCATGTTATGCGGAATTCTTACGCCCACATCGGGCGAGGCGCGGGTGATGGGGTTTGATGTCGCTCGCCAGACTGAAGAGGTCAAGCAACGCATTGGTTACATGTCGCAGAAGTTTTCGCTGTACAACGACCTGACTGTGTATGAGAACCTGGATTTTTACGCCAATTTGTACTGCGTACCACGTGAGAAGTTCACTTCGCGTCTGAACGAATTGATCGAGATGGCGGGACTGCGCGGACATGAAAAGCAGTTGACTGCCAGTCTTTCGGGCGCGTGGAGGCAAAGGCTGGCGCTGGCTTGCGCCATTGTCCATGAGCCGCCGATGCTCTTTTTGGATGAGCCTACTGCCGGGGTAGACCCGGTCTCGCGGCGCGAGTTCTGGGACATGATCTATAACCTGGCTGGGCAGGGTGTGAGCGTACTGGCGACCACCCATTACATGGATGAAGCCGAATTTTGCAATGTGATCGGGATGATGTATCGCTCGCGACTAATCGCCCTGGATGACCCCGATACGCTCAAGGAAAATATGCGCGGCACGTTATTTGAAATAGACTGCCGTGAACCCGGACGCGCCGAGGAAATCCTGAAAGGCCTGCCTTTTGCGCATGATGTGGCGGTGCATGGCGTCCTCCTGCACGTATTGGTGGGCGCTGAAAAAGAAAAACGGGAGCTGGAGAAAGCCTTACAGTCGAATGGCATTGCCGTGAAACGGATCGAGCGCGTCCTGCCTTCGCTGGAGGATGTGTTCGTTTCCCTGGTGGAAGATGAAGATCGCCCGCAAATGCGGGATGACATTGAATAAGGAGTTTTATATGGGACAAGGTTTTCGCCGCATGGCGACGATGGTTCGCAAAGAATGGCTGCATATCATCCGCGACCCGCGCACGTTGGGACTGGTCATTTTCATGCCTGTGATGATGCTCGTGTTGCTGGGATATGCGGTCGCTAATGACGTGGAGGATCTTCCGCTGGCGGTGGCTGATTTATCGCACACCGATGCCAGCCGCGCGCTGGTGGAAAAATTCACCGTGAGCGGGTTTTACCTAGTGACGCACACCGCCCAAAGCGAGGCGGAGATTCTCGAAATGCTGGATGCTGGAACCGTCAAGGCCGGCATTTATATCCCGGAGGATTTCGGGCGCAGGATCAGCACGGGCGGGTCGGGAACGGTGCAGTTTTACATTGACGGTTCCAACCCGACGGTGGCGCAGACCGCGCAACTGGCGGCGGAGACCGTCAGCCAGGCTACTTCACAGGAGATACTCGTCCAACGCCTGGAACGCGGCGGCGCGGGCTTGACGATCAGCCTGCCGATTGACACGCGCATCCGTTATTTATACAACCCAAATCTGCGCAAGATGAACTTTATGATCCCCGGCCTGGTGGCGGTTATTTTGCAAATCCAAACCCTGTTACTGACCGCATTTGCCATCGTGCGCGAACGCGAGCAAGGCACGCTGGAGCAGTTAATCGTGACGCCCGTTCGTTCCTGGGAATTAATGCTCGGCAAGATTCTGCCTTTCGTGCTGGTGGCTTTCCTGAACGTCGCCATGACGGTGGGAGTGGGCGCGTTCTTATTCGGGGTGGAAGTGGCAGGCAGCCTTACGCTGCTGGCTATCCTAAGCCTGATCTTCCTGCTCGGCTCGTTGGGGTTGGGCGTGCTGATCTCGACTATTTCACAAACCCAGATGCAAGCCATGTATATGTCTTCATTCATCATGATGCCATCCTTCCTGCTGGCAGGTTTGCTCTACCCGCGCGATAACATGCCCTGGGTGGCTTATTACGCCGGCTACCTGATGCCTGTCACTTACTTCCTGGAAATTGTGCGCGGCATCATGCTAAAAGGCGTGGGGCTGGCTACGCTGTGGGTCTGGGTCTGGCCGATGGCAGTGTTCAGCGTGGTTGTGTTCTTCGCCAGCGTGTTCATGTTCCATAAACGTCTGTAATCTGGTTGTCTGATAAAAAATTCTCTAAATTGGAGTTCAAAGATGAAAAAGCAAACTTTTGTGTTCGTTTCTCTGATGGTCATTCTCAGCATGGCGTTGAGCGCCTGCGGAACGTTGGTCAGTGCCGATACAACTGACTTGAACGCCTCCGGCACGATTGCCTCGCTTGAAGTCAATGTCGCGCCGCAGATTGGCGGCCAGGTTGTTTCGGTCAGCGTGGAGGAAGGCACGCAGGTAAATGCGGGCGATGAATTATTCCGCCTGGACGACAGCCTATTCAAAGCCCAGCGCGCCCAAGCCGAAGCGGCCATTCAACTGGCAGAATCTGCCGTCAGCAGCGCGAAAGCGCAATATGACCTGGTTCTAAACAACGCCCGCCTGCAAGATCAACAAAACCGCGTTTCCAACTGGAACGCTTCACAGCCGAGTCAATTCGACTTGCCTGTCTGGTATTTCGACAAAGAAGAAAAATTGGCGTCAGCCAACCTTGAAATAGATGCCGCAAAGACTGGCTTAGACAAAGAAAAAGCCAATCTTGAAAAAGTGCTAACAAATGTAGCCTCCCAGGAGTTTTTGAACGCTGAAAAGCGCGTGTCAGACGCCCAGGCCGCTTTTGTCGTCGCAGATCAAGTTCTCAGCCAGGCGAATAGCGCGCAGGAAAATGAGGATTTGCAAAACTTCGCCCAGGATCAATATGACGCGGCGGAGAATGAATTAAAGTCTGCTCAAACTGACTATACCCGTTTGTTGACGACGCAGGGAGCCAAAGATGTGCTTGAAGCCCGCGCTCGCGTCAAGGTTGCTCAGGAACGCTATGACCGCGCATTGGACTATTACAACTCGTTCCTCAGCGGTGACCAGTCTTTGCAGGTCAAAGCCGCCGAAGCCGGTGTGCAGCAAGCCGAAGCCGCGCTGGCGCAGGCGCAAGCCGCGCTTGCCACGCTTGACGTTCAAATTGAGAAAACCATCATTCGCGCCCCGATGGATGGTGTCGTCCTGATTCGCAACCTGGAGATAGGCGAAACTGTCGCACCTGGTGGTATCGTGATGAGCATTGGTCATCTCCAGGAAGTGGAACTGGTGGTTTATATCCCCGAAACCGAGTACGGCAAAGTCCGCCTCGGCGATCAGGTATCCATCTCAGTTGATTCCTTTCCAGGTGAGACCTTCATTGGCACGGTTGTGAACATATCCGACAAAGCCGAATTTACCCCGCGCAACGTGCAGACCGTCGAAGGGCGCCGCGCAACGGTGTATGGTATCAAGATCAGCGTGCCAAACCCCGATCTGAAACTCAAACCCGGCATGCCCGCAGACGTGACGTTTACAAATACCAAATAGCATTTGATCGCGAATAACGTTATGGCTTCCCCGCCTCGCTCGCTTTTCCCCTTTCGCCTGCCCCGTTTTATTCGGCGTATCCATCGCGGGTTCCTGTTCCTGCGCTCATTGCTCGCCATTGCAGTCGACATCATCGTTCTTTACATTCGTAATCGTCTACGCCCGTCGTAGTCCAATGCTGACTTGAAACTCAACCCAGGCATACCCGCCAACGTGATCTTTGTGATTGGTCAATACAGTTGAAATCAGGCCAATGTCCTGCCAGATCTTTCAAAAACAAGAAATATTATCCGGTAGCGCGACTTGATATAGATCATCGAAACGCACTGCATATACAAAAATTCTTCGAGGTAATGATTAATGCAGTCCCTTCCTAAACATGGTTCCTGCTTTGTTTGCGGCTCCCCGAATTCGCCAGGAATGGGGGTGGTCTGGTACGCGCTGGATGACAACTCCATCTTTGCCGAAGTCACCCTGAACGACGCCCAACAGGGCCCGCCCGGTTTCGCGCACGGCGGCGCCTCCGCCGCTTTGCTGGATGAAGCCATGGGCGCGGCAGTCTGGCTGGCTGGGTATCGGGTGGCGTCGGTCAATCTCAACATCTCCTATCGTAAACCCGTGCCGCTGGGTCAGCCTTTCAAGGTTACAGCGCGGGTCAACGAGCGGAACGGGAAAAAGGTCACAGCGGTTGGTGAAATCCGTCTCGCAGACGAAACACTGGCGGTTAGCGGCGACGGGATTTTTGTCGAGGCTCCGCAGTTGTTCACTGGACTGGGTACAGGCTCAAGGTCCGCGGATGAGGCGATGGAAATCCGTGGAACGGAGAAATAAACATGCAGTCTGAAAATCTCTGTTGCGACGAAGGAAGATAGGGATTAGTTAAGTGTGAAGAAGAGCATGAACGAATCTGGTATTGGCCCTCCTCGAATCCGCAAAATACAAACATTACTGGGCATACTTTTTCTAGCAGTAACAGGCTGGAAAGTGGCAGGTAGTGTGCCAGATCTACCGAAATTTGTTTTGGTCCTTGCGCCGCACACCTCCAACTGGGATCTACCTTTTATCCTGGCAGTTATGTATGGATTGGGGCTCAAAATTAACTGGTTTGGCAAGAAGGAGCTATTCCCCTGGCCAATTGGAGGCGTTTTCAAACGGCTTGGAGGCATCCCAATTGACCGTAGTTCTCGCTACAATGTAGTGCAACAAACAGCACAAACGATACGGGAACGTGAGCAAATTGTAATGGGCATTGCACCGGAAGGGACGCGCAGTCAATCCGGACATTGGAGGACAGGCTTTTACTACATTGCCAATCTTGCGCAAGTGCCTATTGTATTTGGCTACTTGGATTACGCGCGTAAAGTTGGCGGTTTGGGTCCGGTGATGCATACCACGGGCAATATTGAGGCGGATATGAAGGTAATTCGTGAATTTTATAGCGGCATCACTGCCAAGTATCCACATAAAGTAGGGGGGATTATTGTCAGTCAGCGCGCATGGCATCAGAACAGCCGGAATGATAATGGGTAGTGAAGGGATGCAATCAAAAAGTCTTTGGTGGGTTGGACTGTTTGCCGTCGCCATGGCTTACCTGGAATCGGCGGTGGTCGTCTATCTGCGGAAACTCTACGGCATCAGCGACCTCATTCTCAGCGTCCCGCCGTTCGACCCGCAAATCGGGGCAATCGAACTGGGCAGGGAACTGGCGACGCTGGTCATGCTGCTGACGGTGGGTTGGGCGGCGGGAACGAGATTTCAATCACGCTTGGGATTTTCCGTCTTCGCCTTTGGCGTGTGGGACATCTTCTATTACATCTGGCTCAGGGTTTTCATCGGCTGGCCGCAAACAGTATTTGACCCCGACCTTCTATTCCTGTTGCCGCTGCCGTGGTGGGGACCGGTGCTTGCGCCTGTTTTGATTGCCCTGCTGATGGTCATTGTTGGCGCGCTGGCGGTCATTAAAGATGAACATGGACTGCGTCTCCTCCCGTCATTCATGGATTGGGCTACTCTGGCTGGCGGCATACTGACCGTACTGTATACCTTCATGGCAGACGCTCTTGCCGCCCTGCCTGCTGATACGCAAACACTCAGCCAATTGCGCCCCTCCGAGTTTAACTGGATTGTTTATGTGGTTGGGCTTGCGCTGTTGGCATTTTTTGTATGGCGTATGGGCAAACCAGCGCACGTAGAGATAACTCATGGAACAGAGTAATAAACTCCGCAAGTTACATCCTAATATTTGGATTGTCACCGCGACATCTCTTCTCATGGACATCTCTTCGGAGATGATTGTCTATCTCATTCCGTTGTTTCTTTCCAATGTATTGGGTGTGCGCATGGCGTTCATTGGTTTGATTGACGGGGTTGCGGAGACAACCGCCAGTTTGCTCAAGGTGTATTCAGGCGCGCTGTCCGATAGGCTGGGTCAGCGCAAGTGGCTGGCGGTGATCGGGTATGCCATCTCCGCCCTTGCCAAACCGTTCCTCTATTTTGCAAACACATGGGGATGGGTGATGGGCGTGCGGTTTGCGGACCGCGTAGGCAAGGGCATTCGCGCCGCGCCGCGCGACGCGCTCGTAGCCGCCAGTACGGATGAGAGCAATCGCGGATATGCCTTTGGGTTTCATCGAGCGGGGGATACGGCGGGCGCATTTATAGGCATTGCCATTGCCGCGCTCATCGTTTGGTTGACACAGGCAGGATCATTGCAGATTACGCGAGCTACATTTCAAACTGCGGTGTTGGCAAGCGTCATTCCCGCCGTGTTGGCGGTCATTGTTTTAGGGGTGGGCGCAAAAGATTTGGGAGGAGCAGGCGGCAGGTCAGGCGCGAAGCGTTTCTCCTTTAAGGAGTTCGATTCCCGTTTCAAGAATTTCCTCTTTATTGTGGTCATCTTCACGCTTGGGAATTCATCCGATTCATTTATTATTTTACGCGCGCAGGAACGCGGCTTGAATGTGCTGCAAACATTATTCATGTTGATGACATTCACCGCAATCTATACGATTTTATCCAGCAGGTTCGGCGCGCTCTCCGATATAGTGGGACGGCGCAAATTGATCGTCGCTGGCTGGCTTGTGTATGGGCTGGTCTATCTGGGATTCGCGTTCGCACGGGCGGGCTGGCAAATCTGGTTGATGTTCGGACTGTATGGAATTTACTACGCTGCCACAGAAGGCGTTGCTAAAGCGTTCGTCGCCGACCTTGTGCCAGAAGCGCAGCGCGGCGCCGCCTATGGACTCTTTAACGCCGCGATTGGAATTACCGCTCTCCCCGCCTCGTTTCTTGCGGGACTTTTATGGCAGGGATTTGGTCAATGGCTGGGGTTCGGTCCCTCGGCTCCCTTCCTGTTTGGCGCGGCGCTGGCTTTGATTGCAAGCGTGTTGTTATGGCGGCGCGTTAAATAATTCATCGGTATTGTTTCACCCGTTTAAAAAAGAGCAGAAAAATTTCGCCAATTCACTTTATGGAGGCTGTTTTGAAAATTCGTTATCTTGGTCATTCCTGCGTTGAAATTACCGGCAAGCATCACATATTGATAGATCCCGACTTCACCCGCGACCCTGAACCGAGTGTGGAATACGTCTGCATTACCCACGCTCACAAAGACCATATTGGACGTGTGGCTGATGTTCCGAATGCAATCGTCCTTGCCTCTGCGGATGTCTGTGAGATCGCGGCCCACCTCGGGGTCCCGCGTGAACGATTGCATCCAGTCACGCCGGGTGAGCAGGTTGCAAATATCCAAATCCTTGCGGGTTACAGCATGGTGAACCAACCGCTTTACACATTTTTCTATATGCTATTTCGATGGCGGCGGCCCGACCCCGGCGGTACGCCGCTTTCCTTCCTTGTTCAGGATGAAGCAGACTTGTTGCATATTGGCGACGCGCACGAAGCGCCACTTTCCATTCACCCCGATATTCTGTGCCTGCCCTGGCGCACCACGCCCTTTGGCCCCAAACGCTATAAGGAGACTCTGATCAAAATGGCAAACCGCTTCGGCGCACGTTACATCCTGCCCATTCATTACGACCTGCCCGGCACCGAAGCCGACCCGCGCGAGATCGAGGGACGTGTAAACGCCGTTGTGTTGGACGGACATGGCTGGTATGGGTTTCAAAACAAAAAGAAGCTGGAGTAAAGGTCTCGATCATGCCAATTCTCATTTTTCTGGTCTCTTATGTTCTTGGCTCCATTCCCTTTGGGCTGCTTTTGGTCCGTCTGTCAACCGGCGAGGATGTTCGTCGGATCGGAAGCGGACGGACGGGAACGACGAACGCGCTGCGCGCCGCAGGTCCTGCGATCGCGATCTTGACGCTGCTCCTGGATGTGCTTAAGGGGGCCGGCGCAGTCTGGCTGGCTCGCTGGCTTTTTCCAGATAACGCCTGGATGGAAATCCTTGCGCCTGTGATGGCCATTTTGGGCCATAACTACTCCATTTTCCTTGCTGAACGCGGCGAAAATGGGCGATGGCGTTTACGCGGCGGCGCAGGAGGCGCGCCCGCATTGGGCGGCGCGCTGGGTTTATGGCCGGGTAGTGTCCTGGTCTTGCTCCCGTTCATTGTATTGATCTATTTTGGCGTGGGGTATGCCTCTGTAACGACGATGACAGTCCCTCTCATTGCGGCCCTCCTATTTGCAGTACGAGCCTGGCAGGGACTCTCCCCATGGCCATACGCAATCTATTGCCTGATTGCCGAGGTTTTCCTGCTCTGGGCTTTGCGTCCGAATATCCGCCGCTTGCTCGAAGGCGCTGAGCGCGGCATCGGCTGGCGCGCCAAGCGTAAAAATTGATATCACTTCACCAAAGGAGAAATAAACATGAAAAAGCAAAAAGTCGCAATTGTCACCGATGGGGCATCTTCCCTAACCCCCGCTATGGGAAAGGAATATGGTCTGGATGTCGCGCCTGTTTATGTGACATTCAACGGAGAGACCTATCTGTCTGGCGTCAATCTGGATGCGGCGGAATTCTACCGCCTGCTGCGCGCCAACAAGAAACTGCCCACTACCGCCCAGCCTACTGCTCAGGATTTCATTGACATCTACACCAAACTGGCGGAAGATGTGGATGAGATTGTGACGGTGGTCATTTCCCATCACATGAGCGCCACGCTCCAGTCCGCGTTAATGGCGCAGGAGCAGTTCAAGACCGTTCCCGTCCACGTAGTGGATTCCGAGTCCGTCACACTTGGTTTGGGGATGATGGCGATTGCCGCCGCGCGCGCCGCCGCACAGGGACAGGACGCGCAGCAGGTCGTCCAACTATTGGAGAAAATCAAGCAGTCTATGAACGTGATCTTCACTGTCGAAACGCTTGAATACCTGCAAAAGGGTGGTCGCATTGGCGGCGCAACGGCTTTCCTGGGATCGGCATTGAGCATCAAACCCATTCTTTATATCAAGAATGGACGCATCGAGCCGTTGGAACGTGTGCGTACGCGCAAGCGCGCGATTGCCCGCCTTCTGGAATTGGTGGAAGAAAAAGTCGGTGCATCAGAAGCCCATTTCGCCGTTCTGCATTGTGAGGCAGACGTGGAAGCGCGTGAACTTGGGGAACAGGTCAAGGCGAAATTCAATTGCGCAGAACTGGTGATTGCCGAAGCCGGGCCGGTGATCGGCACGCACGCCGGGCCGGGAACCCTGGGGTTGGGCTTTTACCCTGTACCAGGAGTGTGATGGCGGAAGCCTCCCTAATCCAGAACGCAACGAAACTACTTGCAGAAAGCCGGGCGGCGGTCGCCTTCACAGGCGCGGGAATATCCACGCCGTCCGGCATTCCCGATTTCCGCAGTCCGAAGACAGGTCTGTGGGCGTGCCTGGAGGCTGCCGGAGCGGACGAGACGCAGGCTGGCACCATTCAGGCATTCGGACGCGACCCTCGGACCTTCTACGAGCGCATGAAGCCTCTCTTCCAGGATATGATCACTGCCGAACCAAATGCCGCCCACTACGCTTTGGCTGAACTGGAAGCCAGGGGAATCATTCAGGCTGTCATTACCCAAAACGCTGACATGCTGCACCAGCGGGCCGGTTCGAAAAACGTCATCGAAGTTCACGGCTCATTGGCTGAAGCCACATGTATACAGTGTTACAACGTCAAGCCATTTCGTCCTCTACTGGATCAATTTTTATCCGATGGCATCGTTCCGCGCTGCAAAGAATGCGGGGGAGCAATGAAGCCAAACGTCATCCTGACTGGGGAACAACTGCCAGTTCGGGCAATGCTGGCAGCCCAACAGGCAATCCGTCGTTCTGACATTTTGTTGGTTGCCGGAACATCCCTGGCAGGAGGGCCTTCTTCGACACTGGTTGATAACGCATATTTGAGAGGCTTAAATCTGGTTATCGTCAACCAATCGCCCACTTTGCTAGACCAGGTTGCTGATGTCATTATCCATGCGGATGTGGCGACTGTTCTGCCAGCGATTGTTAAAGCTTTTCAAGGAATACAAAGATGACAGTAATGTACACACCCATCTCAAACGAAGCCTTGTATATCTTGGGATGTCTGAGCCATGTGGCGATGACATCCCAGCAGTTGTCCGAATACCGAAAATTCACATCTAATTTGGAGTGGGCAGAAGTTAATTCTGAAGGAATTTATCGCGAAATACAACGCCTGCAACGTCAGGGTCTGATCAAATGGATTCGCAATCCAGGCGATCTCAAACGTATCTATCATATTACGGAAGCAGGCCGCCAGTTTTTGAGGGATTACCTCCTCATCGAAATCAATAGTTTAATGGAACAACAACGAGACTTCACACTGGTCGTGAACGCGCTTGACGTCCTGGAAAAAAGTAAACAACGTCAGATTATCAACAGGCGTCGAGTGTTTGTAAATAAAATGATTAGCAGGATAAAAAAGACGCAGGCTTTATTGGATAAAAGGGAAAAAACCCGCCAACTCTTACTTCAGTATTATCTTTATCGCTTTCAAGGTCAACTCAGGTGGCTGGAGGATATTATCGGCTCACAGGGAGCACAAAATGATCATACATAATAAAGGGAAAGTTGTATCTGCGGGTAAAACGATAATGCCCGGAAAACCTTCTAATGATATGTGGGCATCAAAGGCATTGAATTGCTCAAATAGTTTTGATCACTATTGTGAAAAATGTCGGAAGGTGACAGTCTGGTTTCTTTTGTGGGGAAGGAACTCAACCACCCCTGGCTTTTTTACAGGAAATGCGCTGCTGGATGGCTGGGCAAGATGGGTATTCCCGCAATATAGCATATGCTCGGAATGCGAAACCAGAATCCCGTTATAGAAAATGATATTATTCGCTGTTAGTTTTATATTAAAAACAGAAGGTGTTAATGAAAATATTAATCATACTCGCCGGGCTTTTTGTTCTCGTCTATATTGTATATTACAGGCGGGAAATCCAACCAGAGATTAACACCCAACATAACCTATCCCTCCTGGGAGGAGAAGCTCCTCTCCTGCGAGAAGACGGGATCGTATTCCGGGATTTGAACAAGAACGGAAAGCTTGATCCCTACGAAGACCCGCGCCGTCCCATTGAAGATCGGGTGGAAGATCTTCTGACACAGATGACTCTGGAAGAAAAAGCGGGCATCATGTTCCAAACCATGATCGGCATGAATAATGACGGCACTTTGCAGGAGAAAGGCGGCATCATTCCCATGCCGCAGTCATCCGACCTGATCGCCAGTCGGCTCATGAATCACTTCAACGTGCTCCGAACTGCTGAGCCGCGCCAGATGGCAGAATGGTATAACCGTATTCAGAAGTTGGCGGAGCAAACCCGCTTAGGCATCCCCATCACGATTTCCTCCGATCCCCGCCATGCTTTCACTCAGAATCCGGCGACGAGCATGATGGCGGGCAAGTTCTCTCAATTCCCTGAGCAGATTGGACTTGCCGCTGCCCGCGATGTTGAATTGGTTCAACAATTCGCCGATATCGCCCGGCAGGAATACCTGGCAGTCGGTATTCGCCTGGCCCTGCACCCAATGGCAGACCTCGCAACGGACCCGCGCTGGGGTCGGGCAAACGGCACGTTTGGCGAAGATGCCAACCTTGCGTCCGAGATGATTGCCGCTTACATCCGCGGCTTTCAGGGCGAGCAATTGGGAGCGCAAAGCGTTGCCTGTATGACCAAGCACTTCCCGGGCGCGGGTCCGCAGAAGGATGGCGAGGATGCGCATTTCCCTTACGGCAAGGAACAGGTCTATCCGGGTAATCGATTTGAATACCACTTAAAACCGTTTGAAGCGGCCTTCAAGGCTGGCACAGCACAAATCATGCCCTACTATGGGATGCCGGTTGGTCTTCCGTTTGAGAAAGTTGGTTTCGGTTTTAACAAAGATGTTATTGCCGGCTTACTACGTGAGAAATATGGTTTCGATGGCGTGGTCTGCACCGATTGGATGCTCATCAACCCGGTCAAGGTGATGGGGCGCGAAATTATTCCTGCCAAAGCCTGGGGGGTGGAGCATCTCTCGGCGGCTGGGCGCATTCAAAAGGCGATTGAGGCGGGTGTGGATCAGTTCGGAGGAGAAGCGTGTCCCAAAGTCATTGTGGAACTGGTTCGCAGTGGCAGGGTCAAGGAGGAGCGCCTTGACCAATCCGTTCGCCGCCTGCTGCGAGATAAATTCCGCCTGGGATTATTCGACAACCCTTACGTTGATCCTGATATCGCTGAACAAACCGTTGGCAACCCCGAATTTCGCAAGGTAGGGGAACTCGCCCAGCGCAAGTCCATCGTCTTGTTGAAAAATGAGGAAGGAATTCTTCCGCTCAAGGGTGAGTTGAAGATTTATGTTGAGAATATTAATCCTGAAACCGCCAGCCGGTATGGACGGGTGGTCAATAATCTGGCTAATGCAGATATTGCCATCCTACGCCTGAATGCTCCGTATGAGAAACGCAAAGGTTTATTGGAAAGTTATTTCCATGCCGGGGATCTGGATTTCCAAGGTAGGGAGAAGGAACATATTTTAGACGTAATGAGCCGCGTCCCCACGATTGTTGATATTTATCTGGAACGTCCGTCGGTTATCCCTGAGATTGCAGAACAAAGTGTTGCCTTACTGGCGAACTTTGGCGCAAACGACAGGGCAGTGCTGGATGTAATTTTTGGCAAATTTGTGCCTCAAGGGAAACTCCCCTTTGAATTACCTGCATCAATGGAGGCTGTGCGAAGACAAAAAGAAGATGTGCCGTATGACTCTGAGAATCCGTTGTTCCCATTTGGACATGGGTTGACTTATTAGGCTTGCGTCTCCTGCTCCATTATGGAGCAGGAGATATGATTCTATTGGCTGTCCAGGTTGTGCTCCGCTGTTACCAAATCCCTTAATGATGCGGAGATTGTCTCCAGTTGCTTTTCGGAAAGCGTCAGGGGCAATCTTTCAATCCATTGGTTGCGGAACTCAATAGCCTTTTCAATCAGGGTGCGCCCTTTGGCGGTTAGCGTTAATTGTCTGACCCTTCTATCCTGGGGGGATTCCGCCCTATCAACCAATTGTTTGTCCACCAACCTATTTATTAACTGACTGGCTGCCGCCACGGAGATATCCAGATGACCACCCATTTCTGAAATATCGTTTGGGCCGCGATAATAGAGGTGCATCAGGATACTGAAATGAGACAGGGACAATCCTGATGCTTTGACAAAGCGCATGTAATTGCGCATGGAACGGCTGATAAACCGCTCTGACCATTCTTTCAAAACCTTGTTGAATTCAATCGCATCAGTCATCCTGCCTCCAGGTTGAAAATTCATTTTTGATATGGGAATTTTACCTGATTGCAAAAGTCGCACGTATCTATTTCAGGCAACAACACAGGCATCCTTCAATACATAAATATTCTGAGATGGGATTTACGTTATACAATTTCATCAATTTTCATCCCGCTTCTTTCCAATCTGAGAGTTGCTTCTGTTTCAATTCGCTTATTCACTCTCTTCCATAAATAAACTCCTTAATGCATTAACAATAGAGAGAATAGGATAGTGGTATCGCCCGAGCATGAGCCCTTTACTTCTGGCAATATTATGCTTCCAGAATTTACTTACGGCAAAATTATCCTTCCAGTCCGTCCTTCACCCCGCTACTTTTTGTCATTGACCAAAGGCTGGAAGCGGCAAACTTATGTTTCCAGCCGTGGCAAACTTATGGGTTAGGTTACACAAATTACAACAAAACATCCATTGTCAAGGTTGGCTGTCACTTTTCAAAAGCGACACTTTCCCCATACCCACCCATCTATTTCTATATCATGAACAACCAATGACCTGGTTGCTTTTTTATCTTCTGGCTATGAGCTTGTATGACCTGCGCACCCGGCGCATCCCAAACTGGGCTACCTATCCATTGATGCTTGCGGGCATGATCGCGCATTTCCCCGGACATATGGATTTGTGGCTGGCATGTTTTCTGCTGCTTTCCGCCTGGGCAAGCGGATGGATGGGCGCCGGGGATGTCAAACTCTGGATGGCAGTTCTTTGGGCTTTACCTGATTCCAATATCCCATCCCTGATCCTGCTTGTATTCCTTTCCTTCCTGATCACCAGCATCATTCAGTTCTTCTGGAGATTCTTTCAGAAGCAATCCCTCACCGGCATGAAATCCCCCGCCGCCTGGCGAACGATTCCCTTTCTCCTGATGGTCTGGCATGTACACTGATCTCTTCCTTGCCATGCTCAACCCCAAAAACGCACGCGGGAATCCCATCCTTTCTGCGCTGGTTTATACCTTCTGTCCCGCTGCTGCACGTTGGTGGCTGGTGGGCGCCGACCCTACCCCGCCCTTCGATCCCGTCTGGAAATCCCTCGAAGATCTATCATCCGGTGGGACTCTGCTCGAATTCTTGATCAAGTATGACTTTGACTCTTTGATCGAGGAAATTCGAACCTACATCCGCGAAGTGGAGGAATATAGAAGGCAACATAATAATCTTCGCGCCCCGGAACTTATGCCCCTCTTTCGCGGCGGGAATATCGCCATGAATCGCCGGTATGGTTCCCAGAATGCGATCAATCATCTTGGCGGGGATTGGCGCAACCTGTTTATTTACGTTCGCACCTGGGCGTTCCTCTCCCAGGACTGGCGTGCCGCGATGCTGATCGGACGTGACGCTGGCTACAGCCTGAATGCGGAGAAAGTCTGCCTGACCCTGCCTGGAGTACGTCTGCCTGTCCAATTCGATACCTGGGTCTGGCAGATCCCTGTGGGACATGTCACGGAAACCAAGATTGGTTCACTCGTCTCCAATGGTGAACAGGATCAACTGCGCTTTTCCCTGCTAAGCCGCTGCACCACCCTGGGAAAACAACCCTGGTCCAACACGCCTGCCATCGTTGCCCTGGATCGGGAGACCGGCGAAGCGAAGCATTTCGATCAACTCCTGGCCAATAGGGATTTGGAGAAAACGGTGGAGTCCCTGTCCAACCTTGCGAAGAAGGGTCCGCATCCACCCTTGAACGCCCTGCGGCAACCTTCGATCTGCAAACAATGCGGATACCAGCAATTGTGCTTTACAAGGAACTATATCTCCCAACATGCCCTGAAGGACTTATGAAAAAACTTCGCATCCTTATCATCCTGACGATCTTCCTTGCCGTCCTGCTCCTGAGTGGATTGACAATGTCTGCCACGCCAGTGTATGCCTCCAACGCAAACCTGCTCCTGACTCCCACACCCATTGTGACGGTCACAGTCACGCCGACTCCACCAACGGGAGGTGGAGGAAATACCACAACCACCATCTCACAGATCTTCAATCACCTCATCTTCCCCGCCGAAACCATCTCCGAAGCCCTGGCGGGCATCTTCGATAAAGCCGCCGACAAGGAAGTGCGCGCCATGAGCGAGGAAGTGGCGCGCTGGACCAGCGTGATCGGCGAGATTATACAGGCTCCCAGCCAAGACGATTACAGTACAGTGGCACAATCCAGTTTGCCGGTTGCGGCGGCATTAGCGCCCGCTTTATTCCTATTACGACTGGCGCTGTATCACTGGGGAAGGCTACTCGGTGATGATGACAGCGGATTGCGTGTGGTCGGGGATTGGGTTACGGCTGGTGTGTTGGCGATTGCCTCCGGTCCATTCCTTGATCTGATCGTCCGACTCGGGTGGTGGATGGTTGGAAAAGTGATCGGGGAAACTGGTATCTTGGCAGTCAGTTTTGTAGAGAACACCACTGCAACATCCATATTGTTGGGACTTGCGAATCAAACCTTCTTGGGCAGCCTGCTCAACATCGGTCTTTCCATCGGTTCGTTACTCGCCATCGGCGGGATGTTGTTTGCGTTTGCGTCCGCCAATGCCGTTCTATTTATTCTTGCTGTACTCGCTCCACCTCTTGCTATTGCGAGCGTGTTGCCTCAGGCAACCTGGCTGCGTTCCCTATGGATGAAGGCAGTGATCTTGATTGCTCTTCTGCCTATTGTGGCAGGTGGAGTCTTCAAGGCAGGCATGGCAGCCAGTACTTGGATGGGTCAGCAGGGGTTGTTGTCCGCCATTCTGCGTGTCGTCTGGCTGTGGGGTGCAACCGGATTGTTGCTGTCACTGGCAGGCATCCTGGGCAAGATGACTATCTCCACCACAGCGGATGCATTCGGAGGAATGATCAAGGCAGCGCAACAAATCATTTCCATCGGGATGCTGGCTGCCAGCGGTGTGGGAGCGGCGGGAGCTGGTGCGGTTGGCGCGGCAGGAGCCACGACAGGTGCGGGCGCATCTGCAACATCTACTGCCACGAGTGGACTGACCGGCGCGGAAGTCACGATGGGTCATCTCAATGCGGCGGGACAATTAACACAACAAGCCGGAAATCTTGAAGCGATGGGATTGCGTGCCCCAGCCGCCTATAATCGTTCGCTGGCACATGGACATGAACTTGCGGCGCGACAGGCGGAGTTGGGGGAACGGATGCAACGCTTCAATGGCGCCCCACCCTCATCACCTTCGGATGATTTTGGTTTCTCGCCATCGGTGAATGCCTCCATTCAATCCAACTTCAACGGCTCTCCCCAGGAATTCCAGCAGGGATTTCAAGCCATGTCCGCGGACATCTCTCAACATGGGATGGACCCAAATGTTTTCGCTGCTCAGTACCCACAGGAAACAGCACAGATGACCAGAGCCTACCTGGATCATTCGGAAGAGATCATGACAGCGCGCGATCCATTGATGCGCGCTTCTGAAATCGGAAACGCAACACGGGTGAAAGAGATACTTACATTCATGCCAAATTCCAGGGATGAAGAGGATCGCTCATGACCCTCGCAGAGACCTTTGCGCTGGTCTCCTTTTCCATATTCAGCTATGCCGACCTGCGCTATCGCCTGGTTCCAGGGATTGAAGTCTTTCTGTTAGGAACGATCCTTTTGACATTTCCCGCCACACCCATTCAGACCGGGATCGTATTGCTGGCATGTCTGTGGAGCATCTTCCGTAATCTATCCGGTTGGTTTGCCATACCCTTGTTGTTTTACCCACCTGTCTGGCCAGTGTTGTTCACCGGATATGGGTATCGCAAGGGCATCATTGGCAGGGCAGATTTGCTTGCGATTAGCGGGCTTGCCTGTCTTTTTCCTTTACCTGCCGTATTGCTGTCTCTTCTGGGATTGGAACTCTGGCGCAGGCTTTGGATACGCAGACAACAAGGGAACATCCCTGCCCTGCCAGGTCTGTTGCTTGGATTGATCGTCTATCTCTTATTGCGTTTATTCCTACCGACTCCATAGCGACACGAGCACACATCCCCCTTCCACAATTGAATAAGATGACCCCATGCCGCGCTCTGGAACTCTGGGCAACCCTCAGCCCTACACTCCCTTTGGTGTCTTCGCTGGTTTGTCCTTCTGGGGCGGCGGCTTGACCCTGCTCGCCGCAGCGCCAGGAATAGGAAAGACTTCCTGGCTGCTGCGGATGATCTTCGAGTCCGCCTGCTTGCATATTCCATCTGCCATTGGCTGTTATGAACACACCCCGGAGGAATTGCGTTTTCGCCTGTTTCTGCAAACAGAGGCAATGACCGGTGGACCTCATACGCAACCATCACAACCCGTTGTGGAAGCAGCCCTGGCACGCGCCAGTGAAGCAGTATTGCTGTCGCTCAACTCAGGTGAGGATACCGTACGCGCGTTGGAAGACATGTTGATCCATGATTACGCCTTCCCTGTCAAAGGACCTGCTTTGATTGCCGTAGATTATCTCAATCGTGTTCCAGTCGTTGGGCTAACTGGCATGATGAATGAGGAGGGCCGCAGTGGTGAAGCTGCCGCCGCGTTACGCGAGATGGCACGTCATCATGGTTGGGCGATCATTGCGGCTGCCGCCTTGAAATCCGAACGCTTCAACGATGGCGATGATCTGTCTGCTCTCCTGGGCGACGAACGAGTTCCCTATGAAGCGGACCGTGTGTTGGTGGTCAACCGCACCGGCGATGTCCGCGATTGCGGTTGCGCTCCGCTGGAAGTCCTAACCCTCAAAGATCGCACCGGACCGGCACGACGCTGGCCCATGCAATTCTGGGGCGAACGTTTCTATCCCGCGCTCGAAGCGGAATTCCATAAACACAATCCGATGGCATTGTCATGAGTGAAGTCACATCCCTTTTATTGACCTTCCTGCGCGAAGCCTGGGTTGCCCTGGCAGGCGCATTTGTCGCCTTCGCGCTGCTGGCGGGTATTGCCCAGATGTTGCGCGTGAGTTCCGCCTCTGTATTAGGCGCGAATCTTTGGGTGTGGGAATCCATATCTGCGCTGATTTCCATTCTGGTGTTGGGCTTGTTTGCCTTCCTTGGAATTCCGCAGATCGTGAGCGCTTTGCAGTCCACCCTGCCAGGTGGAGGCAGTTGTGGACCGATCAGTGAATTGGGCACACTTGCCTCTGGATTGATCGGTGGACTGGCTGCTTTACGCATGTTGAAAGCGGCATTCACGACGATGTTGTCCGCTTCGATTGGCGGTGCATCCTCATTCACCAATGCACTCATTGAATCTGGTGAAGCGCTCTTTGGCATGATCCTCGCCAGCGCCGCCATTCCATTGGCAGCCTGGTTTCTTGGCACTTGTTGATAACGAAAAGGAGAAGATATTTATGTTCGATCCCATCATGGAACAAATTCTGGCGATTGCCCGTGATGCCTGGGCATTCATGGCAGGGCTATTGATCGTCGTGGCATTACTCGGCGGCCTATATTTCATTCTGCAAGGCACAGCGGGTATGGCATTCGGCGGCAGCCGCATGACCTCGATGGCGATCATCGGAGTGGTCGGTCTGGTCATCATTGTGTTGTTCGCTTTCCTCTTTCTGCCGCAGTTGGGTGAGATGTTGAAGAACTTCCAACCCAAGCCCCCATTCTAGGAACGCCATGTTCAACGACCGCGATCTTGGCATTCTTGGCGCCGGTGCTTTGCTGGCTGTCTTATGTTTATTCCTTCCGCTATCTTTCACCGGAAAGGTGGTGATCGGTTTTCTGGTCTTGGTCTCCTTCATGGCGCTGGCTCTGCTGCGCCTTGGACCCGACCGCGTCCCGCCTGAAGTCTGGTTGACGCGTCGCTTTCGCTATTCAATGCAGACCCGGCAGTATGTCAACCAACAGGCAGCCACTCGCAGAACAGAAGGCGATCCATCTCCGCCCAAACAAAAGGTACAGCGCCCAAAGATGGAGCGCGAACATCCTGTTCCTCACTATCAACCACAGGCGGCAGGACCAACCATGCGTCCCATTGATCTTGCTTGGAACGAGGTCGGCGTCTATCCGTTGTTGACCGTCCTGTTGGGAGTCGTGGGAATTTACTTTGCTGTCTGGCTGGCAAACGGTGGTGCGCAGGAACTCGCATTCTGGTTTACATGGAGATAACAATATGATCACGTTGATTTCAATCATTGGCGCCTTGGCGCTGGCAACCATCCCGATTGCCTTTGGCTGGCGTCGCACCGTGGATGAAGCGGGCATGGCACGCGCGATGGGCATTGCGCAACCGAAGAAGAAATTCGATCCAGAGAAGTTTGCGCGTCAGACTGGAACAGGACTGGCGTTCAACCAGATTGCGTATGGGTTTCTGGCGTGGGTCGGTGGTGGACTGGCGGGAGGGATATTCCTCGGAGTCTTTCCTGCGATCCTGTTTGCCATCGCAGGTGGCTTGCTGTACGCAGGAACACTTTCCGACAAACGCCAGGAATTTCGCTTGAAGCAGGCCAAGGATATTTTACGTGGCTTGGGTGTAGTGGAGACTCTGCTCTCACAAGGCAAGCCATTGGGTGATGCGCTCAATGATGCGGCGCAAGCAGTGGGGCCGGATGGCAGGATGGTGCTGGGTGATTTAGTTGTGCGCTTACGGACTGCACCCGCCGATGAAGCGGCATTAGCTGTCCGCGAATGGACAACCGCCTGGGACAATCCCGCCGTGGACATTGTCGCTACTTCATTATTAGCTTCCATCGAAGGGCGTATCGAGATCGGTCCGCTGGTGGCTTCCTTGCGAAAGACTCTTGGGACGGTTGTGGAAGTGCTGTCCCGTGCGCGTGCCGCCGCCAAAGGTGTCGAATGGCAGGCGCGTTTTCTTGCTCTTTTCCCTCCTGCTGTTTTGGTATTGATTGCCGTCACCACTCCCGAGGTTGGGAAGTTGTATTCTGGTAATCCGCTTTTTCTATCTCCTGTAATCCTCGGCTCAGGTGTTTCCTACTGGCTCTCGATGCGCATGATCCGCAACGGTTTGTCCATTGAAGCCTCGATGGGCTTGCAAGCCGGACAGCAGGGCGAGATCCGCCTGGATCGGTTGGGACGGGTCTTGTAGTGAAAGGCTTCTTCCGGTTTTCCATTGTCTTGATGACCGCCCCGTTATTATGCGGGGCGGCTTTGGTGGTGGGTTATGTCATGCTGGTGGTTCTGACCATTCCGCAACTCCCGGCATGGGCGCAGCCTGGTGTTGAACAGTGGTTGTTCGATATCCCCCAGTATGCGGAGACCAGCGACAACGGTTCGTATGGCAATTCACTTCCATCCGGAATGAGCGCTGTTCCCTTCGATGGCTATGTTGGACCCGGTTCAGAGATCTATGGCTTGCCCCTGATCGGTCCCATCCCACATTGGAGTGATATCTATGACAAGCCATTATTAGGATGTAAGTTCCAAGACCCACATTACCAGACCCATACTGGTAGTGACTTTCCCGTGAATGAAGGCACACCGATTCATACAACCATCGCAGGCAAGGTCGTGTGGGCTGGCTCGAACGGTCCGTGGGGTAATCTGGTAGTGGTTGAGAATAATGGTTATCAGGTCTGGTTGGCTCATTTGAGCAGCATCCAGGTAGTGGAGGGGCAAATCGTAAACTACGGCGATGTGGTGGGATTGAGCGGCAACACCGGTAACAGCACCGGCGCGCATTTACATTACGGCATTCGCCAGAAGACGGGCGAACAAAGTGCCGTCTGGCTCAACCCACAAAACTATTTTACGGTTGATGAGTACATCAACATTGGATGTTCGGATTAGTCCATGAAAGTTCGATTGGGTGATGTAACCTTCTCCGATTGGATCAGCCTGAAATATGAGGGCGGTTATACCGACACCTTCATATTCGATATTGACGCCTTGAATGGATTGCCACCATTTGACTTTCATCCCCTCTTGCAGCGCCTGGTTGCCGAGTTGGATAAAAAAAGACCCGGCGCGTCTCTTTGGATCCGTGTGACATCTCCCGGGGAATGGTACCTGATGGAGGTCAAACGATCCATGACATCCGGGTTTTCCATTCCATATGTTGTCACTTCAAAAGACAAGACACCGGATTATCGCAGTTTCTCTTTTGGTCCAAGATTATTTTCTTCTTCACTCCATCATCCTCCCAAGGTGGACGATGAGTTCTCCAGTTTCTCTCGCGAAGAGTTGAAATGTCTCCAGGTTTTGGCAAGAAGCCGGAAAGGGATTGAGGAGGAGATCGCTTCCTTGGCGGGTCTTCCTGAAACAGTAACCAATGATGTTTTGCAGAACCTTCAAAAGAGCAAAATGGTGGTATTCAAACTTGGCGAGCAGTTCCAAAAAGACAAGTCGAAGCCGAAGAAAATGGATCCGTACTGGATGTGGCATCCGACTCGCAAAGGAGTATCCGTTGCCTTACGCAGTTGGGGGGCATCAAATGGAGTGGATTTTAGCGGCGTAAAGGAATTGAATCCGCACTTAATTGGGACGTCCCATAGGACGAATTCCCGCAGGTGGACGGCATGGCTACGATCCGCCTACCCACAAGTTGAAATATGGACGGGATGGACCGAAGTGCAACTTCCTGAAATATTTGTGCGCCCTGATGCGCTTGCTTGGGGGCGGATTCAAGGTTTCGAGACATTATTCTGGTTGGAGATTGGGGATGAACATAAGAAAAGAAAACAAATAGAAAAAATAACTAGGATACGGTTGGCATCCGCTCTGAAATTCTGCCAAGAGACAGGCGCCCGCCTTGTGTACACCCAAATAAGCCCACCGTGGGTACAAGATTCAGTTCGTTGGGCGTGCAATCAATTAGCACAAGATACGGCGGTCATTATAGGAAATGTGCGGAAGTTTGGAAAGCTTCCAGTTATTGAATGGGGGAAGTTTAATGATGTTGTATAATCCACAACATTGCAATTAACCACTAAGTTGAATAGGTACTACCTGCCATATAATTCGGTGAGGTGGAGTTTATTTCAACCATCATGAAATAACTCATTTGCATTATGGATAAAAACAACTTCGGTCGCAGGAGAGGAAAAGATGCCAACTAGAAATGATATGTTAATTGCACTTTATCGTGAGGTCATTGGCCCAAGAAATGGACCCAACGAAATCCTGCCGGAAGAACAAGATCCGCGGACTGAATATATTACAGGTGTGTTAGAACCGGTTACAGCATCCAGCACCGACGAAAGAATTGAAGATAACATTGACGAAATCATAGAAGAGACCAGCAGTGAAGAGGATCAAGACTCGCAAGGTTATGTAGCATCCCCCGGGGTATTTGCACCCGCCTTGGACCCCAAGGCACTACCGCGATCTATTGGCGTATCATTTACTCTGGAGGCGGAAGATGGCATTCCGCAAATTGAAGTTTGTGCAACTTGGTCAAGATACTATTTAGAACAGGATGGTTGGCATCGGAATCCATCAGGCTATTTGAGCGGCAGTCTCGATGTTTCACAAGCATCCATCGATCTAACCGCAGGGGCAGGGGCAAGACTGCATATTCGTTCCCGACAATTAATTCCGGGGGTTTGGAAAGTCTCCATTTTCCTGATAAATGTTACACAGATAGTTGGTGAACACCCAACCACAAGCGAATATCTTTTTCAACCGCAATTGCGGACTCATATACTTAACGGCACAAAATTAGTTCCTGTCAGACATCTTGACGATAATCATACTCAATCCCATGCGCAACCATTTGATAATCAACAAGAAGAATTATCACTTGCTTTGCTATACCGTCAACGCACGGCATTTGCGCGCGGACATATGTGCGGCGCGATGTGGAAAGAAATTGATCCTGAACGTCCCTTTGAATTGACCAACCGCCCACAAGAGGCTCCTTTCGTATGGACGGATTCAGAAACCATTACTGAATCAGAGAGAGGAAAATATTCACCTGCTGATGTGCGCTCCGAATTAATACCAATCTATTTAATTCAAACGCCTGATATGGATTGGCTGAATGAATATGGACGACCACCCGAATTGAGACCAGAAGTATTAGCCGAAACATGGGACCCTGATCAAGTCAGAGCGGCCCTGCAACCTTTAGTCGAGGGCTATCAGGCATGGCTGCAAGTACAACAAAGCGAACTTAATCGACTTGAGGCTGTATATCAGGATGTTGCCAGAACTCATCTTCAAGAATGTAACCAGGTGGCATCACGTATCCAGGAAGCAATAGAAATTCTTTGTTCAGATGAAGATGCCAGATTGGCGTTTTGTTTTGCCAACAAAGCCATTGATATGCAAGCGCGATGGAAAAATCTCCAGAGATCCCTAGCTTGGAGACCTTTTCAACTTGCATTTATTTTATTGAATATTCCATCACTTGCAAATCCATTCCATCCTGATAGAGACATATGTGATTTACTATGGTTTCCTACAGGTGGTGGTAAGACAGAGGCATACTTGGGTTTATCCGCATTCGTATTGGGACTTAGACGTTTGCGCGCCAAACATGACAGTCCAGGACAAGATCGAACGGGCGCTGGAGTTGGCGTATTATCACGTTACACTCTACGGCTACTCACAATACAACAATTTCGAAGAGCATTAGGGGTGGTTACAGCATGTGAAACCCTCAGAATGATGGGAGCAGGGAGAGGCAGCACTATTGGCTGGCGCCCACATGGATGTCAAAAAACAGACAACCTTATCTGGGGTGGAATCCGCTTTTCAGCCGGGTTATGGGTGGGTGGCGGAGTAACGCCAAATAGCATGATGAGCATTGGTCCAATGCCTGTGCCGGGGGGAACTGGGTTTATGATGATAGCTGGTGCATTGGATATTTTGCGCGGATTGCGTCCAGATTATGATGGGCCTGATGCAGAGCTTGCCAGGTATGTGCAACAAGTCAGAAGGAACTTACAGGTGGAAGGTGAACCAGCACAGGTCACAAACTGTCCCTGTTGCCAGACACCGCTAGCCATCTCTGACGAAGGACTTGGAGCAGGGGAATTCACCTTACATTTTGTTTATCAAGGCGGGAACCCGACAATTCCGCCAATAAGCATGCTAACACCCCGTCGTCCCATACCATCTCTGGTAATTAATTCAGTTAATATTTTTTCGCACCAATCGCCAACATATCGCACCATATCAATTAACTTTACAATACCCGACGGGTCATTTTTTTCGTCTCTAAACGTTGATGATTGGTGGGAGCAATCCATCAAACCTGCATTGGGCGGTAATGCACAAATACAATCCGCGCGCCCATCGCGTCCGGGCTATTTTATTTTGAAGTATTCCACAAACCAAGGTAGTTACAAACAAAATGACTTTGATATTTTCTGCCCCAATCCGAATTGCGACCTAAATCAGTCGCTTTGGGCGGAACAGGTTCCGGAACCTCGGGAACGAGAGGGCTCCCGGACAAATGTCCGACGACAGGTATCCACTACTCCAAATCCCAATCGTATACCAGATCCAGTCATTGATTTAACCGATGGCCTTTTATGGCAGGATATTCCAGAACCATTCCGATTGGAACAAGGCAAAAAGTGGTCAACTCGGATTCCCATTCCTGCTTTTACCGTGGATGACCAGATTTACCACAGATGCCCATCTCTTGTTATCTCAACCGTCGACAAATTTGCGCGTTTAGCATTTGAACCCAAAGCGGCATCACTTTTTGGGAATGTAACACATTATCACAGCAGATGGGGATATTACCGGATATGGTGTCCTCCATCGGACGGCTCCCAACAGACCGGTCTTCGAGATCATCCTGCCGGTCGTGCCGTTGGAAATCCTTTACATCGAGGAGTTCCACCATTTTCGCCACCCGAATTAATACTTCAAGATGAATTACATCTTATTGAAGGTCCCTTAGGTAGCATGGTTGGGTTATTCGAAACGGCAGTGGATATGCTTAGTCAAAGAATTATTGACGAACGGTTTGTGTTTCCCAAATATATCGCCTCCACAGCAACTGTTCGTCAAGCTGAGGCTCAGGTGAAATCGCTTTTCAATCGAAGACTAACTCAATTCCCGCCATCTGCAGTTTCCTCAGATGAGCGGTTCTTTGCCACTGGAACCGAAGCCCATCCTCTTGATACAAGAAAACCGGGCAGGCTGTATGCAGCTGTTTGCGCACCGGGTAAAGGTGCGCAAACCCCAATTGTCCGTATTTGGTCATCACTGTTGCAGGGATCATTTGATCTATCACAAAGCACTTCCATCAATGAAATAGATCCTTTCTGGACACTTGTAGGATATTTCAATGCCACCCGTGAATTAGCCGGGGCGCTATCACTATACAGGCAGGACATCCCGGAAAGAATGGAGAGCCGTTCCGGCATGGGAGCACGGGTTCTTGATGAGTCACGAAGGCTGGAACTCTCCAGTCGAGCCAGTTCAATGAATCTTCCTGTTCTGTTGCAAAAACTTGAAATATCGATGCCAAATGCCCAAGATGCCGTTTTTGCGACATCGATGTTTGGAACCGGAGTGGATGTGGATCGTCTCAGCCTTATGGTCGTGCATGGTCAACCCAAAACCACATCATCCTATATTCAAGCCACTGGTCGTGTAGGTCGTAAAACAAGCGCACTGGTGGTCAGCTTTTTCCGTGCAAGCAGGCCGCGGGACCTTGACCACTATGAATTCTTTACTGGTTATCATCGTGCGCTATATCGATATGTCGAACCGGTAACAGTTGCTCCCTTTTCTCCAAGAGCGCGGGAGCGGTCTTTGGGTCCATTAGCTGTTGTCCTTCTACGTCAAGCGAAGGCTCTGAATGGAATCCGTGTTCATGAGCAATGGCGGATTCAACAACGCATAGGAAGTACTTTTCATTCCCTGGCAAATCGAATGGCATCTGCAAGGTTTGACCCTGAAGTGATGATAATTCCAGAATTATTTGAACAAAGGTCAATCATCCAACCCGTTGGGCGCAGACCAGTGCCGGGTATTACCAATAATGAAACGGCATCAGAATTGGATAGATGGAGGGCAATTGCCGCCCTTTATCCGAATCCAGATCAATTTGTCTATAATGAACCAGCAGTGCTGCGGCAACCTCAACGCCATGTAGTGTTGGGGGATGCCCAACATCGTGGTCGCCTGGAGGAAGCATTTGAAAATGCTCCACAATCACTCCGTGATGTGGAAGAGACAACAGGATTTAAGGTGTAACATATGGCGCAAAGTTTACGTCGTTCACAGTTTGTAACCACCTATGGACCTGGTTCAATCCTCGAAGGTCCCGAAGGACCAAAGATAATTCCTTCACTTGATCGCTCCGGACTGTTTGGCGTGCGGAGACCCGAAGACTTCGAAATCACTGATCAAAGGCTGTCGCAATCGTTACTTGGCGGAGCCGGCATTGTAAGGCTGCCATCCAATGCTGAATTAGGAGAAACTGAAAGCAAATATATATACAATACCAAACGGTTCCCTTCCTGGTCATTGTGTGTAAGACATAGAATTTTATATCGAAAGACTCAAGGCAATAGCAGGGCCTGTCCACAATGTAATGAGCTGGCATCTGCAAATGATGCCTGGTCCCAAGCCAATAGGCAGGCCATTCGTTTTGTTATGGCTTGCCCGGAAGGACATTTGGATGATGTA
This sequence comes from Anaerolineales bacterium, assembly GCA_030583885.1. Lineage (NCBI taxonomy): Bacteria > Bacillati > Chloroflexota > Anaerolineae > Anaerolineales > Anaerolineales bacterium. The sequence goes on along the minus strand of CP129480.1, from coordinate 4,346,409 downwards.
GATTGGATTGGAGTGGTCCATCAAGGTAATTCAGGCTGCACTCCGTCTTTTTTAATTTGGAGAGGAGGTGGAGGTGCGCTTCGTAATATTACCATCCAGTGCCCAGATTGCAATCGGTCAACAAACCTTGGAGTTGCATACTCCCGCACATGGAGATGCTCAGGAAGATTTCCTGAAAGAGAACCAGTCTCAGGCTCACAACCCATAAGATCCGGATGCAATGCCGACGCGCGAATCTTACAGCGCGGTGCGGCGAACCTCAAAATTTCTGAAATTCAGACTGCATTGACAATACCGCCACGCGCAACAAGCTTGCATCGCCTGCTGGAAATTTCTGCCATTCAAGATGCCCTAGCTGTTGTTAACACTCCCGCAACAAAAAATGATTTCATGGTTGTTTTAAGAAATCTGGTTTCCAGGAATCGCCTACCTCAATCAGTGTTTGATGAGATTCAGTTATACGATCAACAAACTCTTTTGTCGGCAATTAATGATACGGTTACAGGGAGCCTGCCAGCCGATGTACACACCTTAAGACTTGAAGAATTCAATGCCTTGAAAGAGGCAGCAACAAATGGTCACCCACCTCAACCCTCATCCCAGCCAGGCAGACCTCCACAATTTGAAGTTGTTCAGAGTAACGTCCGGTCTGTTCAATATGATGGTGGGCGGCAACTCAGAATTACCCCAGTTAATCGTTTAAGAGTTGTGATGGTCCAAACGGGCTATCGCCGCGTTCCAGGCGGGGATCCTTTAAATTCTGCCGTTGTTAATACATCCTTCACAAATGATGGTCGAAACTGGTATCCTGGGGTTGAATTGTTTGGCGAGGGCATATTCATCGATTTGGATATTGAGAACCATCCTCAAAACAACCTGCAACTTTCGGGAGGTGCGTTTGAGATTTGGAGCGACGCTTGGAGAAATCCCGCCAGATTCACCAATCGAACACTGGTGGGGGAAGATCGCAACCAGCTTCACCCTGTTTTTGTTTGGTGGCATACCTTTGCTCACAGGATAATCAACGCGCTGTCGGTGGATTCTGGTTATTCATCGGCTGCTATAAGAGAACGTGTTTTTATTGATGTAAATGAATCCAATGGAGCAGCAAATGGCGGGATTCTTTTATACACTGCCCAGCCTGGTGGCGATGGAACATTGGGCGGGTTGATTGCACTTGTGCCCGAGTTTGAAAGAGTGATACGTGGCGCATTAAGGAATATTGATGCCTGTTCAAATGACCCACTCTGCGGAGAGGAGCAGTTTGGATATGGAAAATATAATGGTGCCGCCTGTTACGCTTGCAGCCTAATTTCCGAAACATCATGCGAACATCGAAATATGCGTCTCGATCGGAATCTATTACTACAAAACCTGCCATGAAAAATCAAACATCAGTTGTAGTAAGTGGTCTTGCCTGGATGGGTTCAGGTGTTGGTTCTATTGAAACATCAATGGAGAAACTTTTCCGGGAAGCCAAGAATGAAATCTTGATCACATCCTATGCAATTAGTGGAGCAGCAGACCACTTTCTGGATTGGCTTGAAACATCTCTTTCAAAGGGTATTCTAATTCGCATTGCTGTCAACAAGCTTGGTCAACAGCCAGGGGAAGTGGTGGCTCGATTGAGTAATCTAAATTCCATTTACCCTCATTTTCATTTGTATGATTTTCAAGGTAATGATGTCGAGGATTTACATGCAAAGGTAATAGTGGCGGATCGTCAATCAGCAATAGTAGGTTCATCCAATCTATCGCGACGAGGGCTTTTGACCAATCATGAATTGGCCCTCGTAGTCAGTGGTCAAACTGCTGAAGTAATTGCAAACACATTAGATAAACTGTTTACCGGAGAATATCTGATCAGGATTGATAAATCATCCTAGCGTTTGACTGATAAACAGAATGACATTGTAATACTGCAAATAACATGACAACACCTATTCCTGTAATTGACATATTTGCCGGTCCCGGAGGTTTGGGGGAGGGCTTTTCATCTTTTAAAAATAAGGAAGGAAAGCCAATTTTTAAAATCAAACTTTCCGTCGAAATGGATGAGTTCGCACATAAGACGCTGGAATTAAGGGCATTTTTCCGCCAATTTTCAAGTGATACCATCCCGCCAGAGTATTATGATTATTTAAAGAATAAAATTAGCAGGGAAGAATTATTTGGAAAATACAAACGCCAATCCCTAGCAGCAAAAAAAGAGGCGTGGAAGGCAACTTTAGGAGAAGAACCAGTAAAGAAGGTTAGAACTCGAATTTCAGAAGCCCTTGATGGGGCAACCAATTGGGTCTTAATCGGTGGACCGCCATGCCAGGCATATTCATTGGTTGGACGTTCTCGAATGCGTGGAGAAAATCCCTGGAAATATGCGCAAGATCACCGTCATCACCTTTATAAACAATACTTGCGAATTCTGGCGGATCATCAGCCCCCGGTATTTGTGATGGAAAATGTAAAAGGCTTGCTATCTGCAACAAGAACAAAAACCAACAAGCAGAACACATTTGATTTAATAATCAAGGATTTAAAGCGACCACTCAGGGCAAAAAGGAAAGGGACAGAGGAACCTTTGTCTTACCATCTGTTTTCATGCTCTACAAAGAAAACAGATAATAAGCTGGAAGCCAATGATTTTGTTGTTCGATCTGAGGAATATGGCATTCCTCAAGCCAGACATAGGGTCATTATTTTAGGGATTAGATCAGATTTATATTCTTCAGACCCGGATATTCTTGATAAAGCTGGGAAAGTTTCAATTAATCAGGTAATAAGTGATCTTCCAAAACTGAGAAGCGGACTCTCAAAGGAAATCGACACCCCGGAAAAGTGGAGGACAGCAATACAATCCATCGTGCAAGCTGGACAATGGTTTACAAAGCTTTCCCCAGAACTGAAGAAGGCTCTCAACGAAAACGCCTCGAAAATTAATCTCACCCTGACAACTGGCGGTCAATTTCTACCAGCAAACATGACATCAACCAAACTGTATCAATTTGATTGGTATATCGATAAATCTCTTGATGGAGTATGCAATCACGAATCAAGGACTCACATCAAAAAAGATTTACAACGATATTTTTTTGCCGCAGTTTTTGCAAAAATCAATAAACGTTCTCCGACTCTGGACGATTTTCCGAAAGCCTTGCTCCCAAAGCATAAGAACATCAAGACCAAAGTTGGTGAAACCATTTTCAATGACCGCTTTAGAGTTCAGGTCAAAGGGAAGCCTTCCACAACTGTAGTTTCTCACATCAGTAAAGATGGACACTACTACATTCATTATGACCCTCTTCAATGTCGTTCCCTGACAGTTAGAGAAGCTGCACGCCTGCAAACATTCCCAGACAACTATTTTTTCGAGGGAACCAGAACCCAACAATACCACCAGGTTGGTAACGCCGTTCCTCCACTTCTGGCAAAGCAAATTGCAGGGATTGTTTACGATGCTCTGCAGAAAATGCGCAAGAAAAATCATGCCTGATGTTTTCACAAAGCAAAAACGCTCAGAGGTAATGTCCCGTATCAGGGGCAGGGGAAACAAGGACACGGAACTTGCTTTGATTCGCATCATGAAAAAACATCATATTTCGGGCTGGCGCAGAAACTATGATTTATTTGGAAAGCCGGACTTTGTGTTCCCAAAACAAAAGGTTGCCCTGTTTGTGGATGGTTGCTTTTGGCATATGTGTCCAAAACATTTCAATATGCCACAAAATAATAAGGCGTTTTGGGAGAAGAAACTTTTGGGCAACAAGGTGCGTGATGGTGTTGTCGTAAAAACGCTTAGACGGGAGCATTGGAAAGTTCTTCGTATTTGGGAACACGAGCTTGCCAGCCCGGAGCAGGTTGTGAAGAAGTTAGTAAAGTCTTTACAAACTTAATTGTTATCCAACACATCCCCAAGGGATTTATGATTTTCCGAATTTCCCTGGACAAACAGTAATCACCCTGGTATCCTGGGGAAAGGAGATTGCACAATGTATAAATCAAAATTCAGCATCGATGGCGACGAAGACCCGGAAAATATCGTTGAAGGATATACGGATGGTACTCTTTGGAATGGGTGGGCTAATGTCTGCTTCACGCGTGAGCAGGTTTCAGCATGGCTGGATGCCTCGCCATATGACTATAGGTTCCTTGAAGCAAATACAAAAATGAACAAAAGGGATTATCCTGTTTTGTTGATCTACTTTGATGATCGCGAGGAGATTATTGAATCAACACCCCTTCCAACAGATAACGGGGAAATCCTGGAGGGATATTTTATGGAGGGGTATTGTTTTGTGGATATAAACAAAGATTGATATCCCTTATTTTCAAGGGGGTATTTGTATAAGATTACATTCTTTTCAAGTAGCGGGATACTTTAAAATATTTTCCTCAAAAACCATTATTCCAGTTGCCAATTTACCTTTATACTTGCTTTCTGGAGACCAAACGAGGAACAAATGGACGAACCCAAGAATGATTTTGACGACTCTGAACAGGAACCCTTGGTGCTTCGCTTCCAGTGCTTTATCCCTGAAAACGAGTATGGAATTGAAGAGGGATACTACATCGGAAACGCCCTGGTTCAACTTCTAAGAGACAACAAAGACAAGCCCGATGTCATCCAATTCATAGCGGACATGCTGGAAGAATAAACCCTGTCGGCAGGGAAATGAAAAAGACCTATATTCCTTCTCCTGAATACCTGACATCCATGTACGCCAAGCCTGAATTCAATGGCAGATGGGTTATCATGCCCAAAGTCCCAATTGATAAAATCAAGGTTGATAAAGCCTTGTTTTCCCATCAAAACGAAATCAACTGGGCTGACGTCATTTTCATCATTGAGAATTTTGAAATCGGTGCCTGGTTCCCCATTATGGTGAACCCCGACTTCTTTTTACTTGACGGTCAACACAGGCTGGCCGCCGCCCAAAAAATGAAATTAAAATATCTGGATGTAGTCGTAGATAACGGCGAACAATCCGCAACTCAAAAGGATAGATAACGGAATGCCCATTCTGCACTGGCTCAATGACGAAGAAGCACGCAAAACATCAAGCCGAGTACCCTATCGTCTCCTTGAAGCGGACGAAACGCTTTCCTACGGCGACCCAAATGCTGAAAATATGCTCATTCGAGGTGACAACCTTGAAGCCTTGAAAGCCTTGCTACCTTACTTTGCAGGACGGATAAAGTGTATTTATATTGATCCTCCCTACAATACCCGAAGTGCTTTTGAACATTACGATGACAACTTAGAACATTCAATTTGGCTAAGTACAATGTACCCGCGATTGGAAATGTTGCGTGACTTATTGGCAAATGATGGTTCGATTTGGATTTCAATCGACGACTCTGAAGCTCATTATTTGAAAATATTATTGGACGAAGTTTTTGGAAGAGAGAATTTTATTGCCAGTAACGTGTGGCAAAAACGCTATTCAAGAGAAAATCGTGGTGCTATTGGCGATGTTCATGAATATGTCGTGGTTTACGCAAAAGACCCGGATGTTTTCAAAATTACCAGAAATAAGATTCCACCTACATCAGAACAATTGAAAGTCTATAAAAATCCAAATAACGACCCTAATGGTCCTTGGCGCGGTATTCCAATGACAGCACAAGGGTATAGACCTAATCAGATGTATCCAATTACCACACCAACCGGAGTCGTACATTATCCACCTGAGGGGCGTTGTTGGAGCATGATTGAGTCCGAATACCAAAAATTACTAAGTGCTGGACGTATTTATTTTGGAAAAGACGGAAATTCACAACCAAACGTTATTCGGTATGCTAATGAAATAGAAGGTTTTGTTCCTTGGACTTGGTGGACAAGTGATGAAGTGGGACATACCGATGAATCAAAAAAAGAAATGCACTCTTTGTTTGGTAAAGAAAGCGCATTTGAAACTCCTAAACCGGAAAGATTGTTGCAACGTGTTATCGCGATTGCAACCAATCCAGGCGATTTAGTTCTAGACTCTTTTCTTGGTTCAGGTACAACTGCCGCTGTCGCCCACAAAATGGGAAGACGATATATCGGAATTGAAATGGGAGATCATGCCATAACCCATTGTGTACCCCGCTTGAAAAAAGTAGTGGACGGCGAACAAGGCGGCATCACCGAAGATGTCAACTGGCAAGGCGGAGGCGGGTTCCATTTCTACAAACTTGGTGAATCCATCTTTGACGAAGAGGGCAAGATCAACCCCTCTGTCAGGTTCCGCACTTTGGCGGCACATGTCTGGTTTACAGAGACCCATACACCGCTGGAAATCCGAAGCAAAAAGGCATCTCCCCTGCTTGGCGTTCACAATGGCATTGCCTATTACCTGCTCTATAACGGTATCCTTGGCGATAAATCCAAAGACGGTGGAAATGTCCTCACGGGCAAGATCCTCGCCAGTCTTCCGCCGTATCAAGGACAAAAGGTGATCTATGGCGAACTGACCACCTTCAATTCACAACGACTGGCACGCGAAAACATCATCTTCAAGCAAGTCCCATACGATATAAAGGCGCGCTAATATGACCTTCCAACGCAAAGAATATCAGGAAACCGCTTTAGGAATTTTGAAGGACTACCTCGAAGTAGCCCGCGTTCATGGAGCAGCGGATGGCTTCGCCCGCATCATTCGCGACTTGGGGTTGACTCGCACCTACAAGCCTTTGCCTCCTCTGCCAGAGACTCCCTATCTCTGTCTTCGCATCCCAACAGGTGGTGGCAAAACCTACATGGCAGCCCGTAGCGCTTCCATCGCCTCGAATGTCTACCTTGAAGATGAATATCCTGTAATCCTGTGGCTGGTTCCAACCAACGTCATCCGCCAACAGACGCTTGAAACCCTCAAGAAACCCAACCATCCCAACCGTGAAGCCTTGATGGATGCTTTCAAAGGGCAGGTTAAGGTGTTGGATATAAGCGAGTTCACCCAGATCCGCCCGCAGGATTTACGTGACCGCGCCTGTGTTGTTGTCGGCACATTTGCCAGCCTTCGCGTCAAAGACACAGACGGTCGCAAGGTCTATGCCCATAACGAACACCTTGAACCGCACTTCGTTAACCTGCCAGCAGGGATTGAAGGATTGGATACCATTGAGGAAGGCGCAGAAAAAGGAAAACCAAAATATTCCTTCCGCAATCTTCTGACGGTTCACCGTCCACTGGTCATCATCGATGAGTCGCAGAACGCTGCGTCAAAACTCATGCACGAAGTGTTTGAGCGCATCCAGCCTGCCTGTGTTTTTGAGTTCACCGCCACACCAACACCAAACAGTAATATTCTATATAACGTATCTGCCTCTCAACTCAAACACGAGCAAATGATCAAACTGCCAATCGTGTTGACCGAACATCAAACCTGGGGTGAAGCCATTCAGGATGCAATCCTCACCCGCAACAAACTTGCAGAAATCGCCGCCAAAGAACCCGATTTTGTCCGCCCGATTGTCCTGATCCAGGCAGAGGAAAAAGGTCGTGAAGTCACCGTGGATGTGGTGGAAAAATTCCTGATGGAAACCTGCCATATTCCACGTGAACGTATTGCCATTGCTACAGGTACACAGCGCGAGTTGGATGGTGTCAATCTCTTCGATCCCAACAACAAGATCGAAGCCGTTATCACCATTGAAGCTCTAAAAGAAGGCTGGGATTGTTCCTTCGCCTATGTATTTTGTTCGGTTGCAACGGTCCATTCCAAAAAGGATGTGGAACAATTATTAGGACGAGTGCTGCGTATGCCCTACGCCCGTGAAAGAGTCCACACCGAATTGAACCGCGCCTATGCACATGTTTCCTCCACCAGTTGGACAAAAGCCGCTGAACAGATGGAAGACTGTCTTGTGGATATGGGCTTCGACAAACTGGAAGCTGAACAGTACACACAGGTACAACTCCCGGTCAGTACCGAGCCTGTCACATTCAAACCGCAGGAACCCGTTGTATTCATCCTCACCGAAGAACCTGATCTCTCGAAGTTTGATTTGGTGGAACAATCACAACTCAAGATCGAAACAGGCAGCGACAACCGCCTTCTTCTTCGCGTTTCAGGAAATGTCACTCCCGAACTGGAAAAGAAGATTATTGCATCTGTCCAGGAAGAAGATCGTCCCAAAGTCGCTCAAACCATAGCGCAATATCGCCAGCTTCCAAAACGCCCTCTCTCCCCAGCGGAACGGGGTGAACCATTCCTTGTTCCCCAATTGACTCTGTTTCAGGATGGCGAACCAGAACTAGCTGAATACGTTTTGGACGATCATCTCTGGAATATTCTCGACTATCCCGCCGAACTCACCGAAGACGATTTCAAGATCGAAGAAAAAGCTTCTACCTATGAATTTGACATCAAAGGTGAAAGACTCACCTATAAGTTTTTAGGCAAACAACTTCCGCTTGATTTCAGCGATACCGAAAGCGGGCTAACTGATTTGCAACTCACCCGTTGGCTTGAACCACGTTTGAGACAGCCAAACATCCGCCCCGAAAACCTTCTGGAATTTACCCGCAAAACCCTAAAACAATTGCTTGATGAGCGAAGTATCCCGCTTGTCACGTTGGTGCGTGCCCGTTTCCAACTGATCAAAGCTATGGCTGCCAAGATCAAGGAATACCAAGTCAAAGACAGCAAATCCAACTATCAGGCGCTCCTGTTTGGCGATAACACCACCGCAGAAACAACCTATGATTATTCCTTCAAGTTTGATCCGAATAGCTATCCTGCCAGCGATTTCTACCACGGGCGCTATCAATTCAATAAACACTATTACGGTAACGTTATTGGCTCCTTCGACACTGATGAGGAATTAGAATGTGCCAAAGCAATTGACCAAAGCAATGAAGTTAAATATTGGGTACGAAACCTGGTCCATGACACTTGGGCTTTCCGCTTCCCCCTCTCCAGTGGGAAGTTTTTCTACCCCGATTTTGTTGCCTTGCTAAATGATGGGCGAGTATTGGTCGTCGAATATAAAGGCGAACATCTTATAGAAGCCTCCCAGGAAAAGAAAAATATCGGCGAGAAATGGGAAGAAACAAGCAATAACAAAGCCCTGTTTATCATGGCAATCAAACATGATGAAAAAGGCAGGGATGTATACAGACAGATTGAGGACAAGGTCAAGTAAGTTTAGAAATCTGAACCAACAACGTATTTCCATTTCCTAACAGGAAGCACTCCAACCCAAAGTACGTCTCTGATCCTATTATTTCCATAGGGCTGGACAACTACAGGTACTTTATATGAGTAATTTCGAGCAAGCCAACCCAGTAAGCAATATAGCGAAGATTCGTGCAATAGATGACAGTGGATGTCGCCTGTATCTGGAATTTCCAAACGGAACTTTTACTACTGTGGTTAATGAAGAACCATTTGAGTATGCAGTTGGGTCCATTGTTTTTGTCGGCATCAACACGAACTTTATTGACTCTGCTCCAGATAGTCTTTGGCCAGATCAGTCATTTGTTGGCGTTGTTCGTTTGAGATTACCAGACATCACTATTGTTGATGCCGGCGGTCGGTGGATTAAGATTCCCACAAGCCAAACAGTTTGTAGTGAAGGGAACACTGTTGAGGCGATGATCTCAACTGGCGTCATGCGTGTTCTGTCAAAAGAGCCCATTAAGTATATTGAGTTACCTGCTATCGACGACGCGGTTGTTTCAAAATTCAGGCTGGAAAAGGAAGCAATCAAAGTCACGTTCGATGATTTTGGTGGACTCCATGATGTAGTTGAACGGGCACGGAAGCTTATAGAAGTACCACTTAAGCATAAGGCTGCCCTGACAACTATTGGAACGCGCCCAATTAAAGGCGTTCTGTTTACTGGGCAACCCGGCACTGGGAAAACGATGTTAGCAAGAATTATTGCGAACAGCACGCAGTCAGCATTTTATGAAATTAGTGGTCCTGAGATATTCAGCAAGTGGTATGGACAAAGCGAGGAGCTACTCCGCAAGATATTTGAAGATGCAGAACAACAGGAACAGGCAATTATCTTTTTCGATGAAATTGACAGTGTTGCTGGTCAGCGTGCTGACGAATCGCATGAGGCTTCACGTCGCGTGGTCGCCCAGCTTCTAACCCTTATGGATGGATTTACAAAAAACAACATTGTTGTGATTGCAACATCCAACAGACCGCAAGATATTGATGTCGCTTTACGTCGTCCAGGCAGGTTTGATTGGGAGATCAATTTTCCGCTTCCAAATCGTCTTGATCGCGAGTTGATTCTTCAGGTTGCGACCAAACGATTCAATATTTCAGATAATCTTCCACACGCATGGGTAGCACAGAAAACCGAAGGGTGGTCGGCAGCAGATTTAGCCGCGATATGGACCGAGGCGGGCTTGTTGGCTGCAGCGGACGACAGGTCTATCATTCTGCCTGAGGACTACATTGGAGGCTTCGAGTTAGTAGCAGCACAAAGGCGCCGAACCGCTAAACTTTCAACGAAAGGCAATTCAAAATGAACTTCCTTAAGCGCATTCCGGCTCGGATTCGTCAATGGAGAAAGAAGGATAAGCTCAATATTGAAAAGGGCAGCCTGAGGGAATTTGTCTACCTCGATGAGGTAAGTGTTTATAGTCTAGTTGCTTCCACACTCGGTCCTATTGCAGAACAATTTACAGATACTGATACTTCTTCATGGCAAAGCGAGGTTGGGAGTTCGGTGGGCGCAGGGGTTGGAGTTGCAAAGGCTGAATTGAATTCGCGGATCATGAATAATCAGACCAGTGGAACTCAAGTAGTTCGGAAATCCATTGTCCAAGCGACATTTAAGCAACTGTATGAAAGTGAACTAGAGTCGCTTAGTATCCGACCTATACCAGGAGATCTTGAGCATCCGAAGATCCATAATATGGATGAGTTACTTGCGACTGTCCAAACATCTGCCGACGGCTATTGGGTGATTGATCCATTAAACCTTTCACGGGGAAAATTGTTTGAGTTGGAAGTCGAGTTGGATGCAGATCCTATATTCCGTGCAAGTACTTTTACTTCTACCATTTTGGAAATCCTGGAAGAAAATGCTGACCTGTTCGGATTAGATGTGGCTGGCGAGCTCGTTCAAATGAAATCTGTCGGTCGTATTCTGGAGAAACTTCTGGCTGGACTTGTCCCAATTCGCGGCAAGGTTGTTGATTATTGTGTAATAGAACTTGATGATAAGGAGTGGATCATAAACCGCCTCCTCCTACGGGATTTACCCTCTCAAGATCAGCCTCTTACCCACCCGGTTTTCGTGGTGGGAGTCGCAGAGCAAGCCCTTTTCTGGAAAGATATTAGGCGGATTCTATTTTCTAATGCACGTTACCGTATTCTTTGCAGGATGGGTCAGACTGGGCTACAGACTACTTGGACTCCAGTTAAGTTGGCACATATCCTTGAGTCTGTCATTCCCGGGTTTTCGAAGCAGGTCGATATAGCAGGAATATTTGCGCTTGCTACTACCAATGCTTCGAATCAGACAGAACCGGCGGCTAGATCAAAACAGCAACTGATGCATAATGCATTGGTCAAATATGCTGACTTAATAGCCGAACACTTTCAAATTAAACTCACGACAAAGCACAAGGATGAAATCAGGCTGCTGGCAGATCAGCATTCTAGTTCATTCGGCAATCAGGAAGTAAGACTTCAAGCATTCAAAGCCATCTCTGCGTATCTAGCCAGCAATTTTCACTTTAACCAGGATTCACTTCTATTTGCGAAATTTCGACAGGCTGCACTAGCAGATGCCGGGATCGATATAACTGGCAATAGTACGCCGTTTCCGTCTACCCAAAGTGCCGCGGCTGATACAACTTCCCTGGATCGTTTCATCGATTCTGAGTTCGTGGCAATCTATTGGTAAGGCACGCATACCTCAGAGAATACTAGATGCAGAGAACAGGTCTATCATATACTTCATGAAACACAGGAAATTGCAGCAGGGAATGAAATGAAAATCTATTTTTCTGATTATTTCGAAATTTCGCCTAAAGTGCTGGAAAAATATGGTGCTTTCAACATATCGCTTATTAATGATTTACCCCTGTTCATAGATCCCTTCCTGCTTTTTCACAGTCGAAAGCCTAAGTATAAAGAGCTTCATAATCAGATCATTAAGTATGTGAGATTTCTACGTGACAAATCAACAGACATCAACTTGGATGACGGATTGTTGCAAGCATGGTATTTTTTCCCTGAAGTAAAGCAAAATTGGCTCGGTTTTTCAGTTTCGGGTAATAAGGGGGCCGGGTTAAGAGATGACTTTGCTTATTCATTACACGCCAACCTAAACAAGATATTTTCAGGTTTTGGAAACGAGAAGATCACCAAGGGAAGTCATCTTGAAAAATTATGTCTCATCAAGGGAGGAGTTGGGCGCGACAAAATTAGTGACTTCACCACGAACCTTATTAAGAACTTTCTCCTGCAATATACACAAGAGTTTGCAGTTAAATACCTTCCACGAAAGTATAAAAAAAGGATTGCAGTCAACAAAGTAGTCTTCAATTACAACACAGAATCATGGGAGCGAAGAACATTCACCCTGCCCTACATAAATAATGATTATGTGATTCTGACACCTAAGAATCTATTAACCCGTCATGATCTGTGGATAAACAAGGAGGATCTATTTGACGACTTTGAGGATATACCAGAAGCTATCCCTAATGCCCAGCTCCGAGCACAAATCGATAATTATTTCAAGTCCTTGCTCCCAGAAGATCCAACAAAAAAAGATATCAATAAGGCAAAACTTCAGACTGTTAACAACTTTCCTCAGCTATTAGATTACTATATTCGATATAAAGAGCAAAACGGAGACAGCGCAAATACTAGTAGCACTTATAAAGTGAAGGAAGCAGAGTTTCAATACATCCAGCAAATACAAGCGCTTTCTGAAGACCTGCTGAAAAAGTCAGGTTTTTACAATAGTAAGGGCAGAACCTACGAAGAGTCACTGCAAAGAGTCAAATTCCTGAAAGATGTGATTGAGAACAAGGATGGTTACAAATATTTGTATCACGAAGGCAAACCGATTGAGAACGAAAACGATCTGCAAATCTTATACAGATTGACCTGGTTCGCCACTGATTTGGATGTAAATCGCGAAGTAAATAACGGACGCGGACCTGTTGACTATAAAGTTTCTAAAGGCAGCAAAGATACGACTGTCGTGGAATTTAAACTTGCAAGGAATACCAAACTTGAGGCTAATCTCAAAAACCAGGTAGAGATTTATAAAAGAGCAAATAATACGAAGAATGCTATAAAGGTCATTCTCTATTTCAACGAAAAAGAGAAAAGTAAAGTCTACGATATTTTGAGAAAACTACGAATCAAAAGTGCCCCCAACATAATACTTATAGATGCCAGTAAGGAAAACAAGATATCTGCATCAAAAGTCAGATAGGAAATTGACCATGTCAAAGCGGCTTCGCAACATCCTCCTGCTCATTGTTGTTACCACCTTCATCATCTGGGGTATTAATCGGTATTACATAGCATTCCTACCCGAAGGCTCAAATCATATTTTGGCGATTTTTCTTTATGTGCTTGGTCTATTCACTGCACTTCGAGGTGCCCTGGATGCAGGAAAATATGTCAGCGAACTGCTATTTCCTGATCCTCCAGGCCCAAGTCAAAAAGAGTTAGCGAGAAAGGAAATGCGCAAATCGCTCGTTCGTCTGGAAAGCGAACAAGCGAATGAATTTGCGAGGGAGATGCTGGGAAACGAACGTTGTTTGCGATTCTGGGAACAGATTCATTCTAATCGAAGAAATGCCAGTTCGCTTAACGAATTGGTATCTGATCCCTTCTCGTTCGACGGTCTTATCGAGGTGTTTGAGAAATCTAATGATCAACTGCCTCGCAATATTGGAACTCTATTAGAGAAACTGATCAATGTGCAGTGGACACAGGAGAAACTAGGAAATAAGAATTGGATTGACTTGCAACAGATCCAATTCGCATTTGCCCAGCTTGCGAGCAGCCATTACCCGTCAAAGGAATATCCCGCTCAATCCTTTTATCGCGAAATACATGGCGAGGAAGCTGCTTACTCCGAAATGCTGGATATCTTGGGAACAAAAACCATGTGGGGTAAACCGTTGGGTTGGTGGGGAAAGTCTCAATTAAAGCTTTACTCGCGACTTGCTGATGTATCTGATCGCGCACAAAGAGTTCCAAGTTTCTTGCGCTGGTTCGTTCTCCTGCCAATTACTATTCTTTATTACATTATAAGCACACCTTACTGGATATCCAACAGGATTGAAAAGCTCCTGAAAATTCGCCGAAACCGGGCAGAGTCTGTCCTGCGGCTAGCAGAACAAGCACACATTATCAAGCGTGACGGCAAGGCATTCCGTTTCACACCAGGTGTCTGGTCTGACTATTTTGCAGCATTGAACAATTCGAGATATCCGGTGGATACGATCATCGAAGGATCAAAAACTGGTTGGCACTCCAGCTACTGGAATCGGCTGGACCCCGGCAAGGATTCCATCTCCACAACCTTGTGTGGTCTAATTCCAAACCCGTCTGTTTATATTGAGAAATTGATTCTTGTTGATCCATACCTTGCAGCACAATGCATCGTAAGCGGTATTGACAATATATCGGAGGAGATCAGGTTCGCCACATACAACCGGCTTATCGCCAATATGCTGGATGTCCATTCTGGAGGTGAGGAACGCAGTGCGGATTCTGCCAAACTCCTTCGCGAACTCCGCGATGATCCATCTTGCATAGATGAGATACTTGAAACAATTGAAAAGAACTATGTTGAAAATGTGAATCTCGATCTGGTAAAGATTATTGCGGAATTTGGCACTAATGCGGTCGAGCTTCTAATCAAGAAATTAGATACCGCACAAACTTCGAAACGCTATATCATATTGGCACTTGGTGAAATTGGAGATCAACGTGCCTTGCCCATATTGATGTCCCTCTTGAAAGTTAACGATCGGGATATTAGGCTGATAGCCATGATGGTAGCAGCTTTCCAATTCCGCGAACCTACGATCAATGCCCTGTGGCGAGACACCCTGCTTTTTCAGCATGATCATGATGACGGTAAAACACTCTGGTCGCATGCACAGATTGCAGGTCCAGCTATCGTTCCTGTACTGATAAATCTATTTCGTTATGGCGTGCGCAAATTCTCGCATCAAAACGCCAAACCACTGCGCACACCAAACTGGGGCGATGCACCTTTCAGATTTTATTCCTTACTGAGGCAGCATAGAGAGAACAGTTCTACGAAAAAGTCTCTATTGGATGCATTTACCAACTCGTCTAACAAGCATTTCAAGATCGTGATGATAAACGCGTTAGCGGAAATCCAGTGTAGCGAAGCAAATGATATGTTTATCGCGTTGCTGACAAATGCAAATGACGAAATACAAATGGCAGTGATCCAGGCGTTGGGTGCAATCAAATCGACAGAAGCAGTACCTGTGTTGATTGGCAAGCTCTATTCTGACAATGTTTTTATCGTTTCTAAAGCTGTCTCCGCTCTTGGCAGCATCGGTTCATCAGCTGCCGTCCAGTCGCTAATAAAAAAACTTGAAAGCGATGAAACAGAAAAATATGAAGCTTTCCCCTCTGAACAGGGAACTCCGATTGATTATCTTGCGATGTGTGCCCTAAGTCAAATTCAGAATGAAACCGCGCAAACGGCAGCTATCAAGTGGTGTGGGGCACATCTAAGTGATCAACGTAACGCAAATTGGGGACGCGAGTCTGTTTCAAAAAAATGTGAGGATTATTTATATATGAAATCTCATATCCCACTGGCTGCTCAACTCTATGAAGAGTGGACTCGGAAAAATGTGATTTCCTAGACTGTAGGCAAATCATAACAATAGTAATCAATCTCCAATCGATGGCTTGTTAAATCTTTTTACAGGGAGGTTTCGGTAGTGTATTGGTGCGCATCGTCTTTCTTTGTCGAACTATTCTGACAATATTTATTTCTTGAGCTATATACACCATCCAAAACACTATACCCCGTTGCGTCACTTTCATTAGGCATCATATTTTTCCCCATTTACCGGCTGCACGTTAAAACAAAAAACCCCTGATTTTCAACAAATCAGGGGCAAACTGTCTATATAAACCTATACCTCACCAAGTATTGTTGCAACCTTTCATGCGAGATCACCCTTCCACTATAGTCTTCCCGCCATGAGCCATCTTCCAGTGGTGTGTATACCAGCGGCTTCCTCGCCGGCATCACCAATCCGCATTGGAATGGCAATCTGGTCTCGAACAAGCGTCGGCGTTCCTCTCTGCGTCTGCGGAACAACTCTCTCTTGCTCAATCCCTTCTTTGGCAGTTCACCCGTGAAGAAGGGTGACTGCACCTGGACTAGCGTCTTATCAGGATAAGCTGTGCGAGAACTTGGTTTGCTCTGGACGCGAACACTTCTCCCAGATGTGGACCTAATCCCTGCACACTTGGGACCCATGCCGATAGCAATGCTCAGGGGAGATTTCAACCGCCGACCACATTTTTTGCATCTTGGTTGTTTTTCCATCTTGACCTCCATCATAGGATAGCGCAGTCCGGGCTGCCCACCCGGACTGCTGTCGTTTCCCTGCATTCTCCATATCTTATTGCGACTGTAGAATGCAGGGCTTAGAAAAGGGACACTTGATTTTGTGTCACCTGCCTGGAACGCACTCGACTTGCCGCCCTCCCCACCACACCTTTGTTGGTCATCCAGTCAGACCAGGAAACCGTCTTAGGTATTTCTGGAACGGGTAACGGCGCACTTGGAACTGTCGGGCAACCCATTGGCGAATTGGAAACCACTACTTCATCGGCAAACAGCGATTGCAGATCTGGAAGATCAGCCGACTCCAAGGCTTCACGTGCCAACTTCATGAGGATGTCGCCGTCTTCTTCCGGAACGATAGCGCCCCCGACCTCGTCCCCATAAAGGAGTTGCGCTGCCTTCATTTTCTGGCCCATCAATGCCAGTGCTCTTGCCTCCATCGCTTCGCCGTAGACCGAGAAGATTGCCTTCACCGGTTTGGTTTGTCCAAGCCGCCACACCCTGCGCACAGCCTGCCATAACGTATAGTAGAGTAGGAATGTGGCGAGTTATCCTTGCGGACACTTTTCCACAGACCCCTCTCCGAACCGGACTTGATACTTTCGTATCATCCGGCTCTCCAGAACTTAAGTGCTTCGAGCGGGTAACGGTTTCCCTGTATGTATTGCTACATGGCACTTCGCACACACCACCAGCGTTTTTCTTTGCATCGCAATCATCGTCGTCACCCAGGTGGGTTTCTCCTTCCGTCCGCGCCAACGGCTTTTCAGGTCAGCCAGTTTCCGAACATGATGCACTTCACAATTTTCCTGTGAGCCGCAGATTTCACATTCGTTGGCTTGCAGCCTTTGAACAAGGTCAGTACGTGAACTGAATGCAACATTTCGCCGTCCATTGTTGTCGTCAAGAATTTCTGTGCCGGGCTTGACTACTTTCAAGGAAATACCGCCCCAGTAGATATACCGTGTTCCGTTTTTGGTTGGCACTTCCACAACCAGAACCTTGTAGGTAAATCCTTGCACGGTGCGTTTTCCGCCGTATCTTTGGTACATACGGGCAACAGTGGACTTGAATTTGTTTGCCAGTGTCTTTGTCAATGAAACTTCCATGACGTACTTGAGCTTGCGTAACGCCTTCCTGTCGGTAGCGAATTTATAGTACTCAGCCACACCACGAAAACGCTGCTGGTAGACATCGATGATTTGAGCGTCCGAGAACGCCAGTAATCCAGCTTCGTGAATGGGCTTTCTGCCGCGCATATAGCGTTTTGCCAGCTCGTCAACCTTGCCATAAGGGATGCCCAACCTGATACATCCGTTTACACTTCGGGTTTTGGTGAGTGTCCCGCTTCGGGGTGAGATTTTGTCGTCTGCGTGGTACACGCTGATGTCGTACCCGAGAAATCGCGCGTGTTCGGTGCGCGAGTGTGTGATGAGGGTTTTGGATGCGCTCATTTCAAGATGCAGCTTTTCTTTCAAGAACACGCTGATGGCTGATTTTATTTCCTCTGCTTCGGACTTCGTCCCAATGAAACTGAGAATGAAGTCATCTGCATAACGAATGTATTTCAGCCTTCGGAAGTTCGGGTCATGCACATCCTGAGACGGGAGTTTGCGGCGTTGGAGTTCAAGTTCCTGAACCCGCTTTTGATCGCCTGCATTTCGCGCACACTTGATGGCATACGCTAAGTTACCGTACTCGCGATTGTCAGCGCGTTTCTTCCCGCGTGTGTACTGCGGGATAAGCACATCTTCGATGTAAGCATCCAGTTCGTGCAGGTAGATGTTTGCCAGCAGCGGGCTGAGAATACCGCCCTGTGGAGTACCGCTGTACGTGCGGTTGTACTGCCAGTTTTCCAAATAGCCTGCCTTCAGTCCCATCCGCAGGAGGTTGAGTAATCTTCCATCCTGAATGTCTCTTGCGAGAATTGCCATCAGGACTTCATGGTCGATGTTATCGAAACATCCGCGAATGTCGCCTTCGATGAACCATGCCGCGCCTTTGAACTTGTATTGCAGATTTGCCAGTGCCGTATGACATCCGCGTCCGGGGCGAAAGCCATGTGAACTGTCCCGAAATCGGGGTTCATAGTAGGCTTCCAGCACCATCCGCAGAACTTCCTGCACCAGTTTGTCCGTGAAGTTCGGAATACCAAGCGGGCGTGTCCCTCCGCTTTTCTTGGGGATTTGAATGCGTCTGGCAGGACGAAAGTTGAACTGTTCACAACGCAGTTGTACGATAATGCGCTGTATTCTTTCACGGCTCATTCCATCCACTGTCTCGCTATCGCTTCCCGAAGTCAAAGCGCCACGATTGCGGGCTATCTTGTCATAGGCAGCGAGAAACAAGTCCTCACTGAACAGACTTCGATAGACCCGCGTCAGGGGAATACGTTTTTCACCCATCTTTTGCACTGCTTGTAGAATTTGTTCGGCTTTCTGCATTGCGCATACCTCCATTTTCTTTTTACAAGCGATAGTTCCTAACTCCCTTCGCCCTGCGGTCGGCTTTCCCGACCTCCCTGGGTGGTCGTTACACCACCGACTACTATGGAGTTTCCGTCGCCATAGGGCTCGCGCCCCGCAGGCGATCCCGCAGTACAGTCATGAATGACGTTATCAGAATGACGTAGGGTGTCTTTTCGTGGTTTGATAGGTCTCACTGACCATCGTTCCCGACAGGAGGACTTCGCAACTCTCAGCTTCTACAAGATGCTGCTGTCGGGGCTTGACCTCAACCGTTGTGTCAAGGGAGGAATAGTCTCCAACTTACCACTGGACTTCAAACAGTTTAGTTTTGCCCATATCATTCAGGTCTTGGGACGACACATCTGGTAAACGGTTTCCCAGTTCATCCCTTTTCCGGCGTGCTATTTTCCCGTTCGGGTTTCCCTTTTCGGTTAACCGGATGACCTCACAGGTTCTTTCCTCAACCTGTGGTACGTCACGTACAATCATTCATGCCATCATGCGGCGCACGAGTGAATACTCGATCTCTCCAAAGACTACTGATGAGAAGGCGATCAAGTCGAGACCCGTCTCCACCAATCGTGGATTGACCACCAGCGCATCCAGACCAACCACGCGCTTGGCAATCCATTCCTCTCGTTTGCGTGGGTTGACACCACTGGTTAATACTTCCGCACGCACCCCGCCTTCTCGTAGGACTTTCAAAATGCGATCCTGAATATCGCGTGTTCCTGTCTGGCGCAGGTAGATCAACACCTTACGCCCTTGCTGACGTTCAGTACGACAGAAATCCACCAGCCAGGACTCCTTGGGCATGGATTCATGGCTTACGACTGCCGGCAGTTCCATCAATTGTTTCCTGCGTACAACTTCTCCTTTCTGATTGACCTCATCCACTTCAACCACCTCATCGCGGAAGGCAGAGTTTGGGCGCGCCAGAGTCCACTGCAGCCAGGTCGAGAGATAGCGCCTGTTCTTGATGGCAAGGTCATACAATTTCTTTGCCATCACACGATATTGGCTGCTCTGTTCGTCGGTCATCTCCAACGTCACTACCTCCTCGGCATAATGTGGCATCGCCAGCCCAAGATCCTTCAGGGAGAGAAATATCGTGGTGTCCAACAGGCGGTTTACAATGGCAGGCGAAATGCCAGGCTTTTCCTTTGCCTGATTTTGATACCGTCGATTGCCTGTAAAACCATCTTCATCCACATCTTCTTCGGCGCGTTTGCTTTTGCGGGTCATCTCCAACACACCATATAACCGCGCCCAGCGTTTTTCATCATTGAAGGCAAAATCCTTGCGAACGCCGGCGTTCAAGCGATGGAGCAACCAGAAGATGGAAGTACTCTTTCCTCCAAAGAAGGTACCAGTCAGGGTCAATGCATATTTTGTGGCTTCAACAAGTTGATGGAAGGCAACCCCCCGGTCACTGGCTTTCGCAGCGAACTGGTGCAGTTCATCGGCGATCAATAACTTGAATTCACCCTTGGCATGTTTGGCGATGTAATCGGCAATTGCCCAACGGTGACCTGTGAATTGGAAGAGCGGCGTTCCACATTTTCGCTTACCCCATACAGGGTTGCCATGCTCATCGCGCACTAGACGTTTATGATCATCCAGTTCATAGCCCGAAATTTCCGCCTCGCAAAAACGTCGTTTATCGCCTAAGTCATCAAACGTGGTTGAAACCTTGACGAAGCCACCCGGTAGATCGATCTGTATCGGTGAACCACAAGTCGGGCAGCAGAGAGCTTCAAATACCCGTCCATCTTCATCATCCACAAACTTCTTGCGTATCACAGCATGCTCCCAGCCCGCGCCATATTTCGCAGAGGTATGGGCAATCACGGCAACGGGCTTTTTGCCAAGCTCTCCATTCTTGTAAAGTTGCAGGAACCTGCGTACATCATTCACATCGCCGGGATCATTTGCGTTACGACCGATGCGGGTGATTTCCATCGCCTTCGAGCCAGGAATTGTTTCTTCGATTTCCCGAATCCACTTTGGAACAAGATGCGGCGGGCAGAGCACGATGGCTGGGTAGGCATTGAGTAATTCGAGAGTTGCTGTGCCAAGAAGAGTCTTTCCTAGTCCCATTTCGCCTTGAATATTCCCCACACCATTCTTGCGTATTGATCGAGCGATTGCTGTTGCCGCATGCCGTTGTGCCGGCAACAGCCCTGCCTTCTCCTGTCCGGGCAACGGCTTGCGCTTCGTTCCAAGGGTATCCAATACAGCAGTTTCTTCCGATGTTGGATCGAAGTTGTACAAAGGCCGGTACGCGGACAGGATATGCGCGCCAATCTGATCCCCATACTTATGCATGAACTTGGAAAGCGGATCAACGGTATCAATGATCTCGATCCCGCTTTGGCGCAGGATGGCAACTGTGGAAACGAAACGGTCGCGGAAGATTTCAGAGGTCACATGTCCTTTCTTATCTGTGTTTTCTTCGACCTTCTCTGTAACCTTCACCACCCGTCCCTTTACCAACATTGGCTTGCCATCTTCATCGGTCAACCGCAACGTTCCCATCATCCCGGATGCCATCAGCATCGCAATGTGTCCCTTCTTGAGCGGCATGACCGGTTGCTTCAATTCACCCAAGCCGCGCGAAAGATTGAGCAGGTCCAACCATTCCTTTGAAGAATGCAATCCGCGTTTCTGAGTGGCATCCACGATCTCTTCCGGCTGCCAATCCAGGCGGGAGAAGCGGATGGGTTGTCCACCTGATCCTTTGTCAATTGCAGGAAGTAGTTCATACAACGGTTCATCCACTTCCACCAACATGGGCGGTTCGACATCTGCCCAAGCCTGCACCTGATGGACTTCCTCATGAGATGGGATCTTGTATTTCACCCGCTTGGTCGCCAACACAATGACCTGATTGAATCCGGTGTCAGGGTAACGGTATATGCGGATGTTCTCGTAATACCCAGCCAGGTGGGAAGCCACATCCAGATCACGAAGCAACGGATGCGGGACGATGTAGATTAAGACCCCACCGCGAATCAGTTTGGGTGTGGTGGATTTCAGAAACTCCAATTCCAGGCGTTTCTGGTCACCCAGACGATCATGGCTATAGGGCGGATTGAGGAACAACAGCGTGATGGACTCACTCGTCAGATGGCAGGAACTCCAGGGTGTATTGAACAGGCGGTCCATTTTTTCAGCAGCGAGTGCGGCACGGGCTGGGGAAAGTTCCGCGCCCCAACTCTGGCAGTTAAATGCTTTTGCCAGAATGGAAGCTGCTGTACCTTCACCGGCACAAGGATCGAGCAGCCTGCCGGACTCGGCAGGCTTGAAATATTTTGTGAGTAGTTGAGCAACGGTTTGGGATGTTTCATAGAAACCGCACTTTTCTATTGCGGGAGGACGCATATCAAATCTCCTTTTGAAAATAAAATCCCCCACACCGAATGGCATGGGGGATCAGGTTGATTTTTGTTTTCTTACTTCGCCTTACAGAACAACCGCCCGGCGATGTTCACAAAGCCGAGCGGTTCATTCTTCTCCAGGTCAACGAACTCTGGCAATCCGCGAGACCAGTCCGACTCCGAATGACGGAACTGGATCACCAGCGTGCGATGTTCTTTGCGGAGATCGGTCCACAATTGCCAGACTTCTCCACGTCCATCACAGATGGTGAACTCGAAGCGCTGGAGTGCGGCTTCTGCCATAAGTTGTTTCCTTGTCTTCGCTGGAATTTTCACATCCACGAATTTCAACATATGCTGCCAGTCGGCTTTACGCATTTGCGCCAGCCAGTATGCCAGGGGGTCGTTCGAATTCAAGGCTTTGTTCATATCGAAGATCTCCTCTGCGGGAATGGAACGTAACATGGGTTGCCTCCTATATCTTCAAGACTTCCTGCTCCAGCAGGTTCTGCACCAGGTCCTGCCAGGGTTTGGACAGATCGAGCCTGACTCCCCCACGGCAATCCCCGCCCGTGACCAGCCGCTGGATGTATTCCGCATCCAGTGCATACTCCCAGAGCGCCTTTGCCCACGCATCCGGGATGGGAAAGGCAAGCGTCTCCTGCAGGCGTTTCAATGCCAGCGCCTGCAATTGCGCTTCAACATTCCCATCTTCAAAAACCAGGGCATAGGCAGCATCGTCCTTTGCCTCCCACTTGCCGGGCAAGGCCTTGCGGCAGAGTATCCCGGCGTGCAGGACGTTGAACTCCGGCAAGGGATGGGTCAGCATCTTTACTTCGCCGTCTGCCAGCACTGAAGTGCCGCGCATGGAACAACCGCCCTTGCCACGGATCAGCGACGCCCAGAGACTCTCCACGCTGGTCTTGTGAGCGGCGATCCCGACATACACCAGTGTGTGCTGATAAGGTCGATCCTGCATCACCGCAAAGCCGGTGACATCAGCGCGCGTATGGGCATTGGTCAGGGCGGGAATGCGCCCTTCCGGGTAAAGGTGCTGAACGGGAGCGACATCCTCCACCGGTTCGATGCGATAGATGTACACGCCGGCATTGACCCGTACCAATTCCTGGTTGATGTCCCGTAACAGTTCATGCGCGTTCAAGCCCACGTTGATGGCAGTGAAGGTGATCTCGATCTCCTCCACCTGAATGCGAACGGTGCGTGCGTTCATATCCACGGTTGCGCTCCCCGGCAGCCACTCCTTGATGTTCTTCAAGACAGGCGGCAGATCAGCACCGGGAGACGGGGTAAACCACAACGCCCCATGAAACGGGACATTGGGAACCGACTCGAATTTTCCATACGGCGCGGTATACCGATCCCTGCCCTGAAACTCCACATCAGGCA
This sequence comes from Anaerolineales bacterium, assembly GCA_030583885.1. Lineage (NCBI taxonomy): Bacteria > Bacillati > Chloroflexota > Anaerolineae > Anaerolineales > Anaerolineales bacterium. The sequence goes on along the minus strand of CP129480.1, from coordinate 4,322,603 downwards.
GATCGTTCAACGCGGGCAGCCAGAACTGCTCATAGGAGGAAACGAGGATCTTGCCATTCGCGGCTGTCTCTCTTTGAGCGGTTCTCAAATCTTCAATCCGTTCCTTGATGTATTCATCTTCATACGGTTCGGTCCATGCGAACATTATTCCTCCGGGGTAGTGATGGTGAGATGGAAGTCCAACAGCCCGAAGACTTCCCCTTCCTCGGGGTCGTCACCGGCTGTGACCGTAGGCTGGTATTCGGTGAGATAACGCCAATCCAGGATGTGGCTGTCATCCGAACAGATGCCGTTCTCGGATAGCAGTGCGGACATTTCATCGGCGACCGAGTCTGGGTCGGCATCGGCAGCGACCGCGATCTGAATAGTCAGGATGCAAACCTGCTGATTCGGTCTTACGGCGTGCATGTTGACTCCTTTTGTTCGATGAGCAGAGCTTCATCGGTTTGAGTAACCGTAAGCCACGGCTCCACCGCATGGGTATGCCAGGCTTCACAACCAAGCATGATTGGTACATCAGGCGTCTCCATTGCCAGCGTTTTGGCAAGAGCGATAGCTTTGGTCAGGTTGCCTATAGTTTCGTCAGGGAACAAGCCGATCTGGTGAGCAATAATGTTTCCCTGTCGCCAAACCTTGAAGACGCCCCGCACCTCATCGTGTTGTTCCACAGACAGCCTGTTGAAATCCAGCCGATAATCGCGAAGCACATCCTCCATCATGTTCCAGCGAATGCCCTCGTCCGAGTCGTGAAACTGGAACACTTCATCGAGTAATCCAATCGCATGTTCCATCAGGATCGGCTTGCCCATGTTGAAGGCACACTGAACGATGTGATCCGCCCGCCAGACATGGGCGATCTTGTCCTGCCAGTAACGGTGCAGGACACGCAGCACATCGTTATTGTCAATATGCAGTTCGATGGCAATCGCATCCGCCATTTCTTCGATCATGTAGTCGTACATGGTTCTCCTTTACAGGTGTAGATGGGAATACGTCATGCCGTCATCACCAAGCTGCGAGTAGTGAATGGCATAAGCTTTGCGGATGTAGCGGCGTGCGCCGCGTTCGAAGCGGAAGAGGGGTTCGTTCTCGTACAGATACTTCCTAGATGTACGGCGGAAGATCGTCCAGCCGATGGCATCCGGCGCGCCAGGTTGACTGCGCTCGATCTGGACGTGTACACCGCTCCGCAACAGGGACAGGGTTTGCTCCAGAGTCAGCGGAAGCGCTGCCTCCGGCAGAGTTGCCTTGAAGGGCAGGATGACCAGGTCCGGTTTGGTCGGCATCATGGTGTCCCGTCCCCTCGTGTATCGAGCCAGCGCTTTAGCTCCTGCCTTTCCTTTTCGATCTGCTGAATGAGATCATCACGCACCCGCGTTTCATCCCAGCCGGTATGATGTGCCTGTTCCAGTTCCTTCAGGAAGTTGCTAATGTTGCGTTTTTGCTCAGGGACAGGATCAAAGGTGGGATCGGCAGTCGCCTCCACCGAGACATACTCATGCCAGGGATGATCGTCCTCGCTCACGACAGCGAAGAAGCGTTCCTCGATCTGCACCTGCCGGGCGATGAAGAACAATCCATCGGAGAGAAGGGAACGTATTTGTGTATCAACCTCCTCAACGGTCCGTTGTGTTTCATTCGGGAGGATGACTTCGCCATGCTGCTTGTAATTGCTGGCATCGCGGTACATGTATACGAAGCGGATGTTAGTCATGGGATACCTTGCCTCCCTCCGCCCAGCCTTGTGCCTTGATATTGCGCGCCCACATGCTTAGGAAGGAGGAGACCTGCTTGTGGAAGCGGGTATCCACATAAGTCTTTCCATCGCGCTCGATGAACTTCGAGCGATACCCAAAGAAGGCTTGGGTGATGCCGGTCGGCACCCAGGAGGGATAATGCAATTCCACATCCGGGTCGGCGATCAGGTCGCCGTTCTGCTCGAAGTAATGCGCGACGCTGATCATCTCACCGTGGCGTTCGATTACCAAAGGCTGGTAGCCGGTCTTCTCAAAGCGCACATGGAAGGAGTCCTTGTTTTGGAAATCACCCAGCAGGTTGTGGGACTTCAACAGGTGTTCGATGGTTTCTTGAAAGAGTGTGGTCATTTTGGTTTCTCCATAAAAAGATTGGAGGGCGACGTGGTCGCCCTCCAAATGTCTATTGATCTATTCGTCCCAGCCACTGATGCTGTCTTCCATTGCGGCTTCCAGCCAACCGTCATCCCCAAGGCGGGAGGCGTTCTCGTATTGTTCAACGAGTGGACCTTCATCCGGTTCGATGTCCGCCTCCTGGTACTCGTGATCGGGACGCAGAATGACATCCGCCGGGAAATCGCCTGCCTTCCAGATCGGGAGCGTGCGCGCGACTTCATAGCCGGGCTTGCAGAATTCCTGCGGGTCGAGTTCCGGAGAAACGATCACCACATATTCATCGGAGTCGGAGGTGTAGTGTGCCAGAATATACGGTCCGATCTCGGAGAGCGCCGCCTGTTTGTATTCGAATGGCGGTAAGGACACACCGGCTTCTCCAAACAGCCAGGTGATCTTTTCCTTGAGCCACTCAATATCGGCGTCGCGATTGAAGATCGTGCGGCGGTGGAAATCACGGGGGATGTCGGTCAGGTTGCAATACTCATCCGGCTTCTGATCTGCCAGGGCGTAGGCGGAGGTCTCGATCTCCAGACCGACAATGGCATCCTCCTCCCATTTCCAATTCACACTGCCGACATACTCGCAGGGCTTGGAAAACACGCCGGGATTCATCACGATGCCATCCCAGCCTTTGGGATGATCCTTGGGTGTACACCAGACCTGGAAGCCGCCGCTGCCTGCTTCGAAGATCGCGGCAGAATGAGGATTGGTGGCGATGTCGAGTTTGCGCGCCAGGTCGAGTACGGGTTTCATCTTTTGATGTTCAGAATGGTGGGACATGCTTTGCTCCTTGTAGTTGTGAATTGGATTTATCCGCCGCGCGGGCCGTCGTAGTCGTACTGGTGATGGAATTCCTCGATGCCCTCGGACCAGCGGGCATGTCCGCTGAAGCCCATGCCACCTTCGAAGTATTTCAACTCGAAGGTGTGATCGGGAAACATCGAGGCAAGCCTTTCGACCACGGGGATGGGCGGACTCCAGGCGGTATCGAATTCCAGGAAAGCCTGGATGGGTTCGGCATCCGGCAATGGACTGCCACATTGCTGGCAAGTCAGGACGACCATCGTCTCGGTCTTATGAACCGTCTGGCAGTAGGCACACTTGGATGTCTTGCGGAGAGGTTTGGAGGAGTCGGCGCGTGTGGTGAGATGGACATGACAGGCATTCCACTTTGTCTGCCAAAAATCGCAGCACCATTCGTAGCCGCCTGAGTTGTAGCCATCCTTGATCCACGGTGCGCCGGGTTCCACACCATATTCCGCGCCGAGCGCTTCGAGTTTTTGTTTGCGTTGCGGGTCATCGTTTGCGATGGCATTTAATTTTTCCCGATACTGTTCCGCGCGTTTATCCATATCGCGATAGATCTGTGGATAAGGGATGATCGTGTTGAAGTCCAGGATGCGGACATCTTCATCCTCCCCGGATTGGGAACGGATGGTTTCGAGCACCTTGTTGACATCGGGACCAGTGATGGTCAGTTCGTTTTCATTCCAATTAGGCATGGGATTGCTCCTTGTGTTTTAAAAATTTCCTGCCGGTTGAAAACCGGCAGAGTGGGGTTTGGTGAATATTCAGCTTGATCCTGCGCATCGCATTCCAACGCAATGGTGAGTTCTTCAGTCGTCATGTTTTCCTCGACGATGAGCTGTTCCATGCGTGGGTCGGCGCGTGCCAGGCGTTCGGCGTCAGCGGCTGTGCGGATGTCTGGATTTTTTCTTCCATAGCGTGCGAAGTAACCTGCCCCGACTTTGCTTTTGAAGGGTCCGATCACAGCCTTGTACAAATGTCCGTGAGTCTGTTTTGTGGGTGGCATGGCAGAGTGAAACAGGATCAGATCATCCTCTTCACGCTTGCCGAGATAGAATGGCATGTTCCCTCCTAAAAATCCTGGATCAGTCCCAGCAAAATCAATTGCTCCTTTTCCTCGACATGCAGGCGCAGGCTGGTCTCGATGAAACGACCGCTGATCTTGTCATCGCGCAGGAAGTCGAACGTGAAGGAGAAGGACGGACGCTGATCCAGCGCTAGATGGTGATGCGCCATCCAGAGAGCATCATAGAGTTGCTGGTCGTGGTCATCCTCGTCATCGGCATGGATGGGCATCAAGGCATCGCTCAGGGACTGGCTGATCTCCACCTTCTTGGTGAAACCGAGGCAGGCGGTTGCCCAACCCGCATTCAACCAAGTGGTGTTCGTGAGGATGCTTTTTACAGCGGGTGCAACAGCAAAGGTGAGATTGAGTGTCAGTTGTTTCATCCTGCCTCCTAGTTGAAGCCCAACCCGCGTTCCTTGAGGCTGACCCATTTGCCTTGACCGATCACGAGATGATCCAGGAGGTCGATGTCAAGTAATTTGCCGGCCTGCACGATGGCGCGTGTCACCGCCACATCATCCGGCGAAGGCGTGGGGTCACGTAGAGTAGGGGCAGGGACGCCATTCACAGATTGCTCCGTGTGGTTTTCCCCACCCCTCTCTCCAAACCGGACTTGAGACTTTCGCCTCATCCGGCTTTCCATTGAATTAATTTGCTGTCTGGCGGTAGCCGTGTTCAGCCTTGTGGCATTTCAGGCACAGAGTTTCGAGGTTATCGAGGCTGTGGGATTTCGTACCCTTCTTGTGATGCACGCGCAAACTCTCGGAAGAGCCACAGCGTACACACTTGAAGTCATCCCGCATCTTTGCCCGCAATTTGAGTTCCGCAAGTTCAAGCGGCTCGTTGCGTGAGGCGCGATTGCTGCTTGCCCCGATGGTCGCCAAGTAAATGGCTTCCTCTGGCCCGGTTTCTCCCATTGGATAATCCAGCAAAGTTGACTCTTCTTCCATCAGGTAGGGATGAGGAAACCCATCCTTTCCCTTTTGGTAGTAGCGTCGTCTCTGCAATTCCTTTGGGGAGGGTAGCCACTGGTACGCTTCGAGGATTTTCTCCCCTTCACGTATACTGGCTGTCCAGCGCGTTCTGTTGTGAATGACTTTGGTCTTGGTTGTAATCAGATTATGTTTCCGGCTGCCTTTGTGTTTCTTCAGGAGCCAGCCGAGGTATCTGAACCATGTATGGCGGGTGATGTCTTCGATGTCAGCGAGCAGGCTGGTGTACTTGTAATACTCTGCCCAACCCTTCACAATTGCATTCAGGGTGGTCAGCCTGCTGTATTCGTCCATCCATGTCCAGCCTCTGGAAGTCAGGTCTTTGAGTTTCTTCTTGACTCGCTCCTTGCTCTTTTCTGCCGGTCTCAGATGCACCACCCAGCGTCCTTCGGGGTTGGCTCTCTGAATGTGAAATCCCAGAAAGTTGAACCCGTCGTTGACATGGGTAAGCAGCGTCTTTTCTTCGGACAGTTCGAGGTGGAGTTGGGTCTTGAGATACTCTCGGATTTCCTCTTTGGCTTGCTGTACTTCGGCGATGCCGTCATTGCTCATCACAACAAAATCGTCCGCGTAGCGGACGAGACGGTAATTGCCTTTTCCAGCTTGTCGTCTTTTGGCTTTCTCATAGGGAGACAGATTCCACTTTGCCTCTGCCCACTTGTCGAACTCGTTCAAATAGACATTGGCGAGCAGTGGAGAGATGACACCTCCCTGCGGTACGCCCGTTTCCGTGCGTGCAAAGAGTCCGTCTTCCATGACGCCAGCCTTGAGGAACTTCCAGATTAGGTCTAGGATGTCTTTATCTGCGATGCGCTGTTTGAGGATGGAGAGCAGCTTGCGATGATGTACCGTATCGAAGTAGCCCTTGATGTCACCCTCGATTGCGTAGTAATACTTTTGTGTTGGTCCCGTCAGTGACATAACGACCGCAATGGCATCCATTGTGCAACGACCTTTGCGAAATCCAAAGGAGTAGGGTTGGAAGTCCGCTTCGTAAATGGGGTCGAGAATGGCTCTCAGTGCTTCTTGCACGATGCGGTCTCTGAGAACCGGTATCCCCAGCGGTCTTTGTTTCCCGTTCGCCTTCGGGATGTACACTCTTCGGACAGGTTGAGGCTGGTAGGTTTTCTTCTTGAGAGACTCCATGAGCATCTCCATTTCCTGCTCATAGTTCTTCTTGAAGGTATCCCGTGTTGTGCCATCGATACCTGCCGTTGAGCTGCCCGGTCGCGCCAGAACGGCTGCGGCTGCACATTGAATCCAGTAGTCCCAATGCATGAGACTGTATAGATTAGTGAAGCGGTGTTGTGGATTTTCCTGTGCTGCCAGTGCCAGGCTTGTTTGCTTTTGGGACATCTTGGATTGGCTCATACGTCCTTTCTCCGTCTTAGTTTGCATTAGCCTATGTAAATTCAACTGCCTTCCTTCGCCATGTGGCAGGCTTTCCCTGCCTCTGACTACTACGAAGGCTCCGTCCCATGCGCGGCATGTGGTCGCAAGCTGACCTACTCCCTTGCGGGAGAACTACGCATGGTTCCCAAGTTCATGTAGATAGCGTCTTCCTATCGCGGTAGGTTTGGTCTGTACGCCTTGCTCGGCTCGTTGCCTCGCTCGTCATCGGGGAAGACCAGATTATTCTGGAGTGCTGGCTTCCTATCCATCAGAGATTATGTTCATCCTAGCGAGATGAACAATCCGATGACTACACCCTCGCCCTAACGTAAAGCGGGTGTTCCAACCTGCGGCGCTTCAAACAACCATTTCTTTTCGTAACCGTGGCGATAGTCTGGCTAGCAGCCTCGGGAAGAGTAGGGCTTCCCTTGCCACATTGTCGAGGGAGCTTCAGAAGCGATTCTGCTTCGGGTCTTCGCCCCTGTCCCTCTAGCCACTCTGCACACTCCGTGCAGGGTTCCGCTTGGAACTTTCTACCTACATGCTTCTTGGCGCACCCGAGGGATGGTTATGAATCAAAATCAAGGCGGAGGCATGGCGGCTGATTGCGGCTTGAAAGACCTCGCCCACCCGCACCTGGGAGGAATTAACTGATCCCTGATACACCTCCACGATCTCCAGCACGCGGTTGCGGCGGTCCAGCAGGATCGTTCTTAAATGTTCCTTTTCGAGCAGCGACATTTCAGCCTGCACCAGTGCAGCAGCATCGGCTGGTGAGTTGATTGCCGTTCGTTCATCACCCGGCATACTCAAACGCAACCCCAGATTGAGCGCCGCCTTGATGCGGATGGCGGTTGCCTGATGGATGCCTTTTACTTTGGCGAGTTCGGAGGGATGCGCCTGGTACAGACGGCGGATATCGCCATCGAAACGCGCCAGCAGCGCCTGCGAGAGTTCGATCTGTTTCTGCCCGCCGATCACTGCCGCCACGAGTTCGGTGATGTTACAGGCATTGGCATTTTGAGTAATGCGGTAGGCGGGCTGTTCACGCAAAGGCATGGTCTTGAGGATGGGTTGCTCGTAGGTGGGTGGAGGTTGAAGCAGCAGGGAATTGTTGTCGTTCATGGGACTCCTTGGAAATAACAGACGGCATGGAGCGATTGGCTCCATGCCGTCTGTGTGGAAATGATTCTCCGGTTATGCCATTGCCATTTCAGGCAGGCTGATGGCGATGGCTTCATCTTCGGGGAATGGATCTTTGCTACCTTCCACCATCATCGGCATGATGACTGCCGTGAAACTGCCGGCTTCCACCAGGATCGGCTTTGTGCCATTCGTGATACGCATGACCAGCTCACCCTTGCAGGCTTCCACCGCGCGTTTCAAAAAGGTGGCAGACAACCAGGCTTGGGCATCCTCACCGCTGGCAGTCCCTTCCAGAATGTTGCGACCTTGCCCGGTCTCTGTTTCCGCTGACGCGATCTTGGCTACGCCGTTAATTGCCTTGATGAAAGTGCTTTGGGTCCCCATCGCATTGACCATGCGAATGGATTGCATCAGGCTCGGTTGCTGGATCTGAAGGACGGCAACAGCGTTCTTTCGCGCATCCTCGATCAGGGTCTTGATCTGCTCAGACGGGAAGTTGCCGTCTGCAGTGACAGTTGCCAGAGTCAGATCTTTGGAGTCATTGGGGTTGGTGATCTGGAAAATGTAACGGTTCTCACCGGATGTACACATGCACACCGTGTCGCGATCATCCACCAACGTAGATAACAGACGCGCACTGCTCAAAGGGAGAGATACGGAGGTTGGTTCCGTAGGACCTTCGATGCTCTCCAGCACAAGACCCGCTGAATATCCATCGGCGGTCTTGGCCATCACTGTGTCGGAGTTGAGGATCAGGTGAACGACTTGCAGGACGGCACGTGAGTCATCTGTGGAGGCGAAGGGTAGCGCACGCATCAGACTGCGGAAGATGGTTCCCGAAAACGTGGCAACCGTTTGAATGCTTTCCTCACCGATCACCGGCAGGGGTTCATCCACAATGCGCAGACTGGTGCGATTGGAGTTTCCCTGTTGAATGACCAGGGAAGTCCCATCCACATGCAGGCGGATCTGCCCCGCCAGAGTCTCCACTACGGCTTTCAGGGTGGCGGCGTCCACACAGATGGATAGTTCTTCACTGCAATCCACATTCACAGTGGAACGCGCGGCGGTCTCACCGTTGAAGCAGGAGAGGTGTAGGATGCCGTCCGTATGCACATCCAATCGAACGAGGGAAAAGGCTGCCATCAGGGTGCTCTTCGTGCTGGCGCGGGTGACGGCATTCAATGCCGAGTGAAGCAGATCTTGTTGAATTGTGATCATGGGTTGGGTTCTCCTTTTTGCTGTTCCAGATAGTCCTGCAGGATCAGGACATCCAGGTAAATGTGGTTCGTGCGTTCGTCAGGCGAAGCATTTTCAAAGTGGGATCCTTCGTCCTGCGCGAGATAATCGAGGACGCGGGAAAGTGAGCGAAGTTGTTCAGCGTTCATTCAGTGATCTCCAAAAAACGAGAGGCTGCCCAACAGGACAGCCTCTTGTGATTTGATGGGCTAGTACGGAATGTCATCCTCAGCGGTATCTGCTTGCGCGACAGCAGGCTCATTGTTCTTGTTGTCCAGGAAATGAATCTCCAAGACTTTGAGTTCATAATCCGCAGCCGCTGTGCCATCCTGACGAACCCAGATGCGTGGACGACCCGTGGCTTTGTCCGGTGTCAAACGACCTTCGACCAGGACCTTGCTGCCCTTTTTCAGGTACTGATTGCAGACCTCGCCCAGTTTGCCCCAGGCGGTGCAACGGAACCAGGTTGTGATCTTGATGGTCTCACCCTTCTCATTGTTGTACTGGTCATTGGTCGCGACATTGAAGGTTGTCACGGCTGTGCCTGATGGGGTGTAACGCATTTCCGGTTCACCGCCGAGGTGACCGACGAACACGGATTTGTTGTATTGCTTTGACATGAGAGTCTCCTTGTTCTGATTTTGTTTTTTGAAATTACTTGCAGATGTCGTGCAGGCGCTGGTCCACCTCATACTCGCCGGAGGCAATGTATTGAATGAGTCGGATAACGAACCAGACCGCCCAGATCAGGATCAAGGTGGCGATGATGGAAGCGAAGATGGTAAGAGCAGACATTTTGTTTTCTCCTTAGGAAAATGAAAATCGGGGAGCGATGTTTCATCGCTCCCCGATTCAGGGAATGGTTGCATTTGAATTTACAGAATGGACGGCCACCATCCACTTAGGATGGCTTCGTCGGGGTCCAGTTGATCGGGAGGTCGCAGGGTGCGTACTTTCGCACCGCCGTGTCGGATGGATGCCGATACACTTTGCGCCCATTCGACACCAGCTTTATCTGGGTCACGCAGTAAAAGATAGTCGTACTGCGGATGTTCGCGGAACCACTGGTGCATTTTGGCGGAGGGACTGGCGCCGTTGGTGTAGACCGCAACCGTGTCGGTTTCGCGTCCAAGCTGATGAAGTTTTTGGGCGGTGATAAGCATATCGAACAGCCCTTCCAGCACAATCAACGTGCGTGTGCTATTGGTGATGCGCCAGCCTCCCAGAGGTTGAACACGGTTGCCCCAGGTCTTGTGATTCTTGATCGGCGTGAAGTTGCGTGTGCCTTTGGGAAGTTGTTCCTCCGGGATATAGCGCACGTTCATCACGGCTGGCTGTGTCGGCGGATCTGCATACACCACACCGCCGGCCCACAACCAGATCCCATCACGGCGCACCATCATCGATTGTTTTGCGGCTTCAATGATCTCGCGATGAACCCGTGGAATAGGAATGCCATAGCCTAGCCCGTAGACCAATGCGGTATAGGGCGTCACGCCGCGCCCTGCCAGATAATCCCAGGCAGGCGAACGTTGGACGATGGAACGCGCTTCCGACACGGCTTCATCGAGCAACTGCACCTGTGTCGGCGGGCGTTTGGGGCGTGTCGGTGTGGTTGCCGATACACTTGGCTTCCATTTGGCATCCCCTTGTGGGACCTGACCCAGCTTTTTTTGTAATGACTTCAACGAACCGCCACTGGCGCCACAGCGCAGACACTTCCAGTATCCGCTCTGCAGATTGACACCGAAATTGGGTTGCCCACCCTCCCCTTCCCGACTCGCGTCGTTATGGAAGGGACACCAGAAGATGGCCCAATTGCGATGATCCTCCACTCGAACCGCCGTTCCCAAAATTTCTTCGGCGGCGGACAGGATGTTTTCCATGTGCTTTTCTGCGACCTCCTTTTCGTCTGACTATTTGCCGATACAGTGTGCGATGGCAGCCATAAGGACCGTGAGCCAGTGATGAGGCTGGCTGGCGGCGATGGCGACCAGGATGAGAAGCATTGCGAAGGTTCTCATGATCTATCTCCTTGTTTGGATGGATTAAATAGTCCCAGGGAGAAGGCATGATCACGCATCCGCGCAGTCCAGCATTTCGGCTCATTCCACCTCCACGCTGGCCCAACTGGGCGCGGTGGTATACACGGCTGCATCTTCGTGCAGCAGTGTAACGTCGGCGGTATACAGGTAGTCCCCTTGCTGTCGTCCGGCGGAGGCGGCGACGTTGATCGCCTTGCCATTTACGATCACCATGCGTTCATTGGCTGGGAGCGGAAAAGGCGCGTAAATCTTGACGGTTTTTACGGTTGTGATATGATCGGGCTTGTACATTTTCAGTACCTCGAAACCGTCCAGCCACTAACTGGGCGGTTTCACTTTTTATCTGCCGGGCCTCTCACCCCGGCGAGTCCTCGCTGTCTTGTGCCCCACGTTAGTGGGGTAAGAAACGAAAACGGGCGTTGGCATGGGAAGTCCATGCACAACGCCCGTTTGTGTTGAGGGGAGTATTCAGTTTTGGGGTTGGTTCGATCTGCCTCCTATAAGGGTTTCAAGAGAACTTTTGATACCGACACACCCATGAAAACCATGATGTGTGTCGGTATTGACATAGGGCTTGTTGGGGACGGTTGAACCTGTTCTAATGGGTTCCCATTTTCCAAGCGTTTGTTATTTCTTTCAGTGAGTTCATGCAAATTTCCAAACAAGTCTGTTTCGTACATGGGGAAAGTGGATGATACGGGTGAATTGATTTGGGGATGTTGAATTTGGGCTCCTTTCGTTGAATGGATGGTGGGGATTGGATACAACAGCAGAAGCCCGGCGGTTTGCCAGGCTTCTTGAAGAGAGGGATGGATTGTGGAAAATAGGAACAGTGCGGATTATATGGAGTTTGAGAAAACTGTCAAAGCACGTAGGCGGCAGATATTCCCCTTGCATATCATTGTGCGACCTGTAAAAACGCCCCTATTCCCTACGGGTGAACTTGTGTGTGGGGACCGGGAATTGCAACCACAGGATGCCATCGGACACATCAATAATTCCCTTTCCGGGGGTTATTCGGAGGCGACACGTTCCTCATACCCCCTGACAGCCTTTCGTATCATCGCGCAAAAACGAAAAAGGATACGAAATGGACACCAAACAAGAATGGAAAAAACGCTTTACATGGATCGTGCTTCTGGTTTTGACGCCGGCAGTTTTATTCGCTGGACTTAACTTTCAGCAGTTGGTTTCCGCCTGGACAGTCCGGAATGAAACCCAGCGGCTTGCGAAGCTGGCGGGAGATGCACCGGATGATTTTGAAAATCCTGCGCCACTCACTGAGGATTTCGAGGAGGGTCTTTCCACGGCATTTTGGGATTTCACGATCATCAATGGCGCCGGTCAGGTCTCCAATGAAACCGCCTGGCACGCAGCGGAAATGGAGATCGATCATCAACTCACCCTCCGGCATGTGCAGGATCCGAAGTTTGAAACCGAAAGCTCGAAATGGCAGGAACCTTCCAGCGGGCAATACAACAATGTCACGTTGATTGGCGGCAACGGGTTTCAACCCACTCCTTCGAGCGATGTGGTTGTGGAGTTCAAAAGCAGGGTGGATGAGAATTTTTATGGAACGGCAGGTGTCATTCTACAGCCGGTCGGAACACTTCAGGCAGATGGAATGTTTGCCCTGCCATTCGATATGTTCGGTTTCTCTGTGATCGGCAGCGAGTCCACAGTCAACGGGATCAATGGTCCGATTTGTTATCTGGCGTTGAATTGGGCACCCGTCGAGGTCCAAGCCTTGAATGTGGACCCGGAAGTATGGCACACCTATCAAATCCGCCTGCATCAAGTCAGCCGGATCAAATGGACGGGAACCGTGTCGGTGGATGGGTCGGATCTGTGTCGGATGACGATGCCGGCATTTGGACCGCTGGAGATCCAGGTCTGGAGCGACAATTATCTGGTGAACACCCAGCCGCAGCGATGGTGGCAGATTGCAACGGTTCTTGAGTTGGGTTTCCAGGAGGGTGGGAACAAGGAGTTTCATCTGGATGACATTCGTATCTATGAAGAAGTGAAGTAAAAATCACGTAATGAAAAATACGCCCGGTCGTGAACCGGGCGTATTTTTGTGGGAACGGTAAGCGACACATGCAACCCACCTTGTCCTCCTGAACAGTATAGTCACGCCCATGAGTGAGTCGTACCAGTCCAAACAGGAACGCCGGCAACGGTTGTTGGAGTCAATGCCTGAGGGGCTTCGTCCACATGTTTCCGTGCGCAACATCGAAGCCGTGGCAGCGCTTTCCCCACAGGCACAGACTCGTTTGCTGGAAGCCGTTCAAGCCGGGCTCAAGCGATTGCCGCGTGCCATTGAACAATTACGCGCCGACCCGCAGACTTCTGTTGCAGACCTGCTCGCCCCTCCTACACAACCTGAAACAGAACTACCTGCACAGAACCACTCTGCATCCATTGGACAGGAAGTGGCGGATTTGATCCAGGAGTGCTTTCCGGATATGCCGCGCCTGTCGGCGGAGGCGCTGGCAGATGCGGACGTGATGCAGGTCGTGCGCTCCGTGGCAGAGACCCATCAGCAGGTATTCAAATCGGATCACATCAAAACGGATTTCGTCATGCTGACTTTGTATGGATTGATGCGACAGACACTCGAACGACTCGAAGAGATCATTGAAGAAACCCCTGCCTTACGGCAGGCTTTTGAAAAAAACAACGAATGGAGAAAAGAAGAAACATGTTGAAACGTATTGCCTCAACCGGCGTGAACCTGGTGGTGCTGGGCGTGTCAGTTGGAATTTTTTTGGTGGCGTTCATCGCCCTCAATGCCCTCGGTGCGGCACAAAAGCCGCCTACCATTTCTGTGTTATCCGCCACGCGTGACTTAAACATCGGCGACGTCATTATGGCAAATGACCTGGCGGTCAAGACCGTCTTTCAGGATGACAACGCAAGTTTATACATTCCCGGTGAGGAAGTGACCGGTGTGGTCGGCGGTGTGGTGGCTCAACCCATCTTCAATGGACAACCTATCTTTCGTTCGGCGATTTTGGCACAGGCGGCAGAAGGCACAAGGCTCTCGGCTGTGTTGGCTCAATTCCCCGGACATAGTTTGTTCCCCCTGCCATTGGACGCGATGAATTTGGTATCGCCCGATGCAGAAGCCTTCCTGCCCGGCGACCTGATCGGCGTGACGGTCGTGATCAGCACCCGCCCCCAACAAATGAGCACACCGACCCCGATGCCGGAACTCGTCATTGATCCGGGATATGTGGAACCAACCATTCAACCCTCCCCGCTTGAGTTGGAACAGGCAGATGCCATCAACCGTTCCTTCCCGCCGCTTGCCAAGGATCTGTTCCCGATGGGTGTGCGTGTGATCGCGGTACAGGGACTGCCACAACAAACAGAGTCCTCTGAAGACAGTGGTTCCTTCAATCTGGATACCCAGCCAAAGATGTTGATCCTGCTCGTGCCGAATGAAAGTCGCGAAGTGTTATCACTTGCCCTGCAGCAGGGAGATCGTTTGGTGGTCTCACTCATGGCACGTGGTGATGAGGTACCAAGCGCCGGCTTTACCTATTGGGACTTCGAAGACTTGTTCAAACAGGATCGCGAAGAAGTCCTGGGAGGAGGACAGTAATGCAAGTATTGTTACTCGGTGCAGGGACAGTCACCTCGCGTTTGAACATGCAGCTCGCAGAACAAGGTCATTCTGTTATCGCTCAGATCGCAGCCTTTACCCCGCAGCATATTGATCTGTTCGATTTCCGTGCCCTGGTGGTGGTCTCGCCTGAGTCTTCGGTCTCGCCGGAGAGTCTGGTCAAGGCTGCTGAACGTGGCAAACTGATCTTCGTGGTCGCTGGGGTCGGCGATGGCATGGCGTCTTGGGCGAATGGTGTGGGCGTGCCTTCGATTGCCTATCCACCCTCGGATGTGGATATCAATAAGTTGTATGAAGAGATGCGTAGGGCAGATGCCGGCAATCTCGCGGCGGACGATCAGTATCGCAGAGCGGTGCTTGGCAGTGATATGTCAGCTCGCATTCAATCCGGGATGGCGGTGAGAAAGATTGCCATTACTTCACCAAAAGGTGGCACGGGTAAGACCACTGTGGCAGTCAATCTTGCGGTTGCATTAGCCCTCAGCGGAATTACGACTTATCTTGTGGATGCCGATGGCAACGCCGGTGCGCTCCAATATCACATGCGCATGGAGCGGGTCAATACCACCATGATTGGCTTGTTACGGCGTGAGATCGCCAAAGCCAGTAAAGGAGTCATGAGTGATGTGGCATCCGGTGCGGCGTATCTGAATGCATTTACCCCGTTGGAAAACCTGCCGACCCTGCGAGTCCTGCCCGGTCTCATTACCGATGATCTGGGCGATGAAGTCCTGCAACAGGAAGCCAAGGTCGCGGAAGTCATTCAAGGATTGTATGAAGCTGGTGTCGCCGCAGGTGGTGTGGTCATCATGGATGTGGGCATCAATCCTGCGCATGTCGTGCATCGTGCCGCCTTGAAAGCCGCCGAAGGCATTGCGATTGTGATCAAGCCGGAAATTCCCGATCTTGCAGAAACGCGCCGCTGGATCGCAAGGATGATCAACTCACTGGCAAGTGTGGTCGGCAAGGGCAGCGCGCATGAATTCGTCGGCAGCCGCGTCAAGCTATGCTACAACCAGGTGGTTGGCGATGGCTTCAAGGCGGCGCATAAGATGTTGCAACAAGCGCTAAGTGAAGACAAGATCGAACTGGCATTAATCCCCAATGGCATCATTCCGATTGTCGATCCACGCCTCGCTGCCCAAGCTGTGAACTCGGATCGGCGTGAGGATGTTTTGATCTGGCGGTACAAGAAAGAGAAGTTGGAGGAGCTCGGACCGTTCGCTGATTCATTACTTGGCTTTGCCTCCCATTTTGTACCAGCGGTGCGTGAAGGCGCATCCCGGATTGGGTTATTGCCGAACGCTCCCAAAAAGCGCGGCTGGTTCGGGAAGGGATAGCCATGTTCGATATTGCTGGAAAAACAATGAAGCCCGTCTCGGAGGTACGATCCTCGGATGAGATGGAGCGCTGGTGGAATGTTCTTGCTGAGGAAGGACGTGCAAAGAAGGCAATTGAGTCGTTGCAGAAGAGTCTGACCTCCACAGAGATCGAAGTGCTGGCTCGTCAGGTCTTCGAGGAAGTGAGTCTTCGTGCCGTCGATGCGGGCGTCTCTTTACCCAAGGAATACATCCTGCGGCTGATCGGGGAACTATCCGGCATGGGTCCTTTGCTGGAACTGATCGCCCGTTCTGATATTGAAGACATCGCCATCAACCTGGGACATATCTATGTGTACACGACATCAAATGGTTGGGAACATGCGGGTCCTGCACCGGATGGGATCGGCGACGCATTGCGCGTCATGATCGACCGCGCCGGACAACGCGCACCAACTCCCGATTACCCGATTGCGGATGCCATGTTGCAGGTCATGGTTCCGCTGGTGGATGGAACAGTGCGGAGAAAAGGTGTGCGTATCAACTATGTTATGCCACCCGCTTCGCCTTATGGCGATACGATCACCTTACGTGTCTCTAGCTATCGTACAGCATCTGACCTCACACATGGAAGTCTTGCTTTACTTTGCCAAAATAGACTCCCACCTGTCCCACGTCCAAAATTCGACCCGAAAGATTTCCCGCGTGGCAATGGCATTCTCACCCCCGAAGCCGCCAATTACTTGTTGAGTGTGATGGTGCATGGTGGGACGCTCGTCATCGCCGGCACAACCGGTTCCGGCAAGACCTTTGTGGGGCAGCGTATCCTGCAGGAAATGCTGGACTATTACCCGCGTGGTGCGATCCGTTTGTTTATCGTGGAGGACTCGAACGAGATTATCCTGAACGGCTGGAATGGCGATGGCAAAACCGATACAGGCAACATCATCTACACTGTAACCCGTCCTGAAATTCGCGGCGGTCCGCCGCCCGTCACCATGTATGACCTGATCCGTTCAGCCTTACGTTCGCGTCCGCATGGCGTCGTCATTGGTGAAGCGCGTGGTGCGGAAGCCTGGGAATTGATCCGTGCCGCAGCGACCGGACATGGACATTCTGCCTTCACCATCCATGCCACCAGCGCCGAGCATGTCTGGCCGCGCTTTTTGCAGGTGGTACAGGCGCATCCTGATGCGGCACGCATGTCCGAGATCCAGATCGCGCAGTCCTTTGCGGAAGCCGTGACCGCAGCCGTGTATATCGAGCGCAATCCGCAGCATGGACAGATCGTGCGTGAGATCGTGGAGGTATCCACCATCGTGGAACGCTCGGCTGCGCGCCCTTCGTTTTCCCCGTTGTTCAAGTATGAAGCCGGCAAGGGGTTGATGCCAACAGGCAACCGTCCCATGCGACCGGGCTTTCGTGCCAATGACTTGAACATCCCTGAGTCCATTTTCAAGGCAGGGTTGTAATGGCGGAGCAGACCATTGGTTCGACGAGAACCTTTGTATTGGCAAAGGGCTTTATACAGGTCGGCAATCACTCGGCTTTGATGGGTGAAGATGATACCAAGCGCTTATTTGCGGAAGTGTATGCCGACCCGGATCGCCCCGATGTGCGAACGCAGGAGGCATACAAGGCGATCCTGTCTTCCATGCAGCCAGGCTGGACACTGCGCGTTTTGCAATTGTTCTGGCCTGATCCCGAACCGAGGTTGGAGTTCCAGAAACAGGCAGGCCAATGGAAGCGACCTGAGATGGAAGGCTTGGATATCCTGTATCAGGGACTGACCTTGGCAGTGCAGGAGTATCCACTCCCTTTTGTACGTCGCACTGTATTCGAATTTGTATTACCAGGCGATGAAGGCATCGCCTGGTGGGAAGGACTCGTGGGATTATGTGCCGGCTTTGGGTTGCGGATTCGGTATCTGGATCAAAATGCAATTGAAGGCTTGACCCGCTGGGTGCTCAATCCAAATTTGGAATATCAACCTTGATGACACTCTTTTGCTAATGCATATTAAGAGATTAATAAATTGTCTTTATCTTAATAATTTATTCAGCTAACCAATCTATGATTGTTAGGTCACCTGAAATATTAAGATCGAAAACTTGCAAATCCTCAACATTTACAAGCAGAATAGTATTTATTGCAGTTTCAGGTTTAAAAGCATTTATAGCAAGCCAATTACTATTCGGGCTCCACGCAAGATTCTGCCCTCCAATATCCCACTCTGCTATCTTTTCACCATTCCGATTAAAGATAAAAGTTCTAAGTTGCGGTGTTAAATCTTCGTCTGAACTTTCAATTGTTGTAAATGCTAACCATTTACTGTCCGGACTCCAAGTCATAAAAAATCAGGCCATCTGTCCCATGCCGGAAGTGCCCCCATATACGCTCCCGGGCTATAAACATAGAAAATTTTTGATGAGTTCATTTCAAGGTCAAAGACAATTACACCTATGTCACCAGCCTTTCCTATATGACTTATCCAAGCAATTTGTTTCCCATCTGGAGACCATCTGGGATTTATCAACTCTGGACCATCTTCATGTACAGGTATCTCAGTCAATAACGGCGAGTCACTGTTATTGACTGGGAAAAGAGTAATATTTGTTTTTGTTTTTATGTCATAGATATGCCCCCCATCATAAGCAATAAGTTGCTTATCAGGAGAAATTGCGGGTGGCGTCAGAACACCACTTACCTGATCTATAAAATCTTGCTTTTGGTTATTAATAAATAATATTGTTGGAAAAAGTGAACAATTTCCATTTTCCGTATGGCATTGTGCTTGAAGGGACGCGTTTTGATGTACTTCATTCCTTCTGGAGCCAATAATCATAAAGTTTGGCATTTGCCAATTTGAAATGCACTTCCCAGGGTAAATATCAATGCATGTTTCGTGAATATCAAGAGTTTTCGAAAGGTTGGTTAGCTCCTCCTTTTCAATATCAAATACAAACACATCATCTAATTGGTCATTTCCACAACCAAAAAAGGATAGTAACTTGTCATCTGGCGACCAAAAAGGATCCCGTTCCCAACATTTTTCTGTACTGGTTACAGGTTTCTGATCGCCGCTTTGCAAATCTAACAGCCAAATATCAAGTTCTTTTTCATAGGCAACAAAACGATTATTATTTGAAATAGATAGGTTGTCGCCATTGATTGGAATTTGAATTGATTTACCCTGAGCGGCTGTAATCCATAGATTTTTTCCACAATCGCTCTTGCAGTTTTGAACAAAGACTAAACCGGGTTGAGGTGCCATTTCGGGAAATACAAATTCAGTATCTGTTGGGTCGCTTGTAACCTGGATTACTTGCGGCGATACGCCAGTAATTGCGGGGACAGGTGTAGAATATTGAACAGATTGAGTACATGAAACAATCACTAGAGTCGCAATCAGGTAGATATAAATTTTGGAAACCATGAATTTTGCACCTCGTTATTGGGTGGGACAACTTAGCATGTTTGTATCATTTACAGTCTGGTATGGATAATTGTTCACAACATTTTTTGAAAATTCGACAAGCGCATGATGTTGATTTTTGTAAAAAAAGTATATTCCTATCCAGTAACATTCATTTTCAAAATATGCAGATTGTTCATATAATACTTTGCCATCGTTTGGTCCATCGTGTGGGTTGTTTGGATCATCGTATGCTGGGTAGGTAGTGATATCGAAGGCATCTAATGCGCCTAACTCAATAAATCGTTCTTCGGTGAGACTGGTAATGGCGGAATTCTATGTGAGTTTCAGGAGCCTGCTCCTGTCTCTAAAATTTCATCCCCCCCTTGGAGGTAACGCAATGCGTAAGATCTCGAGGTTCGTTTTACAAGTTACTCTGCTCGGATTTGAAATGTTGTTGCTTTTCGTTTTGCGAGATCGTGCATCTGTCACTAAACACGAACGTCGTTGTCCGCACGGGACTGTACGACTCGCGCACCGGGGCAGGTCAGCATACCTAAAACCTGAGGGCACATGGACATGCCGCCTGTTTCAATATCGATGAATCCGTTAGCCTCGAACCTGGCTGACGTTGCCCAAGGTTTGCTCAACTTAAGATTGGAAATCGGAGGGAATGGTTACACCTCACATCCCATTTTTACAGCTCGCTTGCCGCTTGAGATGACCTTCACGGTCAATTTTAAATATGCAGTGTCTATGCACGGTCACTTTGCGTCGCCCGATATGAAAGGCATCGTTGTGGCAAGCAAAACCGTCGCTTCGATCAATAGAGGCGTAAGAGCTAGATAGACTCTTTCCTACATTATTTGCGAGAGAAGCTGATTTGCTTCTCTCACAAAATCAACCTTGGATTTCACCACTCTACGGAGCGCTTTGGTAATGCCCAACTTTTCGGGATAAGTTCTCTGTTTTTGTGATGTAGAATTTCCTTTCGCTGGTGTTATGGTCAAGTAATGAGTTGGTGCAATAGAAAGTGAAGTAATCATGGCTTGTACTTACACAATTGCGTCATCCGCCACGGCTTTTGTATCTTCATCCTACGCTGAGCGAAGACTTCATTTGATTCATTAATCAAGTTTAGTCGATCAGCATATCCACTGCACGCTTCCCAAGTACGAAAACTCAGATGATGGTAGTTGCTTTTTATCACCATGTTATAGTAATAATGATTGGACCAAAATATTTATTCGAGTTTGAAATATAGTCACCAATGGAACTGGGATATTCTACAACTTCTAGGTTTCCATTTTCTACGTCTAAAATATTAATTGTTGGGATATTAGGTGACTTATCATCAATGCTAACACACAATATTTTTTTTCCGTCATCTGACCACTGCCAACTTAATATTTTCCCTAGCAATTTTGAGGCGTTCAAAATGGTCTCCCCATTTCTTGCATCTACTATTATTAAGCCAAATGGGTTTTCTGAACTTATTTCTCTTGTGGCAATCCATTTGCCATTTGACGACCATGCAAGAGGGGCCTGATATTTCCCCGCAGATGAGGATGGTAGAAAATATCCATCACTGAAAGTCTCTGTATCAACTATGTAGAGACTTAAATCAGGGTTTTCAGATTGCTTTCCAAGGATTATCAGACGCTTGCCATCTGGTGACCATGATGCCCCAAAAAACTCTTTAATTATTTTGTTTGCACCGATTACATCTATTTGCTTTTCAGGATTGTTGATATCTACAATCTTTAGTTTTTGTGAATTATCATTTAGATCAAATGAAATCACAGAAATTAAGCTACTACTAGGCGCCCAAGAAGGATTTGATCCATCTGTCAGAGTAGTAAAACTTTCATCACTATTATTCCATAGCCACACTTTATGATATTGGGTTCCCGAATTGCTGGTTTGTTGTTCGTCAAATGCTAGATAATTTGCGCTAGGTGACCATTTTAAATTACTGAAGAGCCTTTCAGTATCAATGGTTGAAACAATAGAAAGTTTGTCTAATCGCATTATTTTGATACTAGATGTGCCCATGCAATAATTTCCTGGACACCACTCATAACTTTCTTGCCATGCAAGAAGGTTACGATCCGATGATAAGGATAAATCAGATATCCTGATTTCAAATTCGTCAAAATCCATCATCCCTTTGTCCTTTACTTTCTCAACAAGATCAGGGGAAACATCATTTGAGTGTGAGGCCTGTAAAAGTGAAATCCCTACGGGCGCCTCATAAATCATTGTAGGCTCGCTTTCATCAAGAGGAACGGACCAAATTTGGTTGACATCACCCAAATACTGGATATATACAACTTTCTTGTCGGAATTCTTACCAAATGGGGCAGTTAAGCCTTCAAACACTTTTATCATGACAAAAGATGATATGCTGACAGCCAATATTAAAAGGCTGACTACTAAGATCGCTTTTTTTCTATTTGTCTTGTCCATAGAAGTTGTTTTCCTATCCGCAACTCACTGGTATCGTGTAGAGAGATTGCCAGTGTCCATAATTCTCGACCAAATCTTTAACCTGGTTACATGTTGTTTGTCCAAAAAACACATTGTCCATAGGTAATATATCTCTCCAAAGATTTATCGTATTAGGTGCGGCGTTATAATCAAACCGGGTAGTGGCATGTCCGCCATAATTTGTATTCCAATTGGGGATACCCTCTTCACTCTTGATTATATTAAATGCTCGATATTCATCATACCCCTTTATCTGCCCAAGATAGGGATCAGCGTCAACCTGCAAACTTTGTTCCCCTATTGAGGAAATGGTTTTAGCCTTATTGTATGCACTTTCAAAATCTGCGATTTGGCTATCGTCAGGATATAACATTGCGGCTAACGGATCGCGAGCTTTAAGTTCTTCGGGTCGGGTAACATTAAGTGCGCCTTCAACAATATTAATAAGAGCTAGATAGACTCTTTCCTACATTATTTGCGAGAGAAGCTGATTTGCTTCTCTCGCAAAATCAACCTTGGATTTCAGCACTCGACGTTGAGCACTCTAGCAATGCCCAATTTTTCGAAATAAGTTCTCCATTTTTGCCGATATAGAATTTTCTTTCGTCGGTGTCATGGTCAAGTCAGGAATTGGCGTAACGGAAAGTAAATCAATAATGACTTGTGCTTACATAATTGAGTCATCCTCAGCGGCTTCCGTGATTTTCTTGTCGTGTTGAGCAGACACCTCGTTTGTGAACGCACCCAACTGGTTGATGGTGGAATTGATCCTTCCATCTGCCAGTCCCTGAATGGCGGCATCCACTTTGGCATAGGTTATTTATTGGTTACACTCCACAAGGTAATTATTGCTTGGTCATTCATTGAAATTCTATCCATTTCAGTTAACAGAAAATTGCCGTTTGGGCTAAAAGCCAATATTTTCACGGCATTTGGCAGTTTTTCAGATTCAAACATAAGCTTTCTGCTTACAACATCCCATATCTGAAATGCGTCACTGCCACCAATTGCAAGTAATTTACCATCAGGGCTTATATCAGCACTATAGACCTTGGTTATTATTTTGGAATGTATAGTGACAATAAAGTTACAGGATTCAGAATCCCACAAATCAATGTCTTTTTGATTGTTCAAGTTTTTGGCAGCAATTATATTTCCCCTGGACGAGAAAGATACAGGTTCTCCCCCTGGGAAACTACAAATAATTTTTTTCTTTCCTATATCCCATACATGTACTTGTTGTTCAGCATCTTTTCCTATTTTACTCAACCCTAAAACTAAAAACTCTCCGTCTTGGCTTAATTCAAAATTAAAAGCAGTTCCTTTTTCCTGAATTAGGGAGCCTTGGCACTGCTCTCCTTCCGAATCCCACACAAATATCTCAGAATATTCATTGCCAATTCCTGCAACTGTATTAAGTGAGAAAATTTTCTTTCCGTCTGAACTATATTTGATTTGCTCAATTCCAAAACATGGCTGCAGTTTGTAATCCCCCACTTCCTTGATAAGTTCTCCTGTATTTTGGTCGAGAAGAATAAGTAACGGGAAAGTAGGAATTGCGATAACTTGATTGTCGGGGCTGAAAGCTAATCCAAAAGAAATATCTACTTTATGGAACCAATCCTTTCCAGGATCACTTGCCCTATACATGTAAACACCAAAGACATTGTCATCTTTTTCGTTGCCAAGGACTGCAAAACTTAAACTATCCATCGACCAAGTGATATTCTCAACATCGTATAACTTCCACTCACCGATAGGAGTTACCAGCAGTACTTGTGGCTGTTTCCCAAGAAAAGTATTACAACTTGAAGTCAATAAAATCGCCACAATCAAAAGAGTGCTGGTTTTTATTATTATCCTTGATATCTTATCTACGATTGGTGTAAAGAACTTTAAGTTGATCATTTTATTTACCATAGAATATTATTTGTATACCTTAACTGGCACTGGAAAGGCGCTTATAACGTTCTCATATATCCTGTATGCATTTGTCCCTTCACCAACGAACAGGTCTAAAGTTTGATGTGACCTTCTGCTGACTTCAGGACATAGTTTTTCTCCCACATCTCTTACTGTAAAAATTGTATCTTTGCTATAGCTCTGCATAAAATCTGCCATGTCTGGGATACTAATCTCTGTGCCAAAGGTTAGAGAACCGCCTTCATCCGCTAAAGAGGGGCATACCGCTATGTATGGTGTCAGAAGAAATGAGACACAAAGAGCGAATAGTTAAGGTGTAGATTTCCCGGATGGTTGGGATTATACAGCAGCTCGCAGGTTCTGCAAGCGTCGTTCCTGTAACGTTCTTAGCTTGATCTCCTGTCGTCGGGTTAGTACCTCCTTGGCTCTGCCATAAAACATATCTGCCGGAGTTAAATTGTCCAGAGACTCATGATATCTCTGGTGGTTGTAATACTCCACAAATGATGCGACTTCCCGTTCCAATTCCTCCGGCAGGAAGTAGTTCTGCAAGTTCACAATGTTCTTCATGGAGCGATGATAGCGTTCGATCTTGCCCTGAGTCATAGGGTGATAAGGCGCGCCACGTGTGTGTTCCATGTGCTTCCGATCCAAAAAATCCTTTAAGTCTTTGGACAGATAACAAGAACCATTATCTGATAACAGCCGCGGACGATGTTCCACCAAGACCTGATCCAAGCCAGTCTTGTCGAGGGCGATCTGAAGCGTAACCTGAACATCATTGGCTGACATGGTGGGGAACAATTTCCAAGCCAGAATGTAGCGGGAATAATCATCCAGCACAGTAGATAGGTAGTACCAGCCCCAGTTCAAGATCTTGAAATAAGTGAAGTCTGTCTGCCACAACTCGTTCACCCGTTTAGTAGGGTGCACGAATTTGTCTGCTGCGCTCAATACTCGGAAGGCGGGACTCTCCACCAGATCAAAGCGCTTCAGAATCCGAAACACGCTTGATTCCGAGATGAAATAGCCCTGTTGGTCGGTAAAAAGCCAGGCAATCTGCCTTGAAGAGCGGTCTGGATGGTCCAATGCCAGATCCACCACCTGCTTGCGGACCGCCTCAGGAATACGATTCCAGAATTGGCGCGGACTTGGGTTGCGGTCGATCAAGCCATCCACGCCATCTTCCTCGTACTTTCGGTACCAGCGATAGAAGGTGCTGGCAGGAACGTTTAATTCTTCCAGGGTTTTCCTGACTGACAATTGCGAGTGTTCCACCAGATGGATGATCTCCTGTTTCTCTATCTGGCTGTGTCGCATACTAATGTTCGCAACAGGTACGCTTAATCCTCCCATGAAGTGTCCTTGCCCAGCAAGCTTTTTTTTAGCACTCGATTCTTGAGTGACAGTTCTGCTACCAACTGCTTAAGTTGTTCAATCTCGCTGCGCATTTCATCCACTTCACGGCTGTCTGCTTCGCGATGGATGTCTCCCACTAATCGTTGTTTACCTGCTTCAAGGAACTCTTTGCTCCATTTGTAATATAGATTGGGATGCAGTCCTTCGCGACGACATAATTCGGCTATGCTGGTTTCCCCGCGTAATCCTTCCAGCACGATCCGCATTTTTTCTTCCGCATTGTACTTCTTGCGGGTCTTCCGCCGAATCTCCCGGACTGTGGCTTCCACGGATGAGACTTTTTCTTCGGCCATTTTCTACTCCTTGGGTTTTCTGATTTAATCAGATTTTGGCCGGGATTTCCACCTTACTTTTTCCGCCCCTGTGTCTCATTTCTTCTGACACCATACAAAGAAATATTTAGCAAACACTCCATTAATATGCCGCTATCCAAAAAATAATATGTCTGTTGGTAGCGACACGGACGGACCACCCGTCCGTGTTTTTTTATATCATTCCGCGCATGTCATCCGATCACCCCATCCAAATTCCCTTCATCCTGCGCGGTCAAGTAGTCACTGCAAAGGATCTGTTGTATCAAAGCCGGGACGGAAAGAATCAGTTTCATTTTCCTGACCCGCGTCCCTTGCTGGACCGGATCGTACTCTCCGATCCCGTTCAACTCCAGCGCGACTTTGCCTCTGTGCGTGTCAGCGAGATCATCGACTTTCTTGCCGAAGCAGGCAAAGCCATGACCCTTAATCATGCCCGCATGGAACAGGCTTGTCGTTTCGGCATGCCGTTCAGCGCCCTGCCGGAGTCCATCGTGCGCGGCAGTTATGACCTGATCCCGGTGGTGTTCTCGAAACTGGCGTTGCGCACAATGGTCGAGAATGAGATCGGCTCAAAGTATTTGGACGGCTGGGTCGAGATGCCGTATGCGGACAAGATCGCCAGACGACGAGCCTATGGCGCACGCACCCTGCATTTCATCTCCGGCAATGTTCCGGTGGTGGCTGCCCTGAGCATCGCCCGCGCCGCGCTGATCAAATCGGACAATATCATCAAGGTCACGCCCAACGATCCGCTCACCGCCGCTGCCATCGTCGGCGCGATGATGGATGTCGATCCGAACCATCCGGTCACCAAACATTTCTCGGTCGTGTATTGGTCAAAGGAATTGCAGGACTTCGAGCACGAGCTGATCCAGCCACGCTATTTGGAGAAGATCATCTCCTGGGGCGGCGCGCTGGGCGGGATCAACTCGACCCTCAATCACGGAAACCTGCAAGCCTCCGGCATCGATGTGATCGCCCTCGGTCCGAAGTTCAGCATTTCCATTTTAGGACGTGAAGCCTTCCAATCCAGTGCAGAGATCGAAAAGGTCGCCAAGCTTACCGCCAAAGATGCAGGTTCCTTCAACATGGAGTCCTGCGGTTCATCGCGCTTCCATTTTGTGCAGGCGTCTCCGGATCAGGCGATGGAATATGCCCGGCGCTTGTACGATCACATGCAGCACCAGGACCCATCCTTGAGTGCCATGCCGAAGAATTTCCCAGCTGACCTGCGCGATGAGATCAACGCTACCCGCGCCCAGGACGATTTCTATTATGTGGTCGGCGGGGATAGGAACGAAGGCGCTGTAGTGGTAAGTCTGACCGGCAACCTGCCCGACTTCTTCCCAATGCACAAGGTTGTGGTGGTCATCCCCTATGAAAATCCGCTGCAACTCGTGGATCGCATCCATCCTTCCACACAGACGGTTGGCATCTACCCCGAAACTCTCAAGAAGCCCTTACGCGACCTCCTGGTGGCGCGCGGCGTGTGCCGCTTCATTTCCATCGGACATACTGTGGAGTATTCCATCGGCGGTCCCTTCAATTCAACCGAGATCATGCGGCGCGCCTGCCGCTGGATCCTGGATGAACGTTTTCCATCCAAATGGGAACTGCCCGGTTTCTATCTACGCAAAGCCTGGCAGATCTTCAAACATCATATTTTTTAGGAGATTCATTTCATGACCAACTCTATTCTTTCGGGCACGCCCGAATCCTGGACCCGCCTGCCGGTCCAGACCTTGTTCTCGCTTTCCAAACCGGAATTGGATGATTTGCAATTGCATTGGGCGCAAACCCGCTTTCAACAATTGCAGGAGCGCATTCCCGCTTTGGATGCTTTGGCGGAAAAGCAGGGTGTGAAGATCATCGCCGACTTCGAGACTCTTGCAACCATCCTCTTCACACACCAGGTCTACAAGAACTATCCCTTTGCGTTCATCGAACGCAAGCTATTCACCGAGTTGACGCGCTGGTTGAACAAACTGACTGCGCATGATCTTTCCACGCTCGATATGCGCGGCGTGAACACCATCGATGAATGGCTCACGCGTCTGGATGAAGCTGGCATGTTCGTCTTTCATTCCACCGGCACGAGCGGCAAGTTAAGTTTCTTCCCGCGCAGCCAGACCGAGAAGGAAGCCTGGGTCGAAGGCACCTACACCTTCCTGGAAGCCTTCATGCCGGGCATTCGCGATCTTCATCTGCCGGTCTTCTGGCCCGCGTATCGCAGCGGACGGCAGGCTTCCATGCGCCTGATCACACATTTCGGTCCGGCGCTCGCGGGTAGTGAGGCGGAATATCACAGCCTGTTCAACGCACCCATGTCGGCGGATTTCATGTCGCTGGCCATGCGTATGAAACATGCCCAGGAACACGGCGACCTGACGGCGATGGATACGATCAAAGCCATCTTCAAAACGAAGGGCGAGATCGTCACGCTGAAAGCACGCAGAGCAGGTCTCACCAAAGCCTTCTTCGACAAGATGGTGCGCGAGTATCGCGGTCGGCGGGTCTTCCTGATGGCTTCCGCCACGGATCTCCTGGATGTGGCAGTCGAGGGCTTGGCAGCCGGACAGGAGAGAGTCTTTGCGTCCGACTCGGTTCTTTTGACCGGCGGTGGTTTCAAAGGACGCAAGACAATAGCCGATTGGAAGGACATCCTGAAGAAATTCTACGGCGTGGATCAGGTCTTCATGTCCTATGGAATGACCGAACTCAACACCTATAACATCGCCTGTTCCAAGGGCGTATATCATGTCTTCCCCTGGAACATCCCAATGGTATTAGACCCGGACGGCACACCTTTACCGCGCACCGGGGTGCAGACCGGACGTGCTGGCTATTTCGATCTGCTCGCTCAAACCTATTGGGGCGGCATCCTGACCGGTGACCGCATCACGGTTCACTACGATGAGGAATGTGGTTGCGGTTGGAAGGGTCCGTGGATCGAAGACAACGTGCAGCGCTTCAGCGAACTGATGGGCGGCGAAGACATCATCTCCTGCGCCGGGGTGCAGTCGGCATACAGTGACTTCATGGAATACATCGCCGCTGATGTACCGGAGGGAGCGTAGGTAGTATGGACCTTGCCGCATTGACCATGCTGGTTTTCGGCATGGTGATCGTGGGATCGGGGCTGACCGGACTCCTCGCACCACAGCTCCTTCTGAATGTGTTGGGCATATCGGACAGCGGTTCTGCCAATCAACTATTTCTGATGGCGACTTCCCAGGCATCGCTGGCGATGGGACTGTATTACATTCTGGCTTCCGTCAACGAAACACGCATCTTTTTTCAATGGAGCGTGCCCTTGCGGATCATCAACTTCCTGGTGTTTGCCGTCATGATCCCACTAGGCATTGCACCAACCCAATGGCTGCTGGTGGCAGGGCTCGAACTGGCAGGCGCATTGGCAACAGCGATTGCATTGGCTTCCAAAAGCGACTTCACATACAACCCGTTCCATGTAGTACGGATTGCCAGCCTGACTCTGGCTTTGATTGGAGGCATCCTCGCGTTCAAGCCATTTGGCATCTATGGCAGCGCCTCCGCCTTCCTGCTGATCTCCAGCGCTGGCATGATGTATGCCTATCGCCGTTTCGCGCCTGCGATCCCGGATCAAGCCCGATAAAACGATCCTGCCTCCCCTTAGCGACACGGACGGAACACCCGTCCGTGTCTTTTTGTATCATGCCGTCCATGTCTGAACCTCAAGACCAATTCGTTACCTCCATTGCTTCGGAAGCTGTGGAAGTGCTGGAAGATCAGCTGCTCTTTCCGGGCGGCTATCTATTACCGCTCTCCGCGCGTGGCACAGGTGTACCGGGAATGACAGATCGCCCCTGGTCGCGTCTTTCTGCCGATGTCTTTTATCCCAACCTGCCGGTGATGTATTCCTTATCCATGCGTCGTGAACCGCCGGATGTGCTACGCGGATCCTTGCGTGCGCGTCGCACCTTGTTCGAAGGTTTCATGATGGCGCTGGCAGAGAAGACCGGTCGCCGACCTTCAATGGCAGAACGTTCCGCCGATCACGCGATGGATGCTGCTGAGTCGGAACTGACCTTCGGCAAGCCGGCCTTCAAGATCGCCCTGATGTCAGCACTCTTTGTAGAGCGCAATCGTTTCGAAGAAGCGGAAGCCGCACGACGAGTCATTGAGTCCAATCTTCGCGCGCGTGGGCTCACAGCCCAAAGACTCTTCTATATTGCCGAACGTGCCCTGCATCACTTCCAACCCGGAGGAAAGTTATTTCCCGGATTGGATGAGCCGACGCTGTTCCTGGAAGAAACACTTCTATTATTGCCTGCACCATCTAGACAGGTCATGCCGGTCGAGGATTCCGTCTGGATCGGCACGCATGCCAGGGATGGACGGGACATCCACTTCTCGTTCACCAAGGGGCTTGATCCGGCAGTTCCGCCTCCACCCCATGCAACAACTCTTATTCTTGGAGAACCAGGTGCTGGTAAGACCAGCCTGTTGCGCTGGATCATGTTGCAACGTTTATTACAAGGCAGGACGGTCATCTCCATCGATCCCGAAGGCGAGAACAACAAACTCTGTGAAGCTGTCGGCGGAAAGGTTGTACCTGCTGGCATTCCCGAAGACACAGAAACCTGCCTCATTCATCCCCTGCAAGGCGAAAACCCGGCAGAGTTGTTGCTGGCTGTCCGTTTCCTAATCGCCTCCCTCGCCGGTGAGTCGGTCCTATCGCCAGCTGTGCAAGCTGCCCTGCATGAAGCGGTAAAGCGTCGTTGGGATCGCAGACCCGGCGCGATGTCGATTGCGGAATTCGTGGAGACGTTGGGAACCATCAATGTCCCGGAAGCCGCCATGCCCTTGGCATTACTCAGACCTTTTATGCGCGGCGGACTCTTCGAAGGGTTCTTCGATAGACCCAAAGCTCTATTATCCCCGCACTTCCCTGCTGGACAATGGTGGAATTTCGATCTGTCTTCCTTGCGCGAAGAGAACCGTGCCATTGTGCATTCGGTACTGGCATGGTTTCTATATCACGCAGTCACGGTCGGTAAACAACCGATGGACATTTTCATCGATGAAGGTTGGCGCTTGTTGCGCAGCGGTCCCTTCACCGATCTGTTGGATGAACTCGGCAGGCGCGCGCGCAAACGTGGTGTCGGCGTGACGCTCATCACCCATCTGCCTGCTGACCTGATGAAGAACCCCACTTCGTTGAGTCTGGCATCCACTGCCTTCATCGGTCGGCTTGGACCGGATGAAGCCTTTGCGTTTTATCGTTCCCTCGGCGTTCCAGAAAGCGAAGCACGCAAGAATGCTGAGACCACCTCACGTTTGCCTCCACGAGTCTTTCTTGCGGCTCCTTCTGCGGGACGTGGCGCGTTGTTTCCGGTGCTTGTCTCCATTCCACCAACATGGATCCAGTTCTGGAAGCAACTCGGGGCGATGGGGGTACAGCGATGATATGCATTCAATGTGGCTATGAACATGCCAGTGCTCCAGATCAATGCCCTTTATGCAAAGGGGATTGGCAGGCTTGGGAGTTACTCTTTGCCCCGCATGCCTTGGAGGATCTGCGCGCGCAGGTCATGGGTTGGATCGCACAACTGCCGTTTCCCACTCTCATGGAATGGATCGCATCCCCAAAGGGCTTGCGCGTGCGCTTGTATCTGCCGCCCCATGTGGCGGAAGGCGTGGTGAATTCCTGGTCTGCGATGACCGGACAACATTCCAGATGGCGCAATTTGGGCATCGTGAAGGTTCAATCCGGTGGATATGCTCTGTACACATCCAATCGCTTGCCGTCCCTGATCGCTTCTGCCAAGGACAGCGATCCCTTACTTGCCATTGGCAGCCGGCTGATCAGCGCCGCTCGGGATGGGAAGGATGTCAGCCTTCGCCTTTGGCTGCTTGGGAACGAAGATCAACTGCAGGAGAAGTTACGCAGCCTGTCCGCATACTCGTATGGTACGGAAGGCGGCGTCGGTAACGACACGCCGAATTCCTGGGGCTTGCAGTTGGATTTTCTGCGGGCAGGACTGTTCTTCGGGATGATCATGGCAGGTATCAGCGGCGGGATTCTATTCGCCGGTTGGTTCAATCCCTTTGGGGTCTCCATGTTCGTGATCGCCGGCATCACAATCTGCCTTGCATCCGCTCTTGGTATTCGGGACTGGCTCTCATGGCGTTCCATTCCAAAGGAAGTCGTGGAGAAACGGATACAGGAGCCGTTGTTGAAGGTTGCGTTCTCCATTTCTGAACCCATCCAACTTCCATTATTGGCTGGTGAACAATCGTGGCAACCCATTGAATCAGTCTGGCCTGCAATCCAGAAACACACCTTCCCATTACCAACTGGCGAACTTGCCGGACTCATTGCCCCGCTGCAACTAGGCGAAGGCTCTGGTTTGTTGGATCGCGCGGTCTGGCAGGAAGTGCCAGCACCGCCGCCTTCTCAACCCTTGCTCGAAGCGGGTTTCAAGATCGGGCAGAGTGTTGCGACCGGAGCAATGGTGGGGGTCGATCCGGATGGACATGGTCTCGCGACCGGAGGCAGTCGCAGTGGTAAATCCTCCTTTGTCTATTCGATGCTGGAACAGCTGATCGCCCGTGGCGATGATGCACCGGGAATATTTTTGGTGGACCCACATGTCTCACTGGCAGATGCCTTCCTCGATGCCATTGCACAATTGCCGGAGGAACAAAAGCAAAAAGCAATCAAGCGATTAAGAGTGATCACCCCGGATCAACCGCAGGTTATTCCCCTAAATCTTCTGTCCGTTCCCGACTTCACCTGGGCGGGCAATGCCATTGTGCAGGTTGGGCGGCGCATCTGGGATGACTACTGGGGTCCGCGTATGCAGGCAGCGCTGCTTGGATTGTTTCGTCTCGCGCATGTCTGGAACCAGCATCATCCACAAGCCGGACTGGGACTCTTGCATATCGTTTTCATGGCATTCAATAAGAGATGGCGGCACACGGCAATGGCGTTGCTGCCGCCCGGCGAACGCATGGGCGCCCTGGCGCTCGATGCCTTATTGGGTCAAATCGGGGAGGAGGATAAAAAGAGTCAGAGTTGGATCACGGAGGTGATCAGCCCGGTGCTCTCCAAGGTCATGGCATTGGAATTGTCGCCCTGGCTGTTCTCTGCCATGCACCAGGAAAGTTTCGTGGACCTCAATCAATGGATCGACGAACGCGCCTGGATCGTCTTGCGTTTGCCTTCCGGCGAGATGGGACGTGAAGGTGCAAGGTTGACCGCCTCCGTTCTCTACAACGTCTTCGAGGCTGCTTATCGCAAGGCGACCCTGGAGAAACCTGTACCTTTTTATTTCATTGTGGACGAAGCGCAGGAGATCGGGTCGGGCATGCGTTTGGAATCGATGCTGGCAGAAGGCGCCAAGTTCGGTGCGCGCATGTTCGTATTGGCACAGTCGCTTTCGATGATGCGTAAAGTGGAAGGCATGGAGCCCGTCGTGCAGGCCATGCTTGCCAATACATCCACGCAGATGTTCTTCTCCCCAGACCCGGAGGATGCCGACCTGATCCGCGCCACCTTGAGTTCGACGGTGCGCTACGGGAACATGACTCTCGATCTGCCTTCGTTGCAGTGCTGGCTGCGGGCGCGTATTGGCGGGAGATGGCAGCCGCCGACCCTGACACAGATCAAACCCCTGCCGCGTGCGGATGCCGCGAGAGTCCGGGCATTGATCGAGGAAGTGATCGCGATCCATCCCAGGGATTATCTGCCGGCGAACGGCTGGCAGGAGAAGGCATCGCGTGCGCTGAAGGACATGCTCCCCAAGGCTCTAGCGCCCCTCCTGGGTGAATTTCTAGCGGCGTGGATCGAGGAGCAACAAAACACCCAGATCCATCAGCCTGAGCCACAGGATGATGAAAGGCGGTTGGGTTTCTGATGACAGCGATGATGTTGCGTTTTCTGTTAGTGGCGTGTGGCGGTTCGTTTGCCTGCATATTGACTTGTATTGGCGTTATTTATTCCGCCTGGAGAATGTCCCGGCGGGACAACCCCCATTCTGGGGGCATTGGATGGGATCGATGAGCGAGTTAAATGTATTGATCGACCAAATGGTTTTGGATATCGGGACGCATGTCTTTCAGCTCGATGATCCACGTTTGCGAATGTTCCTGAATTGGCTGGCGGCTCATAGCGGCAGCATGAAGGTCCTCGCAGGCAATGTCCTCGATATGGACATCGCCGTGCTTCGAGGGACAGACTTGCAGGAAGGATTCAAGTCAGCTCTGAAGACCTGGCTGGAGTCCCTGCCGGCGCAGGGCATGCTTTGGGAATACCGCACCATTTCCTTTGAAATTGCCTGGTGGCGCAACCTGGACCCTGTGCGGTTGAAGATGATCGTGGAATCGGAAACTGGGCAGTGAGATGATGCGCTTCCTTGCCGGCCTGGGTGTCGGCATCTTTAGTGGGTATCTGCTGGGACTTGTGATTCCGCTCCAGGTGTTCATGATCGCCTGTCTTGTGCTTCTGGCGTTGGTGATTTTGTTGTTCTTCCTGTTCCATCTCGGCATCCGGGATTTCCAGGAATATTAGGAGTTAGTTATGAAGCGTTATCAATGGATTGGGATAATCCTCTTCCTTCCCATTCTCTTTTTGTGGACATCCGCGTCCACCCATGCAGCGCCTCTGGCGGCGTATTCATTGCCGGAGGGACGCACTTATGACCAGGCTCACAATACTGGCTACATCGACTGGAGTGGTTCTGCCCAGTACGTGTACATTACTCATCGCGATGGATCCTCACTTCCACCCGAGGAAGGTGGCACATTTTGTGGTTCCAATTGTTCCGAGTGGGTCACGCGGCTGGGCAATGGTAGCGTTGCCAGCGGCTCCTTTGACCGCGATGTTTCATACTTCGAGATCATGGTCGGCTTTACGCCTGACTCAAGTGTGGGCAATGCCGTGTTGCGGGCATGTTCCTCTGTGGATACATGGTACTTGCAAACAGGCTCTGGACTCCCAGGGTTTGTGAGTATGGCGATTGCTGTTCCAGCTGGCTGTCGTTCCTGGTCTTTAACCGCATCAGGTGGATATGTGGATTTTCGTTCCATCGACGTGGAATACATCGGTCCACCGTCCACTGCCACACCCACCCCGTCGCGGACACCCACGTTCACACCGACCATAACTCGCACACCGACAGCAACCTTTACACCCAGTCTGACGCCGACGTTGACCTTCACGCCGACCATG
Organism: Anaerolineales bacterium; assembly: GCA_030583885.1. NCBI lineage: Bacteria > Bacillati > Chloroflexota > Anaerolineae > Anaerolineales > Anaerolineales bacterium. The sequence continues at coordinate 4,288,041 of CP129480.1, read as the reverse complement.
ACATATACACCCACGGCGACCTATACCAATACCCCATCGCCCACACCGACACCGCTGCCGCCACAAATTACAGGAGTTGTGGTTTGTGATCTGTGGGGTGATGCCGGTTGGTGCCGAGGGAATGAGACTCTGGAACTCTCTGCCGGTGATCCGCAGGGGTTTGATGTGACCATCGCCGGTGATTTGAACGGAGTACCGTTTACATGTGGAGATTCCTGTGACTTGGCTTTACCAGAAGGAACTGGTACAGCCAACTACACTGTGACATCCACCAGTGGGCGAGCTGCGAGTGGTTCGTCCACCTGGCAGCGGGATTGGACGCCACCTGATCTTGAAGTCAGTCTCCCGCCTGTTGAAGGCAGGAATGGCTGGCACATCTCGGAAGTGGACTTGTCTGCTACGGCAACAGACGTGATCTCTGGACTTTCATCCCTGCTGGCAAGCGCTGATGGTGGAGCAAGTTGGGTCACTCCACCCATGCACTTCACAGATGGGTCACATGCTGTCCTGATATATGCCAGGGATGTGGCTGGAAATGAAGTGACGGTATCCAAGGTAATCCGCATAGACACGGTTCCTCCGGTCGCTCAAATCACCTCCCATTCCAATGGAGAGGTTGTACAGGGTGATGTGCCCTTCAGTGGAAGTCTAGTGGACGGTATGTCCGGTCCAGAGGGTGGTGAAGTTTCGGTTGATGGAGGAAACACCTGGCAGGCAATCTCGATGAGTGCAGGAGATGGCTGGTCTTACAACTGGCATTCTGGCGAAGTGCCAAATTGGGACTACACCATCCAGATGCGCGGCAGGGATCGCGCCGGCAATGTTGGCGATGTGATCACAACTACGTTGACTGTGGACAATGCCCCGCCCGCCGTGTCCATCACAGAACGGTGGTGGATTTGGGAGAACGGAACTCTGAAGGTTTCCCCCAATCACTTTCCGATTGCCAGCATCCAGGTGACCATCCGTGATCCGCAAAAGCGTTGGAAGGAGTTGGTGTTGGATTTTGATCCCGGCAGGAATTCCTATGTCGTGAAATGGGATCGGCGCTTTGGGGATGGAACGTTGGCGCCAGTTGGGGAATACCCAGTTCGGGCAGAAGCTTGTGATGTGAATGGATTATGTGGACAGGATACGGGTAGGATCGTGATCCCCGAGGTGGCAACATCGACCGCCACACTAACTCCATTCCCAACAGCGACCAGCACTTTGATGCCTTCGATAACGGCGGTGGCAACACAAATACCGCCAACATCGACTTTGGTATTGATCACTCCTGTGCCGGAGGAGATAACTGAACCTGCTCAGTCCTTCCTGCCACTTTGGCAGATCATTGGCTTGTTGGGATTGTTTATGGTGATCGCGTCTGCCAGTGTAGTTGACCCCCGCCCCAAAGCGCTGGAAAGATTGGGTGAAACGTTCAGGAACATGTCTGAACGCTCAGAAGACGAATCTATTAATAACAAATAACGAAAAGGAAAAGAAAAATGGAAATACTTCTTGCTATTGTGGTGGCATCCGCCGTGATCTTCTTTGGCGCATTGATCAGTATGGGAAACGAACGCCAAAGACGGGCATTAGACAACTTGCGCGAACAGGTCTTTTTATGGGCTGTAAATGATTTGCAGATCAAGAGAGAGAAATTGGCGCGTGATGTCAAGGTTGAACATCCGTTGGGCTGGTTCAAAAATGTGATTTCAAAAACATGTAACCTTGAAGGAGATCTTCAGTTAGTTGAAGTCTTTGAAAGTCCTGCAGTGATGGTATGCACCTATTCCGAATCAGGAAAAAATATTATCCTGACACCATTATCTCCTGATGCAATACGCAGGCTGGTGTATAAGAATCATAGTCGGATAACCAAATTTGCCGATGGAAATCCATTGTTGACCCTTCCGCGCAACGTCGCGGTGAAGGAAGTATCTGTGTTGAATGGCGGTTTTCTTTTTGATCTGGAATTACCACTTGCATGGAAGGGGCTGACTGGACGGGATGTACTACATATGGATCGTTTATGGGTGTATGCGTTGCCCTAGTTACTGCACCTGGGTTAGCTTCCTGCCGACCGCTCGAATAACCTTTACCATATCTTTATAGTCGCTTTACACCCTTTTCAACCACCAATCCTATACTGGTGTCATAAAACAACACACAACCGTGTGAAACACCAAAATAGGAGATTATCCATGAACAAAACTTTAAGCATGACCCTGACCGTTATTGCAGTCATTGCGCTGGCTGCAGTCGTCTTCTTCGCGGGGAGCATGTATGCCCGCGCGAACGCCTTTGGACCGTCCATGATGAGCGGTTACGGTTGGAACAATAACAATGCCTACGGACCTTCCATGATGAATGGTGGCGGACCCAATATGATGGGTGGCAACGGTGGAATGATGAATGGCAGTACTGGAATGGGACCCAACATGATGGGCGGATACGGCTACAATCCCACCAACGTTACTCCTCTCACCATTGACCAGACGAAAGCCGCCGCTGAGAAATATATGGCGAATCTGGATAATTCCGATCTGGAGGTTGCCGAGATCATGATCTTCGATAACAACGGCTATGTGATCGTCAAGGAAATCAGCACGGGGATCGGCGCCTTCGAGTTGCTTGTAGACCCCACTTCGCAGATTGTCTACCCTGAACATGGTCCAAACATGATGTGGAACCTGAAATACAGCGGACTCAATCACCAATACATGATGGGCGTCAACGGTGGAATGATGGGCATGATGGGCGGCAATAATGGAATGATGAATGGTTGGGACAGCGCCACCCCACTAGATGTCACTGCTGAACTGACAGTCACTCCCGAACAGGCTGTTCAATACGCCCAGCAATATCTTGATACAAATTATGCGGGTGCAACCGCCGCGACTGATCCTGCACAGTTCTATGGTTATTACACTCTTGATTTCGAGAAGGATGGCAAGATCATTGGCATGTTGAGTGTCAATGGCTACAGTGGACAAATCTTCCTGCACACCTGGCATGGAACCTTCATCGAGGAAACCGAGTAAGACTCGGACTCAAACTATAAGATGCGCCGAGATAAGCCATTCGGCGCATCTTAATTTATGCAGGTGAAGTTACAATACTGGCAAACTCCTCAACCAATTATCCAACTATAAGAGTAGCACATGACAAAAATCCTGGTCATCGACGACGAGCCTTCCATCGTCAATCTTGTTACCGCCTACCTCAAGCCCGAAGGCTATGAGATTTTCACCGCGACGGATGGTCCGTCGGGTCTTAAGTCTGCCCGCGCTTTCAAGCCCGATCTCATCGTCCTGGATATCATGCTTCCTGGCATGGATGGAATTGAACTGCTCTCACGCTTGCGGCGCGAATCAGAAGTGTATGTAATCCTGTTGACCGCGAAAACCGAAGAGACCGACAAGGTTGTTGGTCTTTCCGTTGGCGCAGATGATTATGTGACCAAACCTTTCAGCCCGCGCGAATTGGTGGCACGAGTCAAAGCCGCGGTCAGGCGCATTCAAACGGGATCAGGTTCAGGGCTCGAAACGAGCGTGCTGTCCTTTCGTCATTTACATATGGATGTTGGCGCACGCATCGTTAAGGTCGATGATCAAGAGATTGAATTGACCGCCATTGAATTCGATTTGTTGAAAACGCTGGCTGAAAACCGCGGCAGGGTACTCACACGTGAGCAATTGCTGGAGAAAGTATGGGGCGGCGAATACTTTGGCGAAATGCGCGTCGTGGATGTGCATCTCGGACATGTCCGTCAGAAGTTGGGACGTGAAGATCTAATCGCGACGGTGCGCGGCGTCGGTTATAGATTTGAAGATGAACCGTTGTAAGTGAGGAATGATGATTGATTATTTCCGACGTCGCTTGGGCGCAAGGCTGTTACTGTCCTATCTTGTAATCATCGTGGTCGGGGTGTTGGTATTAGTGATCGCTAGTCAATTCATCCTGCCGACCTCCTTTAACCGCCACATGAATGGAATGATGGATGGCGGTATGGGAATGGGGATGGGTATGAACAATTCGATGGGACAACTGTATGTGGATTTCCGCGCCAGTTTCAACGAAGCCCTGATGTATGCAACGCTGGCAGCCATGCTCGCCGCATCCATTCTCAGTTTATTCTTCAGTCGCAGTGTGATCGCTCCCGTCCATGCCATGTCGCTTGCCACACAACGAATTGCCGACGGGCAATATGACGAGCGCGTGCAAGTCAATGGCAATGACGAACTCGCACAACTTGCAGTGTATTTCAATCAGATGGCTGAAAAGCTAAATGAGGTTGAAACCATGCGTCGCCGACTGATCGGTGATGTCAGCCACGAATTGCGCACGCCGCTCACCGCCATCATGGGTTCGATGGAAGGATTGATGGACGGCATCCTGCCCCCTACCGACGAGACATTTCGACAAGTCCATGCAGAAGCAGAGCGGCTTAATCGCCTCGTAAACGATCTGCAGGAACTCAGCCGTGTTGAAGCCCGCGCCTATCAACTGGATATTCGCCCATTGGATGCTTCCACGCTGGTACGAACGGTGACCAAGCGCCTTTCCCCTCACGCGGAATCAAAACGCATCACACTTGACTTTGAACTGCTGCCTGACCTTCCACATGTCCTGGCTGACGAAGATCGCGCTGTGCAAGTGTTGACCAACCTAACAGGCAACGCTTTACAATATACGTCAGAAGGCGGCAGAGTTACCATTTCCGCAAGGAGAATCAGTCATGAGCTCCAATTTTCCATTCGTGACACGGGTATTGGAATTCCACCCGAACACCTCTCGCACATCTTCGACCGCTTCTATCGCGTGGACAAATCCCGTTCACGTCAGACAGGTGGTGGAAGCGGCATCGGCTTGACGATCGCGCGCGCCCTCGTCGAGGCGCACGGCGGACGTATCTGGGTAGAGTCGGCAGGTGAAGGGCTGGGAAGCGTATTCAACTTCACATTATCCATCGCAAAATAAGGGTAGCGGCGGGATTGTGCAATCTCGCCGCTATTTTGATTTTTATGGATTTTATGGAATCCAATTCGACAATACGTTCACGATCATATCGGGATTTTCAGGATCATTTGTTTTTAGATGCACCGCAAAGTTATGCGGACCGTCCATGCCTGCGTGCATCATAAAGACGCTAGACTCAACGATTGTGCTTTCGCCGGGTTTGAGTACCATCGAACCGATGGTCAGTTGAGGAGGTCAGCACCCCTCCAGAACTTCGATATACGGGTCTTCTTTGAAACGCAGTGTGCCATCACCCGTATTGGTGACTTTGATGGCGAAAGTCTTCTCGACGTTGAACTTCACATCGCCGTAATCGATCAGTTGCTGATCCACCGCAATGGATGGCGTCCCTCCTCCATTGCCACCGCCTTGGTTGGCAAAGAAAAACGCCGCCGCTGCCAGAAGAATCCCACCGAGTGCGACAAACAACCAAGGGAAATTCTTCTTTCTCTGCTTTTGATACTTCTTATTTTTTTTGCTCATTGAGCCTCCTTACTTTTGATATTCAAACTGGAACGAATAGATGTACGCAATCAGGTCCCAGATTTGTTCTTCAGTAAAAATTACGCCCCACATGGGCATGCCTGTTCCCATGCCACCGCGCAAGATTTTCCCTTGCAATAATGCTGGGCTCGCGCCAAGCATTCGCCGCGGATCGGTGAAATCCACGGGGTTCTGCATCACCATGTCCATTGCACCTTCCATTGTTTGCATCGAGGCTTCCCCCGTCTCAGCAAGATCGTCGGCAAAGACGCCGTCGCCTGCGCCGTTTTCGCCGTGACAAGCCGCGCAGTTTTGGGCGTAGAGTTCTTTTCCGTTGGCAAGGGATTCGGGTGTGGTATTCGATTGCCAAAGATAGGCAACTGCATCCCACTTTTGGGACTCGGTTAAGGATGTGTTGGATAAGTCGGTGAAGACTTGGTAGGGCGAGTGGGAACGATAGTAATCGGGAGATTGGGAGATTGGAAAATTGGTTGCGAGAAATTTACCGTTGAGTGCCAAGGGTCTTCCATTTGGAATAATGGGCGAGTCGTGCGGAGCGTCAATGTCGAGGTTGAGGGAAACGTAGAGGGGAACAGTAGCAGGCTCGGGGTCGGTAGAAGCGCCACTGACTTCTATTGTGCCGCGCATCCGCCAGTGGTTGAGTCCGCACCAGCGCGTGCAGAAGAAGGTATAGATCCCAGGCTTATCGAAGTTCAGTGTGATGTCGGTGACTTTGCCGGGTAGGATGTCCACACTTTGCATCTCCATCTGACCGACTGCAAAGCCATGTACAACGTCATCCGAAGTGATCTTTAGATGAAGAGGCTTGCCAACTTCTGCTTGAATAACATCGGGATTCCAGCCGCCATCCTCCGCCATGCGTGCATGGATTAAGGGTGTGCGCGCCCACAGGAATAATGGAGCGCCAACTGCAAGGAGAATTCCTGCGACGATCAGGAAACGGGAGATGAGTTCAGAGCGTTTCATAGTAATAACCAGAGCATGAGAGAGGTGGCGATAAAACAATACACGATCACTGGAAAGGGTGAAACCTTTACTTCACCTGCGGCTTTTTGCGCGGTGCGCGCAGACCAGATCAAGCCGCCGATCAGTGCTAATGTTTGTGCGGGCGCGAGAATGGAGGTGAGCATCGGCTGCCATGCTGCATTGGCTGTGCCAAAAATATTCCAGCCAAGCCCCAGCGGATCAGAGAGGGCAGCTATGATGTAGGAGGCGTTGGTGAGAACGAAGGACAGACTAAATGCCACCCAGAACATCAAGCCCAATGGGATCAGGGCGGTAGAGAGCGATGCAAATCTTTGTTTAAGTGGAAGCGTATTCTTTGTGTTTAGAATACCAAGCGTGAACACCCCAGGCAAAACAACGAAGATGATCGCAAGAAATGCAACGGCGTATACGAACCACGCACTTGAGCCAACATTGTAGGCGGCGTCCTTAAACATGCCCCACGGACCGAGCAGAACGCCTGCATAAATGATCGCCGAGCCTAGCATGATGAAGGCTTTTAAGGCTTCGTCCATGTGTACCGAAGGTTTGGCAAGGTCAGCGGAAAAGGGACGCAGGTTGATGGCGATATTATCGTGCGGGCAGGTGCGGATACATTCCATGCACAAGCCGCAATAGGTATTCCTGGTCAAGCCGCCAGGGAAGACATCCCACGGACAGCCGTAACCTGCTGACGAACCGTTATAGCAGGGCTTGCCTTCACAAGTAACGCAGACCTGCTTATCTTTGATGCGCAATTCGATGGGAGCGGTTTGGGAATACAGACCGATAAATCCGCCAACCGGGCAAAGATAGCGGCAAAAGGCACGGCGTTCAAAGACTGTGCTAAGTCCAATGGCAGCAAAGAGCATGGCGGCTAGGACGATGCCGGTGATATTCGGGGTTGTCAGCAGCACGCTGCTGAAGAGAGCAAGAAGTAGAAATGAAATATTCTGCAGCCAGATATTGCGGAACATCTTTGGCACGCGCAGATTGAGCCACTTCGGTCTTTTATCGGGGGGACTTAAGATTGCTCCGCGCTGTAACCACTCGCCTGGAAGTGGGATCGGGCAAACTGCGCACCATCCACGCCCGAAGAATGGGACGGCGACAAGGATCAGGATCGCCCACCATGCGATCCACACGAAGACAATGCTAAAGTTATGACTCCCGACAGGCGTCCCGATGAGTCCTGCAAGGATGGCAAAGATGTAACCGATCAGCATCACGATAAAGACTGCCAATTGCGGGTAACGGCTTTTGAGAGCGTTCTTTATAAAGGGGATACGGGTAAGTTCGATCTTTGCCATGATGGAATTATGTTTTTTGTTTTAGAGATAAAGTTATGCCAAGCACAGCCAACATTGCCAAACCGATCGAGCGATACAGCCAGATGTTCGAGCCGACCGTCAACTTGCCGATCATGAACGGGTGCATGGCTCCGCAGGTGACGTTGCATCGAAAGCGGAAGGAGCCGGACTTGTCCGCGACAAAGGTCAAGGTTGCGGTTTGACCGGGATCGGCTTCGACGGAAATATCGTAGCCATCCACGTAGAGTCCGTGAACGACATCGGCGCTGACCAGTTGGATGGTCACGGTGTCGCCAGCGTTGACTTTCAGTTCGGAGGGGGAATAGGCATATTGGCGCGCATCCACCTCAAAGGTCCGCTCCTGAGGCGCAACGGCTGGAACTGGCAGAGGCACGAACGCCACCACCAGTCCAGCCATCACGAGAAGGAGAAGAGAGAAATAAAAGCGCATGAGATTAGGGGATGTTGGAGGGTCCGTACTTGGAATACGTCGCGTCGATGTAAGCCCTGGCATCCTGCGGACTTTTGCCGTCCCGTAACATGCGCATCACATCCTGTGTGATGTCCACGCAGATGGAACAGCCGAGGGCATGGTTGTCGAAGGTGATGTTGTTCTTGTCATCGATGTTCGAGACGTAGCAATCGTAATTCGAGGTGTGACCGATGTCGCCGCATCCGCAGTAGCAGGGAATATTTTTCATGATGTCGGGGTTGGCGGTGTTGAACTGATAGGCCTCCTGTACCGCCACAGGCGCGGACTGAACTTCCATTGGCATTTGGTCGAGCGGCATCATGGCAAGATGCGCGTCATCAGAGTTGGAAGTGGAGCAGGCAGAAACCGCAGTAGCGGTCAGCGCCAAAATAACGAGAAGGAAAAGGAACTTTCTGGTCTTTGAAAACATATTGGGTCCTCCGTGTTCGGATGACCCAATAGTAGTCTGACCATTAAGTTATCTCCAGCGCAGTACGGCGGGTGGGGATATACGCCAAATGGCTTATGATGAATGTCATCTGACGAAAGGTCATTTACGATGCTATCACTTGCGCTTGATAATTGTGACGTCCATCGTTCCCTGCTCCAATTACCGCCTGGATCAGCATCTCGGCAGAGACCATATTCTCATCGAAGTAAACTTCCGCCATGCGCATGTTCAACATCACATCAGCGTCATGGACGCCATCCAGTAACAGAAGTCCATTACGTACCCTTGTGGCACAGTTGGGACAGCCCATCCCTGAAACGGACAGCAGGATTCGGTTGGCAGACTGGATGACATGATCCAGCGCGGACTTTTGGATCGGTTCAACGTGACAATTGTCGCTCATAAAGGTTTCCTTTTAATTGTGTTGTTTTACGGGATGGTGCTGGACTTTCCTTGCCTTCTCTCCCAATTCGGGCTTGGCAAAGGTTTTTGGGGAACGTTCAAACTGAGCCTGGCATTGCGGACAGCACAGAAAATAGTTCACACCTTCGAACTCGATGGTGATATGGGCTTTGCCGCGATTGACGCGTTTTCCACAGACGGGATCTTTGAATGACATGTTGACACTCCTTGGTAATTGTATTTCTTCATGTGCTTCTTCCATTTAAGTTGACTGACTGAGTAAAAACACCAAAGACTGGGCCAATCTCAATCAGCAGGATGGAGTCTACAAGATTTGACATTAAATGCAGAGAGACATCTTGCCTATTCCGGGCATACGCCATTTTGCGGATATTGTTTTTCAGGTAGTTTTCATTTGAGCTGTGTACCCTTGGATAAGCAGGAATACCTGTGTAGCTGAGTACAAAATGGTGCCTGCATGGAAAATAATTTGATCAAATAGACATTCATATGAAGAAGATAACAAACACCAAACTCGCAATATTTTTTCTGCTGGGGTCAATTGTTGTGATTCCCCTGATCTATTCCATTCCTGTGGTTCATGAAAAAGTTGCATGGCGAGTCAATGAAGCATGGGCACAGATCAAGTATGCAATATCTCCTCCGGAGAAGGTGCTATTTGTCCCAAAGCAGATCCCCACAACTGAAGTTCCTCACCCAACCGCGACTGGGACAGTTCCCGCACCCCAACTTATGCCAGCAACGACGCCAACCCTCGTAGTGTCGCCAACACCTTTACCTGAAAAAATAATTCTCAATGGTGCCCAGCATGAATATCAAACCTGGAATAACTGCGGCCCGGCTACCTTGGCAATGGCGCTTACTTACTGGGGATGGGACGGTGATCAGCGACCGATTGCCGCCTTCACCAAACCCAATTCGCGAGACAAGAATGTAATGCCTTATGAACTGTCGGATTATGTTCTGGAGGAAACAGGATTTGAAATTGTTTACCGTACAGGCGGTGACATCGAACTACTCAAACGTCTGTTGGCTGCCAAATTGCCGGTGATCATCGAGAAAGGCTTCGAGGGACGCGGTTTTGATGGTTGGATGGGGCATTATGTCCTCGTGACCGGTTACGAGGAAATCGAAGGCAGGTTTATCGTTCAGGATTCGTATTATGGTCCCGATCAGTCTATTCAGTATGAGGATTTGGAGAGCAATTGGCGGGCGTTTAATTTCACATATCTTGTTATTTATCCGATTGAACGGCAGAAAGACGTGGTCGTGATTTTGGGACCCCATTTTGATGTGGAATACAACAACCAAAGCTCAGCACAGGTGGCAAAGGAAGAGGTCGTCCAATTAGCCGGACGGGATCAATTTTTTGCATGGTTCAATCTGGGCAGCAGTCTGGTTCAACTCTGGGATTATGACGGTGCAGCCGTGGCGTTTGACAAAGCATTTGCCATGTATCCTGATATTCCAGAGCAGGAGAGACCCTGGCGTATGATGTGGTATCAGACCGGTCCATACTCGGCATATTTTTACACAGGACGTTATCAGGATGTGATGGAACTTGCTACCACCACTCTCAAGGCTATGAGTGAACCGGTACTCGAAGAAAGTTACTATTGGCGCGCCCGTTCCCTTGAAGCATTGGGGGATAATGACAGAGCCCGGATGGATCTTAGGACAGCACTCAAATACCATCCCGGTTTCGAGCCTGCATTAACCCAGCTTCATCAATTAGGAGATGTTCCCTAAAACAGGTGCTGGGCAGGTGCAGCAGGGCTATGCATTTTTCTACTCTTATTAAGCATATGGGTATCCTCCGAATTCGGAGGATACCCATAATAGTCTGACGACTTAATACACGACAATATCATGCAGATTCAATGTGGAATGATTGGCCCACAACCACAGCCTCATAATGATGCCGCCCGTCATTGCCAGCTTCGGCAACGGCATTGACCAGCATTGCTTGAGTGATCTTGCTTCCGTCAAAATACACTTCCACCAACCCTGACTCCAAATAAATCTCGGCGTGGTGAACACCATCAAGTGAAACGAGTCCATTACGTACTCGGGCGGCGCAGTTGACACAGCCCATGCCGGAAACTGCCAACAGAGTTGTATCGGCATTTTTTAGTACGCTATCCAAGACTGCTTTTTGAATGGGTTCAACATGACAATTTTGATCCATGAAATTTCTCCTTTAGAAAAATAATCTCGGTTACATTCTCATCGCCATTGGCAGGGTGAAGAGAACAACGTTCATGACGGTCAGGACGACCATCAACACGGCAAAGGGTGCAAAGGTTCCCCAGACCTTTTCGCCGGAATGATTCGATTTGGAGATGCGGTAGGCGGTGTAGAGGGAGCCGATAAAGCCAAGGGCGATCAAGCCGAATTGAAGCCACTGGATCTCCTGCATGCTGAGAATGGCAGGTGATGCACCGTGGGTCTCCATCCCAAACAATGCCATACCGGTGTATAGAATAGACTTGCCTTCCGCCAGCAGGTGGAACAGGTTATGCGCGATGTGCCCTGCCATATCCAGTGCGATTATGGCGTAGCCAAAGCGGGCAAAGTTTTCAACAAGCGTGGCTTTGTTGAATTTACTTGCGATCCAGGAAGTCAGACCGAGCAAAGCCACCGGGATGACAATGGCAGTTGCAAACGTGATACTGAAGGTGACGGCATAGCTGGTCGTGCCGGTTACGTTCTCCAGCCATTTCAACATGGATTCCCAGATTTCGAGCATGGTCACATTCTGGACGAATACGATACCCATAATGACCGCCGAAAGGAAAGCTTCTTCGATTTTCGGCTTACGGATGAACCACAGTTCCTTGGTAGGCGGGCGCACGGTCAATTGAATGGAGTTATTCGGGCAGCCCTTGATGCATTCTGCACACAGTACACAATTGGCGCTGGAGGTCATGGTCTTGGGGAATTCATACAAAGGGCAAGGTAGGGACTTATCCGTGCCTTTGTAACAGGCAGCGATGGTACAGGTAGCGCAAATTTCCGGAGTGCCACGCAAACTCAACATGCCGTTGCGGGCATAGTTACCTGAAAGACCGCCCAGAAAACAGACATATCGACAGAATGTGCGGCGTTCGTAAAAGGCACCGGAGACGATCACACCGGTGGTGAGGGTCAACATCAACACGCCGGAGCCAAGCGGGTTTTCCACCACGCCAAAGACGTGGTCACTCCAGGTAATGAAGATGAAAAGCGCATCGATGATCCAAATGCCATATTTCTTCAGGAAGCGCGGCGCGGGTTTGTTGTTACCGACAAAATTTTGTACAAGGTCATTGATCTTCGCAAACGGACAAATGGCGCACCAGAAACGCCCGAGGAACAAGAAGATGATCGGGATGAGCGGCCACCACAATACCCAGGTAAGAGCCGTTCCGAAGTTATCATGTGCCGATTCGGGTCCCAGAATGAGTTCGAACATGATGACCATAAAGATCATCAGGGTGGGCCATTGGATAATGCCGGGATACCAGCGGCTGCGCAGGAAACGGTCGATCCATTTGTTGTTTAGAAGGTTGCCGCCATTTAGTATGGATGGGTTGGGTTTGGGAAGGGATGTTGTCATGGAATTACCTCTTAAGCCTTTTGAGCAATGGATCTTCGTTTGGAAATGGCAGCCGCAGAAATGACCGTGGCATTGATGCCAAAGAAGCCAGCCAGAATGCCATATTTCGCATCAATGCCTGCAACCGCGACGGGCATTTCAACTTCATTCAGTTGCCCGTCCACTGTGAATTGAACATGGAATGTCCAGTCACCTGAACGATTCAGGGAGATACTCCCTTCATACTCACCGGCTTCATGCCCGGCTTCCAAAACAATTTCCTGAATGGCAGTTTCACCATGCTCATCCTCCGAACCGTGGCTGTCTTGCGATTCGCCGTGAGAATCTGCGTTTGCTTCATCAGTCGGTTCTTCCTCAGGCATATCCATGCCAGGCATGGAAGAAGCTTCCTCTTCAGTTGGTTCTGCTTCGGGCATGTCCATTCCGCTCATGCTGTCTGTATCGTGAGATTCCTCATTGGAGTCTTCTTCATGTTCAGACATATCCTCGTAAGGCGCTGCCATAATCATCACTTCTGCATTTGTCACAGGCATGCCCATTGCATCCGTGATCTGAATATGAAAAGCATTCTCGCCTATCTTGGGAGCATCAACTAACACAAGCCGCACATGATAGCCATTAACTTCTTTTTCGATGCCTTCTCCCTCCCCATCTGCTAGGACGCTTTGCAACGGCAATGCCAGTAAAAGAAAGATACTCAAACATGCAGCCAAAAATTGGAACATTCTATTTTGCATACGAAACCAGCCTCCTGATGTGAACAAAGTTGCCAAATCTTATCGTGTTCAACTTGAGATAAAGAGCGCGAAATGGCGCAACTTATAGCAGGCTGAATGACTTATGCCAAACATCATGATGTTTGTATGACAGTTTCTTGACTTATGGCTTACGACTCATTACCTTTCTAAAAAACAATCATCCCCTGATTAGTCAGGGGATGATTGTTCAAATATTTGTATATTGATTACTTACGCTGGAATAACAAACCGGGTTGCCAGGGGGTGCCCACCTGTACCAGAAGCCAGCGATCCAGACCAAGCCAACCGGAGGTTTTCCAAGCCAGGACGAGCAGGATCGAGAGGATCAGGAATACAGGATTGACAGAAGCCGAGCCCGCCATCATAAAATTCCAATTCATAAAACCGCCAATAAAAGCGGAGAACCAGATGAAGATGCCCAGGATCAGCGCCGCGCCCACCAGCAATTCGCCCACCGCCACGAGTTTGGCGAACCAGACGTAATTGCCGCTGTCCAGCATAAACTGGATGAAATTGCGATACCAATCGAAGGCGATCAATGGGCGGGCAGGTGCATCGGGAATAACGATGGCGCGCTCCCAGAAGCCCTTCAATGCTTCGCCGCCCTGCATCCAGGCGGGGTTGGTGATCTTGCCCCAACCCGATTCGATCCATTGGTATCCCAGATACAGACGGATGGCAAGCCAGAGCCAGGCAAACGCCTTGCCTTCGAACAGGGTTTTCGTAAAGGGAACATCAGCGAGTTGATATTCCCGGGATAAGGTTTGAGTAGTCATTTTTTCTCCTTTGAGGATGAATTTTGTCTTGCTTTGAACTCATCTTACAACTCCCATGAAATAATCAACAGCGCATTTCGACCTGTTTCGAAATGCGCTGATTTGCTTATGATATTTATCAGGAATGATTTCCTGATTGTCATATTGAATTAATCAAGAGGGTGTTCGATTTCACCAGCCATAAAAGGGTCGGGATTCAAAAGAAATACATCCAAACATGCCTGCGTACAGAAATATATCCTCTCGCCGTTATACTCTGCGCTGGGATATTTGGATGGATCCTTGATTTTTCCTCCACAAGCCGTTATATATTCCGGTTGTGGAGGGGCAGGGAGGATTTCGTTTTGGTCCAACGTCATTGTTTTCCCTTTCCATGATGTTGATTTTCATTCCTGAGCCAGAAGATAGTCACAGCGGTCGCGGTTCCAATCATGCCAGCCAGAACCATCAGACCGGATGCCGAGCCGAATAACATCCTCCATAATACGGCGAAAAAAATCACGCCAATGACAAATGCCGCAATGAAGGAAAGGTTTGGCATATGGATTTTTTCGTGTTTCATTTTTACATGTTCCTTTCGTCATTATTCCACGATCAACTTGCCACGTAACATTCCCATCTGGCATTGGAAGCCATATTCGCCTTCTTTGGCAGGGGTGAATTCAAGCGTGACTTGTTCACCTTCGGGTAATAATGCGTTTTGATTGAAGTCAGGGAACAACACTTTCTCAGAACACGCCGAACTTTCCTGGCGCGTGAACGTCAACCGCACGGGACGTCCTTTTTGCACAACGATCACATCGGGTGTGTATCCGCCCTTGACCGTGACTGCCACCTCCTGTGCGCCAGATGCAGATACCGCAACACGCGTCTGCGCCTTGGGGGCAAACCAGAAATACCAGGCGATCAATACGGTCAACGCGATTCCCGAAAGAATCACAAAGATTTGGATTTGAGTCATATCAAGTTCCTTTCATTGCTTGGATGATGGATAACGGACCGAACACCGTGACGAAGTTCTCCGCTTCTTTTATAGACCCGAAGCCTGCCTCTGCCACGAAGCGCGGGATCAAACCGTCGAAGTTATCGGCGGTTTCCTCGAGACGACGCATGTAGGTCGTCATGAAACGTGTCGTTGAAGAATGCGGTGCGCCAAAGTCAAGCACATACAATTCTCCATCTGGTTTGAGCACACGATGGATTTCCTTGAATGCGAGTCGTTTATCGTCCGTGATGAGGTGGTGAATGACCAGGCTGGTGACTACTCTGTCGAAGGTGGAATCAGGATAGGGCAGGGAGGAGGCGAGTCCTTCATCCCATTGAATATCCGAACCGCGAGATTTATCTAGCGCAATTTTCAATACATCAGGGTCGCCATCCACGCCTGTAACCTGCGCGTTCGGATGGATTTTTTTGAGCATGATGGTGAGCGTACCTGTGCCGCAGCCGAGATCGAGAACCTTCATGCCTGGACGAATGTTCGCGTGTTGGATCAACCTTTGTTTAAAAGTTTCCTCGCGCATGACCCATTTGAGCAGAGGATCATACAATGGCGTGAGCCAGCGAAAGCTCAAGGCAGGGATATAACGTTTTTTACCAGACGCTTGCCTCATTTGGTTCGATCCTTTCCCATTGTCTCAACAAGACAATGCAAATAATAAGAACAAGCAACCCCATCACTTGCGCGGCGCGATAACCATCCAGCCAGAGTACACTGTCGCCGCGGAAGGCTTCGAGAAAGACTCGCGCCAGCGCGGAAAGAGAGACGAACTGCGCAAAGCGAATTCCTGGCGCGTGGGCTGGAAGAACTTTTGGAAGCACGAGTGTAAAGATCGCCAGCGCAAGAAAGATTTCATAAAGTTGCGTTGGGTGACGATAATCAGACCACACGTACATTGCCCAGGGGACACGAGACGGCGAGCCGTAGGCATTTCCGCTGAGCAGGTGGGAGACACCAATTGAGATCATGAAGAATGCCAACCCAGGCGTGAGCGCATCCAATGATCGGCGAAACGGAAGTTTCTGACGATATCCATATATCAAGGCTGTGGACATACCGATTAGAAAACCCCCGATGGGAGAAAGCGTGCTTGTGCTCAGCGAGAACAAGCCCAATGGGTTTGCCACATAAACTGAGGCGTATTGCGCAGCATAGACAAGCCTTGCTCCGAGAATCCCGCCGAGCAATCCGTACCCAATCAGGTTATTGATTTTCTCCTTGTTTAAACCAAGGCGGGGGGCTTCACGCTCGGTGAATGTTGAGCCGATCCAAAAACCAATGAACAACATCAACAATGGCATTTGAAGCAGGAAGGGTCCAAGTCGAAGGTAAGGGAACATTACTCGCCCTCCTGCAATAGCTCTTCCACCTTGGATTGAATCAATGCCTCGCTCATGGGTCCGCCGACCACAACGGAACGAATTACTCCCTTGCGATCAATGAAGTACGAAGTCGGCAGGGCAGTGATGCGATACAGGTTCCCAGTCGCATTATCGCGGTCGAGCGCGATGGGAAAAGTTAAACCGATTTCTTTTGCAAAATCAGCCGCGGCTTGTTCTGAATCCTGGGCGGTGAGGTTCAAGCCGATCACCACAAAGCCAATGTCCTTGTAACCGCGGTACGTCTTTTCGATGGCTGGCATTTCCAGACGGCAGGGTGGGCACCACGATGTCCAGAAGTTGACCAGCACCACCTTGCCGCGTAAATCGGAAAGCGCAACTGTGCTGCCGTCCAACAGGTCGAGGGTGAAGTTGGGCGCAGTGAAGCCTTCTTTGGCAACTGCATCCTGCTGCGCTTTAGGCTGGTCGGGCGAGACGCGCGAGAAAACAGTCCAGAACATTCCGAGAATCAAAGCCCAGGTCATCCATGTGATAAAGCGGGAGTTTTTCATTATGGTGTTCCAGACAGTGATTGCAGTTTTTCCCGCAGCATATGGACAGTGGGAAATCCCTTGACGCCTTCAGGCGTGGAATAGACGCGGCAACTCATCGAATACGTTTCGCGTTCCTCATGCCATAAATCCATACCATCAACACGAAAATGAGGGGAACCGAGGAATTTCAAACGCTCCGCATCTTCATCGGTCTCTACTTTCACCATTTCCACAGTGGCGGAGATTCCCTCCTCTTGTAAAGCAGTCCGAAGACTTTTCAAACCAGCTTCCCAGGAGGGACAACCATCGAAATAGAGAAGTTCAATTTTCATAACAGCTCACTTTACACTAAACTTCGGTCTGAAGCCTCGCAGGCGGTTGGCATTGCCAACTACGGTCACGGATGAGAATGCCATTGCTGCCCCCGCGATCAATGGGCTGAGCAACAATCCAAAGAACGGGAACAATACGCCCATAGCAACAGGGATACCCAACACGTTGTATATAAAGGCGCCAAATAGGTTTTGGTAGATGTTGGTCATGGTAGCGCGGCTGACTTCGATGGCAGTCACCACACCTTTGAGACTGCCCTTGATCAGCGTGATGTCCGAGGCTTCGATGGCGACATCCGTGCCTGTTCCGATGGCGAGACCGACATCCGCTTGTGCGAGCGCGGGGGCATCATTGATGCCATCGCCAACCATCGCGACTTTTTTGTTTTCCGCTTGCAACAGGTGAACGTTGTTTGCCTTATCTTCGGGCAATACTTCCGCCAGCACGCGCGTGACCCCAACCTTGCGAGCAATCGCTTCAGCGGTGCGGCGATTATCGCCGGTGATCATCACAACTTCAATGCCCATACCTTGCAGAGCTTTGATCGCTTCGGCAGAATCTTCCTTGACCGTGTCTGCCACGGCAACAATACCAGCGGCTTTGCCGTCAATTGCGACGAACATTGGGGTCTTGCCATCGTCGGCGAGCGATTTGGATCTATTCTCCAACTCGCCCAGCGCGATGTTCTCTCGGTTCATCAACTTGAGATTGCCAATCAGGATATTTCGTCCTTCAACCTTCGCGGAAACGCCATGTCCAGGGATGGCTTCAAAATCCTGCACATCGGTCAATTCCAGTTTTCGCGCCTGTGCTCCGTCCACAATGGCTTGCGCCAGGGGATGTTCACTGACCTTCTCAACGGATGCCACCAGGCGCAACAACTGATGGCTGTTACCATTCATGGAATTGGTAAGGATGACATCCGTTAACTCAGGCTTTCCCTTTGTAATCGTGCCCGTCTTATCCAACACCACGGTTTGAATGGCTCGCGCAGTTTGCAGGGCTTCGCCAGAGCGGATGAGAATCCCATGTTCCGCACCTTTGCCAATGCCGACCATCAAGCTCATGGGCGTGGCAAGACCCAAAGCGCAGGGGCAGGCAATGATGAGCACGGTTACACTGGTAACGAGTGCATATACCAATTGCGGTTGAGGTCCAATCACGAACCAAATGACGAACGTCCACACGGCGAGAATCATCACGATGGGTACGAAATAACCAGAGATGGTATCGGCAAGACGGGCAATTGGTGCTTTGGAATTTTGCGCGTCCTGCACCATCTTCACGATCTGCGCGAGAGCCGTATCCTTGCCGACCTTCGTGGCGCGGAATTTGAACGCGCCTGTCTTGTTCAAGGTCGCTCCGATCACCTCATCTCCCTGTTTCTTGGAAACTGGCAACGACTCACCCGTCAGCATCGACTCATCCACGGCAGAACTGCCTTCGACGATAACGCCATCCACGGGTATTTTCTCACCGGGACGGACCTGGATCACATCGCCGACCAACACTTCTTCTACAGGCAGATCAAGTTCTTTTCCATTGCGAATCACGCGGGCAGTCTTCGCTTGTAGACCCAACAATTTCTTGATCGCCGCGCTGGATTGTCCCTTGGCGCGTAGTTCAAGTGCCTGCCCCAACACAACCAATGCAATGACAACTGCAACTACATCGTAAAACGGCTCGGATGTCCCTTCAGGAAACACGGACGGAAATGCAATGGCAAACGTTGAATACAACCATGCCGCGCCGGTACCGAGCGCGATCAAGGTGTTCATGTTGGCTGAGCGATGTTTGAAGGCCGCCCACGCACCTGTGAAAAAGTCATACCCGGAATAGAACAACACAGGTAGTGTTGCAACGGCGGAAAGAACCCATGACCATCGGATGGTCTCCATTGACAAATCCCGGATGCCGGGAACGTATTGCGGGTATGCGAATAACAACACCGGAATGGAAACAATTGCCGAGAACCAGAACATTCTCATCAGCCGGATGTATTCACGGGCATGTGCCTCTTCTTGTTTGTCTATTGGCGCGCCAGTCAGCGCAGGACGTGGCTTGTATCCCCAAGCCTCAATGGCTGCATTCAATTGTACAAGGGTTGCCTTTTGGGGGAGATAATCCACGCTCGCTTCCTGTGTGGCAATGTTGACCGTTGCGCTTAATACGCCATCTGTGGACTTCAGTTCATCCTCGATGAACTTTACACAGGAGGCACAACGCAGGTTCTCGATTCCGATTTTGAGATTCGACCCGCCAGGTTGAAACCCCGCCAAGCGGATGACTGCCGCCATTTGCGGAATGTTCACCTTTTTGGAATCATATTCCACCTGCAACACACCCGCACCTGCATTGGTGGTTACTTGATGAACGCCCTCCAGGGCGCGCAAACCAGATTCCAGGGCGGTGACAGGTTTGTAAAACGGCAGATCGGCGACGGGTAGTTCGATGCGGGTGAGCGTCCGTTCGGGATTAAAACCCGTTGTTGCCGAAGTCATCACATAATGGTGCGGGTCGATATCGAACTGTTCCACGCAGGATTGTGAGCAAAAATACAACGTCTGCCCCATGTGTTCGCGCTCGGCGAAGGCACTTTGGGGTTCAATTTCCATTCCACATACAGGGTCACGGACAGTCATGGTTGCCTACCTTTTATAAAGATGCCAATAGTGTATATCCAATAGACGATGGCAGGGAGCGGATTTCAGCCTAGTGGTATATAAGCAAAATAGCCTATCTTCCGACAGGCTACTTTGAGAACGCGAGGTTACTTTACTTCAAGGAATTGCCGCAGTAGGGGCAAGTCTGCCAATCGGCTTGGGTGCCCTTTCCGCAGTTGGAGCAGGGCGTCAGGGATGAGGCTTGGGGAGGATTTCCTGTATTTCGCACCAGGGATGCGACACCAAACCCAATGAGCACGAGGATGCCGATGGGGATGAGCCACATGAAGATCATGCCCAATCCCATTCCGAACCAGCCGAAGGGAGAGTAGCCCCAGTTACCCATCATGCCATAACCGCCCATCATGCCATATCCACGGTTGCCCCATATCATGCCGCCTCCGAAAAGGAACAGAGCAGCAAGAACAGCTACGATGCCAACGATCCACCAGTTACCTTTTTTCATTTTGACTTCCTTTCATAAAGTTTGTCCGCAGTGCGGGCAGTTTTTCCAGTCGTTTTGCGCAGCCTGTCCACATTTGTGGCAGGTACGGCTTGCAACGGGCTTGAGCGCATTGACCAGATTATTGCCAGAAACGCTGTAGACGATCAAACCGACAAGTACTAAAGGGACGATCCACATGAGAAACATACTGTACTCCTTTCGATGATCCAAGAATACCCGGCATGATTAAAGAATGTGTAAAGGCACGGCAAAGAGTGATTGAAGATTTTGTTTCGGCAAATTGTCTAAAATAAAATAACCTGCCCAGTGGGCAGGTTACCTGAGGAGAAGAGGATGGAATTAATGATGATGCGCGTGTTCATCAGTCTTGCTGAGATACTTCTCGGGATCGGCATCAAACGCCTTCTTGCAGCCAAGCGAGCAAAAATAATACGTTTGCCCCTTGTATTCGGATGTGCCGGCAGCAGTAGCGGGATCGATATCCATGTGGCAAACGGGGTCATGTACAGTGGTTGTCATAAGCTGGTCTCCTTTCCTTTGTATTATGCAATTAATAGACAGCCTCAACGAGAGCCATATTACTGAGGCTCTTATAGGCAATTCTGCCTATTCTATTTCTCGATTTCGCGTCCTGTCTGTTCCCATGCCACCATGCCGTCTTCGAGATTCCAGATATTGGTATACCCGAGCGAAACAAGTTCCTCTGCCGCAATTGCGCTCATGCGACCACTGCGGCAATACAGAACGATCCTTGCATTTTTATCCGCTGGCAACTGCGCCAGATTTTCCGGCGCACTGATCTGGTCGTAGGGAATGGACAGGTCTGTATCGGCAATGTTCCCTGCGAAAGGAGTATGCACATTGACAAGGATAAGATCCGTGTTCTTCAACATCGTGTCCAAATCGACAGGAGTGATGTTTTTATAGGAACCGTCAACGGTTGTAACCTCTTTGCCCGTAATCTCTTCGACGCTGCTCTGGCAGGCGGTCAGTGTCACAAGCAGAAACAAGGATATGAGGAGTATCTGTTTCATGGAATTTTTCCAGCCAACTCAAGATCGATGATCTGTTTGAACGCTTCAAGAGGTTGCGCGCCAACGATTGCCAGCCCGTTGATGAAAAATGTTGGGGTGGATTGAACGCCAAGGTTGAGCGCAAAATCCATATCCTGTTGGATGGCGTCCTTATATTTACCTGAATTGAGACACTCCTCGAAAGTGACTGCATCCAAATTGAGGTCAGCGGCGATCTGCAGGTACAACTCACGCCCAAGTTTGTCCTGATTCTCAAAAATCCTGTCATGGTAATCCCAGAAGGCCCCCTGTTCGTTGGCGCACATCGAGGCTTCCGCCGATGGAAGGGCTTCGGGATGAATGGATGTCAGGGGAAGATGACGATAGACAAAACGGATTTGACCGGGATACGCCGCCAGCAATTGTGCAGCCGTCTCATCCTGGAAGCGTTTGCAGAACGGGCACTGAAAGTCGCTGAACTCGACAATTACGATGGGTGCATCCACCGGTCCCTGGCTGGGAAAGCCTTCGAATGGGATTTCATAACGGGTGAATTGCGGTGCCTGTGTCGCTGCCGGGGCTTCGACAATGGGTCCCTGGGCAACAGATGGATTATTGACAATCGCTTGTTGTGAACGGGGGGCAAGCCCCCAGACAACATAACCCGTCAATATGCCGATGGCAAAAGCCAGTATCACCAGGACCGAATAAAAATGGGTTCGTTTAAAGGTGATGGTATCTTCCAAATTAATGGGGGAATCCATAAGGGTATCTTCTCTAAAAATATTATGATCTTTGTATCGTGTGCCCGCTCAGATAACCAAGATAGGCAGGCACGAGCGGCAGGACGCAAGGTGAAAGAAATGACAATAGACCGGCAAGGATGGCGGTGAAGTATGTCGGCGCGGCAGAGAACAGGGTAAACTTTTCGATATATAGACCATTCTTGAATGCCCAGATCGCTATCAGACTCATTGTGTTCGTAAGAAGCAGAACACCAATGGCAATGATGAAAACACCGCTGGCAATTTTGAAATACTTTTGATAGGGTCGCATGCGTTTGATCCAGCCTGAAGCGCGCTCCAAACCAAGCGCCATCGCCAGGAAGGGAAGCCCCAAACCAAGCGAGTACCCTGAAGATAGCCACATCGCCTGTCCGACCGTTTGCTGGCTGAGCCCCATTGTTAGGATTGCGCCCAGTGTGGCACCAATGCATGGGCTCCAACCTGCTGCAAAGAAAATGCCCATTAACGCCGAGCCACCATAGGTTCCGCGCTGACCTGTGTATTCCGTCCGGGTATCATAATAAAACCAGGGAAGGCGAATTACATCCAGAGTCGCCAGTCCGAACATGATCACGATCACGCCGCCTAATTGCGCGATAACCCGTTTGTATGCGCCGAACAATTGACCCAGCGCCGTCACCGAGCCGCCCCAGCCGATTACAAACACCAATGAGAAGCCGAGGACGAAGAGCAGCGCATGTAAAAATATTTTCAAACGTTCTGTTTGGGATGGAAAGGGGGGAATCGCAGTATCAGAGGTCATGAGTCTTCCTTTTCAATAAGGATATAACATCATGATACGCAAATCCCCGCCCCTGCATTAGCGCAGGATGGCGGGGAAATCGGTAGGCAAAATGGCTTATGACCTTTATCGCTTTACAAGCGAATTTCGATCCTGGTTCCCTGTCCTTGGGTGGACTCAATTCCCAGCCGTGCCCCGATCAGGTCCGCACGTTCATGAATACCGAGCAGTCCAAAATGCCCGTTGGGAGCAAATTCCGTCGGGCTGGCAGGAGCGACAAAGCCGTGGCCATTATCAGAGATCATCAGTGTTATTTCCGAATCAGAATAACGGATGGACAAGTCGGCACGAGTCGCCCCGGAATGTTTAGCCACATTATTGAGCGCTTCCTGCGCAATGCGATATAGCGACAATTCCACCTCGCGCGAGAGACGACGTTCGTTACCGGTTTTTTGAAAATCAACGATCAGAGAATTAACCTGGCTGATCTCCCGCGCCAGCATTTCCAACGCAGTGACCAGTCCCAGATCTTCGAGATAAATGGGACGCAGCGCCCGTGTCAGGCGGCGCAGGTTTTCGATGGTCTGCTCCGCCAGATTTTCGAGTTCCTTAAGGGATTGTTTTCCATTTTGATCCTTGACCGATCTCTGCGCCAGTTGCACCCGTTGTTTCAATGCAATGACCGCCTGAATGGTGTCGTCATGCAGTTCCCGCGCCAGTCTGGCACGTTCTTCTTCCTGTGCCGAGGTGATCGCGCCGATGTAATCGTGCAATCCCTCCTGAGCCGCCTGCACTTTACGCGACATTTCGGTCAATTCCATTTGCAGGTGTTGGACCTCAGATATGCCGCCAACTGACTCCTTTATGGCTTCGAAATCCCCCCATGCCAGCGCCGCCGCCTTGGACTCAAGTTTTTGCAGGGGCTGGACGATCTGTTTGGCGCCGAACCAGATGGCAATCAATGCCAGGATGAAGGCGGGCACCATTACCAGCGGAGCCATCTGGGTCAATTGCAGGGAGGGGCTGATCACCATTTCCCATTCCTCCTCCGTGATCAATGCCCAGCCTGCAGTTTCAATGGGGCTATAGGCGACTACATGTTCCGTCGCTTCCTTTTTCACATACAGAACGCCACTCCTGCCTGCCAGAGCTTCCGCCACTCCAGGATGGTCCGCATCCAGGCTTTCGCGTTCGAGCGCACCGCTGACGAACAAAATACGGCGGGAATTATCCAATAGATAGATGGTCACGTGACTGCCCGCCGGGTAGGTGGGTGTCAGGGTTTCGGACGCGAGTGTCTCGGGTGAAAACGCGCCGGCGACAATCACATCGCGGGAGTCAGAATAGGCTGAGATGATGACAAAGAGTTGGTTGGAGTTTGGATCCAGGGTCGGGTCGGAGAAAACAAGTTGAGGGCTGGATGAAGAAGCGAGTTTGATCGAGTAGGAGTTTTGGGATACCCATCCCCAAAATCTGTCATTCCCCGTTTTCTCGATTAAGTGCCCATCCGTATTTAGAAAGGCAATCCCCCCGTTGAAATCCTTTGCCAGGTCGGTGGTGGTGGCAAATATATCCTTGAAGGAAATATCCTCGGATGCCAGCACCGCCATGCTCGAAACAGTCGCCATGCGATGATGAAGTTCGGATTGCAGCGCTGCGGCGGCGGACTGCACGGCGCGTTCGTCACGTTCCCCGACCAGGGTGCGCATGTCCTGCTGGTGCATGTTGACCCCGCCGAACGCAATGAACAATAACAAAAGCGTCAGCGGCAGAACCGTGACGGCAAAGAGTTGCGTCAGACCGCGCCAGCCTGGCAGGATTCGTTTCATTCTTCTGGAATATTGCCCGAGCTTTGTGAGATCAACCCCAGCGCCACCCCGCGCATGACAGCCTCGGTGCGGCTGTTGGCTTGCAGTTTGGCGAAGATGTGCGCAAGATGTCCCTGCACGGTGCGGTCGCTGATATTCAGTTGCACACCGATGGATTTGTTGGTGAACCCCTTCGCCGCGAGTCGCAGCACATCCAGTTCACGGTCAGTTAATGGTTCGACGATCTTTTTTTCCGGTCCTTTGAAGATGGTGGACATCAACTTGCTGGTGATGGATGGATCGAGTGCAGACTTACCTTCATAGACATCACGCACCGCCTGGATCAGCTCATCCGCCTGCCCAGTTTTGAGGACATAGCCATTTGCACCTGCCTGCAAAACCGCCATCACGTAGGGATCATCGTTATAAGCGGTCAGGATTAACACGCCCACTTCGGGCAGATGGGCACGCACCCATCGTGTGACTTCAATACCGCTGGCTTTGGGCATCTGAATATCAAGCACGGCAACATCCGGCTTGTGTTTTTGGATTAAGACCTGCGCCTCCTCCCCGTCTCCTGCCTCGGCAATGACCTGGAGGTCGGTCGCACTCTCAAGCAGTTGTCGCACCCCTGCACGGACGATATGGTGGTCATCCGCCAGGAGAATGCGTATTTTGGTTTTTGATTTGCTCGATGACTTTGGCATGGCTTAATGTATCCAATTGCTGATTATAAACTTGTGATTGATTAATGAACGGGAAGGCAAGCCAGACAAGACCCAGCCCCGCCAAAAGCCCGGTAAGGAAGCGCATGAGCGAGTTGAACGATCCCAGCGCATCACCGGCGTAAAACGTTGCAGGAAAGGTGTTGTTTGTCAACACTGCCAGCCATGCATTTGTATCACGAAATCCATTTCCGATACCGGCAAAATCGCTGACCATGTGTGTTCCACCATCCAGCGCCATCGGCAGCAGGAGCAGAATAAATCCCCACCAACTCAAAGTCTTTATCGTGTGTCGGAAGGGATACCACAATGCCGCAAAAAGCCAGACGCTGGTATAGAACGAGATCATGCGATCCGACCACGCCACCTTCCAGCCCATCGGTTCGTTGCCGATGAATTGGCGCAGGATCATGGGATTGGATGTGTTCTGCCAGACCGCCTGGATTTCGCCCAGGGAATACATGGTCTTTTCGCCGAACCAAAAGAGGGAGCGTTCCGGGAGTTGGTGGCAGAAGAACGAGTAAATGAAGTAGACCGCCCTGCCTGCACCCGTCCAGCCGATCTGCATGAAAACCGGCGCAAGGAAGGGAACAAATACCCAAACACCATAGATGGTCAGAAAAACGGCAAACCAATGAGTGCCTATCCACTGAAAGGCATTCGTTATTTTAGGGGCATTCAAGGTGGTTGTTGACATTTTATTCCCTCATGGGGCGTTTGGTTCAGGGGCGCGATTGAGGTTGGCGCGGTAAAAAGCTTTGGCTAAATCCATGTCGAAGATCTCGAACCTTTGAATCCGCCCCCAGGAGGTTAATGCGACCGGAACATCAATGGAATTCCAGGGATAGGCAATCAGCTTCACTCCACCCAGGTCGTTAATGACCGTGCGGATCTGTGATTTCAACTCCGCGCATCCCGTCTCATTCAGCAGGTCGCAGTTGTACCAGATGATCACATACCCGTGCTCCAGGTTATGGACAAGATAAGCAGCAGGATATGTATAAATATTCTCTTCATAAAACCCCGCCTGGGCTTCGGTTGCATAATGCAATCCGGATGTTGGCGGGTCGGAATTATATTGTCCCGGGTCAGAGTCGGTGGGGAGATGCGGATCGCTCTTCATAATGGCAACTGCCTCCCCTGCGGCTGGTTTAATCCCCTGCCAGACCATGACTCCAAGGATCACCAATACGGCGAGTCCGGTTCCGCCCCAGATGATGCCTGCAAGCAGTTTTTGTTTTCTATTTCTTTGTTGAATGTGTTGTCGTCTTTGTTTGTTGTTCATGAATTCACTCTGCCGGCTGGAAAGCAGGCGTCACATCGGGTAACGCCTGCCTTCGACGGCTGATTATTGCACTTTGAACTCGATATCTTCCTTGTAATCCAGACCATCCTTGCGGACATACACGGTAATCTTCCAATTGCCGCTCATGCTGAAGTTGGCATTGATGGAATAGCGCCCTTCACCCTGCTCGGTGGCGAGACCGCTCATCCCCATGCCGGTCATGTCCGTGTGGTCGGCAGAAACATCCACAGTCGCACCCTCGATGGGCTTGCCATCTCCATCCGTGATCGTCAGGATCAATTCCATGTCGCCCATCATGGCAGGATTGGGATTGGTCTCCACCTGGATATTTACCGGACTCGATGATCCTGTCTCGACTGGTGCAACAGGCTGTGCGGAACCGCCGCAAGCCGCCAATACACCTGCCAGCAAAACCAACATACTAATAAAGAACATCTTTCGCATTTTTACTCTCTCCTTGAGTATTTTATTCAACGACTTCGATCATCAACATCAAACCACCTGGTTCAACATTGTCGTTGGTGGTGTGGTGCAGGATGTGACAGTGCAACATCCATTGTCCGGTCTCTGTGGCGACGAACTCAATGTCGTAGCGTTCTCCCGGTGCGACACTGACCGTGTCCTTGGTCAACTGTGCCACCTCGGGGACAGGATGCCCATCCGTCGCCACGATCCTGAAGGGTACACCATGCAGATGCATCGGATGAATGAATTGACCAATCGCGATGAAACGCAGCCGAACCAGATCGCCTTTCTTGACAGTGATGGTTTCGGTGGCAGGGAAGGACTTGCCGTTGATCGTGAAGTAATTGGGCTCCATCCCACTCATGGGCATGGCGGCATACGTTTGCCCATCCGTCATACGCCATTCCGAGATCATCAGGGTTTTATCCACAACGGGTGGATTGGCATCCGGTTCCTTTGGGTCAATGATGAAGGGCGCATAAAGCCCGGCGCCAACCTGCACATCGCCCTCATAATGCGAGTGATACATGAACGTCCCTGCCGGCTTGGCGGTGAACTCGTAAGTAAACGTCTCACCCGGCTGGATCGGATCCTGGGTAACGCCCGGAACGCCGTCCATTGCATTTGGGACTTCGACTCCATGCCAGTGGATCGTAGTTGGATCGGGTAATTCGTTCTTTACGATCACCCGAACCTGATCACCTTCCGTAACGCGGATCATCGGTCCGGGAACGGTTCCGTTATATGTGAATGCGGTGACGGTCACTCCATCCAGGATTTCCCATTGAACAGCCTTGGTGGTTAACTCAAAGACCTTGACGCCATCTTCCAGGCGGTATTCCAAGGGCTGTCCGCCATCAGCTTCGGTGGCAGGCTGGACGTTGGGAGCCGTGATCGGCTCCATCATATGAGCCGCTTCGGGGTTTTCCATCATCATGCTGCCCGGGGTGGGCGTCCCATCCGCCATACCTGAATTGTCATTATTCATGGGCATGTCCCCATTGGAGGCTGTGGCTGGCGCGCAAGCCGATAATATCAAAGCGAGACTCGTTATTGTAAAAAATAAAATCTTCTTCATTATGGTTCCTCTGCAAAGTTGGAATAGTGCTTGAATATAAGGATTTCCCCTTGATCCATCCAGCGCAATTTGACGCGGGAATCCATAGGCAATATTGCCTATGTGAATATCAGACAGAAACTGCCGCCCTGATATCCAATGCCTCTTTGATGGAGGCGACCAACTTTTTATCTATCCGTTGGGATGGGTCATCGGCAATGGAGAAGCGCGTTTGTCCGTCACTTCCGTGCAGGATCAGTGGGACAGGTTCAGCAGACTCCCCATAAACCATTAGAACAACCATCTGGCAATCACAGTCCGCTGTGCCATGATGCGGGCAGGGACAATCCTGCTGGGTATGTCGCGCGGTATGCAGGTCAAAGGTTTGCAAAGCCCGCAAACCACCTTGCAATAATTTTTTCTTCGCTGCCTGCAAAGCCATGTCGCAGGGCAGATCAACAATCAGGAAGGAAGATGTGGTCATGGAACACCTCTATCATTTGGATGTTCTCCATTGTAGGTATGTTTCCAATCGAATAGGAGAGCCGCGTGGCGTATTCGGGCTTAGGCAATATTGCCTATAAGAAATCCCCTGTCATTGTACCGACAGGGGATTTCTTGGGCTGCAAACTTCAGATTCTCACGGCATGGGCATATTCATGCCACCCTCCGGGATTTCAAGTTGAATTTCCGCAGAGACATTCCCCGGCGCGGGAAGCGGCGAGAAGCTAATGCCATTGGGAGCCATGCCCGTTGGGACGGTGGCGACAACCGCCATTTTTTCCAAGTCAATGGCCGATACCGTGTCTTCATAGATATTCGATATGTAGGCGTATTGGCTCGATGGATCAATCACGACTCCGTGTGCGCCCTGCCCTGTTTCAATGGTTGCAATCACCTGGAAAGTCGCGACATCCACAACCGACACAGTGGTGCTTGGGGTATCCTTTGTCCCCTGATTGGCGGTCAGAACAAACTTGTTGTTGGGGGTCACAAAAACCTGGATCGGACCTCCGCCCACATCCACCTTGCCGACCAGTTTCTGCGCAGCAACGTCCACCCTGCCAAGGGCGTTTTCACCGTTGAGGGAGAAGTAAACAAACTCACCGTCGGGCGAAAAGCCCACTTGAACAGGACGCTCGCCAACTTCTATATCGGCGACCTTCACATCCTGCGCGGTGTCAATCACGCTCAGAGTGGTGGATTTGGCATTGGCAACGTAAACCCACATCCCGTCGGGGCTGACGCGCAAACCGTGAGGATACTCGCCGACCGGGATCGTGGCAATGGCAGACATCGCTTCCACATCAATCACAGTGACCGTATTATCCCCGCCGTTCGTGGCATACGCTTTTTTGCCATCGGGTGTCAGCACGATATGTGCGGGCATCATCCCGGTCGGCACGACACCATGAATCTCAAAAGTGACGGCATCGATCATGATCGCCAGTGAGTCGTGCCCGCTCACCGCCCAAACAGTTTTGCCATCCGGGGCAACCTGTAGGTTGTGGGCGCCCTCGACTCCGGTAAGCGTGGTCAGGACTTGATTCGTCGCCGCATTGATCACGGTAATGCTGTTGCCCTCCTCGTCTGCCACCCAAACTGTTCCATCCAATCCTGCAACGGGTTGATCCGGTTGGGTCTGGGCGGGTTGTTCGGTCATTTCAGGTTTCGCCGGCGCGCCACATGCACTCAAGACAACCGTGGCGATGATCAGCGCGGGCATAATCTTCCAAATCAAAAACTTATTCATATGGTTCAACTCCTTCTGGTTGGATCGAATATCGTCCGCACTTATACAGCACCCACCCTCAAGTTGAACATACGCATTTTTGCCTAATACGTCATGCTTTATCTAAATTACTCACAAATTCGATTTCAAACTTTATCTTCTTCAATTCGAACATATTGATCGGGAATACGTTCAAAAAGATGTTTGCAGACCTCGGAGCAAAAGTAATAAGTCCTCCCTTTGTGAACAACCTGAAAGGGCGGGTTCTTTGGATCGACTTTCATTTCACACACAGGATCGATTTCAAACTCCTGCCCGGTCGGATAAAATTTCCGCATATTAAAACTATTCATGATACTTCTAGTCTCCTATTGGCTCACCGCATGAAGAACAAAAGCGAGCGTTCGATTCGTTTTGAGTTCCCCTCGATCACACATGGAAACTACTTAACGGCTGAAAATCCTACCCGATGAATGTAAAAAACACATGAAGAATTATTGAAGATCAACATAGGCAGTTTTGCCTACGCTTTGTTCAGCCACTTGGCGCAAGACGCCGCCCACTGCAAGCGCTATGATGACGCAAAAGGAATATTTTCGATGAAACGATTCTTCATTCCACTTGCGGCATTCCTGCTCGGCTCGGCGCTGATCGCCTCGTTCTACATCGGCATCCTCACCTGGGCGCAGGGCTGGGACTACGCCTCATCTCAATTCATCCGTGACCGTTGGTATGTCATCCCGATCATCCTCGGCTTTGGTATCCAAGCCGCGCTCTATTCCATCCTGCGATTCCGCCTGTTCATTCCAGTTACATCCACAGGACATGCCGGCTCAATGATAGGCGCGAGCGGAGGCGCATCCGCCACTGCGATGGTCGCGTGTTGCATTCATCATGTCACCGATGTTTTACCCATTCTTGGTTTGAGTGCGGCGGCAAGTTTTCTCACCCGTTATCAACGCCCCTTCATGCTTATCGGACTCGCCATGAACCTCATCGGAATTGGCGTCATGCTCTTCGTGCTTTATCGTGAACGACAAAAACTTCAACCTGTACTTCTGGAGACAAAATGAAACGACTCTTACTTCCCGCCCTTATTATTTTGACTTTTGTTATCACAGCCTGTTCAGCGACTTTATCCCCGCTTCCAACCCAGCCGCCATCTGATCCTGTTTCGACGGTATCAGCCTCCCCCGAATTTGACTCTGCCTCTCGCATGGACGACCAGGGAGCGATTATCTTTGAAGTCACCCCACTTAACTTGGACTCAGCGACTACCGAATCTGTTGAGTTCAATATTGTCCTGACCACCCATTCGATTGACCTGAGCATGGATCTAGCCGCAACTGCAACGCTCTTAACCGATACAGGAGTCAGCGTGAATTCAACCCTCTGGGATGCGCCGCGCGGTGGTCATCATGTGGAAGGAAAATTGATTTTTCCAGCGGCGCAGGATGGTAAATCCATTCTGGATGGAGCGACAAAGCTCACCCTCACCATTACCAACGTGGATGCCCCCACCCGCATCTTTGAATGGGAGTTGAAATAGCAAGAGGAAGAAATGGCGCACAAAACAGATATCAGCCGTCGTGACTTCATCAAATCGGTTGCCGGATTCGTCGGAATGCTCATCGGCATTGGGATCGGCCTTCCCTCCATTTTGTATCTTCTTTCGCCATCGCTTGAAAAAACGCAAGACGATTTAATCATCGATCTTGGCTCGCTTGAAAGATATCCGATTGGCATTCCAACCCGGTTTGAATTTACCCGCACCAGGGTCAACGGATGGGAACGGACGGCAACCAACTATGGCTTGTTCGTTCTGCGTAAGAGTGAAAGTGAAGTAAGGGTATTCTCTAACATTTGCACCCACCTTGGCTGTCGTGTTACCTGGCATCCTGACCAGGGACATTACATCAGTCCCTGCCATGACGGTCATTTTGATATGGTTGGTAATGTGGTCAGCGGTCCGCCGCCGCGTCCTCTGGATGAATTCACTGCTGAAATAAAAAATGGCAATCTCATTGTTTCCCTTCCGCCTGTAAAGCGGAAAGGGTAAAGGAAGGTTCACATGAATAAACGTCATATCTGGATCATGCTGCTTGGCTGCTTGCTTCCCATTCTGGGTCTGGCAGCTGTCCTGCTCCTGAAAGTCCCCGTCAATACAGTCGTCTATGTGGGGCTGGCATTGCTTTGCCCGCTGGCTCATTTTTTCATGATGGGCAACATGCACAATCACAACAGCCAGCCGGACCAGCATCACGATCATTCCGTCCATGACAAGACATCCACTCACTCGCCGTGATTTTCTAAAGATCGCCGCATTGGGCGCCGGCGCACTTGCCTTTCGACCATTTACCTGGCAGGGGATTTCAGAATTACAACAGTCGGAACTGTTGGGGCGTATCACGGTTGGCAAGGTGGATGTATATGCGCGCCCAGATGGGAATGAACAGATCGTGGGCGCTCTGTATGAGGATCAGGTTATCCCCTGGATTCGGGAAGTGGTTGGAACCATGCCCGGCAGGATCAATCAACGCTGGGTCGAGACTCCCTATGGTTATGTGTGGGGCGGAAACCTGCAACCCGTGCGCAACCTGCCAAATTCGCCAGTGTCCACTCTGCCAAGTACGAGTCTGGGACCTGGCATGTGGGTTGAAGTCACCGTTCCTTATGTAGACTTGATTCTCGATAATCCGCCATCGCGCGCACCGTGGCTCCAATACCGCGAATCGATTGGGCTGCCGGCGCGGTTCGTCTATAGTCAGGTGGTCTGGGTGGATCAGATTCGCGCCGAAGCGGATGGAAGAGTCTGGTATCGGTTGAATGAACGCTTTGGATCCGGCGACCTGTTCTGGGGTCCGGCTGAGGCGTTTCGTCCACTGACTGCGGATGAAATCGCTCCCGTTAACCCGGAAGCGGAAGAAAAAAGGATCGTGGTCAATATTGATTATCAAACCTTATCGTGCTATGAGGGAAAGAATGAGGTGTATTTCGCGCGTATTTCCAGTGGCGCACTGTACGATGCATGGGGCAATCCTGTGGATGCATGGGCGACCCCGGTAGGCGAATTCCCGATCTGGCGGAAGGCGATCTCCTTGCCATTAAGCGGTGGAAGTGCATCAGCAGGCTGGAGTCTGCCGGCTGTTGGGTGGGTCAGTTTATTCGTTGGCTCCGGTGTGGCAATCCATTCCACCTATTGGCACAACAATTATGGTGAACCCTCCTCACGAGGATGCGTCAACGCCAGCCCGGAGGATGCAAAATGGATCTTTCGCTGGTCTCAACCACTTGTATCTTACGACCCTGGGGATGTTACCGTGGAGATGCCAGGTGGAACCCGGGTGAGCGTTGAAAAGAAAGAGTTTTAGCCTATAGCATGAAGGGATAAGTAGGAGCGTTCATGCTGAATTAATTTGACTCGGTAATCTGAGATTACTTCCAGGCATCTTCATAATCTGTTACATATTGCCTGAATGTGATCGGGCTAATCCCAGTTAATCGCTCGACTTCATCTGTGATCGGTTCCGCCATTCCGAAACGTGTGGATGTGTACAAACCCGTCATCACCAGGGCAAACATGAAAGGCGTACCCCTGCGTATCGTCTCGATCAGGAAATAAAGCGGGTTCGGGTTGCGGTAGGTGATTCTTCGTCCCAATACCTCGCTCATGATCCTGGCTGCTTCCCAATAATCCAAGCGTTCACTGCCAGTCAGGTCGTAGTTCCTGCCGGCATGTCCATCCTCCAGCAAAGCCACCGCCGCCACCGCCCCGATGTCGCGCGCATCGACAAAGGCGGTTTTTGCCTTTCCCACCGGCACAAAAATCTCATTTCTTTCCTTGATCTCACGGCGATGGGTGGTATTCAGATTCTGCATAAAGAAACTACAGCGTAAAAAGGTTGTTTGCATGTTGATTGCCTTCAAATAGGTCTCCACCTTGTAGTGGGGGACATATTTTGTGTTCTCGATCCCGATCAGGGAGAGAAACACGGCATGGGTTACACCCGCGCGTTTGGCGGCATCCATCGAAGGAACCATATCCCGCTGGATGTTCGTGATATGCGGTGGACGCATGTAAAACATTGCCGTTACACCTGTAAACGTCTCTTCAAAAGTGGATGGATCGGTAAAATCAAAACGAACCGCTTCGACCACTTCGCCAAATCGCTCCCTGAGTCTATTCACATCCATATCCGCCGCGCGGACTTTTCCACCTCTGGCAAGTATCTGCCTTACGACCTCCGTACCAACATTTCCAAGCGCACCAATTACCAATATAAGGGATGACATTCTTTTGCTCCTGACTTGACCATATATAGACCAGTCGTTATAATAATTCAATAGTCGCATTTTGGAAAGATGACAAAAGACATTTTTTTGGACGGAGATTAATATGAGCAATGCCCGCGAACAAATCCTGCAAACCACCTGTGCCCTGCTGGAAAAACAGGGCTATCACGGCACCGGCTTGAACGAGATCGTCAAGGAAAGCGGTTCTCCAAAAGGCTCGTTGTACTATTATTTTCCAGAGGGCAAGGAACAGATTACGGCAGAGGCGGTCCTTCAATCCGGAAAACAAACTACCGAGCGGATTCGCCAGGGATTAACAGAAAGTTCCAACGCCGCCAAAGCAATTTCTGACTTCATTCTGAATATTGCGGAACATGTCGAACGATCCAGTTTTGCGGCGGGCAGTCCACTGACGGCTGTGGCGATGGAAACGGCGACCACCTCACCACGGATCAATGCAGCCTGTCACGAGGCGTATCAAATGTTGAAATCCGCCTTTCATGACAAGTTGATCGAATGTGGGTATTCGAAAACGAAAGCTGATGAATTGGCGACCTTCATTGTTTCTGCTATCGAAGGTGGGGTCATCTTGAGTCGCACATCGCATACTGCCGACCCGCTGCGCCTGGTGGCAAAACAATTGAAAATCTTGTTGGCTTTATAGCCATCATTGATAAGAAACAATTTCAAAGGAGTCTTATGAAGATCATAGTATTTGGTGCATCGCGTGGGGTTGGGCTGGAAGTGGTCAAGCAGGCATTGGAGGGAGGATATCAGGTGACTGCATTTGTGCGTTCCCCTGAGAAGTTCACGGTGACACATCCCAACTTGACCGTATTCAAAGGCGACTCGATGGATGCTGAAGCTGTCGAGAAGGCGATTGCCGGGCAGGATGCAGTCATCAGCGCCCTGGGTCCGACTCGTCCGCCTGTTCCCCACATGATGGAAACTTCAGCAAAAAACATAGTAGCCGGGATGAGGAAACATGGTGTGCGCCGGCTGGTCTCCACGACTGGCGCAGGAGTACGGCAACCCGAAGATCAACCTAAATTTATTGATCACTTCATCGGATTTCTGCTCAATCTATTGGCAAAAGATGTAGTGCTGGATTCTGCTGCAAATGTGAAGGTGATTCGGGAGTCTGATTTGGATTGGACGGTAGTGAGGTATCCGCGCCTGATGGATGGCGAACACAAAGGTAAGTATCAGGTCGGGTATGTAAGCAAGAGTTCGGGTACGCAACTTTCCCGTGCCGATGGCGCAGACTTTGTCTTGAAGGAACTGACCGAACTGAAGTGGTTGAAGAAATTACCAGTGGCAAGTTATTGACCTGAATTGGTCGGATTCGACTTTCCTTGATTGAAAGAACAGCGCCCCGACATGGGGCGCTGTTCTTTTTTTCTTTTTTTTGTCCAGTTCTACGTCCATAATTGGGCAAAACCAGCCTTGCGGTAACCATATACGGTGTTCCATTATGACAACATAGCGAAGGCTATATTGGGACAAGCTTGGGCGGTGACAGAAGTAGATTTCATATGGAATTTTATTCAAAAAATCAGATGTTTTGGCTTATTTTAGCGTTTTTTTCTTGTTTTAGGCGACAAATGAAGCTGGTCGATTGAACCAACATGGCAACCTGCTAAGTAATGGGGAAACAGAATCAGTTTACCATGTCCTTGGGATTCACTTTGCTTTTCACCTGGAACCGGTAAAATTATTTACTTCGCCGATTCACCGTGCAAATTCTTCGTATGAGGTATGCATATGACAGAAGCAACCTGGGGTATCCGATTTAATGAATATCCGGATTATCAGCGCTTCCATAAAGGGAACAAGCCAGAGGGGTGCCCGGAATGGCTTGAATCACATCGTATCTCCATCTGGCAAGAACAAGGGTTGATCATCTGGAATAACATCGACAGGAAATTAGAGTCTCTACGAGGCGCTGAAGCGCTGAGATTATTACATGAATTGAATTCGCAAGACACCTGGAAATCCGATGGCGTATCTGTTACTCGTTTAGTTCATCGATTCGATTTAAACCTAACACCCCGCAAGAAACGAAAGAAGGGTGAGCCAGATCCTGAAGTTGAAAAGCCCAAGGGTGAAGATGTTTACGAAGAAATCATGCATTTACCACCCGAAGCCGGCTATGAATTGATCGAGCTTCTGGAGTCAAAAAAACAACTTATTTCCCAGATGGCGGAGCAGGAGAAAAAACGCATTCAAGAGGCAATGAGACAAGTCTGGGACCTCATTATTGAGTCCTCCCATAACAAAGAGCTGAGCGAATTTGATTTCAAAACCAGATCCTTTGAGTGGCAAAGTGATGATTCTTCTCGCATGATTTGTCGCTATCTGACAGCCGAAGGGCGGATTTGGTTAGCCAATGATAAACTCTTTTGGAACACCTGCGTCAAACGAGAAGGCCACGTGGGGAATTCACACTATTTTGTGAAGTTGGTTGATGCAGTGGATTGGGTGGAAAAGGAAATCGTTGAGCTGGCAAACAAACCCGATGTGAAGAAGGAAGGGCGAATCCTAAGCGATGAAGAGATCAAAGCGAACCGTATCCGCCTAAAGGAGAAACTGATAAATGGACCCTATTGGATCGACGCCGCTCGGATGGAACCGCAACGAGTTACTTATAGGGTTCTAATCGATCTGGAGGTTAAACCTATTTCCTACACAAGCTTCGAGACCATTTGCGGTGACACCTATAAATATGCGGATCGTTATCCAGCTCCAAGTAAGCTCGCGAATGATATAAACCTTGACTCCAATCATTTCCAAATTGACCAAATGCTTGGAGATAATTCTGAGTACTTTCGGTTTACATCTCTCACCAATTATTATCAAGAAGCATCAGCGGCAGAGCAAGCTCAGAAATTTTGGAATCAAAGTCAGATTTTGCAACAGTTCAAAGCAGGTGAAATCATTCGTGGGCAATTTGGATACCAGGAAGTTGAGACAGGATTCATTGTCTTGCTAGGTACATGCGGACAGACTGCTCATATATGGCATGAGGAGAAGAGTCGGGGTGAATTTATGGAATGGAAGGCGCTGCGAGAATCACTGAGTTTTGCTCTGGACGTAAATGATTACCGCGATTTCCTGGGTGTGTCTAAGGAATTCATTGATGACGAACGACTATTGGAATTCATGCACGAAACCAGGAGTGACTCAAAGTTTATTCCGGATGAGGCAAGAAGAGAAAGCCGGGTTTGGTTGGCACAGCATAAGCCACTGAATTGAATACATCCCATCAACCAAGATGTAATCACCGCCCTGCTTAGGACACCTCCTTCCTTAATGACAGGGCAGCGGTACCAGAAGAACAATCCTAATTTTTGCCGCTATGAATCCCTGCCCCTAAGGATTCATGGCATCCTAAAATAAAATTACGCCCCTGCACAGAGGAGGCGTAATTAGTTTCATGAATTTGTCCTTGGCGACCCCTATATTGGGGCAAAACCAGCCTGGCAGTCACCATATACTGTGTTCCCTTGTGACAACTTAGTGAAAGCTATATTTGGATTCGCTTGGGCTATAGCGGTGGTCATGGAGCGATGATACCACTAGAGGCTTACCAAGCAGCAAGACTCGAGACCTGCGGTCAGATCTCGGGCAATCCTTTCGAGCAAATGTTTTTTTCAAACCCTGCACTGGTTCATTGCCAGTGCAGGGTTGTCGACGTGTGCTCGGGAGGAGAAGAAAGGAGGAGCCAGCACGTCCCGATGAGCACAACGGTGAGCCGTTAGTGACACAAGGCTCCAATATCATTCTTCGTCTGTACTGCTAATCCCCAGGCGATGTAAGACCGGGTCGCGGAGTCAAGGTTAAGGCCGTAGGTAGCATCCACACCGCAGGCCACCGCTTTGGCTTGCGCAATATAAGAACGGGTAGCCGAATCCGCCGTGCTGGGTTCCGCTTCGGCTGCCTTGGCCCACGCGGTGTAAGAACGGGTGGCAGAGTCCACCGTGCTGGCTTCTGCTTCGGCTGCCTTGGTCCACGCGGTGTAAGAATGAGTGGCAGAGTCCACATTGGCCACGAGGGATGCGGTAGCGTTAGCTTCCCGGACCACCAGAACAACGACAGCTAACAGTAAAATGGCAGTGAGCAGGCTGATGAAACGATTGACATACATTTTGATCTCCTTTTTGGTTCAACAAGTTATAATGTTTTCAGAGACCCGAGTTGGTCTCTACTATGCCCATACTGTAGCAAATCTCCCTTCCGGTTTGGTGGCACTAAGTGCCACAAAAAGTGTGACTTATTCGTAATCTGAAGCGATACTGTTTATTTAGAAATTGATGCAAGAACAACATTCTTTTGGCTACTGGCTCAGGCTCAACAGAAAGGCGCTCGATCTCACTCGAGAAGCTCTGGCTGACCGCGTCGGGTGTTCCGTATCAACCATTCGTAAACTTGAAGAAGAAGAACGGCGTCCCTCAAAACAAATTGCTGAGCTGCTCGCTGAAATCTTCAAGATTCCCGCGACTGAAAGAACAGCCTTTTTACGGTTTGCGCGTGGCGACTGGAGATCTGCTCCCAGCTTGGGGGACGAAGAAACCCGCTGGCGCGTCTCAAAACCAGAAATTCCCCAACATCCCCGTTCGAATTTACCGGCAACCTTCACTTCCTTAATTGGGCGGGATAAGGATATTGCGGCCGTCCATGACTATTTGACCAATCCAGATATCCGCCTGGTTACCTTGATCGGCGCGCCGGGCATCGGGAAAACGCGCCTGAGTATCGCCTCAGCGAGGGAGTCACTGGCTGATTTCCCCGATGGGATTTTCTTTGTCGCGCTGGCTCCGCTGGATCAGCCATCCTTGATACCTTCTGCCATTGCACAAGCGCTTGGATACATTGAAAAGAATAACCTGCCTCCCGAGGAAGGTCTCATCAAAGGCATCGTAAACAAACGAATGCTGCTTGTGCTGGATAACAGTGAGCACCTGAT
Source organism: Anaerolineales bacterium (assembly GCA_030583885.1). NCBI lineage: Bacteria > Bacillati > Chloroflexota > Anaerolineae > Anaerolineales > Anaerolineales bacterium. The sequence continues at coordinate 4,248,534 of CP129480.1, read as the reverse complement.
CGAAGATGTAGCCCGGCTCGCCTCTTCCCTCCTTTCAGCCTGCTCCCGCTTAAAAATCCTCACCACCAGCCGCGAAGCGCTACAAATCCCTGGTGAATGGCTTTATTCGGTACCTGTACTGGACCTGCCAAATAAGAACTCTGTCGTTGACATGGAAACCATTTCGGAGTTCCCAGCCCTGGTGCTGTTTGCCGAGCGTGCCCGCGCAGTTCGTTCCGATTTCGCACTGAACGCCGAAAACATCCGGGCCGTCGTATCCATCTGCTCGCAACTCGAAGGATTGCCATTAGCCGTCGAACTGATCGCCGCGCGCGTCAAGACGTTATCAATAGAGCAAATCGCTGCACGGCTCGATGACCGTTTCGCATTGTTAACCAGCGGTAGTCGAATCGCGCCCTCCCGACAACAAACATTACGCGCGACTTTGGATTGGAGCTATGAACTGCTGACAGAGCCGGAAAGAGAACTTTTACGACAACTTTCGGTCTTTGTAGGTGGTTTTACATTGGATGCGATCGAATCGGTGGTGCTTCTGGATACCAATCAATCGATTCTCGATGCGCTTTCACGCCTTGTGGACAAATCACTGCTGCTCGTCGAACAGCAAGATCAACCACGTTACCGGTTTCTTGAGCCAATTCGTCAGTATGCCAGAGATAAACTGAATGAGACCGGAGAATCGAACTTGATTCAAGATCGTCATCTTGAGTACTACCTCCGCGTCGCGGAGGAGGTGGAGCCGCACTTATTTGGCGCCGCGCAACAGGACTGGAAGGTTCGATTGGAGTTGGACCATGATAACTTGCGGGTCGCGTTGGCATGGTCGCTTGAAAGCAATCAAATCGAAGCGGGGCTGAAATTGGCAGGGGCGCTGGCATGGTTCTGGCACGGTAAGGGACATTTAAGCGAAGGGAACCTATGGCTGGAGAAAATCCTTGCAGCTGGAATCGGCAACCAGGGAAAGGAGCGAGCGAAGGCGCTGCGCGCATCCTCCATCCTATCAACAGGTACAGGCGATTACGTTCGAGCCAGAGCCTTTGCAGAATCAAGCGTTAAGTTATATCGAAAAATAGGAGACAACCGAGGCGCAGGCTTGGTGCTTGCTGACCTGGGCGCAAGCCTTCATTGGGGCGGCAAGGAAGAGGAGGCAATCGAGTCGCTCGAAGAGAGTTTGCGCCTGCTTCGGGCAACTGGCGAGCGTTGGGGGATCGCCTACGCACTCCTTTGGTTGGGCGATACGTGGTTCAGGATGGGAGATATTGAGCGCGCCGCCACAAGCTGGGAAGAGAGTCTGCGCCTCACCCGTGAGTTGGGGGATCCCTACCTGATGGCTTGGTCGCTTGGCGGTTTGGCGGATGTGGCGCGTCTGCGCGCTGATTACAAGCGTGCATCAGGAATGTTTAAAGAATCCCTGTCGCTGTATCAGAGTTCAGGAAATAAGTTCGGACCACCGTTCTCCATGGAAGCGCTGGCATTGGTTGCCGCTGCGATAGGGGATGCGAAGCGGGCAGCGCGTCTTTGGGGTGCCGCATCCGCCTGGCGCGAAGCGATCAACGAATCGCTCCCCCTGAGCTATCAGAGGGATTATGCTGCCGCTATTACCCAGGCGCGTACCCAACTTGGGGAGGAAGTGTATGCCTCCGCATGGTCGGAGGGCTACGCAATGACACCCGAACAAGCCATCACCCTGGCGTTTGATGAATAAATGCCTCCTGAACAAGATGAATTTCAAATGGCAACCCAAGATTTCCAATCAGCACGGTAGACGCCTAGACCAAAAAAACTGGGCAAGCTGTAAAGCCTGCCCCGCGCCGGGTCTCATGCAATTTGTTTATGGCTGTCTTGAAAAAGCACATCATCTAAGGAAAGTTAGCCATAAAACAAACCTTGCGGTTAGTTCTATGGAGTTTCCGGTCTGAGTATTTGATAAAAGCAATGTTTGGGTGGGCGAGGGCGGTTGCGGATGTCATGAAGCGATGATACCACCGCTACTGTAGTCCCCTCAATATCGCTTTCGTTGGCGCATGAGAGTGACGATCTCAGTAGATCATCGAGTGAGTGACAGGGCGGAGGCGGCTCAGTTCATTCAGTGGATTATCCGAGAGGATCACCATATCCGCCAGTTTGCCGGGGTGATGCTTCCCAACACATCTTCCTGGAAATCCGCATATGCGGCATCGATGGTCAGCGCGCGCATGGCTTGCTCCGCGGTAATGGTCTGATCGAGCATCCACGTTTCAGGCTGTACGCCAAGATTACCAACGCGGGTGACAGCCTGGTAAATGAGATGGATGGGCGAACCAAAGGGCGCGCCGGTGGGTTCATCCACATACAAAGTGGGCCAGGCGGAACCGTTTACGAAAATTACGTTCGACTCGGCAAGCGAGCGTCACGGAAATACCGAACCGGCTGGCTTATTTGGAAGAAAGAAGGACAAGCACAGTGAGATGGCTTCGATATTTCATAATCAGCCTTTCTTCAATTTAAGGATTCTGGCAGCTGAACAACGGCACGATGCCCGGTGCAAGTTTCCAACTGCATCCATTCGCCTCGCAGGAACCTTAATTGTTGAAACTTACTTCAATCACTCCGGGCGCGGCGATGCTGGTGTTGCCAGAATTATCTGTGATCAATACTTCCAGCGTATGAATACCGTTGGAAAACTTTCGGGTGTCCAACGAATATAGATATCCAAAATTGGTTCCTTTTGAAAGGGTGGGGTTGGCTTGTGCCACATCTGGTCTTGAATGACCATACTTTGCGGTTCCAATGACATTCCCATCCACAAGAACTTCAACTTTTTCGATGCCACGATCATCCAGCGCCCAGCCAGCCACATCCACCACTCCTGAAAGAGTTGCCCCGGCAGGGATGGAATCCATAAAGCCCTGCCCGTCCATGATGTCGGCGAATTGATAGCGTTCATGTAGGGCGGCAAACTGAACCCGCGCATCCTGCCAGTTGCCGATGTATAGGAAGACATTGACCTCCTTGCTGAGTTGAGGGCTGAGTTCCAGGCTTGCCAATGGAAGCAGGTAAAAACAGGAATTTTCGACGGGAGGCAGGTTATCAAAATAATTGTAGGTAAAGGCGGGGTAGTTCTGCGGGGCATACAGAAGCAGTCCCACTTCCTGGTCGTTGACGTAGCCTCCCCAATATTCGGTCGCCCTTGTGCCTCCCCGGTTTGGGGCGACCGGTGATTGTTCATCTACGAAGACCGCATCGTTTGTCCAGGGAGCGTTCCCCGCGTACGAGACAAAGCGGTAAAACGGACTGCGAACATAAGCAAAAGGAAGTTCCTGCGAGGCAATTAGATGACGGTCATCTCCTTCGTGTGTGAACCGGTATGTAAGTTGGATGAGGCGCGGGTCGCCCAGGAATTTTGCCCATGTCTCCACGATCACATCGGTTTCCACCGGGTTGTTCCGCCCGCCGCCCTTGTCGAGCGGGAACCATTGAATGTAGCGGGTTTTGAGATAGAACTCATTATCGGAAAATGAATATTCCAACGGCTCGTTGACATTATCGAACATATCTGATGGCGTTGGGTTCCAGCCGGTGTCATTGGGGTGACCGGTGCTCCCCTCTGTTGTACTGCCATCGTAAAAGGAAACACCGAGCAATCGTCCGCCATCATAGTTGTTGACCATGTTTTCGCCATCAAGCCAGATCTCGCGTATCACCCCGCCCCAGTATTTATCGAAGACGACCTTCACATTACTGCTTTGGAATATTAAATTCCTGCCGCTTTCTTCGAAAGTTGAATCAATGACGGGCAGAGGTTTGGGAGTTGGCGCGGATGGCGGTAAATTCGACGTGGGCGCTAAAGGATTGGGCGTCGGCACGTCAACCGATCCAGTGGGAAGTCCGCAGGCGAGCATGGACAGGATGAGAACGAAAACTGCAAGCAGGTATTTTTTCATGGATACTCTATGGGTTCTGGCAGCTGAACAACGGTACGATGCCCGGTGCAAGTTTCCAACTGCATCCATTTGCTTCGCAGGATGTCTGGTCAAGATAACTGGAGCAGGCGGGAGCCGAACCGCAGGCAAGCACGGCGATGTCGCCGAACACGGGGGTGCGTGTGGATGTGTCGCCCGAGTCGGTCTGGAGCACGGCTTGATATTGCATGGTTCCCTGATCAAAAGGTATGCTGTTGCCGAAGAGTCCGCCGACATTCACGGTCTGTTGATACAGGTCACCCCCCGCTGAATTCATGGATACGCTCTGCCATTCTGATGTGCTGCCTGCCTGGAAGCGGTAGAAAAGCACGATCACCTTGAGGCCTTGCGGATGACTGGCGCGGACCGTGAAAACGACTTCGCGCGTGCCGCAGCTTGTTCCGCCGATGTATACGGTGTTGGTGGATATGCTTTCGATGGAAACGGAGGCGGTTCCGGCAGGCGTCGCTGTGGATGCGGGCGTGGAGGTTGCCGTTGATTCCGGGGCCGGCGTGGATGTCTCCGACTCGCTGATCTCCGATGCCGGAATGAAATCATCGTCATCAGAGATGACAATGTTCGTCTGGGCAAAGTTGCTCCAATTGCCGGCATTGTCCTGAACGCGCATTTCAAGCAGATAGTCACCCGGCTCACTCAATCCGCAGTCCTGTGACAGAGTGACCAGCGAACTATTCGTATCCGGGCTGGGGATGGATGTACTCGACCCGTTGATCGAAAGCTCAAAGAGAACGATCCCATTCGGTGAAGCGCCGTGCGCCACGATATTGCACGGGTTCGGCGGCGCGAAAACCGTGCCGGGCAGTGGCGCATCGAACCAGGCGCGGGCGAGCGCGGCATCCTCTCCGGATAAATCAGCCGACAAATTGCACGCCGAGAGCAGGAGGACAAGCGACCATACAAAAAAGGGTTTAATTTTTGCTTTCATCGTCCTGCCTCCTAGGGAACAAAGAAATGGATTTCCAACTGGACATACGCCAGCTCCGATTCACAAACACCAGAACCATCCGTCGCCGGGTGCGGTGCGTTGAGGTATCGTAGAATGAAGCCGTGATTGGACTGCGGATTTTTCATCCAGGAATTCACCACAGACGTAACGTCCACTTCAGGAGAGTGGTTCCAGCCATTCAACGATGAAATCGGGCTGTAGTAGGCATACGAATTTAGGATATTTTTGCCAACAAAGTGATTCCCACCTCCCAAACCGGTCCAGTCCTGTTTGGCTTTACCCACGCCGCCCACACATAGAAGTTTGTAATTGGTTGCCACACCGCTGGCGGAATAATATGTGGAACTGGCTGCAAACTTCAATACAGCTTTTTGGATGATCGCGCCATTAATCAAACCCGGGTGCGGAAACTTCACCCCGCCGTCATAATCCCCCTGCGCGAAGCAGTCATTATCATCGTCATCCACAATATATGATCCAACCAGAACCTCCCCCGGCTGATTGCCAAAACCAAAGTTACTGTTGGCAAGTAAATAAGCATTTCCCGTGCCATACGTATCACAATCCCCATCCTGAACCCATTCCCCGCCGGATGTCAGCCAGTTAATCGGGTCCAATGTGATGTTTTGTGCCGCGGGTGGCTGCCCGGGGCAATATTCTGCAATCTCGGATGGCTCAAGCACCGGGTCATCGATATATGCCTGCACGCCATAACAGGGTGCCCCCCAGGGTAACGGCACGGCAACCACTTTTTGCTTTGGATTTTTAACACCCGCTATAAATTTGGGGGTTTTGGTAAGCGGGTCAATTTCATAGATATGATACCCGTCAATCTCGTTGAGCCAAAGGTCATACCCCGGCCAGTTGACTCTCGGCTCCCACTCCCATTGAAGGACGCGATATTGCTTTACGGAGGCATTCAATAGTGCATCGCACACAAATCCTGCCAGGACATTGCCATAATGTTTTGTACAATCTGCCGTGTCGGCAGGTTCGCGCATCGCAAACGGCGGCGGAATGGTTTTTGTGTTCCCCCCGCCGGTCTCCGGTGGATTTCCGCTTAATGGGATCTGCAGCTTGCCGGTCAACTGGAAACCCTGCCCAAGAATCACCAATTTATCAGCGGGCTGAAACACATCAAATTTCGTTTCCCCTTGTCCCAAAAACTTGAGCGTCCCGCCCAGCCAGCCCCAGCACCGCACCTGGATGACACCCTCGCTCCCTTTCGGAATAAAATCATATTGAATATATTTCAACGGCGACCCGCTGAAAAACGTGAAGGATTGTTTGGGGATCTTTATCCAATTTCCATCTCCGGCGGATGTATAACAATAGGATTTATCCACTGGCGTCAGAGGTGTAAACTCCCAGAAGATCAGCGGGATGGAAACCCCTTCGCCTCCCTGCCCGGACCCGTTGCCTGCTGCTCCATCCCCAATCGGGACCTGCACTGACGCCCCATCCGGCACCGGCTGTTCTGGATCAATATTGGGATTTGCACCCGCCATCTGCGCCGGCGGGACGCCAAAACCCGCGCCTATTTCTTCCAATGTCTGTCCATCCAATGCGGAAACTTGTACCAATCCATCCCCCTCCAGCACATTCACAATGACCGTCTGCGACTGCCCAACCTCACCATAAATATCAGTGACTCGTGCTGTCAGGCTGTAAATCCCCACCGACAGGGGCTGCCAGACCCAGGATGCATTCTCCAGAGAATTTTTCTCCACCCCCAGAGATACTCCATTTACGAACACTTCAGCGTTGAGCAGTGTATTCAATCCAACCGCTTGTAGTGTTACAGGCACATAGTCCCCCACTTCCACCTCATCGCCGCTGGCGGGTGACAGCAGGAAGACAAACACCGTTGCGGGTGGAGATGCATCCGCTATTTCAGCGCCTAAGTATAAAAACCACCATCCTGCCCCCATCAAAAGGATCAAGAGTGCAATAAAACCACCCACTACGAAACAACCACGGCGAGATCGATTCTTCATACGAATCCTCCTGGTTACAGGCGGTAGTTTTAGTAACTACCGAGACATCAGTTGTTGAAAAGATTATTGCATTTTTTAGAAGTCAATCCAATCACCCCCTGCTCCTAATTGGGATTATTTTCACATATTCCCAAGTTCCTTCAGAAATTTTTCTTTATTTGCCGAGCGCGCCGTCTTGCCGCTGGAGGTCTTGATGATCCACTTGTCATCCACCACCTTGACGTGGCGCAGGGCGATGGCGGAACTTTTTGTGACGTGTTTGCGGATGGCGTCCGCGATCGCCTCTTGTTCCGACGGGACGGTTGATTCTGATTCGGCGATGATGACCACCTCCTCCGTGCCTTCTTCTTCGTCGTACATGCCGAATGCAACGGTTCGTCCCGCATGCACGCCGGGCACTTCGCTGGCGAGCGCTTCCAAATCCTGCGGATAGACGTTCTTGCCGCCAACGATGATCAAGTCTTTCTTGCGCCCGGAAATGTACAGCTCGCCGTCTGCGATGTAGCCGTAATCACCTGTCAGATACCAGCCGTTTTTCATGGCGGCTTCGGTCGCGTCGGGACGGTTGAAGTATTCGGTCAACATGCAGTCGCTTTGCACAGCGATCTCACCGACAGAGCGGTCAGGCAGTTCGTTAAAGTCTGTATCCACCACGCGGATGCGGGTGTTGGGAAGGGGATGTCCGGATGTGGTCATCTTCATGGAGGGCTGACCCGCTACAGGCGGAGTCGCGAGGCGCTGCGTCATGAAGGTCTCGCGGTCGATCTCATCCACGGTTGGGATTTCATCCAATGGGCTTTGGGTGACAGCAAAGACGTTCTCCGCCATTGCATAGCACGTTTGCAGCACGGACTTCTTCAAGCCATATGCCGAGAATTTTTCAAAGAAGAGGTCGTGGCTTTCGACATGCACGGGCTCGGAGCAGTTGATGATGGCGCGCCATGAGGAGAGGTCCACTCCTTCGAGATTGCGCTCGCGAATTTTATGGGCACAAAAGTTGTAGGCGAAATTCGGCAACCAGGAGAGTGTGCCTTTGTATTGCGAAACGGCTTGATGCAGGCGGTAGGGCGCGCGCACCCAGTCAAAGGGCGACATGTCCACGAGCGGGATGCGCAACAGCACGGGCAGAAGGAAGCAGGCGATGAAGCCCATGTCGTGATAGAGCGGCAGCCACGAAACGATGACGTCTTTATCCGGATCAAGTTTGATGGCCTTGCCATACGCATCAAGTTGATTTAACACAGCGCGATGCGAAAGCGCCACGCCTTTTTGCAAGCCCGTTGTGCCTGATGAATGCTGCAACACGACGATATCTTCGGGCGAGGATTTGAATCCTTGCAGGGAATCAAAATTGGGTTCGGCTTCCGCTTCGGTCTGATTTGTGAGAATGACATGACGAACCGAATCGCCTTCGACCAGCGCGCTGCGGACTTCTGATTCAAATTCAGGATATGTGACAATGGTGGCCGGCTTGGTGATGGAGATGAGCGAAGCAAGGTCGGCGCGGTATTTTTCGGGTGCGAGTTTTTCCGTCAGGAACGGCATGATGGACGGAATCGCGCCGTGCAGGATGGCACCCCAAAATGAATAGATGAGGTCTTCGCCGTGCTGCAAAATAAGGATGACCACCTCGCCAGGTTGGATGCCTTCGCGAGCGTAGCTGAGAGCGTAGCGATTTGCGCCGCGGATGAGGTCGCGATAGGTGAGATGCGTATCGGGTTGTCCTGCGTGCTGCAGGATGATGCTGGTCTTATCAGGGGCGTCCTGATAGGAGTGTTGGAGGAGCTTTGGGAGGGTGGTCATGTATGTCTCTGCAGAGCGACTGGCCAGTCGCCCCTACGATTTACGCGATGTAATCAACGCAGCAAGTTGATCCAGGGTATCGAACGTATCCGCATTCAATTCGGTGTCTTCGATGCGGACGCTGAAGGTGTCTTCGATGAAGAGCGCAAGGTCCATCAGGCTGAACGAGTCGATCAGTCCGCTGGAAATGATGGCCTCATCCGCGGCGATGACCTTGCCCGGCTGTTTGAGGATCTTTTCGGCTATGAATTTAGCGAGGGAGGCGATGATTTCGGTGGTCATGTTTTTTCCTTTTTCTATTTAGTGATTCAACCCAATTCTCACCGCGTCCAATGCCTGCAAGGCGGTCAGGTTGCGCCAGGGCCAGCCTCTCAGCATGTTCCTGGGCTGGTCGAAGAAGTTGCGTGAGAAGGAAAGGTGGAAGCCATCATTCAACTCGGTGTCGAAGCCAGTATTCGGCAGGGGTTGAAGCGCGGCCCAGAAATTCCACAGTGGGATATCGTATTCCACAGCGATCTTTGCGATCTCGGCATTGATGCTGTGGTCGCCTTCGAGGTTGTCGCCTTTGGTGGCGAGGATGGGAACCACACCCTGTTCGAGCGTATATTCGATAATCTGGCGCATGTATCTGCCATAATCATCGGCGGGGCGGTCGTTGAAGTTGGTCTCGAGGCTGATGATTGCAATGCTGGGGTTGTGCATACGGAATTCACACGCAATCGGTGTCTCACCCTTTTCACATTGCTTCGGATCGGCGCGCAACGGCGTGAGGATGGCAGCGACATTATATCCGTCACGCATGGCAAGACTGGTGCGGGAGAAGGAGCCTTGATAATAATCAATCGTATCCTGCAAATGAGCATGGTCTTCGCCGAGGCTGTACCAGCCTTCGTGGTCGAAATCAACAAGATAAAAGCCTGTGTTGGTCTGACAGTCGCCGACCTTCGCGAACGCGTTTGGGTCATTCCCCATTTCCAACCCGCGTCTGTAGACTTCCTTCATTGATTCGCTGACCATGGGCACAATGGGCAGGGATTTCCATTCATCGGGTGCGAGGGTCGGGCGCGGCATGGCGCTGGGAACTTCAGAAGTCGATTCCACAACCATGGTTACAACTTCAGTTGCTTCCACTGGCGCGGACGTGGATTCCGCTTCAGGTTGTGATGTCACTGGCGTGCTGGTGCAGGCGGCCAGTAAAACAACGATTAATGGAAAAAAAGATCGGACCTTCATACAAACTCCTGTTTTCAACTATGGGGGCGACCCATCCATGATGGTGAACGTACTCGACCAACCAAGGCGGGTCGCCCCTGCGGATTATTCACACATTTCCAAAATGTAGGGCGCGAGATTTTCTGCTACTAATTTTTCTCCCGCAGGCGTGAGGTGGATTGCACTGTTGGTGAATTCATTGGCTGGGACGATGTTCCACAAGTCCACATACGTCCAGCCGTTTTGCGCACTCAACGCGATCATCATCTCGCGGTAATCATCATACGCCCAGCGCGGGTAGAAAAAATTATAGCGGATATCGCTGTTCGCGCCTGAACTTATTAACATGGGCTCATTTACGAGCAGCATCGGCGTCTCGTCCGCCACGCGGAACCCTGTCTCCAACGCGTTCAGCGCAAGACCGTCTTCATTCAAATCAGGCAGGGTGAAATCGTGATACCTTTCATCCGCATCAAAATCGGTTTGGGCACGTTCGTAATTGGTGGGGTAGAACTGGTCAATGCCTGTGGATGCCCACATCACCCCATAAATTTGAAGACGGAGGATATCTGCCCATGAGCGGCGGTCGCCGACGAAGGTTTTACCCCAGAAGGATTTTTTCACCAGATTGGGATCATCCGCCTCGACTCTTAACCCATAGTTGGTTGCCAGTCCCCGAACCGTTTCTTCGTTGTTAGCCACCAGCGGCGTGGACGTTTGCTTTTCCAACGGGAACGCATCGAGCGTGGTCATCCAGATGACAAGGTCGGGGTCGTATCCCATTCCATGGGAGAGCAACATCACATCTTTGGTCAGTGAGATGGTGGGATACCCAAGGTTATACACGCGGACATTTTTTCCGCAGGCGTTGAGGTTATCTTGGTTGAGTTGTCCTGCCAAAGTTTCTTCGGGTTTGAGCAACGTGCCCCACACTGACGAGTCTCCCACGATGATGACGCGGAATTCATCGTCACCTTTGGACATACCAGCGATGACATGTGAGGCGAACATCGCGTCAAGGTTGAAGAGGCTGAGGTTGTAGGATTGTTTGGGGTTCTCGCCGAAGGGAAGCCGCTCCCGCCCGGGATAGAGGCTGTTGTAGAGGGAGAGCTGTCCAATCCCCGGCTGCCATGCGGCGATGACGAGGGTGAAGAGCAGGAATAAGAGCAGTCCCTTGAAAAGGACGTTAAGGGGTTTGATTTCTTGGTTCATAAGAGTTTCATGTCATTGCGAGTCTTCGTGAAGCAATCTCCCAATTGTCATGAGGTTGCTTCGCTTGGTCTGGATACGCCGCTGGGCGTCTACTCGACCAGCGCTCGCAACGACATTAGTTGACTCCAAACAATATCAAAATGACCTGCCATGACGTGGCAGGTGATGAAAGCGCAAAGAAAACCCAGCCCAATGCCACAAAGTGGAACGTTAACAAGATGCCGCTACTATTCAGCATCGCCTCTCGAGCGGGTGTAGTTGCCCATGCCGCGGCTTTGGCTTTGGTGGCGTCGTTCCAGCGGTTGTGGATGAAGAGTCCCAGCCCGTGCCACAAGCCCCAGAGGGTGAAGTTCCATGTGATGCCGTGCCAGAAACCGATCAGCAGCATGGTGGCGACTTGGGTCAGCAGGATCATCATTGGGATGGACATCGGTTTTTGCCAAGACCTGAGCCAGCGGGTGATGGGATTGAAGAAGTACGCGCGGAACCACTGGGTGAGAGTCATGTGCCAGTTGTTCCAGAATTGGGTCAGGTTGGGTTTGAGGTAGGGAGATGCGAAGTTCTCGGGCAGTTTGATTCCGAGCAGTCCCGCGATGCCAAGAGCAATGTCGGTGTAGCCGCTGAAGTCGAAGTAGATCTGGAAGGCGTAGGCGTAGACGATGACCCACATCCATAAGGTGGACGTCACTTGGGCTGCGTTTGCCTCGTTCAGGGCGATGAGGGCGAGAGAGTCGGCGAGAACGAATTTTTTGAAGGTGCCTATCAGCAGTCGCTGACCCGCGGGGTAGACTGTTTCGTTTAACCACGAAGACTCAAAGGCACGAAGCCGCGAAGATTTTTCGCTTTGAGTCATAGCGTCTTTGTGACTTTGTGGTGAAGGAACGGCTCGTAAATCTTTGATGAAGCGCTCAAGGCGGTCAATGGGTCCGGCGGTGAAGGCGGGGAAGAAGATGACGTAGGTCAGGTATTCACCCAAGTCCACGGATGGCAGTCGTCCCATCTGGCGGTCGCGCAATGTATGGAGGAGGCGAAATGCCACGTAGGAGAATCCAAGCCAGTGGAAGTCGTTGGCGGAGACACTCGTCAGCGATTGGCTCATCAACGCGCGGAGTCCGTAACTTAGCCAATACGTCAGCGCTGGGATTTTCAGAACAAGAAAAACTACGATCAGGATGAAAATGCCAATGACGAGCAGGGTCACGTTGAAGCGGTTCAGGTGCGCCGTTCCAAAAAAGACCATGCCTGAGATTGCAATGACCGCCAGCAAGGTTTCGATCGGTGGCGGACGCGAGGCGGTGAGAATCTGTGCGATGGGGAAGTAGCGGGTGAGGCTGAGCAGGAGGACGATGCCTGCGACGAGAGCGAAGACGCCCCAGTTTTTTCTTTTGCGCCGGGCTTCGTCATTCGCAGTGATATACCAACTGAAAATGGCGATGACGAGCGTTGCGACGGGAATCCAAAAATCGAATCCGCGGATGGGGAGGGTCGGCTGCAGCCAGAAGATGACGAGCACGCTGGCGATGAGCATGAACCACGTCCGCCCGCGGTCGCGCAGGAGGGCTGCCCAGAGAAACGAGGCGGCGGCGAGAATCAGGATGTTTTCAAGCGCCATTTAGAAGCCTTGATAGATCCACGTCGGGCTGCTGTCTGCGGTGACGATGACGAGGGCGATGAGGATGAGGCAGAGCAGGAGGGCGAGGAGGTTTTCGCGGGTGAAGAGCTTCATTTCTTTAAACACGAAGGACACCAAGGGCACTAAGGAAAAACCTTAAAACCTTTGTGTACTTCGTGTCCTTTGTGTTTAATATTCTTAGCGAACGCCGCACACGAGCCAGTCACCGCTTTGGTTGATGACTTCGTAGGTACGGGCGGAAAGATCGAGTACCTGCGGTTCGCCTCCATAGCTCATCTGGAAGGTGCCCTGACAATCCACGAGAGTTTTATCTCCATCCGTACCTGATTCGGCGCAGGCCATGCCTTCCACGGTGACTTCGACGAGGGCGAAGGAGTCGAGTTCGAGCAGGGCGTCATCTTCCCAGTCGGCGCAGGAGTTGGAGATGAGTGCCGCTTCGTCTTTGGCAGCGAGGGCGGTGATGTAGCCCTCCACGGCGGGAGCCGCGCGGCCAGAGGTGGACGCTCCGCAGGCGGTGAGAATGATGCTCAGGGCGAGCATGAATACGATAATTCGTTTGTGCATAATTAACCTCCGTTGGTTGGTAAAGGCAATGGCGGATTATAGCTCAGGAATATCTTTTCATTCAAACGCGGGTTCTAATCTGCAAATCAAAAATCAGGAGATTCCCTTGAACAATATCATCGCACTTATCGTCACCTTTGCCGCTTCACTCGCCTTTCTGCGTTTGATGAACCACATCGCCCAGCGCGGCTGGCTGGATGGCAAACTCAGCCGCAAGCTCATTCACATTGGCACGGGCCCGCTGTTCGTATCCTGCTGGTTCCTGTTCAATGACGACCTGTCCGCACGGTGGCTGGCGGCGTTGGTTCCATTTGCGATCACGGTCCAGTTTGCGTTGGTCGGACTGGGAGTGATAAAAGATGAAGCGTCCGTGCAAGCCATGTCCCGCACGGGCGACCCGAGGGAGATCCTGCGCGGTCCGCTATACTACGGAATCATGTTCGTTGCCTTGACGTTGGTCTACTGGAAGGATTCCCCGATCGGCATTATCGCGTTGATGATGATGTGCGGCGGCGACGGCGTGGCGGATATATTTGGCAGGCGCATCGCTTCGCCGAAACTGCCGTGGAGCAGGGACAAGTCCATTGCGGGGACGGTGAGCGTCTTTCTGGGGGGATGGCTGATGTCTGCGGCGATGATTTTTACCTATCTGGCGGGGGGAGTCTTCGCGGGTGCATTCACCAATTATCTTCTGCCAATCACTGGAATTGCATTGGTGGGTGCAGTGGTCGAGTCACTGCATTACAAGGATATTGATAATATCAGTATGACGCTGGCGTCCGCGCTGGTGGGGCATTGGTTCTTTTAACCTTTTATTTCTCTGCACTGATGCGCATTAATTCGTTCGCAACCAGTTGGGTGAATAATTCCCTGCCGTTCTCATTCAGGTGGATCGAATCGCGGAAAAATTCAGGAGTGAAGCGACGGTCATTGCCAAAGTCCAGCAGCGGGAAGTTTTGTTCGTTAAGGTAATTCCCTAAGTCAGCGAGATACTTGTCAAGGTGGGGTGAATCATTAATTCCTGACAAGACCTTGATGCGCACAAAAACGAGTTTGATATCATTCTCATTCGCAATCTCAATCATGTCTGGCAGAAGCGATCTGTCGACTTGGGATTCGAAATTCAGCTGCCCGGGTGTATAAAGCAGGGACTCGGCTGCCCCCACCGCGTCGACAAGCGCCCCGGGTTCCATATCTGCACCTGCGAAGATTTCACCAAGTGCGTAATCTGTACAGTACTCATCACAACCAAACAAAGGCGGGGCAAAATAGCGGATCTTTGAGTCAATTCCCTTGCGGATGTCCGGGCGCGAAACATAGAGCGGAAAATATTTCTCCGCCGCGATCTCAAGCGGATTCATCAGATTGACGAATGATTTTTCCATCAGGACGGGTTCGTTGCGCCTGGCGTATTCATCAAGCAGTTCAAAGTAACTTCCCTGCACGCGGTAACCGGGGGCAGTCAAGATGGAGTCGCGGAATACCACCAAAACATATTCAGGCTTATAGCTAGCCTTGGCGATGTTATTTTTGAGCAGTAAATACCAGAGCGCCGAAGCGGACCCCGGAATGCCGATGCTGTAAACGGATTTGCCCGTCTGTTCGGCAAGCGCATCCGCGTCCACGCCGAGAACGAGGGTGGAGTCGCCGAGGAGTACGATCTGCGGCTGATTTTCCTCAATATGCTTCAGATGATTGTCGCGGACTTGTCTATCCAAAGTGGGACCGGGGTGACGAGGAAATGTCAGCCCATAGGTGGGCGGGAGAATGACCGACGTGACAATCATAATGATGGTGAGAAGCAGGCTGAATTTAAGAAAGCGGCGCATGTTCATCCTAGAATTGGAAATAGATAAAATCTGAATTAGCCGAGTTAATATAGATGACCACAAGCGTTATCGCAATGGCATGGTAGGCAGCTTGTGTCCAGCCGTCGGGCATATATCGGTCAATTAAATATTTGATTACGAGTGGAAGCGAATAAGCCAGCGACATGGTCAATGCAATCAGGCTGAGGATGAATTCGTTTTGGGTTGGTAGGAAGGGTGAATTGAAAATGACATTGATGAACCACGTCATGGAAGGCGCGCGGAAGATCCCCCAGCCGAAAACGATGAAAGAAAACATAATGAGCCATGCGAAAAATGATTTCAGACTGGAGTTTGGTTTCCAGTCGCTGCGAATGCCGATGAGTTGATAGATGATGATCAGTACACCGTAATATAATCCCCAGATGATGAAGTTAAGAGTTGCGCCGTGCCAAAGCCCGCTGATGAACATGGTGACGAGCGGCGGGATGGATATTGCCAGTTTTTCATTGAATTTATAGCGGAGCAGGGCGCGCCGCACCGGGAAAAAGATGTAATCCCGCAGCCACGTCGAAAGCGTGATGTGCCAGCGATTCCAAAAATCGGTTGGGGTCAGGGAGAGATAGGGCTGGCGAAAATTCTCGGATGTATCGAAGCCGAGCAGATGGGAAACGCCGCGTGAGAGATCCACATAAGCGGAAAAATCTGCAAGGATTTGCAGAGTATAGCCAAGTGCGCCGCACAACAATAAGAAGCCGGATGGTCCAGAAAACCCGAATATACGGTCAACGATCACTTGGATGCTGTTAGCAATGACAAGTTTTTTGAAGAAGCCCATGACCAGCAGGGGCCACGCTTTATAGAAAAAATCCGCCTTCCAAATGCGTTGCAATTCGATCTGCGGCAATAATTTTTGCGGACGGTCAATGGGTCCGGCAATGATCTGCGGGAAGAAGGATACATACAGGGAAAAGTCAATGAACCTATGGCTGGGTTTAAGTGTGCCGCGCGATACATCCAACATGTATGCAAGTTTTTTCAGGGTGAAAAAAGAAAGCCCCGCGGGGAGCAGGATCCGCACCAGCAAGGGATCGGTGTTGAGGCCGAGCGTGTTCAGGAGTGCAATTACATCGCCACTGAAGAAATTGTAGTATTTGAAGAATGCAAGCACTCCCAAATTCAGAAAAAGACTCAACCCCATGAACAGCCGTTTTCGGCCGGGATGGGTATCCATGCCGCGCGAGAGGCAAAAATCCGCCAGTGTGGATGCCCCCAGCATGACCGCGTACCACACCTGCACCCAGCCGTAAAAATAATAACTAGCCGCCAGCAGGATTAAATTCTGCCAACGGTGTTCACGGACCGTCCAATATAAAATGAAAACGATCAGGAAGAAAAGCAGGAAATCATAACTGGTAAAAGCCATAATGGATCTGTTCTTGAATTGGTTTCAACCATTACCTAATGATGGAGCGCAACTCGTCTGCAAGCATCCTTGTGAATTCCCGCCTCCCATGGTTATTCATGTGAAGTCCATCGACATGGAATTCCTCTGTAATGCGCGGATCGTCGGAAAAATTGACAAGAAATACATGATCCTGTTCCCATAGATAAGCATCAAGCGCCTGGCTGTAATCCACCAGCGCAAGAGGCTCCGTCCCGAGTATCTTCGTTCGAACAAAGACTAGAGTGACAATGTTTTTCTGCGCCAATTGGATCATATACGGAAGGAATGACCTGTCAACCTGCCTGTCGAAATCCATTTCCTCGGGCGCATATAGCACCCTGGATGCGTCCTCCATCATCTGATTCAGAGCGAGCGGGTCAACATTGCTGCCAAAGACCGAACCCATGGCTTCATCTGTACATTCCCTATTGCATCCCGCTAATACAACTGCAGGTGTGTATCGCAGCAGGTTATACAGTTTGTCACGGATTCTTAACCGCATGGTGTATAAAGGAATGTATTGTTCCAGAATTCTTTCCAATGGGCTCATCTGGTTAATAAATGCGAGTTCCGCTACAAGCGGTTCATTTTTAGACGCAAAATCACCTAGCAGTTCGAAATACCTTCCAGTGGTACGGTATTGCGGCACGGTCAACATGGTATTTCGAAAGAGGATGACAATGTATTTGGGGCGATGGTCAGCTTGTAAAATGATGTTTTTCATGACCAAATACCACGATGCAGTACCAGAGCCGGGAACCGTAATTGCATAGGATTTTTCCCCCAGCTGTTCGGAGAGCAGAATCGGATCTACGCCTTCATACAGCACAGAATCTCCAATCAGCACAAGCTCCGGCTGGTTTTCCTCTATTCCTTTGATATGTTCCTTTTTAATTTCTGGTTTAAACCGGGGACCAAGAGCTGCAGGATAAGCCGCGTTAAAACGAGCGGACAGATAGAAGCCGCTTGCCAGCAAAGCTCCACACAGGAATAGTAGATAGCGGGTGAAGATGCGTTTTGAGTTCATTAGAATTGAAAATAGATAAAATCGGGCGAGGATGAATTCATGAATATCAGGGTCAGCAGTGTTGCGGCCGTATAGTAAAAAGCGTGAAGATTCGCGAATTCGGCCGCATATTGTTCGATGACATGCCTTGCGAATAGAAGCGCTGCATAAAAGACGATCATCATTAGTATGACAAACGCCGCGGTCAACTCCTGCGGACTATGATAGAGCGGGCTAAAAACAAATACATTCCACAGCCAGGACATGGATTGAGCGCGGAAGATGATCCAGCCAAAGACAATGAGTGAAAACATCAAGAGCCAGGCAATAAAACGTTTAACGGGGTGGACCGGTTTCCAATCCCCCTGGATTCCAAGCCATTGATAGAGCACGATCAATACGCCATAATACAGACCCCAAATAACAAAGGTCAGTCCGGTTCCATGCCACAATCCGCTAATAAACATCGTTGCAAGTGGAGGAACGATCTGTGAAATGCCTTCAGGAACGTTCCTGCCTCTCAGCAACATGCGCCTCAACGGAAAGAAAATATAATCACGCAGCCAGCTTGAAAATGAAATATGCCAGCGCTTCCAAAATTCGCTGGGTGTGTAGGCCAGATAAGGTTTGTTGAAATTTTCCATGGTCTTCAGGCCGAACAGGAACGCAATTCCGCGGGAAAGGTCAGTATACGAGGAGAAGTCAGCGAGGATTTGCAGGGTGAAACCCAGCCCGCCCACGATCAGGAATATTTTGGACGGTTCCTGCATCAGAAAGATATGATCAACAAAAACTTTTACTGTGTTCGCGATCACGATTTTTTTGAATAACCCCATCAGGATCAAGTGCCAGGCATTGTAAAAATGAGACGACATCCATGCGCGTGGCGCTTCCAATTGCTTGAGTAGTTTTTGCGGGCGGTCAATTGGACCGGAAAGCACCTGTGGAAAAAAGGACACATAGGCTGCGAAAGCGATGAAATCGCTCGTGGGCTGCATGACCCCTTTTCTGACCTCGATCAGATAGCTGATCTTTTTCAAGGCGTAAAAGGAAACCCCCAGCGGCAGGATGATGGATGCGAGAAATACATCCCCTGAAAGCCCGGCCCGATCTGCCCAGCCGGCAAGCACATGGTCGAACGTAAAATAATATTTTATAAAGGAAAGCAATCCAAGATTTAGTGCCACGCCCAGCCACATGAAAATCCCGGCTTTGGACCTCCAGCGTCCCATGGCCAGCGCCAGAAAGTAATCCGCCACAATAGAGCCGAATAAAACTGCCGCATGCCAGGGGACAAGCCAGCCATAAAAAACGGCGCTGGATGAAAGCAGAAGCAGGTTCTGCCAGCGCCGTTTTGGAACAAGCCAATACAGGGAAAAAACGATCAGGAAAAAAGTAAAAAAACCGTAACTGATGAATCCCATAGATTACTTTTCCACTTCGTCGCTCTTTAGGACCATCACCCTATATGCCTCGGCATATTCGAATTCCTTATCTTTGGCTTCCTCTTTCGCCCACTCGCGCATCCATTTATCAACTTCATCCACCGGCACCTGGCTGGCGTGTTTTTGTAATGCCGCGATTTTGACTTCAATCGTCCCGCTGATATCCACCCAGGTATCGGGATTATCCATGCCGTGCACATACAGGTGCTTGACCTCGTGCGGCTCGAACCCCTCTGCGAGCAGGTCGGCGAACATCAGCCGTGACCCGGCCGATGGAAAGACCGCT
This sequence comes from Anaerolineales bacterium, assembly GCA_030583885.1. Lineage (NCBI taxonomy): Bacteria > Bacillati > Chloroflexota > Anaerolineae > Anaerolineales > Anaerolineales bacterium. Next base: position 4,229,213 of record CP129480.1, on the reverse strand, counting down.
TCACAGGCGGCGCGGGCGGCGGCGCGATGGTCGGGGTGGTTGATATATTCATTACCATAAAACCATGCTTCGGGATTTCCCGAAAGGACCACGTCGGGTTTGTACTTGCGGATGAGAAGGGTGAGTTCCCTGCGCAGTTCCATCGTTGGTTCGAGTTCGCCGTCGGGGTGGCGCAGAAAAACCGTCTGTGTGGTGCCAAGCACCTCGTTGGCAGCCAGTTGTTCGGTCTCGCGGAGGCGCGCCAGTTCGGGTTTGTATTCCGCTCCTTTGGTACTGTCATTCGAGCCCGAGTCGCCGCTGGTGATGACGACGGAGATGATCTCGCATCCGGCCCTGGCCCATTTGGCGAGCGTGCCGCCGACCGAGAATTCCTGGTCGTCTGGGTGGGCGTGGATGCTCATTGCGGTTTTTGGGATGTATTCGTTTTCCATGACGACCGATTGTACTCGAAAGAAAAACTCCGAGGCATTGTGTCTCGGAGTTTTTCTGCTCTGCAACGGATGGCCTATGGCAGTAATATCGATTGATAGAGCTGGAAGCTCCACACATAGACCAGGGCCAGGTCAACGCACAGCCCGATGATGATGGCTGGGACCGCGCGGTCGAACCGTTTCACCCGGCTGTGTGAAGCATGGGATTGGTGATGGGACCAGGACGTCTTGAGAGCATGGATTTTGTGATGTGTCATGATTGGCTCCTTTCTTGGTTCGGCAGGAGCGCGATGGCGCCGATGATGTTACTCCCTTGTTTCTGTCTTAATTATACAACGAAGAGAATCGGATTACAATTGGTTCGCAGAACATGGGGGAAGCCAGTGGTCGGAAAATTAGATTTGTAGTAAAATAGAACTCTTGTTCTGCTTTCTCCTGCCCCTTAAATTGTGAGAGCCGGGGCGCCGACCCCGGCTCTCGCTTGCAAAGGAGGAGAAGAGAAATTTGTTACGCCCGCAACTTTATCACGCACCTGCAAAAAGTACTTGACGCCCACCCTACGCCCCGCAAACGATTGATCAACGCATTTCATTAGCCTTTATTAAGGAGAAGAATGTCCGCTTTACTTGCAATCGAAACCCATAATCTCGGCCGTATTTATAAACTGCGCGGCAGCAAAAAGGAAACCCGCAAGGAACTCGTCGCCTTGCAGGATGTAAACTTGACTGTCGAACGCGGCGAACTGTTCGGACTTTTAGGTCCGAACGGCGCCGGCAAAACGACCTTGATCAAAGTCCTGACCACGCTTCTCTCCCCGACCTCGGGTTGGGCACACGTTGCCGGGGCAGATGTCCACACTGAACCAGACCTGGTGCGCCCGAAGATCAACATGGTCTCAGGTGGCGAATCTTCGGGCTACGGCCTGTTGACCGTGCGCGAAAATCTGTGGATGTTCTCGCAGTTCTATGGCGTACCATCAAAAGAAGCCAACGAACGCATCGAAGCACTGCTCGAAATGGTCGGCATGAAGGACAGGATCCACACGAAATCATCCGACCTCTCGACGGGTTTGCGCCAGAAGATGAACATTGTGCGTGGCTTCCTGACCGACCCCGAGGTTCTGTTCCTCGATGAACCTACGCTTGGTCTGGATGTGGGCGCGTCGCGTGATGTCCGCAAGTTCATCATCGAATGGCTGAAAGCGGATAAGACCCGCACACTTTTGTTGACCACGCATTACATGGTCGAAGCAGACGAGTTGTGCGACCGCGTTGCCATCATCAACAAAGGTCGCGTGCTGGCCTGCGATACGCCGTCCGCGCTGAAACAGCGTTTGCAAAAGGATGCGCTGTTCGAGATCCAGACGAGTCCGCTGAACGGGTTGACTCCGCAAATGCTGGTGGACCAGCCCGAAGTCACGAAGGCGGCGATTGAGGAGACAGAGACGGGTGCTAAGTTGAGTCTCGGCCTGGTCGAAGAATCCGCTCTGGCGCGAGTCATCAATCTGTTCACGCAAAAGGATGTGAAGGTGATGAGCTTGAGCAAGCGCGAACCCACGCTCGAGGATGTTTTTGTTGATCTCGTGGGTCGTAGCATGGCGGAGGAGGAAGAACATGGACAACCAGCGTAGCGACGCAGCGTTGATGCGTCCGTATTCGCGCAAGGATACGGGCTGGCGGCTGTTTTTCAAGACCATCATCGCGCGCGCATATCCGCGGTTGATCGGGCAGCAGCGCGAAGTCTCCTGGCTGGTGTTCGACCTGATCATGCCGATGCTGGCGGTGATCGCGTATGTGTTCGTCTATCGCGCGTTGAACGCACCTGAGGAATATATCGGTTTCGTAGTGATGGGCGGCGCGATGACCGCGTTCTGGATGAACATCTTATGGAGCATGTCCAGCCAGTTGTACTGGGAAAAGGAGCAGGGCAACCTTGCGCTCTACATCATGGCGCCGAATTCGATGATGGCGATCCTGCTTGGCATGGCATTGGGCGGAATGCTGGCGACGGCATTGCGCGCCATTGTAGTGACATTGCTTGGCATCTTCCTGTTCGGTGTGACCTATACCGTGCTCAGTTATGCACAATTGATTCTGGTGTTCATGCTCGCGATGATCGCGTTATACGGCATGGGCATGATGATGGCTTCAATATTCCTGTTGTTCGGGCGTGAAGCCTGGCACATGGCGAACCTGGCGCAGGAACCGATCTTCCTTGCTTCGGGTTTTTACTTTCCGATCAAGTCTTTGCCGTTCTGGGTGGCGGCGGGCGCCTCGATCATTCCGCTCACGCTCGGTATGGACGCGATGCGTCAGTTGATCTTCCCCTCGGGATCCCAGTTCGGCTTCATGACAGTGCGGACCGAGATCCTGATCCTTGCGATTCTTTCGGTGGTGTTCGTTGTAACCGCAAAGATCCTGCTGGCACATATTGAAAGAATCGCTGTGCGTGAGGGCAGGATTACGGAGAGCCGGAGATAGAAAAACACCGGTGGTTGATAAGCGGAGATTTTATGCAAACAACAACTTCATGGCGTTCGTTCCGCATGGCGGCGTGGCTGGGATGGCTGATCGAATCCAACTGGACTGATCCCTTCCTGTTCGCCGTGTATTCCGTCGTCAAGCCGCTTTCGGGCGCGGCAATCCTGGTCGTGATGTACGGCATCATCACGCAGGGCAATTTCGACAGCGCATTGTTCCCATACATCTATCTGGGAAATGCCTTTTACATCTATGTCGGCGCGGTGATGACGGGCGTCTCCTGGGCGGTGGTGGATGATCGCGAGCATTACAAGACGCTGAAATACATGTACATTGCGCCCATCACCATTCCCATTTACTTGCTGGGACGCGGCGTGGCGCGCTTCGTCACAGGCTCGATAGCGGTCTTCATTACCATTGCCGCAGGGGTCCTGTTCTTGAAAGTCCCGCTGAAACTGGCGGAAGTGGACTGGCTGTTGTTCATCGTCACGCTCATCCTCGGCGTGGTGATGCTTGCGCTGCTGGGCCTGCTGTTGGCTGGCATCACGTTGACGGTTGCCCGCCACGAAGGCTTCATCGGCGAAGCGACGGCTGGCGCCTTGTACATTTTCAGCGGCGCAGTCTTCCCGCTGGATGTCCTGCCCGAGTGGATTCGTCCCGTTGGGTATTTCATGCCGACAACCTACTGGCTGGAACTGTTGCGGCGATCACTGGTAGGGAATGTGGCGCAAGCCTTCCCGACTCTGGCAAATTTCAGCAATATGGAACTCCTCGGCATATTGCTGGGACTGAGCCTCTTCTTTGGTGCAGTCAGTATCTGGGTGTTTAAAGTTTGCGACGCCCGTGCGCGCGAACTCGGTCTGATCGACAGAACGACGAATTATTAACCACGTGGCATAAAACAGGAATAACGAGAAAGGAGAGCGGTATGCTTAAAGGTAAATTGATCACTCTTCGACCTGTGCATGACACTGACCTCGAAAAGCTTTATGATTTCCACACCGACATCCAGAACCGGGGGGATTATTTCCCGCGCGGCATTCTGTCACAGCCCGCGTTCCAGAAGCAATTTCAGGAGAACGGCTTTTGGGGCAGGGAGGACGGCATGTTTCTCATCGTCAACCCTGCCGATGAGATATTGGGACACATCGAGTTTTTCAAGACAGTAAATTATTTGGACGAATATGAACTCTCCTATCAAGTCTATGATACAGAACAGCGCAGGAAAGGCGTGATGACAGAAGTTGTGGATATGATGGTCCGCTATCTGTTCGAGACCAAGCGAATGAATCGGCTCAGGCTGGTCATTCACCCGGAGAATGCGGCTTCGCGCCGCCTGGCGGAGAAATGCGGTTTTCGACACGAAGGTACAGCGCGTGGGGCATGGTACAACAAGGGTAGATACCAGGATGTCGAGATCTATTCCATCCTGCATGATGATGTGATCACCACTGGCTGACAGGATGATGAGTTCTAGTGTTTAATGCGACGCACCCTGAATTGTGTAGATGACAGACGCCGAGGCGCACTCCGCGTCTGTTATTTCATTTATCCTTTGGAGTACAATTTCCCCATACCCCCTTTGAGGAGAAGTGCCCATGACCATCATTCTGAACGGCTCGGAACTCACAGTTGAAAAACTCGTTGCGATTGCGCGGGATAACGAAAAAGTGGAACTTGCCCCCGAGGCCCTCGAGCGCATCAAGGTCTGCCGCGCCATGCTGGAGGAGAAGCTTGCCAACAAGGAGGTCATGTATGGGACGAATACCGGCATCGGCGAATTTTCGGAGACGATGCTCAACGATGAGCAGGTGAAGGAATTCCAGAAATACCTCATCTATAATCACGCGGCGGGGATCGGCGACCCTGCGCCCATTGAACATGTCCGCGCCGCGCTGGCGGGGCGCATCAACGTCCATGCGCATGGGAACTCCGGGTGCCGACCCGAGATCACGCTGACAATGGTGGAGATGCTTAATAAAGGCGTCACACCAGTTGTTTGTCAGAAGGGATCGGTTGGCGCGAGCGGTGACCTTGCTCCGATGGCGCAAGCCGCGCTGCTGCTCATGGGCGAGGGAGAGGCTTTTTATAACGGCGAACGACTCACAGGTCAGGAAGCGATGCGGCGGGCGGGAATCGAAGTCCCCGGCTTGCAGGCACGCGACGGTCTCGCCGCGATCAATGGCTCGAATCTATTGACCGCCATGTCTGCGCTGCACATCTACGACATGGAGCGTTTCCTCAAGCAGGCGGAGATCGCCGCGGCGATGTCCATCGAAGCGCTGCTCGGCAACATGAAGCCGTATAACACGAAACTGCATGAACTGCGTGGGTTCAAAGGCGCGGTCATTTCTGCACAGAATATGATGAAGGTCATCGCAGGCTCGGATTTGACGACAGGCAAAATGAAAACGAAGGTTCAGGATGCGTACTCGATGCGCTCCACGCCGCAGGTGATCGGCGCGGCGCGTGATGCGATTACGTATGCCCGTTCACAAGTTGAAATTGAATTGAACGGCGTGGGCGATAACCCGATCTTCATCCCCGAAGATAAGCTGACATTGACGGGTGCGAATTTCCAGGGGTCGCCTGTGGCACTGCCCATGGACATGGCAGGTGCGGCGGTCACGATGGTGTGTGTCCTCTCCGAGCGCAGGTTGAACCGTTTGACCAACCCCGCTCTTTCTCAGGGATTGCCTGATTTCCTTGCCCACGAGCCGGGATTCTACTCCGGGTTGATGCTCAGCCAATACACCGCGGACAGTTTGATCGTGGAGCAGAGAATCCTCTCCGCGCCCGCTTCGATCCAGTCCATCCCTGCCGCCGCGGATCAGGAGGATTTCGTCTCGATGGGCATGAACACCGCCCTCAAGAACGGACAAATTCTCGATAACGCGTATGGCATTTTGGGAATCGAGTTCATGGCTGCGGCACAGGCATTGGACTTCCGCGAGTTCACGCCGGGGGCAGGGACGCAGAAAGCCCGCAAAGTGATTCGTAAATACGTGAAACATCTCGACATTGACCGTCCGTTGTATCCCGACCACAATGCGATGAAGACGCTGGTGCAATCGGGAGAGATATTGAGTAAAGTGGAGGATGTGGTGGGGAAGCTGGGATAAATCGCTTTGTTGAAAAAGCGAACAACCATGAAAACCACCGTGCGCATCGTATTTTTAGCGGTTGATTTTTCCGATTTCCAACCACCTCGTCATCCCCATCCCCGCCCGTCGTCCGCTCGCCATACAGGCCGTGATCAAATAGCCGCCCGTCGGCGCTTCCCAATCCAGCATTTCACCTGCGCAAAAAACGCCGGGCAACTTCTTCAACATTAAATTCTCATCCAACGCCTCGAACGTCACACCGCCCGCCGAACTGATCGCCTCATCCAGCGGGCGCGTCGCGATCAACGGCACGGGTAAATGTTTGATGTAGAACGCAAGCCGCTCCATATCCGTAAACTCCTCTTTTGGTACGAACTCGCGCAAGAGTCCCGCCTTCACGCCCTTCATCCCTGCCGTCTTTTCCAAATGGCTCGCCATCGTCCGTGACCCGCGCGGCTTCGACAACCGCTCGGCCAATTGTGCCTCCGTTTTATCCGGCGCCAGGTTAAGCATCATCACCGCCTGCCCATTTGAAATAAGCGCATCCCGCATCAGCGCCGACGCTGCATACACCAAACTTCCTTCCACACCTTCCTTCGTGACGATAAACTCCCCCTGTTGACGAAACTCCCCAAACGACAAAATCACTGACTTGATCGGATGCCCGTCAAACTTCTCCTTGAAGACCGGACTCCACGCCACATCGAATCCACAATTGGACGGTTTCAACGCCTCCACCTTAACCCCAGCCTGCTCCAGCCAATGGACCCATGCCCCGTCCGAGCCAAGTCTGCGCCAACTCCCGCCGCCAAGGGACAGGATCACAGCCTCCGCTTTTATAGACTTGATTCCATTGGGTGTTTCAAATTCAATGCTGCTCCCACCGCCGTCCTCGGCGGCGATGACTCCATTCCATCTATGTTTCAAATGAAAATTGACTCCGGCCCCATCCAATCGTTTCAGCCACGCCCGCAATAGCAGACTTGCCTTCATCCCCACCGGGAACACCCGCCCTGATGTGCCGACGAATGTTTCAATCCCAAGTCCGCGCGCCCATTCGCGCAAGTCATCGGGTGTGAAATCCACCAGCCATTTTTTCACTTCTTCTTTTCGGCTGGCATATCGTGAAATAAACAGTTCGAACGGCTCCGAGTGCGTGATGTTCAACCCGCTTTTGCCCGCCATCAGGAATTTACGTCCCGGCGACGGCATGGAGTCGTACACATCCACCTGCGCACCCTGCTGACTCAACACTTCCGCCGCCATAAGCCCCGCAGGCCCGCCGCCGATGACCGCCACTGTTTTATTCATATCGTCATTATATAATACCGTAGCGGTATAAAGCGAAAACTCCCGAACGCGTTCGGGAGTTTCACGATTCACGATCTGCTGTTCACGTACGACTATCTTTCCACGCTCACGATCCCGCCCAGCGCATTCAGCTTCAGCGTCCATACACTGCCGATCGTAAATTGCTGAAACTCACTGAGCGATTTCGGAGAATAGGTTTCCTGTCCATCCGAGGTGCTGAAATACACGCTCAAATTTTCAGAGGTGGAGCCGACCCGCTGGTCACTGGCAATGGATGGATTTGCATAGCTCGGGAAGAGGTCGTTCCCGCTCAGATCATAGGTCTGGATGGTTTTCCACTCATCGCGGGTGTAGCTGCAATACTGTTCGGTCTCCGTATGACAATCCTCCACCACTTCACCGAAACCAGTGCCGGTATCTTCCACCCGTTCCGTGCATACTTCCCTGCTCTCGTTTCGGCACGAGACGTTGTACGCATCCGAAGGCGGGCTTCCGCGCTCGTTCGAATAATCCACTGCGCGGATCTCCTGCACCGGCACGAAGGTCTGCCACTGCACATTCGTCACTGTCCCTTCCAGTGATTTGGAGGGGAGCAAAAAGAGCACGGCAAGTGCCACACAGCAAAAAACAAGGAACGCCGCAATGCCTCCGAACAGGAACCAGTTCGTTTTCTTCTTTGGCACAGTTTGTTGAGCGGCGCCAGCCTGTGCCTGCATCGGTTTCGGCGCCTCGAGCCTGGGCAATGGGGCGCCGCACTTGGAGCAGTTCCGCTCCGTACCGGGGTTTTCGGTCCCGCAGTTCGTGCAGGTCAGGGCTTTCGGCGGAGTGGGAGCTGCCTGCAAAACCCGTCCTTTTTGGCGCGCCATCCCTTCCTCCAAATTCCCGCCGCATTGCGAACAGGTAATTGCTGTCGCAGGGTTGCGTGTGCCGCAAAACCCGCAGTGAATGTCTGCGCCCGAACGCACTGCCTCCGCCACTTTTTCATCGGTGATGATCTTCTCTTCCGCCGCGCGCTGGAATTGCACATTCTCCGGCTGCGGCGCGCCGCAGCTCTGGCATGTCTTTTCGGGTCCGGGATTTCGCCCATCGCAATTCGGGCAAACCCATTCCAATTGAACAAAACCCTTGGTTACTCTGCGAGCCATCTCTCACTCCTTTTTGCGTGGATCGAATGTATTTTACATCACCCGATTCTATTTTACGATGCCGTTCCATTTCAAGACTTCATGAATGTGTGACTCGTGGTCCGGTTCCGGATATGGCGACGGGTCGTTCGCCTCATTCTTGAACCGCGCGTTGGTCAATGCGCCGAAGACAGCCGCCGCCCCGTGAGCGACGTTGTGCGGATCATAGCCGCCTTCGAGCACGAACACGATCTTGCCGTCACAGTATTCTTCAGCAAGTTCAACCAGTTTCCTTGCGATGTTGAAATATCCCTGCGTGGAAAGCCCCAGTGACGTGAGCGGATCGTTCCAATGCGCATCGAACCCAACCGAGATGAACAGCATCTGCGGGCGGAATCTTTCCACCGCCGGTTTGAATATCTCATCAGCGATCCGTGCGAATGTTTTGTCACCGGCATGGGCGTGCAAGGGGACATTGAACAGCCGTCCTTTTGCGTGAGGCGCGTCTTCGATCCAGCCTGTGCCGGGGTAGATGCCCCATTGATGGGTGGAGATGAATCCCGCGCGTTCGTCATCCATGAAGGCTGCCTGCGTGCCGTTGCCGTGATGCGCGTCATAATCGATGACCATCACGTGCTCCATGCCGTGCGCCAGCGCGTCCTGCGCGGCGATGGCGATGTTATTGAAAATGCAAAATCCCATGGCGCGGTGCGGCTCGGCGTGATGTCCCGGCGGGCGGACAATGGCAAATGCATTCCGCGCTTCTCCGTTCATCACAGCCCGCGTACAGGCAAGCGCTCCGCCTGCCGCAAACAGGGCATCTTCGAAGGACGTTTTGGTCACATACGTGGGGGCGTGGTCAATGATGCCCATTCCCTGTTGGCAAAGCTCTTCAATCGTCCGAATCAATTTCGGCTCATGCACACGCGCCACTTCGTCAGTTGTTGCGCGGATCGGCCCGATGCGTTCCGCGTTGAAGGATGCCAGTATCGGCTCCAGCAGATCCAGCCTGGCGGGGCGTTCGGGGTGATCGGGATATTCGTGGTTGGGGGAGCGGACAAACGTGAAGATGGAATTCATTTTTCAATTATATCCCCTGTAATTTATTAAAAGGTTCCGCCGCCAGTCAGCATGGGGGGGACATGCTAAGCATGGCGGCGGTAGACACCAAAATACCAGTAAAAGGGAGGGCAGGTGTCAATACAGAGAATATACACCCGATTTGTCCTGATTACATTAAAAATAAATTAGAAATCGGAGTAAGGCGGTCTGAATTAATTTCCTTTTCCACGAAAAAGTCTTAGCCACTCATCCACCTCCTGCGCTGAAAGGTTTTTATCCTCCGGGCTGGTTTGCGGCGCGGAGGCGAGGATAGTTTTCAATAGTTTTGCAAACTCTTCGGAGGAAATGAATTGCGCCTGATTGGCACGCGCGGCGCTTTGTACCTCGCGGTCGGACGATACAACGATCCAATTCCTTGCCGATTTTCCCATCGTGACCAGACGAGCGCGGATGGCTGCATCTGCGGTTTGCCCGCGGCGGATGAAATGCGCTCGGACCGTGCCCAGTTTGCGGGTCCCGGCATGAGGCGCTGGCGCGCCGTCAAAATAAACTTCGACCTGTTTCCGTTTGAGCCGTGCAAATTCCTGCAGGAGGGCGGCCAGTTCCATTTCGTCGTCCATGGATTCCAGCCGCAGTCCAAGTTTTGGTATCAGGTTATGTCCGTCGATCAGGTAGGGCATGGATTAATTTTACCCCCGAAAAAAAACAGGCAGTCGTCTTCAAATGACTGCCCGTTTTCATCCCTACGCGGCCTCGACCACTTTTGTTATTACATCAAATGTGGGCGGGTTTTCCAGGGTTTTCTTTACCTTGCATAACTCTGCCGAACGGATCAACGCGGCATGGTATTGCTCCGGGAACGTGGACGGAACCTGGATCTCCAGCTCGATACTGTCCATCAACCCGCTGGCCGGATTCGGGTGATTGCGCTGGATGATACGGATGCCCTCGGTGGGCAAATTGCGCTGGCGGCAAAAGCCAAGCACATAGATCCCTGCGCATGTGCCGATCGAGGCCAGGAACAGCTCGAACGGCATCGGCGCGGAATCCGCCGGCGGTTGGTCTGTTTCAACAGTATGACCGCGAAAATGGGCATCCACCTTCAGCCCGCCGGGAAAGTCAATTAGCATCTCCATGAGAAGCCCTCCAAAAAAATGATGTGTATCATTTATTTGTGATGCCGCGAATCCCGCAGATATTACCTGCCGCATCGGATGGGTTCGAATTTCGTACGTAAATGTGTGCAAACGCAAATCGAATATAATGGAACCAATTATTAAAAGGAGAACCAAATGGCAAAAACGAAATCATCAGATATCACCGTCTCGCAGGAGGGCGGTGTGGTACGGAATATCCTCAACCAGCTCAAACTTATCGCCCGCCTCATGGGCGACCGCCGCGTCAGTTTCTTCGCAAAGCTCATCCCCGTTGGCGCGCTCATTTATCTGATCTCCCCGATTGACGCGATCTCCATCCCGGTCATCGGGGTGGTGGACGATGCCGCGCTGCTCTGGCTTGGCTCCTACATTTTCACGGAACTTTGCCCGCCGGAAGTCGTGGCGGAACATATGAAGGAACTGACCGGCAACGTCAATTCCGGCGGACAGGATGATGTTGTGGACGCGGAAGCCACAGACGTAAAAGAAGAATGAATAAACTCCTGATTATTTTGACTCTGCCAATGCTTGCCTGCGGGGCATTGGCAGAATCCATTTCTCCGACCATCACGCCTCTCTCCCCGCCGACAGCGGTTCCAGCCGCCCAAACCGACTCGCAACCCGAGCCTTCTGCCGCGCCGACGCAGGTTTCCAGCGTGAATGACTTCCCCAATGCAAATGACTACGAATGGCGCCCCATTGTCGGCGGATTAACCCGCCCAGTAGATGTCCAACCCGCCAACGATGGCTCGGGCAGGCTGTTCATCGTCGAAAAATATGGTGTGATTCGTGTTTATGAAAACGGTCAACTGCTCGACCAGCCCTTCCTGAACATAGCGGAGCGCGTGAATGACAGCAGTAACGAAATGGGTTTGCTCGGCCTGGCATTTCATCCCGATTATGAACAGAACGGCTATTTCTACGTCAATTACACGGGCACTGGTGGGCATACCCGCATCTCCCGTTTTCAGGCAAACGGAAGCACTGCCGACCCAAACAGTGAACTTGTCCTGATGGTCATTAACCAGCCGTTCCCAAACCATAATGGCGGCGCGGCTGCCTTCGGACCGGACGGTTACCTCTATCTTGGGCTTGGCGACGGCGGACTGGCGGGAGACCCGCAGAAGCATGGGCAAAATCCGAATACCCTGCTTGGTGCGGTGCTGCGGATCGACGTGGACAGCGGCCACCCGTACGCCATCCCGGCGGATAATCCCTTTGGCAACGAGGTTTGGGCATACGGCCTGCGCAATCCCTGGCGTATCTCGTTCGACCGCGCCACCGGTGACTTGTGGATCGGCGATGTTGGGCAGGGAAAGTGGGAGGAGATCGATTTTCTCCCCGCAGGTTCGACCGGCGCTGCAAACTTCGGCTGGAGCATCATGGAAGGCAGTTACGGCTATGATGGTTCGCCGCAGCCCGGCCTGCTGTTGCCTGCTGCGGAATACAGCCATGACTTCGGCTGCTCGGTCACCGGCGGATATGTCTATCGCGGCGCGGCAATGCCTGAATGGAACGGAATCTATCTTTACGGTGATTATTGCTCTGGAACTGTCTGGGGGTTGATTCTTTCCAATGGACAGTGGCAGTCGCGGGTCCTGTTTGAAACGAATCTGAGAATTACTTCGTTTGGCGAGGATGAAGCGGGTGAAATCTATTTCACTAGTGACAATCACGAAGGTAAGCCCGGCAGTGTTTACATCCTTACAAAAAAATAAGGACTCATCATATCCAAAATAAGCGTTTTGTCATACAACTTTGTGACGCCTGTCACTGGCACGACGGGCGTTTTTCTTTTAAACTGGACATATCGGAGTTAGGAGGCTGTGATGGCAGAAAAGATTTGGCAGGTTGAAAAAATCAAGTACTGCGAACATGTCGGCCGCGAGATCGCAATGGAAAATGAAGTTGTGTATCCCGCCGAACATTTACCTGACCAGCCCCCGCGCATCCTCGCCCACCGCTGTTCCAACGCGATCGAATGCAATATGATCGAAAAAGCGGCCTGCGTTCTGTGCGGAACCAACCCTGACCTTGACCCTGTGTAATTGAGCAATCGCAAGTTGCTCTTCCAAACTCTCTCCTCCCTCTGAGTTGGTCTTAAGGCTGCGCCGCGTGAGAACGCGGCGTATGCCGTTAAATTCCCAGGAAAGCCGCCACGTTGGGATCGAGCGGCTGGCTGTCAAGGTCCTGCGGCGTGCCGGTTTGCATGAGTTTGCCGTCCAGCAAAATTGCGAGGCGGTTGCCCAGTTTGCGCGCTTCGTTCAGGTCGTGGGTGATGAAGATCGTGGTCACGCCGTTTTCAGGCAGGATGCGCCCCAGGTCGTCGATCAGCCGCGCACGGGTGGGGGAATCGAGCGCGGAGAACGGCTCGTCGAGCAGGAGCAGTTCGGGGTCCAGCACGAGCGCGCGCGCCAGGCTGACGCGCTGTCCTTCGCCGCCCGAAAGTTCGCTGGCGCGCCGGTCCGCCAGGTGTGAAATCCCCAACGTCTCCAGCCATTTCGCGATGCGCGGCTCGCGCTCTTTTTTGGCGCCTCCGCGAAATTTCAAGCCGGATGCGACATTTTCACGAACGGACATGTCGAACAGGAGCGGATCCTGCATGACCAGTCCGATTCGCCGCCGATAGCGGAGCGCGGACTCGGCCGCCGCTGGTTTGCCGTTGAACCAGATTTCGCCTCGCTCGGACTTGAGCAGGCGCGCCAACGTCAACAGCAGGGTGCTTTTTCCTGAACCGTTCGGTCCGACCACTGCCAGCACCTCGCCTTTTTTGACGTTGAGTTCATTCGCTTCCAGGACCACCCGCCCGCCGCGCCTGACTGAAATATTCTTGAGGCTTATAATTTCATTATTCATCGTTCTGCCTTCATCCCCTCCTTATGTTTCTTTGCTGGATGACCGTCAGCGCCCAGTTGATCAGGAAGGTGATGGTCAAGAGCAATACGCTCAACCCAATCGCCATGTCGAACTGACCCTTGCCGGTTTCGAGCACGATGGCGGTGGTCAGTACGCGCGTCTGGAAGCGGATGTTGCCGCCGACCATCATGCTCGCGCCAACCTCCGAGATGACCGCGCCAAAGCCAGCCATCAGCGCGGCGAGCAGGGGCATGCGCGCCTCGCGCCATAACATCCAGACCATTTGCGGGGTGGATGCGCCCAGTCCGCGCAGTTGCAGTTGCAGGCGCGGGTCGAGTGCTTGCAGGGCGGAGGCGGTCAACCCAGCCACAACGGGGAAGGCGATGATGACCTGCGCAATAACGATGGCGGTGGGTGTGTAGATGAGCCGCAGGTCACCGAGCAGACCGGAGCGCCAAAGCAGCATCGCTACAAACAAACCGACGACAACCGGCGGCAGACCCATGCCGGTATTGATCAGGCTCAACAAAAGGGAACGCCCGGGGAATTTTCCCAGCGCCAGCAGGGTGCCGAGCGGCAAGCCCAACAACAGGCTGATGCCGGTGGCAGTGCCGGAGATTTGCAGGGAGAGGGTTGTGATTTGGAGTATTTCGGAGATGAATGTAGTGTCCATAAATGGGGCGGGTGGTTGAAGAATGAGTTGACAAGTTTACTGCAAAACCTGTCAACCCATTCTTTTGTTGCGCGTTGGAAAGTGTCCGAAAAGTCGGATTCTTCACCACAAAGCCACGAAGACACCAAGACCCGAAGAGGAAAAACTTTGTGCTTTTGTGGCTTTGAGCCTTGGTGGTTGGTTTTCAGGCACGCTTTTAATCGTCCAAGCCGAGTTCAGCCGGGTCGCGGCCCGCATCCGGGAAGAAGAGCGGCATTCCGAACTTGTCCACGCCGAATTCTCCGATGATCTTCTGGATATCCTCGCGCACGATGAAATTCGCAAATGCCAGCGCGCCGTCGTAATTGACCTTGGGCCACATGGCAGGATCGACGGTCATAACATGGTAGACATTCAGCAGGACGCTGTCGCCTTCGACCAGGATTTCAAGGTCGAGTCCGCTCATGAGCGACAGGTAGGTGCCGCGGTCGGTGAAGGTGTAGGCTTCGCGCTCGGATGCAATCGTCAGGGTGGGACCCATACCCTGTCCGCTGGAGATGTAGACATCGGGAGAGAAGGCTGTTGGGTCGAGTTCGGCTTTTTGCCACAGGGCAAGTTCGGCTTTGTGTGTGCCGGAATCATCGCCGCGGGTAACAAAGGGCGATTGGGTTTCAGCGATCGCTTTATAGGCATCCAGGACGCTCATACCCTTAATGCCTGCCGGGTCGGAAGCAGGACCAACGATAACGAAGTCATTGTGCATGACGAGGAAACGGTCTTTGACCACTCCGGCGTCGACCAGCACTTTCTCGGCGACAGGAGCGTGGGCAAGCAGGACATCTGCATTGCCTTCCTCACCCATCTTGAGCGCGGCTCCGGTGCCAACCGCAATGGTCTGGACACTGTAGCCGGTCTCTTCCTGGAACATCGGCACAAGTACATCCAGCAGACCCGAATCCTGTGTGGACGTGGTCGTGGCGAGGATCAGGGTTGGGTTGGCGGGAGCAGTTGCAGGCGCGGCGCATGCCGTCACTGCCAATGCAAGAACGAGCAAAAGAGTCAAGAGGGTGGTATGGGTTGGGTGTTTCATTGGTCTCCTTTTGATTTACTTTTTCTATTAAGTTTATACTTAATTGAAAGGGCAAAATAAAAAACGCGGATCAGACAGTCACCTGCTCCCCGCTGTGAGATGGGTTATAGCCGCCGAACGAATTGAGCATGGCGCGGAAGTCTGCCGTTTGGATGAAATCGAGCAGGGGATTAAGTTGTTTCTCTTCTTTACGCGGCAGGACGAGGTCGTAGCGTTCCTCGAACAACGGGATGAAATCCAGCCCGTGCTGGCGCGCGGCGGCTAGCAGACCGAGCGCCGCGTCCGCCTTGTCTTGTTGGATGACGTGAGCCGCTTCGCTATGTGTTTTGACCTGATTTTCGTACCCGGTTATTTTCTCCACTGGGAGTTTTTGCCGCCGCAGTTCGGCATCCAGCCAGATGCGCGTACCGGAGCCTGCATTGCGGTTGACGAACCTGACGTTCGCGCGCGCGATGTCCACGATCCTTTTAATGCCTTTCGGATTTCCCGCCGCAAGGATCAATCCCTGTGTGCGGTGTGCGAGCGTGATGATCTCCACGTCCCTGTCGGGGAAGAGGTGTTTGACGAAGGGAATGTTGTATTCGCCGTTTTCATCCAGCAGGTGTGAGCCTGAAAATTGACACAATCCCTGCCGCAAATTGACCAGCCCATCCAGCGAGCCGACGGGCAGGCTGAGCAGGTTCAAGTGTTTTGCCAGTTGTTCGGCGATGCCTTCCAATGCCAGGTCGTGACTGCCCGAAAAAATCACGGACGGCTTTTTGCTCTTCGGCAGGACGACTTCCTGTAAAAAGAGCGCATCCGCTTTGGCGCGATAATACTTCTCCATTACCTTGCCCGTGCGGCGGATCTCGCTGACCTCGATCAGGTCCGCGGATTCCAATGCCAGGATGTGATGCCGCACCCACGCGGGAGACTGCTTCAAGGTCCGCGCAAGAAGCGTGAGCGTGGCGGGAGATGCCATCAACAGGCGCAAAATATCCATGCGGCGGGAGTCCGCCAGCAGCTTGATCTTGTCGAAGGAGTGGAGCGGGGTGACGGTTTTCATTTTGAAATAAGGGAAAACTTAATCGTGAGTCTAATTGTTAAAACAGGGTGAGTCAAGTACTATTTTTATTTGACATTCGTCTGTCCGCGTGATATAAAACGCGGAAACCTGTACTCATCCAGAGAGGCTGAGGGACCGACCCGATGAAGCCTCGGCAACCGATGTAGTTGTATGGTTGGGTAGTCAAATAGTTTGGTAGTCAATCACTACGAAACTATGCAACTACAAAACCACCAAACTAATCACGGTGCCAATTTCGGCGGATGTACGGACGATGAATATCGTCCGTACATCCGGGAGATGAGAGATGATATGCTCTTGCGTGTCGCCTCTCTCCGTGAGAGGTTTTTTGTTTATGATGTACACCGTTGGTTGAGTAGGACGAGTGCTCTTCTCGTCCGTATCGAAACCAATACTTAACATGAACGCAGAAAATAACTTGAAATGTAGTGGTTTCGATGCGACATTCGCTTTGCTCGTGTCTACTCAACCACCAGTCGTCGCAATGACATGGAGAATCTAATATGGAAATTGGCGAAACAATTTATGTGACCACGCGTGAGGAATTCCGCGAGTGGCTGGAAGCAAATCACAAGACCAGCAAAGAGATCTGGTTGATCCAATACAAGAAGGTGACGAAGAAACCATCCATCCCATACGCGGATGCGGTGGAGGAAGCCATCTGTTTCGGCTGGATCGATGGCTTCGAAAAAGGTATGGATGGCGACCGTTATGCCACCCGTTTCACGCGCCGCAGACAGAAATCACACTGGACAGATACGAATATCGAACGCGCCCGCAGGATGATCGAAGAAGGCAAGATGACCGAAGCGGGGCGGACGTTTTTGCCAAAGGGCATCTAAAACATGCGCGAAGATATTTTGAACATCCAGCAGGTGATCGCACGCTTTGCCACCAGTTTCGATGTAAAAGATTGGGACGGCTTGCAAGCCTGCCTGACCGAATCTGTGTTCACGGATTATTCCGACCTGCGCGGTACGCCACCCGAGACGATCACTGCGGCTGACTATGTCAGATTGCGCCGCGAGGCGTTAGACGCTCTGAAATTACATCATCTGGCGAGCAATTACGAAACTCACTTTCCCGATTCAGGCAGCGCGACCTGCCGCGCTTCGATGGTCGTCTGGCGTCAATCGGAGGCGGAAGAATTCATTACTCACTGCGTTTATAATTTCCAGTTGATTAAGTTGAATGGAGATTGGAAGATCAGCGGGATTACGCAAAAAGTTTTGTGGAGTGATGGGAATTCGTCCATTCACAAAGTCGCAAAATAAATAAACGAACAATCTTTGGATCGAATTTAGGAGACTTAATGAAAAGACAATACACCAACCACCGTTACCTCGATGCCCTCGAAAAGAAAGTGCTCGTTTTCGATGGCGCGATGGGCACGAGCCTGCAACTTCAAAACCTAACCGCCGAGCATTTTGGCGGCGAGCAATACAACGGATGCAACGACTATCTCGTCATCTCGTATCCTGAAGCCGTGGAAAAAGTCCACCGCTCGTTTCTCGAAGTCGGTGTGGACGTGCTCGAAACGGACACCTTCCGTTCCAACCGCCTCACGCTGGCGGAATACAAACTGCAAGACCGTATCATCGAGATCAACGTCGCCGCTGCGAGCCTCGCACGCAGGCTTGCCGATGAATATGGTGAGAAGACAGGGCAGCCGCGTTTTGTCGCTGGCTCCATTGGACCGTCTGGTAAATTGCCGTCCACCAACGACCCCGAACTCTCGAACGTCAAATACGATGAACTGATCGATGCTTTCCGCGAACAGGCGGTGGGTCTCATTCAAGGCGGCGTTGATCTTCTGCTTATCGAAACCTCGCAGGACATTCTCGAAGTCAAAGCCGCCATCACGGGCATTCATCAAGCCTTCAGCGAAACCGATGTCTATTTGCCGATTCAGGCTCAAGTCACGCTCGATACGACCGGACGCATGTTGCTCGGCACCAACATCAACGCCTCCCTCACCATCCTCGAAGGCATGGGCATCGATGTCATCGGTCTCAACTGCTCCACGGGTCCCGAACATATGCGCGAGCCGATCCGCTTCCTCGGTGAAAATTCCACGCTGCCTGTTTCGTGCATCCCCAACGCAGGTCTGCCGCTCAATGTGGATGGTCAAGCCGTGTATCCGCTTGAGCCTGAGCCGTATGCCAATGACATGTACGAGTTTGTGACCAAGCACAATATCTCGGTTGTGGGTGGATGCTGTGGCACGACGCCTGCTCATCTTAAATTGCTTGTTGACAAGCTGAATCAGATTCCTGCTCCCAAGCGACCGCTTCAATCTGCGCCTCAGCTTGCCTCTGCCATGTCAGCGATTGCCATGCGGCAGGATCCTCCTCCCACCCTGCTGGGCGAGCGCTGCAACGCGCAGGGATCGCGCAAGTTCAAACGCCTGCTGCTCGAAGAAGATTACGACGGCATCCTCGACATTGCGCGTGAACAGGTGGCGGGCGGCGCGCACGCCCTCGATATTTCTGTCGCCGTCACCGAACGCGCGGACGAAGGCGAGCAGATGCGCAAGGTCATCAAGAAACTGCAAATGGGTGTGGACGTTCCGCTTGTGATCGACACCACCGAAGTGGACGTGCTTGAGATCGCGTTGCAAACTGCGCCTGGTCGTTGTCTCATCAACTCTACGCATCTTGAATCAGGTCGCGAAAAAGCCGATAAGATTTTTGGTCTTGCGAAAAAATATAATGCCGCTGTCATCTGTCTCACCATTGATGAGAACGGCATGGCGAAGACCGCACAAAATAAATATGAAGTGGCAAAACGCATTTACGACATTGCCGTCAATGACCACGGACTCAAACCCGAAGATTTAGTCTTCGATACCCTAACTTTCACCCTCGCCACGGGCGACGTTGAATTCGTAGACTCCGCCAAGGAAACCATCGAAGGCATTCGGCTCATTAAACAGAAATTGCCCGGTGTGATGACCTCGCTGGGCGTGAGCAACCTGTCCTTTGGTCTTGCTCCACAAGCCCGCCCACCATTGAACTCCGTCATGTTGTATTACTGTGTGCAGGCTGGCTTGGACATGGCAATCGTCAATGCCGCGCACGTCAAACCCTACGCCGAGATCGACACCGAAGAGCGCAATCTGTGCGAAGACCTGATCTTCAACCGCCGCGAAGATGCATTGCAGAGATTCATCGAACATTTTGAAACTGTGACTGTTTCAAACGAATCCACCCTCGTTGACCCGACCGAGGGCATGACCCCTGAACAACGCCTGCATTGGAAAATCCTGCACCGCGTCAAGGACGGCGTCGAAGCGGATATTGACGAGATTATTAATCGCGGCGATTTTCCAACCAAACATGAAACTGCTGTTCATACTTTGAACAACGTCCTGCTCCCCGCCATGAAAGAAGTTGGCGACAAGTTTGGCGCGGGCGAATTGATCCTGCCCTTCGTGCTGCAATCCGCCGAAACCATGAAGAAGACTGTTTCCCATCTTGAAAACTATCTCGAGAAAGTGGAAGGTGTCACCAAGGGAACCGTCGTCATCGCCACCGTCTACGGTGACGTGCACGACATCGGCAAGAACCTTGTCAAGACCATTCTCGCCAATAACGGCTACACCGTGATCGACCTCGGCAAGCAAGTCCCTGCTGAAACGATTATCACCGAATCTGTGAAAGCCAATGCCACTGCAATTGGTTTGTCCGCACTGCTTGTATCCACCTCCAAACAGATGCCGCTCATCGTCAACGAAATGCAGCGCCGCGGACATAGGATTCCCATTCTGATCGGCGGCGCCGCCATCAATCGCCGCTTCGGACGCCGCATCCTCTTTGCTGAGGATGGCAACGCCTACGAGCCAGGCGTCTTCTATTGTAAGGACGCCTTTGAAGGTCTTGACACGATGGACC
Source organism: Anaerolineales bacterium (assembly GCA_030583885.1). NCBI lineage: Bacteria > Bacillati > Chloroflexota > Anaerolineae > Anaerolineales > Anaerolineales bacterium. Next base: position 4,208,987 of record CP129480.1, on the reverse strand, counting down.
AGTTGATCGATCCCAACCGCAAACCCGCCATGCTCGAACAACTCCGCAAGGACGCGGATATGGAAATGAACCGCGCTTCGCAGACTCCCGATCACCGCAAGACCGAAGGCACGCGTTCGAACATCGTCCCTGCGCCGATTGTCCTGCCTCCAAAATTAGGTCAACGCATTGTCAAAGACATGCCCCTCGAAATGGTTTTGAAGCATCTCAACATCAATGAGTTGTATCGTCTCTCATGGGGTGCAAAGAACACCCACGGTGCAGAATGGGACAAGATGAAAAAAGATTTCGATACCCGCCTAGCCAAAATGACCAAAGCGGCTCTCAAAGCTGGCTGGCTCAAACCCCAAGCCGTGTATGGTTATTTTGCTTGCCAAGCTGATGGCAACGACCTCATGATCTACGAGGACGCCGTAAACAAAAAAGAAATAGCGCGCTTCAACTTCCCTCGCCAGCCCCATGATGACCATCTTGCACTCTCTGATTACTATGCTTCCGTTGAGTCCGGTCAAATGGATGTAGTTGCGCTTCAAGTCGTCACTGTTGGTCTCGAAGCCACCGAAAAATTTGAAAAGATGCAAGCCGCCAACGATTACACCGAAGCCTACTTCACCCACGGGCTTGCCGTTCAAACGGCCGAAGCGACAGCAAATTATCTGCACGAACACATCCGCCGCGAACTGGGTCTCGCCGAAGAGCAAGGCAAGCGTTATTCGTGGGGCTATCCCGCCATCCCCGAATTGGAAGACCACTTCAAGGTCTTCAAGCTGCTTCCTGCTGTCGAATCAGAACTTGGCATGAGCCTATCCACATCAGGGCAACTCATCCCCGAACAATCCACTGCAGCCATCATTGTCCACCACAAGGATGCAAAGTATTATAGTGTCGGCGAATCAAGAGTTGAGCAGTTAATGAAGTAATTGCGCAAAAAGACAGAGGGCACATTCGCATGTGTGTCTCTCTGTCTTTTAGGTTAAACTTGCTAATAATGATGAAGAAATCCCTGCAAACCGCCTTCCTGATCTGGGTCGCAGCAACCATTCTAATGACCTTGCAACTTGTTGCCATCCACCTCCGCAACGGCATGGATGGGCTCAACCTGTTCATTCAACAATGGCCCCTTTCCAATCCATCCGTCACACTTGCCGCCACCGCCCTCACATGGATGCTGGCGGGCGCGTTGCTATACCTGCTTGCGAATGACAAAATAAACAAAGAAAACGCATGGCAAACGCTGGGATTTTTTCTCATTCTTTTTATTTATCTCAACATATTCCGTGAACGCTTCCGATATGGCGACTATCACTACTACCTCGATGCCGCCATCGCGCTCTCAAAAGGCGAAGCCCTCCCCGCCACCTATGTCTACCTGCCCCTCTGGGCAACCTTGCTCCAGTTCATCGTCTCCCTCGGCGATCAGGGCGTGATGATCGTCCTGTGGATTCTCAACATCATCGCCCTCGCCGCTTTCTACTTTCTACTTTCCACGGTTCTGCAACGATACGGTTTCTCAAAACATCTCTCCGTCCTCATCAGCGTCCTCTTCCTGCTCATCAACGTCCCACTTTTGCGTACGCTGGGATTCATCCAGGTCAACCTGCTGGTCATGGATTTGATCCTGCTCAGCCTGCTGACCTACCCAAAGAACTCGCTTCTCTCCGCGCTGACGCTTGCCCTTGCTGTGCATCTGAAGACCTCGCCCGCGGTCATCGTCCTCGCCTTCCTGCTCGAATTCAACTGGAAATGGCTGTTCTGGTTCGCAGTCAGTTTCCTGCTCATCGGCGTGTTCCCTGTGATGGTCAATGGTGTTTCGCCATATTACGATTATTTCAACAACACCTTTTTGCTCACCCAACTGACCACCACCAACTTCCACGACACCTCGTTCGATTCGTTCTTCCGTTTCCTCAATCCTTTCTTTGGTATTCAAATCGAAACCACCCGCATCATCATCCTGCTTGCCAAAGCCCTCTTACTCGGCACGACCCTCTTTGTCATGACGCAAAACATCCGCGAGCAATCCTTCTCAAAGCAAAACCGCCTGCTCAATGCCGTGCCTGCCTTGGTCATCTTTATGACCCTCGGCTCGCCCATCGTCTGGGACCATCATGGCATGTTCGTCACGCTCGCCTTCCTGCTCCTGCTCAAACGCATCCACACCTCCACGCATTGGATGATTTTCCTCTCCATTTACTTCTTCCAATTCATTTTGGCCTCCTTCGATTTCTTCCCCTGGTCGTACGGGCGTCTCTTTGCGCCGATGATCGCGCTCTGGCTGATGTATGCCACACGGGAGAATGAAGAGCCTTCGCCGTTCATTACTTCCGCGAATCAATGGCTTGCAAAAATAACAAATTAAGAGCGAACCACATAGTGCCACGAAGGGTCACAAAGGAAACCCTTAAACCCTTGTGTACCGTTGTGACCCTTGGTGGTTAAATCTTTATTACATGAAAAAACATTTCCCCGCCATTATCCTTGCCTGTCTCTTCCTCGCAGGCTTGCTCACCTTCAACCGCTACGGCGAAAGTTGGGATGATCTTTCCCTGCAAAAATACGCCGCGAAATCCATCAACGCCTATTCCACTTTCCCACAGGAAGGCATCGTCAACCTCACCCGTGAAGACCTCGGCTTTTACGGTCCCTTCTTTGTCATGCTCACGGATGTACTTTCCAAATCCCTCAGCGCCATTCTCCCATTCTCCCTGCCCGACCTGCGCCATCTCGTTTATTTCCTCGCCTACTTCGCGGGCGTCCTCGCTTTTTACTCCATTGCAAAACGCTGGCTGAGCGACCTCCCCGCCCTCAGCGCGACCCTGCTCTTTGCCACCCAACCTGTCCTCTGGGGGCACGCCTTCATCAACCCCAAAGACACGCCTTTCCTTGCGCTCTTCCTTCTTTCTCTTTCTTTGGGGATGCGCGCTTTCGACTCCCTCAAACTGGATTCGCCCGCCGAACTTTCTCCACGCTCCAAACGGACTCTCACGCTTCTGACTTCGCTCTGGCTTGTCTCTGTCTTCGGACTCTTCATCTTCACCCAAGCCATTCACGCCTATATCGAAACGCTTGTCCTCTCCGCGCAGGCTGGCAACACCAACCTGTTCTCACTCATCGCCAAAAACATCACCGAAGTCCCCGCTGAAACCTACACCCAGCGCTACTTCATCCTCTTCCTCGAACTCCGCACCTTTTACTTTTTACTTTTTACTTCAATCCTCCTCTTCACCTGCTACCGCCTTAATCGCCAACTATTACTTGTTCTGCTGTCCATCCTCCCTGCTGCTTTATTACTCGGCTTCACCACCTCCACCCGCATCCTTGGTCCGTTCGCTGGCGTGCTCATTGCATATTATGCATTTCGTACCAAGGGTAAACAAGCCATCCCTGCATTGACGATGTATGCCGTGATCGCGCTGATTGCCCCCTACATCTCCTGGCCCTATTTGTGGATGAATCCCATTCCCAATTTTGTCAGCAGCCTGCAAGAGATGTCCCTCTACCCCTGGGCGGGACTTGTGCTGTTCAATGGCGTGTCCTATCCAAGCACAGACTTGCCCATCTTGTATCTACCCGGCTTGTTGCTAATTCAACTGACCGAACCCGTCTGGGCGCTGTGCATTGCTGGATGGATCGTGGCAATTATCGGTGGAGAAAAGAAGCGTGGGTTGGCCGAGTTATCGCTGTTGTGGTTTATCATCCCGTTTGCGGCCTTGATGGTTTTGCGAGTTGCGTTGTATGATAATTTCCGCCAGATCCTGTTCATCCTGCCGCCGATCTTTTTGATGGCGGGTGTTGCGTTGGAACGAATAAGGAATGTAAAATGGCAGGCCGTGTTGATCGTGGTATGTTTGCTGCCGAGCCTGTTCGGGATCGTTTCCCTGCATCCGTATGAGTATATGTATTACAACCGCCTCATCGGCGGTGTGGATGGTGCGCAGGGACACTTTGAACTGGACTACTGGGCGATCTCCTACCGCGAGGCGGCGGAATATGTGAATCGCGTTGCTCCACCGAATGCGAATATTTGGGTGGAGGGCCCCGACCATTTGTTCGCATTGTTTGCGCGCGAAGATCTGAAAATCTACTCATCGGGTGAAGTGGAGCGTGCGGAAAGTTATGAGTTTGTGGTGGCCATTACACGGTATAACTTTGATGAGACCGTTTATCCTGATGCTGAAATTGTGCATGAAATCATGCGCAGTGATGCGGTGTTAACCGTGATCAAAAAACCCTGAAAGAGAAAAAAATGAATCTTCTTGAAGTCCTATCTGAAAAAATATTGATTGCCGACGGTGCGATGGGAACCATGCTGCATGCGCGCGGTATTAACTTTGACAAATCCTTTGACGAACTGAACCTGACCAACCCGTCCGCAGTTGCCGAAATTCACCGCGAGTATATTGAAGCGGGCGCGCAGTTGATCATCACCAACACCTTTGGCGCAAACCGCTACAAATTGAGCAGGCACGGTTTGGAAGATGACGTGGCGGAGATCAACCGTGCGGGTGTGGAACTGGCGAAGCGCGTGATTGCGGCGTCGTTCAAGGATGTGCTGATCGCGGGGGACGTTGGTCCGCTTGGGGTGAGGATCGCCCCCTATGGACGGGTCAAGCTGGAGGAGGCGCGTGAGGCGTTTGCGCAGCAGATTCAAGCACTGGCAGAAGCGGGTGCGGATTTGATCGTCATCGAAACAATGAGCGACCTCTATGAAATTCAGGAGGCGATCAAGGCGGCGAAGGAAGTTTGCTCCCTGCCTGTGGTCGCGTCGGTGACGTTCACCCGCGATGACCGTACCCTGCTTGGTGATGACCCTGCGAAGGTGGCGCGCCGCGTTGCGAATGCGGGCGCGGATGTGATCGGCGTCAACTGTTCCGGCGGACCCTCGCAACTGTTGCGGATTTTGAAGCAAATGCGCCAGGCGGTGCCGACTGGGAAATTTTGGGTGAAGCCCAACGCAGGCTGGCCCGAGCAGGTCAGCGGACGGATCATGTATCCTGCCGATGCGGATTACTTCGGCGAGTATGCGCTTCAGTTCCGTGAGGCGGGCGCGAACATCGTTGGCGGTTGCTGTGGCACAACCCCTCAGCATATCACCGCAATGCAGAAGGCATTGGAGGCCGCTCCTGTTGGCGCAGTAGTGGATGTTTCCATTTTGCCCGAAGATGAGATCACCGCCGAGCCAGCCGAACAACCTACTCTGTTTGCCCAAAAACTTGCAAACGGAAAATTTTGTATTTCGGTAGAGATGGATCCCCCGCGCGGACTTTCCACTCACAAATTATTGGCGGGCGCGTCGCTTCTGCATGACTCAGGCGCGGACGTCATCAACGTGGCGGACAGCCCGATGGCGCGTATGCGCATGTCCGCATGGGCAGTGTGTGAGGTGGTGCAGCGCCAGATCGGCGTGGAGTCCACCTTGCATTTCCCGACGCGCGGACGAAACCTTTTGCGCGTGCAAGGCGACCTGCTTGCTGCGCATGCGCTTGGCATCCGAAATGTCTTTGTTGTCATGGGCGACCCGACCTCCATTGGCGATTATCCCGAAGCCACCGACAACTACGACCTTGTCCCTTCGGGTCTGATCAAACTTATCAAACAGGGTTTCAACATGGGTGTGGACCATTCCGGCACGAGCATTGGTCAACCGACCAATTTCTTCGTCGGCGCGGCGCTCAATCTCTGCCCGCAGGATGTGGACGTCGAAGTGAAGAATCTCCGTCGCAAGATCAATGCGGGTACAGATTTTTTCCTTACCCAGCCCATCTATCGAACGGACGATGGGCCCAAACTCATCGAAGCCTACGAAGCGAAACACGGCAAATTCGATAAACCGATTCTTGCGGGCATCCTTCCACTGGTCAGTGCGCGCCATGCCAACTTCCTGCACAACGAAGTGCCGGGCGTGTTCATTCCGGATGAGGCGCGCCAGCGCATCGAAACTGCAGGTGACGAATCCGCAAAGGTTGGCGTGGAACTGGCTGTCGAATTAATTCAAGGCATCAAAGGCTGGGCAGGCGGCGTTTACATGATGCCTCAATTCCACCGCTACGACATGATCTCTGACATCATCATGGCTGTGAAGGAATGAATTCTTCGCGTCTCTTTTTCAGTATGGCGCTGGGCTTCGCCGCCAGCATATTTCTGGCAGTGGCCTTCTTCGGCTATTTGACCCTCGATGCGCTGATAGACCGCCTCTTTCTCACCCTTGTGCCTGCTCTTGCCATTGGGCTGCTTCTATACCAGGTTTTCCCATCCCTCTCTGCATGGGTGGGTCGTATCCGTTCGCAATTCAACCTGCTCTATTACCTGCTCAGCTATCTGATGAGTTTCAAGCTCACCTACGGACTGGTTGGATATTTGCAGGAACCGCTTCGCACGCCATTTAACATGGTTTTGTTTACAGGGTTTTCCATCACCCTCGGTAGTTTGATCGGCTACTATCTCTTTCGCCGCGCTGTCCACTCCCTGCGTGAAGATTTTTTGAGCAGGCCATTAAACCTGCTGCTTGTCCTTATTCTGCCCTTGCTTGTCTCTGCTGTGATATATGGGAGTGTTCAATTTCCTTCCATGTTCGTCTGGGAGTACATTACTGTTCCGCAAAAATGGATGACGTTGTTTTATGTCACTGCGATTCCAGCAGGAATATGGAGCCTCTCTGTTTTAGAGAAATTTGAACTCGGCACGTATTACCTTAAAGTCAAGCAATCAAAATTAATTGTGTTTCTCTCCCAAAACCTGCCTGGACTGTATGCAGGCGGCATGTTCTTTATGGTGCAAGCCATCCTCGCCCGCGCGTTCAACCACCCTGCGCTCAATTACAACACCGTTCTCTTCGAAGCGGATGCGGGTCCGTGGATGGAGATCCTTGCCAGCCCCGAAAGCGGCATGGCGGGGCGTGCCGTGCATCCCCTCAGTCTCATCATCATCCGCCCGCTGGTGCGGCTCGTAGCGGGACTGATGGGTGAGCACTACACTCTCGGCGGAATGCTGGTCACCTCCGCGATTGCGGGGTTGTGCGTTTTCATGGTTTGGCTGTTCATCAAACGCGCCACGGACTCAAAGACCTACGCCTTCCTCTTCGCCATCCTGCTCGGTTCAACTGCCACGCACCTTCTCTTCGGCTCACTGACCGAAAACTATATCTTCGGTGCGGCATCGTTGATCTTTTTCTTCCTGCTCATCCAGGCGGGAGAAAAACGATTTGCGTTTCTTGTCCCTGCGGGATTACTGCTTTTCGGTATCACCATCACCAACATTGTGCAGGGTATGATCGGCTTGTTCTTCAATAAATTCGGTTTCCGCCGTCTTGTTCAATATGGCGTGACAGTCTTTGCGTTCGGCGTGCTGCTGACCGTTTTTACCAATATCTTGCATCCCGGCCGGCAGGGGTTATTCTTTGTCCCAGCCGATATTGCGTTTGAGATGAATTTCGTATCATCTGACCGGGGCACATTGTCCGATCCGATGCGCCTGTCGGATCCATCGTCCATAACTCGAAAACTACAGGTGGTTACCCGTTCGGCTCTACTCTATGGTGTGGTTGGACCAAGATCACTGGAAGTGATTTCTGAAAAGCCGCCCTTCCCTACCATTGATTTGAAAACCTTCGATGTGCGCACGGCGGGACTCGCCCCTTACAAGGGGCTTGCCAGACTTCCCGTCATTTTGTGGCTGGCCCTATTGATGGGCGGATTTTTACTGTTCGTGAAAAACGTACGCACCTCCAAACACTCGCCTTTAATGCTGGGATTGCTCGGCGCATTCGGTTTCAACATGATCCTGCACCTGTTCTACGGCACGGAGCTTTTCCTCTACTCGTCCTACTGGGTGTATGCGCTGGTTCTTTTCTGCGCGCTGGCTCTCTCAGGCTTTGCGAACAAAGCCTGGTTTCAATGGGGCGTAGCAGTCATCGTGCTTGCGATCATGGTGAATAATTACTGGTTCATCTTCACAATCCAGCAGGCGCTCACACCGTTCTATGCGGCCGCTCCGTAGGTTACGCATGACAGTTGAAAGGGGTAAAATATCCCCATGCTGCTCACAGTTGACATCGGCAACACCAACCTGACACTAGGCTTGTACGAAGGCGAGGTACTTGGCGCGCACTGGCGTCTCGCCACCGACCATAATCGCATGCCCGATGAATACGGCTTGCAGTTTCTGGGTCTGCTCCAGAACGCAGGGAAGACAATCAACGACATCACAGGTATTTCACTTGCATCTGTCGTTCCGCCGCTGACCGGGCGCGTCATTCAAGCCTGCCGCGAGTATCTCAAACAGGAGCCGCTCGTGGTGGACGCGGGCGTGAAGACAGGCATCCGCATCCTGTATGAAGACCCCAAAGCCGTCGGCGCGGACCGCGTCTGTGACGCCGTCGCCGTCATGAAACTCTACGGCGGTCCCGCCTGCGTGGTGGATTTCGGTACCGCCACCACCTTCAACGCCATCACTAAAGACGGGGAATATCTCGGCGGCGCAATCATGGCGGGCGTCAACCTTGCCGCCGAAGCGCTCTACACCCGCGCCGCAAAACTCCCACGCATTGATCTGCAAGTGCCGCCCTCCGTCATCGGGCGCAACACTGTCCATGCGATGCAGTCGGGTCTGCTGTTCGGGTATGTGAGCATGGTCGAGGGGATGGTGGACAGGTTCAGGTCCGAGTTGGGAGGCGATATGAAAGTCGTCGCCACGGGCGGTATGGCCGAAGCCATCGCCAAAGAGACGAAGGTCATCGACATCATCGCCCCCTGGCTCACGCTCGAAGGTCTGCGCCTGATCTGGGAACTGAATCAAAAGTGACAGCTATCATTCAATGAGTGTCACTTTAAGTGTGCCCCCACGGAGTCTCGAATAGCATCCCCTCAATGGGGGCTGCGGTTTTGAAAAAAAACAGTCACTTTTTAGTGACTGTCATTTGTGCCCCCACGGAGACTCGAATAGCATCCCCCTGCGGGGACGACGGTTTGAAAATAAAAAACACCCGCTATTAAGCGGATGCTTGTGTGCCCCCACGGAGACTCGAACTCCGGTTTTGGCCTTGAGAGGGCCACGTCCTGGGCCGCTAGACGATGGGGGCGTTAGCGGGCGAGATTGTATCACTGGGATATTGAATCGTCAACGAACACATGCAATTCCTTCGGTCCATGCACGCCGATGGTCAGTGTCATTTCGATGTCTGCGGTGCGCGAAGGTCCCGTGATGAAGACGGCGTTTTTGTCCTTCACCAACGGTGTTGCATCGGGCAGGGATGGAAGGATGTCACCTGCCTTCAATACGGCAATGTGGACCTCCGGCAGCAGCGATCCCAGCAACTCCCCATCCGCTTCGAGGATCGACCCCGTATCCGCCAGCCCGACCCGAGCCTTTGTCACGCCGACAGTGATCCCCGGGTTGGCTTCGTGGGTGAAGTCAATGCCCGCTTTTTGTAGAAGGGATTCGTCAAGAACGTCTGGCTGCAAATGGATTTTCTTAATGTCTTTCAATACCAGATATTCGATGATTGATTGGGTTGGGCTGCTCGTTTGATACACATTGCCGGAGAGGGCGGTGAGTTCGGTGGTGAATTGGTCAATTCGACTTTGGAGTGCAGGAGCTTGCTCCTGCATGGGTTGGCTTTCATGGTTATTTCTTTTTTTGACTTCAATCTGAGATTTCGACAGCAAGCTGTCTGACTCCAAAAATCTCTCCCGAAACGTCTTCCCCGCGAATCGCGGTAAATCCTTGCTGTGGCCCCAGCCGGTGAAGGCGGGCAGACGCATCCACCCCGAGCGGGGGGAGAGGAGGAAACTTCCCAGCGAGGCGAATTTTTGGGAGAGGGCGAACAGCTTTGGCCGAGTCGCGAGGCGGGTATAGATTTGAAGGAAGAGCTTTGTAGTCCATGTCAATCCTGCGCCGCCACTCTCACCCCCAGCCCCTCTCCCTGAGAGAGAGGGGGACTGCCCCGCACGCACGCGAGTCAGCAACTTTGGCAGGTCAATATCCACGGGGCAGGCATCCTTGCACGCGCCGCACAGGGACGAGGCTTGCGCGAGTTGGACATAGTTTTCGCCGAGCAGGCCGGGTGAAACCACCGAGCCAATGGGACCGGGATACGGCGCAATGGACAGGTCGCGCCCGATGTAAGCGTGTCCGCTCAGCTCGCGGAAAACGGGACAGGCGTTCAGACACGCGCCGCAGCGGATGCAAAACAGGCTTTCCTTGAGCGGCGAGTTGCGCAGGCGTGAACGTCCGTTGTCGAGGATGATAAGGTAACGGGTTTGGTTGGGCTGGGATGTGAGCAGGAGTTGGGTGTAGACCGTGAGTTTTTGCCCTGTGGCCGAACGCGGCAGGAGCGAGAGCATCAGCGCCAGGTCATCGAGGTTGGGGACAAGGCGCTCCATGCCCATCAGCGCTATGTGTATTTTCGGCAGGGTGGTGACCATGCGCGCGTTGCCTTCATTGGTGACGATGCAAACTGCGCCGGTCTCCGCCACGCCAAAGTTGACGCCGCTCACGCCGATGTCGGCGGTGAGGAAGATTTCACGCAGAACCTTGCGGGCGGTGGCGGTCAGGGTCGGGATGTCTTCGGTGTAGGGAATGCCAAGTTTTTCGTGAAAGAGTTGCGCAACTTGTTCTCTTTTCAGGTGCGCGGCAGGCGTGATGATGTGACTCGGTTTTTCATGACGCAGCTGCACGATGTATTCGCCGAGGTCGGTTTCGACGACGTTGATACCATGTTTTTCAAGCGCATGGTTAAGCCCGATCTCTTCCGAGACCATGCTTTTGGATTTGGCGATCAAAACCTTTTTACCACGAAGGGGCACGAAGGTTGCCTCTCCCCCCCTTTGTGTACTTTGTGCCCTTCGTGTTAAGCTTTCCGTAATTTGCAAAACGATTTGCACTGCCTCCGCCGCATCCTTTGCGCGGTGGACGATGACCCCGTTGGCTTCGTTCCTGGCGATGAATATTTCAAGGTATTCATCAAGATGCTCGATCACATCCGCGCGGATGTGGTGCGCGCGCTGACGGCGTTCGCGCCAATCGGGGATGGATTCGAACGCAGCGGCGCGTCCCTTCAGGCGGCGCGCGGAATTGTTGTCCAGCGCGGCTTGAAGGGTTTCGTCATTTATTGACTCAACGATTCTTTGACGGAATGATGTGCTACTCATACTTGTTCATCTCTGGTTCAACACTTCCGCGATATGCACCACTCGTTGACCCTTCTTCTGCCGATGCAGTCCGCCCATGATGTGCATGAGACAACCCGCATCGGTGACGACCAGCATGGGGGATTTGCTCGCTTCGAGGTTGGAAATTTTACACTTCAACCACTCTGCTGAAAGCTCGGGGTGTTCCACGGACATGATGCCGCCAAAGCCGCAGCATTCCTCGGCGTTCGGCAAATCGACCAGTGTTGCGCCGTGGACGTGCTGCAATAAAGTTCGCGGCTGCCTGTCCACGTTGATTCCGCGCAGGGTGTGGCAGGAAGGATGATAGGTGAGGGTTCCGTCCCATTTCGCGCCGAAGTCGGTGACATGGAGTTTGTCCACCAGATATTCGGTGAATTCGTAGGTGCGTTCCGCCAATGCCTTCGCGCGCGGATGCCATTCTGCATCCCCTTCGAATAATTCCAGATAGTTATGTCTGAAGTGATGGGCGCACGACCCTGACGGCGTGACGATATCCCCGTTTGTTTTCTCGAAAACTCGAATCGTATGCTCCGCGATCGCGCGCGCATCCTTGCGGAGACCGGCGTTGAATTGCGGCTGTCCGCAGCAGGTTTGGTCGGGGGCGAATTCCACGTCACAGCCGAGGCGTTGGAGTATGTTTACAACCGCCTCCCCAGTTTGCGGGAAGAAGGAATCGGTCAGGCAGGTGATGAAGAGTTGGACGGCAGGCATATGTCCATTTTAATCCCATTCCCGATTTCCAAATCCCAATTCTTCATTTTACGGTATCATTCGCCCCTATGGAATTCATCACTTCACCTTCTCAAAAATTTGACCTTCCCAAACGCATAGCGCGCCTGGGCGAACTTGCCACAAATTTGTGGTGGACGTGGCAGCCCGAAGCCGCGCGCCTCTTCGGACGGCTCGATTATGACCTGTGGGAACGGCTGGGGCATAACCCGATCCGCCTGTTGAATGAAATTGAACGCACGCGTTTGGACCAGGCCGCAAAGGACAGAGATTATCTTGCGCTGTATGATGCGCTTTTCGAAAGATTTGATCTGTATTTCAAAAAGGAAGCATGGTCGCAAAAGGCGCATCCTGAATTGAAGAATCCAATCGCCTATTTTTCAATGGAATTCGGGCTGCATGAAACACTGCCCATTTATTCGGGCGGTCTGGGCGTGCTCTCGGGCGACCATCTTAAAGAATCATCCGACCTTGGTTTGCCGCTGATCGGCGTCGGGTTCATGTATGCGCAGGGATATTTCTCCCAGCGCATCAGCGAGGACGGCTGGCAGGATGCGCTCAACAACCCTTTGACCTTCGATCACCTGCCGGTTGCGCTGGTTACCAAGGGCGGCAAGCCCGTCATGATCGAAATTAAATTTCCAGACCGCAGCATCCATGTGCGGGTCTGGGAAACCCGCGTGGGCCGCATCCCGCTCTATTTGCTCGATTCAAATGTCGAAGGCAATAATGACTATGACCGCCTGCTGACGGCCCGCCTGTATTGGTCGGACCTGGACCGCCGCATCATGCAGGAGATTTTACTTGGCATTGGCGGCGTGCGCATGCTGCGTGCGCTGGGATATTCCCCCGATGTCTGGCATATGAACGAAGGACACGCCTCCTTCCTGACCCTGGAGCGGGCGCGTGAATTTGTCGTAAAGGGACTTACCTTTGCGGATGCCGCAAAAAAGACCCTCGGACAAAACGTCTTCACCACGCACACTCCCGTCCCTGCGGGCAATGACGAATTCCCGCTCTGGCTCATGGACAAATATCTCGCCAACTACTGGCCCGAGCTTGGGCTGACCCGCGAAGAATTCATGGAGGTCGCCCTGCACCACCAGCCGCACGGCGAGACCTATTCCATGCCGATCCTTGCCTTGAAATTATCCGGCGGCAGCAACGGCGTTTCGGAATTGCATGGTGAGGTCTCGCGCGATATGTGGAAGTTCCTTTGGGAAGACCGTGATGTGAAGGATGTACCGATCAACCATGTCACCAACGGGGTCCACACCGCGAATTGGATGGCGCGCCGTTTGAACATCCTGCTTGAAACATATCTCGGCGCAGACTGGTACGACAGCCTGGACAACCATGCGTTGATGAAGAAACTAGACTCCGTCCCCGACCCTGAACTGTGGGGCGTGCGCCTGCACCTTAAACGCAAACTTGCCTTTTACCTGCGCGAGCGCGTGCGCGACCGCTGGACACATGGCGGTTTCCATCCTGTGCAGGTGGTCTCCTCCGGCGTGCTCATCAACCCCTATGCGTTGACCATCGGGTTTGCGCGCCGCTTCGCCACCTATAAACGCGCCAACCTGATCCTCTCGGATATCGAGCGCCTGCTCGACATCATCAACCGCCCCAATATGCCGGTGCAGATCATCTTTGCCGGCAAGGCGCATCCCGCCGATGAGCCCGGTAAGCAGTTGATCCAGCAGGTCTATCGCACGGTCAAGAAAGCCGAAACCGGCGGACGCCTCGTCTTCCTCGAAGATTACGACATGAACCTGGCCCGTTATCTCGTCCAGGGTGTGGATGTGTGGATGAACACCCCGCGCCGTCCCATGGAGGCCAGCGGCACTTCGGGCATGAAAGCCGCCATCAACGGCGTGCTGAACTTCTCCGTGCTGGACGGCTGGTGGCGTGAGGCATATAACGGCAATAACGGCTGGTCAATCGGACGTGATGAGCCCTATGAGTCAAATGAGATTCAAGATTCCGCCGACGCCGGGGACCTGTATGACACCCTTGAGCATGAGATCATCCCCATGTACTATAACCGCGACCCGAAGGAAATGTCCCGCGAGTGGATCGCCCGCATGAAGGATACGATGAAGACGATCATCCCGCAATTCTCCACCCGCCGCATGGTCAAGGAATACGTCGAAAAGTTCTACGCGCCAGCCGCGAAAAAATAGCCCAAGACTCTTCACCGCGAAGCCCACGAAGACCGCGAAGAAACCCACCTGAAGGATCAAAGAAGAATCAAAAAACCTTTGTGAACTTCGCCCCTTCGCGGTGAAAGAATTCATCACTCGGAGCCCATTATGTTCCCCGAAATCACCGTCACCGAACTATCCGAAAAACTCAAATCCCAAGAGAAATTCGTCCTGTTGGACGTGCGCGAACTGTCCGAGTTGGAATTTGCAAAAATCGAAGACAGCAGGCTGAAGGTCACGCCTGTGAGCCGCCTCGCAAGCGAAGGCGCGGAGGCACTGCCCGAGTCGGTCAGGTCACAGGATGTTCCCGTCTATGTCCTCTGCCATCACGGAAACCGAAGTATGCAGGTGACTGCATGGCTGGCACAGCAGGGCTATAAAAACACCCTCAACGTGCGCGGGGGCATCGCCGAATACGCGCGCAGTGTTGATTCCTCGGTTGGTTTGTATTAATTGCCGCAGGGCACAGCAGCGCTGTGCCCCTACATTTTTAAATCCAGAATGCCGCCCTTGCGGACGGCATTCGTGGGGCGCTGTGGCTCCTTCTTACTTCTTGAGGAGGGATGCCACAGCGCTGGGTTTAATGCTACTATCCATGTTAGACATCACCTCCTCCTTTCATAAGGATTGCGGTTCGATTTGTTTGCCCCCAGTACTGCGATGACGGGAGTATGTCACAGAACATTTCGGATGTCAATAGCCCGAATTCAGTTCTCACAAATTTGTAATATTCCCAGCCTGAAATTTTCTGATACCTTTTGAGAGGCTCCGCAAGTCCCGCGGGACTATCCTTTCGAAAATTCCCATTCCCCCTTTGCGGGAAAATTCAGGAGATGTATATGAAAAGCAACCCAAATAAACTCTGGATCCTTGTGATCGCGCTCGGCTGGCTCTTTGACTTCCTTTTTTGGAAGAAAGCCCCCGGCGTCAATTTTGTCGTCTTTTGGACGGCCTGCCTGATCGCGGCATTCTACCTCCTGCTGAGCGATGGGCTGCGCCCGCAGCGTGCCAGCCTGATCCTGCTTCCGCTCTTCGGCTTTTTCGCTGCTGTGACCTTCATCCGCGCCGAGCCGATGACCACCTTCTTCGCCTATACCTTCACCCTGCTGACGTTGACCCTCTTGGCCGTCACCTACCTCGGCGGACGCTGGATTCAATACGCTCTTTCAGATTATTTTATGAAGTTCCTTGCATTGATGGGAAGCCTGATCGCGCGCCCGATCACCTTTTCGGCCGATGCCCGAAAAAAACAGGCAGACACAGGCGTGCAAACCTCGAAATATAACCTCTGGCCCCTCGTGCGCGGCATCGTCATCGCCCTGCCGGTCGTGGCGATCTTTGCCGCCCTGCTTGCCTCGGCGGACGTGGTCTTCGGCCAGCGGCTGGACGATTTCATCGAGATGTTCAAACTCGAAGACCTGCCCGAATACATCTTCCGCCTGATCTACATCCTCCTCATCGGTTATGCGCTCGCAGGGATCGTCCTGCATGCCGCTTCCGAGTCGAAGGATGAAAGGCTGATCGGCGAGGAAAAACCCATGGTTCCCCCCTTCCTTGGTTTCACTGAATCGAGCATTGTGCTGGGAAGCGTGGTCCTGCTGTTTACCATTTTTGTGGTCATCCAGTTCCAATACTTCTTCGGCGGGAATGCCAACATCACCATCGAAGGCTATACCTACGCCGAGTACGCCCGCCGCGGATTTGGCGAACTGGTCACGGTGGCGTTCTTCGCTTTGCTGATGCTGCTTACCCTGAGCGGGGTCACCAAACGCGAGACCGAACTACAGCGAAAAATATATTCAGGCTTGGGTATCGCGCTCGTCGCCCTTCTGTTGGTCATGCTCGTTTCGGCGTACCAGCGTCTCGTCCTGTATGAAGCGGCGTATGGCTTCTCGCGCCTGCGCACCTACACCCACGTCTTCCTCGTCTGGATCGGCCTGCTGCTCATCGCCACCATCGTTTTGGAGATCCTGCGCAAGGAGCGCGCCTTCGCCTTTGCCATGCTGATCGCTTCCTTTGGGTTTGCCGTCTCGCTTCCCATCCTGAATGTGGATACCTTTATCGTGAAGCAGAACATCCAGCGTGAGATCAATGGACAAGCCGCAGAAGACCTGGACTCGCAGTATTTCATCGAACTGTCCGATGATGCCGTCCCCACTCTTGTCGATTCGCTTCGCTCCCCGACCCTGCCGGATTCCGTCGATGAGAAGGTGGGCGCGGCTCTGGCATGTATCCGCCACCAGCGCGGAGGGGACGAAGGCGGGCGGACCTGGCAATCCTTCCACTTCGCCCGCCTCCATGCGGATAACGCGCTGGCTTCCGTCAAGGATGAACTCGATGCATACGAGATCGTGGACAGGGACTGGCCTGTCAAGGCCATCGCCCCCTCCGGCGAAGAGTATTTCTGCTCGCGTTACTATCTCGATTAATGTCGTTGCGAGCCCACGAAGTGGGCGAAGCAATCTCCAACGAACAAGGAGATTGCTTCGTCATCGCCGGCGCACAGCCGTATGAGGTGTTCAAGTGGGCGTTGGGGGAGATATTGAAGGAAAAGTAACTGACTTGAAACAATATAGACAACCGTTTGCTTTTCGTTGATCTAAATTCGGAATATGTTTATTACATACAACTACCACCATAGGCTGTTTATATCATTGGCATCAATATTATCGTGGCCTGGAAATTTACGAGCACGATTTTCAATAGCCATTTTATTTAATAATGCGTTTCTATATCTTTCAAAGAACAAACTTTCCAGCAGGCTTTCTTCCGTTCCAAACAAAGAGTAAGGATTTATATTATAAGTTTGCAGAGCGCAAAATGCATTCAAACGTTCACTCGCAGGAAGAATAAATTTTGTAACAAACGGAATGCGGTGTTCGTCTTTCACGCCTCCCTCTTCATGATCAGAAAAATAAATCCTTTCGTTTTCCTCTTTAAGGCAAATTGTATAAACACCTTGTTGAAGTTCGTGTCTTTTATTGTTTCGAGGTGATTTGTCTATAAGGGAAACATAGGGACACTGATCAACTCGCACCCCAGCATCAGACATGCTTATTGAATACATGTATACTGCTACTTTCTCTGCAGAACTTGATGCATCTCTAAACGCAAAATATGCAGCTACAAAAGGTGATCTCGTCCAGTCAAGTAATGGAGATGGAAACCCAAAGTGTCTCAGGTACGTCATGTAAAAAAAGGTCTGCTCATCTATTTTGTGATGGTCGGTGAGGTTTTTTTGGAAATCTTCATAATCTGGCAATTCCCACCTTTGATTTATGAAGGTTTCAATTTGTGTTTGAATACTCTCAATTAATCTAAAATAATTTTCGGCTTGCATATTTCCCCCAACCATTCTTTCCAATGTAGTTCTTAAGTGCCATTTGGCGTCAGGTTGTCCTCTGAAAATAGTGTATCTAGGCGTATCGTAGTCTCTATCCTCAATTATTGTATGTCTTACAGCACGTTCAAATTCATCCCAATGATTAAGTTCTCTTATTTCTAGCATTGGTTATTCTCCGATTATTTTATTAATTAAGCAAAGTAATTAACAAAGAAATTGTGCGAGTCAGACCCTTTGATACCTTATCCACCATGGCTTAAGGCATTATAAAACAAAAATGCCCTAGATTGCTTCGCGTCTTTTGCGCTAGTGGTCTGTTGGATAAATACTACAACGAATTGAAAATCATGCACCCGCTCATGGCGTTAAAACCGGGCTTGATATCATGCCTAAGGAACCAATGGCGCGTTTCGAATTTATTGCAAAACTTAGACAACAAACCACTAGAAATGGAACTATTCCTTCCCATCCTCCACCTTAAACTCAACAACTCGATCCAGCCGAAACGTCCGCTCGGCTTCGTGAGTGTATAAAATGTCATTGCGAGGAGGGCTCTTGTTCTTTTCGACGAAGCAATCCCTGTTATGGGGAGACTGCTTCGGCTAAAAACAAGTACGCCTCGCAGCGACATTACTCCTTCCCCTCTTCCACTGCAAACTCAACAACCCGATCCAGCCGGAAGGTCCGCTCGGCGTTGCGGGTGTGGCAGTAGGCTTGCAGGTAAATGTAATCTGCCAGGCCGACCACGTCCCTGGGGGTGATCCAACGTTCGGAGGTCTCGCCGTCCTTGTCCATATATTTGATGAACAGGCGCTTTCCGCTGTGGATGGCTTCGCTCAATTCGGTGGGCAGGTACACGCCTTCGGGGGGCCAGGCGGGCGAGTTGTAAATGCCGATGAAATCATCCAGTGACTTGTCGATGGACTTGAGCGAATCGGTCATGGCGAAGAACAGGTTCTTCATCGTCAACGCATCCGCGAGGGCCTGCGAACCGCTCACGTTGGCCGCCACGCTGAAATCCTGCGCGAGATGTTTCAGGCTGTACGACGGCAGTTCATAGAACTGGCGCGACATCAACAATGTGTCGATCAAATTCGGGAATTCGATGGTCCGATGCAGTTTGCGGTATTCGTTATCGAGGAATTGGATGTCGAACCTGGCATTGTGGCAGACGACCACCGCATCTTCGAACGACGCGTCGAGCCGGCCGGTGACCTCCCTGAACTTCGGCGCCGCTGACAGTTTTGACTCATCCAGTCCATTGACGTGCGCTGCCGAGGGCGAAAGAGTCCGCTCGGGGTTGATGAGCAGGTCCAGGGTCCCTTTGATGCGCTTGCCTTCGGTCAGCACGACGGCGACCTGGCAGATGCGGTCCCCGAACCAGGGGGAAAGTCCCGTGGTTTCGATATCCAAAAAAGCGAAGCGGGCATTGGAGATGTTAAACATAATCGGCGCACCTTTTGAGTGCGCCAATCTTACCATTTTAAAATTATGGAGTCAGGGAGCTACGTGCCCCGAAGGGGTATGCTCCCGATATGCCAGCGAACTGGCTGACTCCAAATTATGCCCGTCTGCGTTGGATGATGCTGTAGACTGCCAGCCCAAGCGCGACGACGGCCGCAACCCAGGCGCTGTTTGCGACCAGCGGCTCGGCGGCTTGTTTCAGGGCGATGCCGATGAACGACCAGACGAATACAGAGGTGTACGCCGAGTCGCGGCGGGTGAGGGTCATCAACAGCCCGACCACGCTGGCGACGGCCAGCATGATGACCGCCCAGACCTGCGGCGCGATGCCGAAGCCGTCCCAGTTGATGGAATAGAGATAGGAAGTGACGTTGGCAATGGTGGCGACGCTGACCCAGCCGAGGTAGATGCTGAAGGGGATGTCCACGCTCCATTTTTCGGCATTGCCCACAGGCGTAAGACCGACGTTCAAACGCAGGTAACTGACGATGAGTGCCGCCAGCAGGGCGAGCATGACGACCACGCTCAAGCCGAAGGCATTGTAATGCCAGCAAAACAGCCATGCGGCGTTGAAGACGCCGCTCAGGGCAAAGGCATAACCCAACTTGCGCAGGCGCGGACTTTCCTTTTGTGCGGGGGAATACTGAAAGAAGGCGAAGGCGAGCCAGCCAATGTAGATGATGCCCCAAATGGCGAAGACATAGCCCGCAGGGACGAAGTACACGAGGAAGCGGTCCGAGATCTCGCCCGTGTTCTGTCCGTTGAGCGGCAGGGTGCTGGCAAGGATGTTGACGGCAAGCGCGAGCAAGACCGAAAGAGCATTGGCGAGTTGACGTACTGAATCTTTTGACATGAGATCCTCCAATTTGAAATATGTACCGCACGGACAAGTCCATCATACAGCTTCTTACTGTCAATTGCCATTGGCAAAAAATATTGAGATGTTGTGAATGGGAAGGTAAAAGATCTGAATTTGCCAAAAACTAAGCGTTTTATGAGAACCTAGTCCTGAACATTGACAACCTTTGCAAAACCTTTATAATATCGAAATAACCTGTACAAAACATGAACAGGAATTAGACCAAGGAAATAGGAGAAACAAACATGAAACGCACTTCAATCTTTTTATCGGTGGTTATGATCGCTGCCTTCGCGCTCGCCGCGTGCGGTCCGCAAGCCACCCCCGCCCCCACGGCGGTCCCCCCGACCCCGGTGCCTCCCACAGAAGCCCCGGTGCCTCTGGGTGATATTGTTGACATCGCAGTTGCGGACGGTCGCTTCACGACCCTCGCCGCCGCTCTCGGTGCCGCTGAGTTGGTTGACACGCTCAAAGGCGAAGGTCCCTTCACTGTTTTCGCCCCGACCGATGACGCCTTTGCTGCTCTTCCGGAAGGCACCGTCGAAAGCCTGCTCCTGCCCGAGAACAAGCAAGCCCTGACCGACATCCTGCTTTACCATGTCGTCTCCGGCAAGGTCATGGCTGCGGATGTGACCGCCCTCACCAGCGCCACCACGGTGCTCGGCAAAGATGTTGCCATCAAGGTTGACATGGGCAATGTGTACATCAACGAAGCCAAGGTCATCATTACCGACATCGAGGCCTCCAACGGCGTGATCCATGTCATCGACGCGGTCATCCTGCCCTCCGATGAGGAAGCACAGACCATCGTGGACATCGCCGTCGCTGACGAACGCTTCAGCACCCTCGTGGCTGCCCTGACCGCCGCGGAACTGGTCGAAACCCTGAGCGGAGAAGGTCCCTTCACGGTCTTCGCCCCCACCAATGACGCCTTTGCCGCCCTGCCCGCAGGCACGCTTGACAGCCTGCTGCTGCCCGAGAACAAGCAAGCCCTGACCGACATCCTGCTCTACCATGTGGTGTCCGGTAAGGTCATGGCTGCGGATGTGGTCGGTCTGACCGCCGCGCCCACCGTGCTCGGCAAGGACATCACCATCACCGTCCGTGACGGCAAGGTCTTCCTGAACGACACCGTTGAAGTCATCATCACCGATATCGAAGCCTCCAACGGTGTGATCCATGTGATTGACGCGGTTCTGCTCCCGCCTCAATAAAAGCATCTTCTTCTCCATAGTATGTGCAAGTAGAAAGGACGGGCGCCATGCCCGTCCTTTCGATTCCATGTCAGCGCAGGATGAAATTCCCCTCCTGCGTATTTTCGACTTATATACGCACGGCCTGCCGTGTTAGCGCCAGGTGAAGGTCAGATCGCTGTTGGGTTTGTCCCCCCAATAGTTTGGGTTGGGACTGAGGGTTAATCCTGCATCCGTCCAGGAGGAAACCGTGTAGGGTCCACTGGAGATGATGGTGCTTTCCTGCCCGCCATAGTTGCCGGATGCCAGGGCATCCGTATTAAGAATGGCAAAGGCGGGGTCCGCCAGATAGGTGAGCATCTCCGGCACAGGGCGGTTGAGATGGATCAATACCGTATTGATGTCGACCTTCTGAATGCCGTCGACGGTGGATTTGGCGCGGTTTTCAGAATCCCTCTCGCCGTTGAACCCGAGGAAAATGCGTCCCCAGGCGGCATACTCCCCGCTTCCGCGCAGGGGGCTATTTGGGTCGAACCAGCGGTAGAAATTATCCACCACCACATCCGGGGTGATGGGTGTGCCGTCACTAAATACGGCGTTCGAACGCAGCGTAAAGA
This sequence comes from Anaerolineales bacterium, assembly GCA_030583885.1. NCBI lineage: Bacteria > Bacillati > Chloroflexota > Anaerolineae > Anaerolineales > Anaerolineales bacterium. Next base: position 4,187,410 of record CP129480.1, on the reverse strand, counting down.
TGTAGTCCAGCTGATCGTCGGAAACCACCCACGATTGTGCGATTCCAGGTTGCGGATTACCGTTTGCGTCCAAATGCAGGAGGCCTTCATATAGGTATTGGGATACCATTAATGAATCAGCATCCTGTGTCAGGGCGGGATCGAGGTTGATGTTTGCGCTGATGGCGGCGGGCGACCCTGACTGGGCGGGGGATGTACCAGCGGTTGTTACATCCGATGGCGGCGTGTCTGTGGCGTCGCTCTTTGGCTGGCAGCCGGTCAGTACGATCATAACGACCAGTAAAAAGGCGATCAAGCGGCGGGGGGAAGGCTGGGTTTTCATAATTTTTGTAAGACTCCTTATCGTCATGGGATAAACTGTTCCGTATTCTAGCGCATATTATTTAATTAGGGAACCGAATGGAACCATTCATTAATATCAATCCAGGCAAAATAATACCATTGCCGGTCTGATCGGAGAAGAGGCGATCGGAAACCGGGCGGGGAATTCTCCCTCCCTAAAATCCAATAAGCTGCCTCGACCCTTTTTTGTCCGGGCGGGCGACTAAGACTATGGATTTATAAAAGGACCAATTGTACTTTGCTTCACATAAAACGGCTAACGTGAAACCCATTAATATAATAAACAGGATGACAGCAGGTGACAATCGCCGTTCTTTTCGATATAATAAAAGGATGCATCCTCCATGCCGGCTTGCGGGTTGAGCCGTTGACGAAGCAGGGGGTTATCCCGTTCACCGAAATAGCGGCATTGGTTTTTATTTTTTAGTTTATTTAATACTTACAGTAAAGCAGAGGCCATATGAGAGAGAGAAAGTATTCCATCATCTTGAAGTTCATATCAGTAGCCGTCATATTATCGCTCATCCTGGCGGCATGCGCTCCCGCTGATTTCCTTTCCGGAACCGGCGGCGGTGAAGGCGGTGAGGAGCCGCCACCTCCAGAAGATCCGCCTCCTCCAGAAGATCCGCCGCCTGCGGAAGATCCGCCGCCTCCGCCACCTGCGGAAGATCCGCCGACTGCAGAGGGCGGTGATGGTGGAAACCCAACCGCCACATATACTCCTTCTCCCACCGTGGAAGCCCCTGTGGAACCTGCGGCGGGCGGAGACGTTCCAACGGAGACCCCGACAGCCACAGTGGATCCCGCACTCCCGATTGTGGATACTCCCACACCGACGGAGACGGTTGATCCCAGTCTCCCTGTGGTCGATACCCCCACGCCGACTGAGACAGTCACTTCCACTCCAACCGAAACGAGCACCCCCACCCCAGAGGCCGCCGCAGCCTTGTCGTTGGTTAACGAGCCTTATATCGGTTTGGGTGTGCAATGTAATAATAATCTTTCCGCCACGTTTACCATTACCAATGCCGGCGGTGACTTAAGCGGCGGCAGTTATTCGGTCGAAGAGCCCGGACAGCCGACGCAAAATTTCTCGCTGGACCTGGCTGCAGGCCAGAAGATCTCCTTCGTCACTGCAGGGAATGCCACGGTCAAAGTCAATTACACGACCTCCACGCTCGAGCAGGTGAATCTTTCCGCCACCGGGACGTGCCTGCCGTTACCGTCACTCACACCCACCCGCACACCCACCCCTTCACGGACACCGACAGTGACCCGCACGCCCACGCTGACCCGCACCCCAACTGCCACGCGGACACCCACGAACACCATTACCCCGGGTCCGTCACCGACACAGACGGAGACGCGCACACCAACTGCCACGCGGACGCCGACGAACACGAATACTCCCGGTCCATCACCGACACGGACTCCGACCAATACACGCACTCCCACCCGCACGCCTACTCCTTCGCGGACTCCCACGAACACAAATACCCCCGGTCCATCACCAACGGTGACGCCTTCCCGCACACCCACTGTCACACGGACACCCACGATAACAAGGACACCTTCCTTAACGCCAACGATCACGTTGACACCAACGATCACGTTGACGCCAACGGCGAGTCTGACGCCAACCTTCACCCCGCTCCCTGTGGATGGGCAATTGGATCTGTCCGTGTTCTGCAACCCTGACCTAAGCGCCACGTTTGTGATCAGCAATATCTCCGGTGCTGTCAGTAACGGTTCCTACAGCCTGTCGGTACCGGCTCAGAGCGGCCCGATCAATTTGGGGCCGGGTCAGTCCCAGTCAATCAATGGCGCCGGTTATGCGACCATGACAGTTACCTATTCGACATCCTTCCTGTCCTCTGTGACGTTGAAGGCGGACGGCAATTGTCTTGCGCGACCAACGAGCACGCCGACCTTCACACCGACCAGCACAGCCACGCCGACTTTCACACCGACCATGACGGTGACCCCGACGATTGTCTGGGATAAATCCAGCCTGAATATCACCGGAGTGTGTTCGGCGCAGGGCAAGGCGACCTTCACGGTGACCAACACCGGGGAGGCCGGCGGCGGCGACATGAAGACCGCAGTCAACTGGTATATGTATGTCGACGGTGTCCTGACGGAAACCGGCACGCTGCAGTTGAACGGTGGACAGAGCCAGACCTTTGAGTTTGGACCGTATTCAGGCCAGAAGGTCATGATGCAGGTGGATCCTCCTCCGGGCCACCCCGGCAACCCGCAGATCCGCGCGGACGTGACCTGTTCGGTGCCGACGGCCACCTTTACACGCACCCCAACGGCGACCGCCACACGCACTCCAACGCCGAGCAACACACCAACCAATACGCCGACGGTGACGCCGAGCAATACACCAACCAACACGCCGACAAATACGCCGACCAACACGCCCACGGCGACACCGAGCAATACGCCCACCAATACACCGACCAATACCCCGACGGTGACACCGAGCAACACGCCAACCAACACGCCAACCAATACGCCAAATCCGCCGGCCTTGACGGCCTCCGGCGTATGCACCGGCATAAATACCGGCCTTGCGACCTTCGTCATTTCGAATAGCGGCGGCGATATGCCGGGTGCGTATACCTATGAGATCAGGGACGATACCAACACCTTGGTCGACAGCGGTTCGTTCCAGCTGGCTTCCGGTCAAAGCAAATCCATCAATGTCAGCGGTTCGTCCAGTTCGTTTACGCTCTCCAGCCCGAATGACGCCAGCCTGACCGCCCAGGCGGACATGACCCCCTGTACCATTCCTCCTCCTCCGCCCCCGGTTCTGGCTGTGACCAGCGCCTGTACCGCCAATGTGAGCGAGGCAACCTTTGTCATCACCAATACCGGCGGTGATATGCAGAGCGCATATGCCTATGAGATCAAGGATGATGCCAATAGCGTGGTTACCAGCGGCAGCTTCCAACTGGCGGCGGGTCAAAGTATGAATATTTTAATCAGCGGTTCGTCCAGTAATTACACGTTCACCAGCGTGGATGACGCCAGCCTGACCACCCAGGCGGACATGACGACCTGTGTCCAACCGCCGCCCCCGCCGGCGCTGGCCGCAACGGGTGTATGTACCTCCTCCAATGCAGGTGAAGCCAGCTTTGTGATCACCAACAACGGCGGTGACATGCCCGCGGCCTATACCTATGAGATCAAGGATGCCAACGGCACTGTTGTGGATACCGCCACCTTCCAGTTGAGCGCGGGTCAGAGCATCACCCTCAAGGTGAACGGTTCCTCCAGCTCGTATTCGCTCTCCAGCCCGGATGACGCGGCCTTGAACGCTCAGGCGGATATGAGCGCCTGTGTGCCGCCCCCGCCCCCGCCCGCACTGACGGCAACCGGGTTGTGCATCATGGACACAGTTGCGTCAAGGTTCACGATCACCAACAACGGCGGCGGCATGCCCGTGGCGTATATCTATGTCATCACGGATGATAATGGCAACGTGGTGCAGAGCGCCACCTTCCAACTCGGCGCGGGCCAGAGTACGACCATCAACATCAACGGAAGCTACACGGGCCTGATCCTGTCCATTACCGACGACAAGAACGTGACCGCCCAGGCGGCAAGCGCCTACTGCGATGAGCCCATTCCGCCCATTGGTGCGGCGGCTCCCAGCATCTGTATCGAGTGCCTGGTCTTCCATACCTTCCGCGATGACAACCTCGAGATCTACCGCCTGGACGGCATCGAAGGACAGCCCGGCTTCGTGCTGTACAACCTGTCCAAGCACGAGGCGATCGACAGCCGCCCGAGCCGCGCCCCGAACGACTCGAGCGTGGTCTTCCAAAGCAACCGCGACGGCAACGTGGAACTGTACTATACCGACCTGACCGGCAGTTCTGAACCTGTCCGATTGACGAACACCCAATCGAACAACACCAACCCGATGTACGGTCCGGATGCGCGCACCATCGTCTATCAAAGCGACAGGAACGGTACCAGCGACCTGTTCATCGTCGACCAGAACAGCGGCGAGGAGATCCAGATCACCAGTGACCCGGCCGACGACGTCAACCCGTTCTACTCGCCGGACCTGGAGTGGCTGGTCTTCCAGAGCAACCGCAACAACAAATGGGACCTGTTCATCCTCAACGTGGAAACAGGTAACGAATTCCAGTTGACCGACAGCGCGGCGGATGAGACCTTCCCCAGCTGGTCGCCCAACGGCAAACAGATCGCCTACCTGTCCAACGAGGACGGCGCGACCGACCTGTATGTGGTCGACGTGAACGGCGGGAACCTGAAGCGCATCACCATTGACGGGCGCACGAACAACCCCGTCTGGTCGCCGGAAGGCAACCGCATCGCCTATCAATCCGAACGCAACGGCAACCTGGATGTCTACAGCTACGACCTGCTGACCGACACGGAATACCGGGTGACGGATTACGAAGGCGCCGATTCAGGCCCGACCTGGGACTGCGGCGGCACGAACCTGGCCTTCACCTCCACCCGCGACAACGACCCGAACATCTTCCAGGTGTTCTGGCAGGGCGGCGGCGCCAGCAACATGACCATCGATCCCGCCACGGACAAGTGGTCGCAATGGAGACCCTCCAACGACGTTTCGAGCGCCGGTTACTAAGCCGCTGTTCGAGACCGGAATATGACCATAAGAAAGGACGGGCGTCACGCCCGTCCTTTCGATTCTATTTGGCTGAAGCCTGTTGCGCCTTCAGGCGCGGACTCCCGCCTGCGCAAAATAGCTGCGCACCTTCGCCGCGAACTGGCGGTCGGTCATCTTGTCGGCGGGGAAAATGCCCGAAACCGGCGGACAGGCCTTCTCACGTTCGAGGCGTTTCTTCAATTCCTTCTTCGCCTCGCCGGGACCGAGGATCAGGACCTCGTCCGCGCCGCGCAGGCGGGCAATCAGGCTTTCATAGTACTTGTTGAGATGGCCGTCATATTGCTTGTCGAGCTGGTCGTCCCCTTTTTGATATTGGGCGCTGTACGGCGCGCGGGAACGGGACACCCCGCGCAGGCGGAGATGCTCGAGGCCCGATTCGATTTTGTGCATCACTTCGCCATCTTTGCCCACCGTCAGGATCACCGCCCGTTTGTGGTCAATCCAAATGCCGATCTGCTTCGCCATGGATTCATCCTTTCTGTGTGTGCCACTTTCAGTATACGCCGTTTGCAGGGCGCGCACAAACCGAAACCTGCATTGCGGGATGCTTCACGATCCCCGACGAGCGGGGAGGGAGTGGACTCCCGCAAAAAGACACTCCTCTCCATGATCCGGATAGGGGGATGGATATTCATTTGAGCGTCACGCCAACTGAATCTTTAATTTCTTCCCCAACGCGGACGCGGCGCGTTCGAGCGTGACCAATGTGATCGAGACATTGTCAGGGTCAAGCAGGCGTTCCAATGCGGCGCGGCTGGTCTTCATGCGGCTTGCCATTTCGGTCTTGCTGAGATTTTTCTTTTTCATTTCTTCGGCGATCTGATAGGCAATCACACGCTTGATGGCGACTGCCTGCACTTGTTCGTAAATGCCATCTTCCTTGAGGAAGTCGTCAAAGTCGCTTCCAATATGCTTTTTGTTCATTTCTCAATCCTTCTCTATATTCTTCAGACGGCGATGGGCGGTATCCAAGTCGTCCTGAGGTGTCTTTTGTGATTTCTTGACAAAACCATGCAAGAGAATCATCGTTTTGTCGATCACAGTGAACAGAACTCTGGCAATTCCTGAACTGATATGTGAGCGGACCTCCCACAGTCTGCGTCCCAATTTTCGTATCAATGGCATCCCAAGGGGCCAGCCATACTGGGCTGTCTTGATATCTTCACCGATGGCTTGACGGTCTGCCTTGGGCAATTCCTTCAACCACTCGCGGACAGGTTCTTTGCCTGATTCGCTTTTATAGAATTTTACGTTTAGGATTGGCTCCCGATCCTTGTTTTCATCCACGCGTAGAGTGTACCAAAATTGATACATTTGTCAAGGAGGTGGGGCTGGAAATAAAACCCCTCCACAACCCTTCCTCCGCTTCGCTACGGAATGCTTCGCGATCCCCGACGAGCGGGGAGGGAGCAAATACCCGCTTGAAACCAAGCATGGACTTGAAAGCTCAGACCACAATTTCATTGAAAAGAAACCATGCCCATACCCTCCCCTTTAGGGGAGGGACAAACGGACCCGGCGATCACGGCGCTCATCAGGGAGAGGTCCAACCGCTATGCCGATTATGACTTCAATCAGGGTGAAGAAAATTTCCCAGCTCAAAAATTATCTTAATTAGGGAGGACTCCATATATACCAGCAGGGCTTCGCCATAGAATATTTATTACTCTTTTACTTAAACCAAACTTCTCGGATAATACAATTTCCACTTTTGGGAGTAAGCAGGGCCTTGCATTTCATAATCCAGATAAAAATCGTATTGAATTGGCGCAAAAGCAAGAAATTCTTTAATGGCTTTAGTACCATAGGTACCTGCCCTGTCAATATAAAATCCTATGCTTTGATGGTAAGGGTAAACATAGTTCAGCGAACGAAGTGTTTTGCTTAGTTTGGTAATTGATACATTTGGTTGCGCGATTTTATACGCTCGAAGCACCGAATTTACTCCCCCTGCATATGCAGGCCGCACAGCAATATCTATAAGTGTTCTCTCAAGATTAGTCACCGCCACATCAGCGCCACTTGGCATCTTAATATGAACTACGCCATAGTTACCTGATTGTTTTCCGCTGAGTAGCCAATAGACTTTCCCTTCATGATTTGTCTGAGCCGTAGTAATACGTTGCTTCTTTTTGAAAGCATTGTCTATTCTGCTTTGTTCTAAATTTCCGCCAGCCAGCCTAGCGGATTGCTCATTATTGAAGAATATGCTTTCAGGCTCGTAATCTATAAGCCCATGTAAATGCATCGCAGTTAAATGTGAATAATAACCGTTTGGTCTTAGGGCACTTAATAGCGTGTATTTGTCAATCGAATCCCAGATATAAAGCGTTTCAGTTCTGGGTGTTTGAAATGCTATCTTGTGGAGTCGGCTTTCTTCAACCAGGAACGTCTTGAGGTCATCAATGCCTATGTTACCTTCATAGAACTTGAGATTGATAATATTTTGAAGGATTTTTTTCAGTTCACGATTCACAAGTGGGTAACCATTGACTGATGCTTTTACAATGGCTTCGACCTCTTTTTTATGACTTTCCAGCACAAGTTTCTTGTTTTTTGAAATTGGCATTGATCTAATTCCTTTTCATGTCCTGGTTTTACAGTATATATACTGTAAAACCAGGACATGAATTTGTCAATATATCCAATCTCAGGTTGTATTGCAGTATATATACTGCAATACAACCTCTGTAATAAGGCATTGGGCACAACGAAATTACTGTAGTTCTGTTGAAACTACAGTAATTTCGTTGTAAAATAGTGTATAGGTGCTTACAATGAAAAAAGATAAATTCGAAAAACATATAAAAATTTTCCAAAAAAACCATGGTATTCTACGAGCAATTACAGCAATAAAATTGGGAATACCAAAACATATAATCTACGAGATGCTACATGACGGCGAATTGATACAAGAATCTCGCGGATTGTATCGCTTGGCGCAATCGCAGCCCTTGGGAAACCCTGATCTGGTTCAAGTAGGACTCCAAATACCAAAAGGTGTTATTTTTCTTATATCTGCACTTTTTTTTCATAATTTGACAACTCAAATTCCTGATAAGGTATATGTCGCATTGCCACAATATATAAAGAAACCCAGAATTGATTATCCCCCACTAAAATTCTTTTACCTTTCAGAAAAAACTTTTGGGGCAGGTATAGAAGAGCATACAATCGATGGAGTAATGGTAAAAATATACAGCAAGGAAAAAACGGTTACTGATTGTTTTAAATATCGCCAACAAATAGGTAAAGACATAGCGCTGGAAGCTCTAAAAGATTACATGCGTCAATCTTCTCCAGATATAAATCTTCTGATCGAATACGCAAAAATCAACAGGGTTGAAAAGATTCTACGACCATATATCGAGACGCTATTGTGAAAACATACCCTAAAAATATCCCCGCCTCCATACACGCACGACTTGCCAATGAAGCAAGAAGGTTACGAAAACCTTTTGGCGACATTCTTCAGCATTATGGCATGGAACGTTTTCTTTATCGGCTATTCAGGACCAAATATGCAAACAATTTTATTCTCAAAGGCGGTTTGATATTTACGGTTTGGGAAATACCACTTCGTAGGCCAACAAAAGACATAGATTTCCTGGGGTCTTTCGGTAATCGAAAAGAGACCATGCTTGAGGCAGTGAAAGCTGCAATTGCTGTAGAAGTCCCAGAAGACGGGGTTGAGTTTGACATCAACACAATCATGATTGAAGAGAGACAGGTTGATGCTGACCGTTTTGGCATTCACGCCAGTTTTCTAGGATATTTGGGAAGAGCGGAAATTCCCATGCAAATCGACATTGGTTTTTCTGATGAGATAACCTCCCCGAGTAAAGAAATAAGATATCCGACTCTGTTGAGTAATATGGGCGCACCGATATTAAGAGGATATCCACCTGAGGCAGTTGTGGCCGAAAAATTTCATGCCATGGAACGGTTTTCAGCATCACCTAGTCGGTGGAAGGATTATTATGATGTTTGGTTAATTTCCGAATATTTTGAGCTTGATAGCCAATCTTTACACAAGGCAATAGACACCACATTTAGGAATCGCAACACAAGAATTCCATACAAAAGGCCCACGTCCCTAACAGCCGAATTCGCTTCTATATATAAAGATGGCTGGAAAAGTTTTGTAAGAAAAAACGACCTGGAGTCCAGTGAGGTTGGGGATTTAGCTTTGATGGTTGAGAAGATATGGAAGTTCTTGGAATACCCACTGAAAATATTGGCAATTCAAAGTGGTGAAAAAGATCATCGAAACTGGAAACCTCATGAGGGAAAGTGGAAATAATTATAAATAAATGGGACGGTCTCTCTTTATACCGTCCCATTTCCAATTACTACAACTTCGCATCCCGCCTCACCACTTTCGCCGCCGAGGCGGGATGGTGACAGCCTTTATTCTTCCTTCTTCCGCTCTTCCTGCTGGCGCTGTTTCCGTTTCTCTTCCTGCTCCTGTTCGAGCTGCAGTTGATCCTGTTGGCGCACTTTTTGTTTCTCTTTCTGTTCCTGTTCGAGCTTCAGTTGATCCTGCTGGTGCTGTTTTCGTTTTTCCTCCTGTTCGTGCTCCAGTTTCTGCCGTTCCTGCTGCCGTTTTGCCTGCTCGTCTGCCTGCTGTTGTTGCATGATATTTTCCTTCTAGCTAGAATTCGGGTCACGACCTGCAATTCTAGGTCGTGACCCGAATTGACTGATTACAACTTCGCGAACCTGCTGACCACCTTCGCCGCCGAGGCGGGACGATCCATCACGCCGCCCTGGTGGATCAGGATGGGTGTGTCCAGTTTCGCGTACGCCAAATCCACGTAGGCTTGACCCGTCAGGAAGCGCTCCGAGTCGATCGCGCAGGAAGTCACGAAGCCGATGCGTTCGCCGTTCGCGTTGACCACAGGGTCGCCATTGTGTGCCATGCGCACGCGCTGGTCGTCGAAGCGGAAGCGGATGACCACGCCCTTGCGCTCCTGCTCGCGCGCCACGAAGGCATCCCGACCGATGAACCACGGCTTGTAGGTCTTCACGTACGAACCAAATCCGCCTTCGGCAACGCCCAAGTCCCTGCCGCCGCTGAGGGACGAGTAGTCCAACGCGCTGGCAGTGGATGTATCGAGTCCTGCGGGCAGGGAACCAAGTCCCATCTCGTGACCGTACAACGGAAGTCCCGCTTCGGTTCTCAAAGAGTCACGCGCGCCCAAGCCGATGGGCTTCACGCCGAACGCTTCGCCTGCTTTCATCACCGCCAGCCAAAAGTCCACGGCGCGCTCCGGGTGGACGAACAACTCGAACGCCATCTTCTCGCCTGTGTAGCCCGTGCGTGAGACGATGAGATCAAATCCACCAGCAACGGCATCGCATAACTCGGTTCTCTTCAACTTGGCAACGCGCGCCTTGGCCTTGTCATCCATGCCCATCGCAAACAAAATGTCGCGGCTCTTCGGTCCTTGCAGCGCAATATCAACTCTCATTGCGGAACCAGCTTTCGGGTCCCGTAAGTTGCGGATCTCGGCGTTGTAGCCGTAGGTCCGCGCCCACGGGCGGGCTCCGTCAATGCGCACTGCACCGTCACGCACCGCTTCCAGCCATGTGCGGTCCTTGTCATCGTTCGATGCATTCACCACCACGAGGAAATCATTCCAGCCGCGGCGATACACCAGCGTGTCGTCGATCACGTCCGCTTCGGGCGTGAGGAAATGCGTGTACAAACTTTCACCGGGCAGCAGTCCACCGCAGTCATTGCCGCAAACCGTGTCGAGGAACGAAGCCGCATCCGCGCCGCGTACGTCATACGCGCCCATGTGCGAAACATCGAACAGTCCCGCCGCCTGACGTGTGGCAAGATGCTCTTCAAAAATGGAGGTATACACCACGGGCATTTCCCAGCCTGCAAACGGAACCATGCGTCCGCCCAGATCGCGATGCGTTTGATTCAGCGCCGTTTTCTTCAATTCCCCTTCCACTTCATTCCATACAAAGGAAGGCTTCGCCGCTTCATTGCCTGCGGGAGAGTTGATTCCGATATGGAAAGGTTTCTCCACGCTGACGTTTGGTTTCTGCACCACCAACACACTCGGCTTTACATTTTTCTTCTTCACATCCGAAACAAGGAACGGACCAGGCAAACGCTTGGTACTGAAATCTTTTTCGCCATTCAAGTTGAATGACATGTACCCATCGGAGAGATCGCGCAGCCAGGTGGCAACGATGCCTGTCTTGGCGGCTGGCACTTCAATTTGATAGGTGTTCTGGTCTACGCAGGTCAGCACGACTTTGATCATGCCTCCTGTCCCCTTTAGGGGATGAGGTGTCGTGATCGTCGTCACCGCCGATTTGCCCTTCTTCAACGCGGACATATCGCACGCCGCCGCATAATCCAACACCTGACGAATGCGCCGCCCGCTCAGTTCAAAGACGCCGCTCTTGCTTTTATCGTCGATGTAATAGAAGTGCGGGTATCCGCTCTTCTCCACTTTGAAATCAATGCCCACAGATTCAGAAAGCTTGCGGATCTTCAACCTGGCATCGTTCAACACACCGAAATCCAATTTCGCCCTGCGCTGTTTGCCCTTGCGGACAGTATCCACCGCATGCGGCGCGCACGCCAGCAAAACATCCGCGATGACATCGGCAAGTTGGCGCGATTGCTTCTCGTTGAATCCGCGCTGGGTGAGCCATGGTGTGCCGAGGCGAATGCCTGAAGGAGCCGCCGCGCTCTTATCCCCAGGGATGGTGTTGCGATTGACAACAATGCCGACGATATCGAGAATCCGCGCCGCCTGGTCACCGCTGAGTTTCGTGCCATCTTCTCCGATGACAGAGGAACAATCCACATTCAGCATGTGACAATTCGTGCCGCCGAAGGGCACGCGCAGTCCGCGTTTGACGAACTGATCTGCCATTGCCTGCGCATTCTTGACGGTCTGCGACTGTAATTTTTTGAATTCCTTGGTCTGCGCCAGTTTGAAGGTCAGCGCCAGGCCAGCGAAGACGTTGACATGCGGTCCACCCTGCTCACCGGGGAAGACGGCTTTGTCGAGTTTCCTGGCGATTGCGCCGTCAGTGGTCAGCAATACCGCGCCGCGCGGTCCATTCAACGATTTGTGCGTAGTGGACATAACCACATGCGCATGTCCAATTGGCGAGGGGACAACTCCCGCCGCGACCATGCCGCCGATGTGGGAAATATCCGCGAGCAGGTACGCGCCGACTTCATCAGCGATCTCACGGAATTTCTTCCAATCGGGAACCCATGAATAGGATGAGTAGCCCGCGATAAGCAATTTCGGTTTGGCTTCGTTCGCCAGTTTGCGGATGGCATCGTAGTCAAGTTTTTCGTTCACATCCACCGAGTAATGAACAGCATTGAACCATTTGCCGCTGCGGTTGACGGGTGAGCCGTGCGAGAGATGTCCGCCGTGCAGCAGGTCAAGTCCCATCACTGTGTCACCGATACTGAGCAAGGCTTGATACACGGCATTATTGGCAGGTCCGCCCGAAAGCGCCTGCACGTTGACGTAAATTTGATCGGCAGTAAAACCGTTGGCGGCAAAGGCTTGCGCGGCGCGTCGGCGGGCGAGCGCTTCGACCACGTTGGCATACTCCACGCCCTTGTAGTAGCGCGGGTCACCGTTGCGGCGATAGTTGGCAAGGCTGGCAGGGTAATCGAGGATCTCGTCCTCGCTCATCCAGCGCGTCTCTTCATCGGGGTAGCCTTCGGCGTAGATATTTTGGAAGGCAGACATCAAGGTCTCACGCACAGCCATCGGGGCAGTCGATTCGCTTGGAATCAGGATCAGCTTGCGGTATTGCCTCTCCGCCTCCAGTTGGGTCAGAGCGAAAACGTCGGGGTCGAGTTTGGCGAGGTTTCCGCGGAATAAATAATCAGCCATTATGTTCTCCTTTTGAGAGTTATTTTAATTTGTCAGACCATTTGATTGTAGACCCACAAAAGAAGGGGGTCAAGTGAGAAATAAAACATCCCACGTCCTGATTTTTATGACAATTCTGATGAGATGGAATTGAGGAAGAGGCGCATCTGCACCCGTCTTCGCTTTTTCGCCCGCCATGTTTGAAATAAAGTGTACCGCAGCCTGTTTGTGTGCGGCCGCAGCTCTCAAAATTCCCCCTTGACGCATCCGCCCGTCAGGCATAGAATAGCGCACAATATGCTTAAGTCCGCCCGCTGGTTTGCATTTTATTTTTATTACGGTTTCCGAGGTTCGGCTGCCGTTGGTGGCGCTTAAGTAAACAGGATATAACTCTGTTCACGTAAAAGAGCGAGACCACACGGTCTCGCTCTTTTTATTTATCTTTTGCAGGGGCGACCCGACAAGGTTGTCAAGGATCTTGCTCAATCTGGGTGGGTCGCCCCTGCATCGCAATGAGGAGCAATTATGCCAATCCGTGGAATTCGCGGCGCGACCACTGTCACTGCAGACGAACCAGATTTGATCCTGCACGCCACGCGCGAACTGCTGGAGGAAATCCTGGCAGAGAATGAAAGCATGCAGCCCGAGGACATTGCCAGCGCTGTTTTCACGGTCACCGACGACCTCGCCGCCACCTTTCCCGCGCAGGCGGCGAGACAAATGGGCTGGGGACCCGTCCCCATGCTGTGTGCACGCGAGATTCCCGTGCCCGGCAGTTTGCCGCGCGTCATTCGCGTGCTGGTGCATTGGAACACGGACACCCCGCAGGACGGGATCACCCACGTCTATTTGCGTGAGGCTGTAAAACTGAGGCCCGATCTGGTCTCGGCGCAGTAAAATCAAAGTATGTTGGTCGAGTAGACGCGAGCGTGGCGAGTGTCGTATCGAGACCACTGAAAAGAGGAGAACCGAATGATCATCGTCATGAAACCCAACTACACGCCCCAGCAGCTCGAGACAGTGGTTGCCGCCGTCACAGCGCATGGGCTGACCCCGCACATCACCTACGGGGTGGAGACCGCCATCGTCGCCGCGGTGGGCGAGTTCAATATTTCGTCTCTGGACCCGTTCGAAGTGTTGGAAGGAGTCGAAAGCGTGAAGCGGATATCCCAGCCGTTCAAACTCGGTTCGCGACAGGTACATCCCGAAAATTCCGTCTTCCCCATTGACGGTTTCACCGTTGGCGGGAATGACATTGTCCTCATCGCAGGACCCTGCGCAGTGGAATCCAAAAGCCAGATCCTTGAAACAGCCCACGCCGTGAGAGAGGCGGGCGCGAATGCGCTGCGCGGCGGAGTCTTCAAGCCGCGCACGTCGCCGTATTCCTTCCAGGGACTTGGCGAGCAAGGTCTTGAATTCCTTGCCGAAGCGCGCGAGCAGACGGGCATGCCCATCGTGGTCGAGATCATGTCGCAGATGCAGCTCGATATGATGCTCAACTATGTGGACGTGTTTCAGGTCGGCGCGCGCAACATGCAGAACTTCAACCTTCTGCGCGCGCTGGGTGAAACGCGCAAGACGATCCTGCTCAAGCGCGGCCTGAGTGCCACCATCGAGGAACTGTTGATGTCCGCCGAGTATCTTCTCGCGGGCGGCAACAAGCAGGTCATCCTGTGCGAGCGCGGCATCCGCACCTTTGAAACAACCACGCGCAACACCACCGACATCAACGCCATTCCTGTGTTGAAAAATCTTACGCATCTGCCCGTCATTCTCGATCCGTCGCATTCAACGGGTCATGTGGATTATGTCGCGGCGATCGCGCGCGCCGCCGTCGCCGCAGGCGCGGATGGTCTCATCGTCGAAGTGCATCCCGATCCCGCGCAGGCGGTTTCCGACGGCAAGCAATCGCTCAGGCCTGAAAAATTTGCCGAGATGGTCAAACAGGTCAAAGCCATTGCCGAGATCATGGAACGCCGTGTTGCCCCCGTCAAAAAGCCCGCCGCTGCCGGGTGGTAACCATGCAGGACGGCTTTTCGCTGGAACATTCGACCGTTGGGATCATTGGATTGGGGCTGATGGGCGGCTCGCTTGCCATGAACCTAAAAGGAAAGTGCGCCTGCCTGATCGGATGCGACCCGCAGCCTGCCACGCTCGAACTTGCTCTTTCCAAAGGGATCATTGACCGCGCTGAAAGCGACCCTGCAAATTTCCATACCCAAGTCGATATCTTGATTCTCGCAACACCTGTTCCATCCATCTTGAACTTTCTTGAACAATTGCCGGCCATCATTTCCCATCCCTGCATCCTCATGGACATCGGCTCGACCAAGCGCGTTATTTCTCAAGCCATGTCCGCCCTGCCCGAAAACTTCGACCCCATCGGCGGGCATCCCATCTGCGGAAAAGAAACGCTTGGCTTGGAAAACGCAGATGTGAGTTTGTACCGGAATGCAGCGTTCATCCTCACTCCGCTGGAACGCACCACACAACGCGCAACATCCGCCGTGAAAGAAATCATCTCAACCATCGGCGCAACTCCCATCGAAATGTCCCCCACCGACCATGACCGCATCCTGGCGTCCACAAGTCATTTTCCATTTTTGCTCGCTTCCGCCCTTGCTCATTCCACTTCACATGACTTTTCCCCCTTTATCGGACCAGGTTTCCGCTCCACTACCCGCCTCGCAGGGACCCCATCCCACATGATGCTGGGAATCCTCCAATCCAATCGAGACAATGTTCTGGACGCCATTCAAACCTTCCGCAATTCGCTCGACGAGATCGAATCCGCTTTGCAGGATGAAGAGTACACAGAACTCGAAGTTATTTTGAATCAATCGAGAGACTCTCACACTGCTTTGACCGAGGGCGGTAGACCGTAGCCCTCGTATTCTGCCTTTCGCCTGTTGAAATGAAGATCACCCCCATCCCCCACCCCCTCGACGCAACTATTTGCGTGCCTGGCTCCAAGTCGCTGACCAACCGCGCTTTGTTGATTGCCGCGCTCGCCAATGGGACCACGTGCTTAACCAATGCCTTGTTTTCCGACGACTCACTTTTTTTTGCCAACGCATTGCAAACTTTGGGGTTTGATGTTCAACTCGATGAGGCCAATCATGAAATGGCGGTCATAGGCTTGGGCGGGAAAATCCCTGCCGCCAATGCTGAACTCTTCATCGGTAATGCAGGAACCGCGGCGCGGTTTCTCTCCGCGTTTCTGACGCTCGGAAACGGTGAATATATTTTGGACGGCGAGCCGCGCATGCGCGAACGTCCGATGGGCGATCTGGCTGAGGCGTTGGGGCAGTTGGGTGCAAAATTGGAAACTGTGAACAATTGTCCGCCGGTGAAAATTTCCGCATCGGGTTTGCCAGGCGGTAAAACGAATATTGCGGGGAACATTTCGTCTCAATTTCTGTCCGCTCTATTGATGGTTGCTCCATACGCGCGATCCCCTGTTGAAATCGAACTCGCCACCGACCTCAACTCCAAACCCTATGTGGATATGACCATCGCCGTCATGCGCGATTTCGGTGTGGAAGTGCAGCGTGATGGTTACAAGTCGTTCCGCCTTCCCCTTACGGGTTACGCATCATGCATCACGTATGCCGTCGAATCCGACGCCTCCGCCGCCTCCTACTTTTTCGCCGCCCCTGCCATCTGTGGCGGGACGGTGCGCGTGGAAAATATCTCGCGCAGATCGGTGCAGGGGGATGTTGCTTTCCTTGGTATCCTCGCGAAAATGGGCTGCACGGTGGAAGAGACTGATACCTGTATACTGGTCACTGGTCGCTCCGAACTCCACGGCATTGACGTGGACATGCGCGACATCCCCGACACCGCCCAAACGCTCGCCGCCATCGCCCCCTTTGCTGATTCGCCAACGCGTATTCGCGGCATCGCCTCGGCTCGCGTGAAGGAGACCGACCGCATCCACGCCACCTGCTCCGAACTGGCGCGCCTCGGCGTCCGCGTGGAAGAGGCTGAGGATGGAATGACCATCTATCCCGTAGAAAAGATGCGCCCTGCCGTCATCCAGACCTACAACGATCATCGCATGGCGATGGCGTTCTCCCTCATCGGCTTGCGCTTCGACGGCGTCACCATCGAAAATCCAGCCTGTGTATCCAAAACGTTCCCAAATTTTTTTGAAGTATTGGACACGTTGCGCGGTCCCGCTCCCCATGGGAAAGGGCCGGGGTGAGGTGGCATGCACTTTCAATTTGGACTCGTTGGTTATCCGCTTGAGCATAGTCTTTCGCCAAAAATCCACAATGCAGCATTCAAGGCTTGTGGCTTACAGGGTGGCTATTCCCTGTTCCCCATTCACAAGGATGACAAACACGGATTGAAAGATTTGCTCACCCGAGTCCGTTCCGGCGAAATTCACGGACTCAACGTCACCATCCCCCACAAACAAAACATAATTGAATATATGGATGAACTTACACCCGTCGCCAATGCCATCAGCGCAGTCAATACGATTTATTTGCGTGAAGGCAAACTCGTCGGCGATAACACCGACGCCTCAGGCTTCTTGTCTGATTTGAAGAGGCATATAGGGAATTGGGAATTGGGAGCTGGAAAATCGGTATTGATATTAGGTGCAGGCGGTTCGGCGAGAGCGGTGGTGTATGCATTGGCCGATCATGGTTGGATTATTACCATCACCTCCCGCCGACTCGAACAAGCCCAGGAACTTGCCGCGCAATTTAAGAATGCCAAAACCATCGAACTTAACTTTCAAACCTTCCAACCTTCCAACGTTCAACTCATAGTCAACACCACTCCCGTCGGCATGGCTCCAAATGTAGACCGATCCCCCCTGCCTGGAAATCTGTCATTACCTTCCAATGCATTTGTGTACGATCTTGTTTACAATCCAGGTGAGACCAAACTGGTCCGCGATGCCCGCACACAGGGACTGTCCGCCACCACAGGCTTGGGTATGCTCATCGAACAGGCCGCATTGTCTTTTGAGATTTGGACTGGCTGCATCCCACCGCGTGATGTTTTGTTTGAAGCCGTAAGGGCGACCCGCCCTGATTGATCGAAACCTCGGACGACTGTGAAGGGTCGCCCCTGCTTTATGAATGGAGAACGAATGCTTCGATTTTTAACCGCAGGGGAATCCCACGGACCATCCCTTACCGCCATCCTCGATGGCATCCCCGCGGGACTTTCCCTCACGCCCGAAATCATCAATGAGGAACTTGCCCGCCGTCAGCAAGGCTACGGCTCGGGCGGACGCATGCAGATCGAAAAGGACACCGTGCAAATTCTCGGCGGTGTGATGGGCGGCGAGACTACAGGTGCGCCCATCGCCGTGTTCGTCCAAAACGCCGACCACGTCAAATGGAAGGGTAAGGCCATCGAGCCGATGACCGCCCCGCGCCCGGGTCACGCGGACTTAACCGGCGCGGTCAAATACGGCTACAAGGACCTGCGCCCCGCTCTTGAACGGGCATCCGCCCGCGAGACCGCCATGCGCGTAGCAGTGGGCGCGGTGTGCAAACATTTTCTTGCGCAGTTCGGCATCATCGTTGGCGGATATGTTTCATCCATCGGTGAAATCCAAACGGACTTTGGCGACATGCCCTACGAAGAGCGCATCATCCGCGCCGAAGAATCGGATGTGCGCTGTCCCATCGAAACCTCTGCGCAAAAAATACGCGCTGAAATCGAAAAGACCATCCACGGCAAAAATACCCTCGGCGGCGTGCTTGAAATTGTTGCGCTCAACCTGCCCGTCGGCTTGGGCAGCTTCGTCCAATGGGATCGCCGTCTCGAAGCCAAACTTGCCCATGCCATCATGTCTGTGCAAGCCATCAAAGGCGTGGAGGTTGGTGATGCGTTTGAGAATGCAAAACGCATCGGCACCCAGGCTCACGACCCTATCAACCTTCAACCTTCGACCTTTAACTTGCATCGCGCCACCAACCGCGCTGGCGGAACTGAAGGCGGAGTCAGCAACGGACAGCCGATCATCATCCGTGCTGCGATGAAACCGATCGCCACCACGCTTCTTCCCCAGCCGACGGTTGACCTTGCTGCGGGGACAGAATCTCCCACCAGGTACGAGCGCTCCGACTTCTGCCCCGTCCCGCGCGCCGTTCCCATCCTCGAAGCGATGGTTGCCTTCGTCCTCGCCGATGCCCTGCTCGAAAAACTCGGCGGTGATTCAATGGATGAAATGAAACCGCGTTTTGAAACCCTGCGCAAAGCCACGCTTGAAGACTTGCCAATGGATAACATCCCGCATGTATTTTGGGAATGACATAAAGGAATTTTATGACTCACATCTTCCTCTACGGTCCCCCAGGGACAGGCAAATCCACCATCGGAAAACTACTTGCACAGAGTCTCAAACTGCCCTTTATTGACCTTGACTGCGTCATCGAAACGAACGCGGGTATGTCCATTTCACAGATCATGGAATCACAGGGTGAACCCGCATTTCGTGATATGGAAACAATGGTGCTTAAGGAAACCGTAGGTCACGCTTTCCCCAAAGGGGACGCTGCCAGCGTGACAAATTCACAAGCCAAAGTCATCGCCCTCGGCGGCGGCGCATTGCTCCGTGACGAAAACCGCGCGTTCGCAGGATCCAATGGCAAAATCCTTCTGCTCATGGCGGAACTGCCGACCTTGCTTGAACGCATGAAAATAGAATCGGGAAAACGTCCATTGCTGGCAGGTGATTTGAGGGAAAAACTCACCGCCCTGTTGGAAAAACGCAGCGAACATTACAACTCTTTTCCCCTTAAACTGCACGTCGATGGAAAGACTGCCGAACAAAACGCACACCACGCGCAGGTTGCGCTGGGCAGGTATCACCTTTCCGCGATGGGGGAGTATGACGTCATTGTCGGAGATGTAGGTCGCGCTTTCCCCAAAGGGGACGCTGGTTGCGTGACAACCCTGCAAAACCCCATCATCGTCACCGACGAAAACGTGGCGAAATTCCATCTCGAAAAGATCCAGACCCTCTTCAATGCAAAATCCGTGATCGTACCCGCGGGCGAGGAGCATAAAAATCTCGCAACCGTCTCGCGTTTATGGGACGCTTTTCTCGAAAATGGACTTGACCGCAAAAGCACGGTCATTGCCCTCGGCGGCGGCGTGATCGGTGACATGGTGGGTTTTGCCGCATCCACCTATCTGCGCGGCATTGATTGGATCGCAGTCCCGACCACATTACTTGCGATGGTGGATGCGTCACTGGGCGGAAAGACGGGCTTTGACCTGCCCGAAGGAAAGAACCTCATCGGCTCGTTCCATCCCCCGAAGCTGGTCATTGCAGACCCAAGCCTTTTGCGTACACTGCCAGAACGCGAATTACGCTCAGGCATGGCGGAGGTCGTCAAGCACGGCATCATCTCAGACCCTGACTTGTTTGCCATGTGCAATCGCGGCATGGACTGGGTGAAAGCCAATCTCGAAGAAGTGGTCAAACGCGCGATGGCGGTGAAGATACAGGTCATCGAAGCAGACCCGTATGAGAGGAGCTTCCGCGCGGCGTTGAATTTGGGGCACACCGTGGGGCATGCGGTGGAACTGGTCAGCAAGTTTGAACTTCGGCATGGCGAGGCGATTGCCATCGGCATGGCGGCTGAGGCGAGGTACTCTGCCCGGGCCGGGCTGGCCGCTATGGGGTTGGTCGAGGCGATTGAGTCTACGTTGTCCAGTTTGGGATTGCCCATCCAAATGCCTGCTGACATGCCGCGAGAGGACATCCTCCGCGCGATGCGGGTGGATAAAAAGAAGAATGCGAAGTCCATCCGTTTTGCGCTGCCGATTGAAGTTGGCAAAGTTGAGTTGGTGGATGTACGTGATTTGGAGGATGTGTTGAAATGAAAATACTAATTCTGCACGGACCGAATTTGAATTTGTTGGGCACGCGCGAACCCGAAGTGTACGGCTCGGTGACATTGGATGGCATCAACGAAAAAATGATCACGTTGGGCAAAGAGTTGGGCGTGGAAGTGACCTGCCTGCAATCGAACCACGAAGGCGCGTTGATCGATGCCCTGCACGATGCGCGGACGTGGGCGGCGGGCGTGGTCTTCAACCCGGGCGGGTACACTCACACGTCGGTGGCGCTGCGTGATGCGATCTCGGCGATTCAGATTCCTGTCATCGAAGTGCATCTTTCGAATGTATATGCGCGCGAGGAGTTTCGGCACAAGTCTTTGGTCTCCGCGGTGTGCAAAGGCAAGGTGACGGGCTTTGGCTGGGGTTCGTATGAGTTGGGTTTGCGCGGGCTCGTTGATATAATGAAGGTGTGAACACCCAAATCATTCCTACAACTGAACCTTTTCTTCTTTCCGGCAATCGCACAGGCGTTTTGCTCGTCCACGGCTTTACAGGCGCGCCCAAGGAAATGCGCTGGATGGGGGAGTATCTTAACGAACAGGGATATACCTGTTTGGGGATTCGACTCGCGGGACATGCCACCGACCCCGAGGACATGATCCGCTCGCGCTGGACGGATTGGACGGCTTCAGTGGAGGACGGCTACCACCTGCTGCGCGATTCGACCGACCGCATCTTTCTTGCGGGACTTTCGATGGGCGGCGTGTTGTCGCTGTTGATGTCCACGCGATTGGATGCGGCGGGTGTGATCGCAATGTCCACGCCGTATTCATTGCCGCAGGACCATCATTATCCCGTGTGGCTCATCAAACTGTATAGCGTCCTCGTCAGATACCGCGGAAAGTCCAATGAAGCGCCTGGCGCAACATGGTTCGACAAGGAAGCCTTCAAGAGCCATGTGTCGTATCCTGAAAATCCGATCCGCTCGATTGCGGAGTTGAAACTGCTGACGCTTGAAATGCAGAAGGCGCTGCCGGATGTGCGCAAGCCCGTGTTGCTGATCCACTCGAAGAATGACAACTATGTGCCGCATGAAAATCTCGAGCAAATCTATGCGGCGCTGGTCAATGCTCCAGTGAAGGAAAAAGCATACGTCACCGAATCAGGCCACGTCGTCACGCGCGACGCGGCGCGTCAGCGGGTGTTTGAGTTGGCGCGCGATTTTATAAACCATGTCGCTGCGAGCGCGGAGCGCGAAGCAGCCTCCTAAACTGGGGGATTGCGTCGTCGGGCTTCGCCCTCCGCGCAATGACATAGTTTCCAAAGAGGAACTTTGAATCGAAACCTGTTTTTCATTGCAATTGCCCTTCTGCTGTGGGGGTTCGGCGAAGGGATGTTCTTTAATTTCGTGCCGATTCGTTTGGAGAACGAATTCCTGCTCGATAAACAGCAGATCGGATTCGCGTTGGGCGTGTTCGGATTTTTCATGGCGGTCACGCACATCCCCGGCGGATATTTCGCGGATAGGATTGGCAGACGCCCGTTGCTGGTCGCCGCGTGGATGGTCGGCACCACCGCCACGCTGACAATGGGACTTGCCAACTCCCTGCCGCTCTATCTGGCGGGATTATTTTTGTACGGCGTGACGGCGTTCGTCGCTTCGCCCCTCGGGAGTTATGTCACTGCCGCCCGTGGAAAATGGTCGGTCGGGACGGCGCTTTCGCTCACGACCGCAACCTTCAGCCTCGGCATGGCGCTCGGACCCGTCACCGGCGGCTGGATTGCCGAGCAATACGGCATGGATGTCAGTTACCTCATCGCGTTCGGCATCTTTGTGTTCTCCACCTTGTGCATCCTGTTCATCCGACCTCAGCCGATTGACAGGCACGATCCCGAAACGCCGCCCGCCCGCCTTCGGACGAATAAACGTTTTGTCGGTTTTGTGATGATCTACGCCATTGCGGTCTTTGCCATGTACCTTGCCCAGCCGCTCACCCCGAATTTCTTGAAAGGTGTGCGCGAACTTTCCTTCAGTGAAACGGGTTGGGTGTTTTCAGCAGGCGCGTTGGGAAATTCCCTGCTGGCACTGGTGATCAGCCGCTTCAATCCGCGCAACGGATTTTTGTACGCGCAGGCTCTGGTTGCCTTGTTCGCTGTGTTAATGTGGCAGGGAACAGGCTTGCCGATGTTCATGCTCGGCTTCTTTTTGATGGGCGGTTTCCGCGCCGCGCGCCCGATGGCGATGGCACAGGCGCGCGACCTTGTCCACGACTCGCAGATGGGCATCACTTATGGCACAATGGAGACGGTCAGCGCGATTATTTTCATCATCGCCCCGCCGATTGCGGGCTTTATCTTTGAGCGCGACCCGTTTGTCGTCTATCCAATTGCCATTGGATTGATTGCGGTTTCGATTGTTATCGGTTATTTATTTTCACCACGTAAATCGTCAATCGAAAATCTGAAATCGTAAATCGAGGAAGCCATGCTCGAAATCATCTCCTTCACCCTTGGTCCCGCACAGACCAACGCCTATTTTGTGGCGGACCCGGAAACAAAAGAAGCCGTCGTGATTGACCCGTCCTGGGATGGGCACCTCATTCTGGCGGAGGCGCAAAAACGCGGCTGGCGCATCGGTCACCTGTGGTACACGCACGCGCACTTCGATCACATCGGCGGCGCGGCGGCCATTGCGGACGCGCTCAATCCATTGCCGCATGTGGCACTTCATCCCGATGACCACGTCCTCTGGCGGGCGGGCGGCGGCGGTGCGTCATTTGGGTTGGATATCGATCCCGGTCCCGAACCGACCATTGACTTCGTTCACGGCATGAAGATGAACCTTGGCTCGAACGAATTTGAAGTCCGTTTTACGCCGGGGCATACAAAGGGTCACTGTGTGTTGTATGTGCCAAAGGAAAACATCTGTTTTTGCGGCGATATAATTTTTAACGGCAGTGTCGGGCGCACCGACCTGCCTGGTGGTGATTGGGATACACTGGAGCACAGCATCCGCACGCAGATATACACCCTGCCCGATGAAACAAGATTGCTTTCGGGGCACGGTCCTGAAACGACGGTGGGTCATGAGAAAAAATTCAATCCTTTCGTGAGCGAATAAATGAAACGTGCGGTCAGTGTCAGCCTCGGCAGTTCCAAACGCAATAAAAGCGTGACGGTCAACCTCAACGGCGTCGAAATTCTCGTCGAGCGCATCGGCACGGACGGAGACATCGAAAAGGCCCGCCGGATGTACTTGGATTTGGACGGGAAGGTGGATGCCTTCGGCGTGGGCGGTGTGGACTTATATCTCCGCCTCGATGACAGGGAATATCCGCTTCATGCCGCGCTCAAGCTCGTCTCTGGCGTCCGGCAGACCCCACTGTGTGACGGCCGCGGACTTAAGCACACCCTCGAGCGGCGCGTCTTTGAACTGGCAAAGCCCCAGCTTGGAGATGTCCGCTTTAAGCAGGCGTTCATCCCAGTCGCGGCGGATCGGATCGGTTTGGCGGAAGCAGTTGCGGAGGTCAGCGAAAGAAGCGTGTTCGGGGATCTGATGGTCGCTCTCGGTGTGCCTGTTCCCATTTATGGAATTCGTGCGTTCAAGCGGGTTGCAAGAGTCATGCTGCCGATTGTCAGCCACTTCCCAATGGGCATGATCTTCTACGGCAGTGACGGTGCGGAACATAAGCCCAAGTATACAAAATATTTTGAGGAGTCCGATCTGATTGCGGGCGATTTTCTATTCATGCGCAAATACATGCCGAGGGATCTATCCGCCAAGACGATTGTCACCAATACAACCACGGAGGATAACATCGCCCTGTTGAAAGAACGCGGCGTGAAACGGGTCATCACCACCACGCCGCGCTTTGACGGACGCTCGTTCGGCACGAACATGAATGAAGCCATGCTCACCGCCCATGCAGGCAGGGGACGCAGGTTGAGCGATGCCGAATTGAATGCGTTGATCGATGAACTGGGGATAAGACCGGCGGCGATCGATTTTTGAAGTGTCAATTGGAATCAAAAACGGGATGAACAAGTTCATCCCGTTTTTGTTTACTTCACAACCTGGTCGAGATACTTCAATCCCGAGCCCGTGTTGAAAATAACGATGCGTTCGTCTGGTTTTACCCATTTTTGTCTAACGAGTTCCTCCAGCGCGGCGAGGCAGGCGGCCCCTTCCGGCGCCGCGAAGATGCCTTCCATGGCGGCCAGTTTTTTCTGGGCATGGATGAGCGCTTCGTCGCTGACGGCAATTGCGGTCCCGTTGCTTTCACGGATGTTGGCGAGGATGATGCGGTCGGCGAAGCTTTTCGGCACCCGCAAGCCGGATGCCACGGTCTGCGCGCCCGGCCAAAAGTCACAGAAGGAGGCGCCTGCATGAAATGCCCTGGGAATCGGAGCGCATCCATCCGCCTGCACGGAAACCATGCGTGGACGTTTTGTGTCCGCCAGCCAGCCGAGGGCTTCCATTTCAGCAAATGCTTTCCACATGCCGACCAGGCCGGTACCGCCGCCAGTGGGGTAGAGGATCACGTCGGGCAGTGTCCAATTGAAAGCTTCGGCAAGTTCGTAGCCCATGATCTTTTTGCCTTCGGCGCGGTACGGTTCCTTGAAGGTGGAGACATCGAACCAGCCCTCTTCACGCGCTTTGACACCAGCCATGCCGGCCGCATCGCTGATCAGCCCTTCCACGAGGATCACCTCCGCGCCTGCGATGCGGCTTTCCTGAATGTTCGCGGTGGGCGTGTCATTCGGCATGTAGATCAACGCCCGCAAACCGGCGCGTGCCGCATACGCCGCCATGGCTCCGCCTGCGTTACCTGCGGTGGGGATGATCACTTTTTTTACACCGAGTTCCTTTGCTCTGGAAATTGCGGCGCAAAGTCCGCGCGCCTTGAAGGAGCCGGTGGGATTGCTGCTTTCATCCTTGACCAAAAGGTTTGCAAGCCCAAGTTCCTTCCCGACGCGGGGGATGCTTAATAATGGAGTGTCGCCTTCCCCGAGGGACACGATATTTTCAGGGTTTTGCACGGGAAGCATTTCGTGCCAGCGCCACATTCCTTTCGGGCGCGCATGGATCCCGTCGCGGTCCACTTCCCTGCGGACGGCGTTCAGGTCATAGTTCGAGATCAGTGTGGCCTGGCAGTCCGGGCAAAAGGTATGCACTTCGTTAATGAAAAAATGCTTTCCGCAATTCGAACAGGTCAAGTCGACGAGATAGGATGTTTTCATGATGATTTCCTTCTAAAAAGAAAATCCCCGCAGGCGTTCTTGTCTGCGGGGATTGACATGCTACTTCGCGTATTCCGTTGATCTTGTTTCGCGGATGACCGTCACACGGATCTGACCGGGATATTGCATGGTCTCTTCGATCTTCTTGGCAATATCGCGCGCCAGCCGTGCGGAGGCGAGGTCGTCGATTGCATCCGGCTTGACGAGGATGCGCACTTCGCGTCCCGCCTGGATGGCGAAGGCTTGCTGCACGCCCTCGAAGGACATGGACATTTCCTCCAGCGAGCGGATGCGCTTGATGTACGCTTCCAAATCTTCGCGGCGTGCGCCCGGGCGCGCGCCGGAGATCGCATCCGCCGCTTCAGCGATGACCGCTTCAACGGTTTCCTGGTCCACTTCATGGTGGTGTGAAGCGATGGCATTCACGACAATGGGATTCACACCATAGCGTTTGCAATATTCCGCGCCCAGGCCCGCGTGTGTCCCGTCCTGGTTGTGGTCCATGGCCTTGCCGATATCATGCAGGAAGCCGCCCTGCTTCGAAAGTTCCACGTTTGCACCGAGTTCCGCCGCAAGGATACCGGCAAGTTTGGAGACTTCCACGGCGTGGGCAAGCTGGTTCTGTCCATACGAGGTGCGGAATTTCAGGCGTCCCATCATGCGCAGTACTTCGGGGTGCAGGCCGGTGACGTTGGCGTCGAAGGCGGCTTGTTCGCCGGCTTCGTTGATGATCTTCTCCACGGCTTTGGTTTCGTCCTCCACGATCTTTTCGATGTGGGCGGGATGAATGCGTCCGTCCAGAATTAATTTGGCGAGGGCGCGGCGCCCGATCTCGCGACGGACCGAGTCGAAGCAGGAGACGGTGACGGAATCAGGCGTATCGTCCACGATCACATCCACCCCGGCGGCCTGTTCAAAGGCTTTGATATTGCGCCCGTTGCGCCCGACAATGCGTCCCTTCATTTCCTCGCTGGGCAGGGTGACCACGGCGCGGGTGACTTCCGCCACATGTTCCGATGCCACACGCTGGATCGCATCGGCAATTAACTTGCGGGCGCGCTTCTCGCCTTCCTCCCGCGCTTCCGCCTCGATCTGGCGGATGATGCGTGCCATGTCGCCACGGGCCTCTTTTTCCACAGCGGCAAACAGGTCTTTGCGTGCATCGTCCTGTGTCATTTGCGCGATCTGCTCGAGTTTCTTGACCTGTTCCTCGTGCAGTTTTTCGATCTCGTTAAAGCGTTTATCAACCTGGGACTGACGCTTGTTCAATGTCTGTTCGCGTTGTTCCATTTTGTCAAAGCGGCTGTCAAGTTCAACACGGCGCTTGTCCAAACGGTCGGTTTCGCGGTTCAGTTCGATGCGCCGTTCCTTGATCTCCGCCTCGGCGGCCTGGATGATCTTGGTCGCGTTGTCGCGCGCACCGCTTTCGATCATGCGCGCCTGCGTATTTGCGGCTTTTAGAATATCGTCAGCCTTTTCCTGTTTTCCCTTGGCAGCGCGGTCGGCTTGATAACGGTGAAAAAAATATCCGATCAAAACGCCGACGATAAGAGCAAGGATATCTATGGATAGATTTACCGGGTTCATATTGGTTCCTCATCTTCAAAATGTTTTTCTTCCGCGTGCGCCTCGTTCCAGACCTGGGTGACGACCGGCGCAATGACGGAATATGGAAAGCCGCGCCTTGCGAGATACTCGGACAGTTTTTTGCGGAACTCGCCCCATTCCTGACCTTTGAGTCTGCCTGCTCGTTTCCGGGCAGATTCATAGGCGAGGGCATCTTCGTCCACATTCGAAACTGCGGCTTGCACAGTCTCATCGTCGAGCCCTTTTTGACGGAGTTCCATCGTCAATGCACGGCGGCTGCGCGGGCGAAAGGTGCTGCGATTTTCCACCCAGACGCGGGCAAATTGATTGTCATTGGCAAGCCCGCTCTCGCGAAGTTTTTCAAGCGTCTGCCCGATCACATCCTCGGGGATCTCGTGCTTGAGCAGGTTTTGCCGTATTTCCTTTTCTGAACGGGCGCGGTAGCTTAAAAACAGCATGGCCTGCTGGTATGCCCGTTCACGTGCGTCGTCGGCTTGCAGGCTGGCGATCTTCTCATCGCTGAGCATATCGCCGGGCTTCAGCCATGCGGCTGTGATGCGCGCCAGCCCGAAGGCGAACTCCCCATCGAGGTGAATGTTCACCCGATTGCGGTTCTTTTGCGGTTGCATGGCGGTTATCTTTTTCATGTTAAATACACACAGCCGAGACTTCCGTCTAAACGGCCTCGGCTGTGAAAATGTCTGGGTTGGTTGACCAGTTCCGTGTCGCGCAGGAGGCGGGTTGGGGTAGGTCAAAATAGCGCGACGGGTATTATGTCACGTTCGGCACTTTGATGTCAGGTGAAGCCGGATGTTTTCTCAAATTGTTTCCTAAATGAGACTTCACAAAATAACTCCCAAAGTTGGGGGAGGATCGTGCGCGAATTTTCCAGTCAGTTTCAAGCAAAGCCCGCAGGAGCGGCGGAAGTTTTCAATGTTTCCGCAATTATACATGGAATTTTAAGATTTGTTAACATTTGGTTGTATTCCAGAAATGGTGCGGGGTGCGGGTCTGGCGCGGCGGTTATCGAAACTTAATGGCCCCTAAGAATCTGAAGCTTGTGTAAAACAAACTTTATTTTTGAGTATAATCTTAATGTTTCTTAATAAATCAGGCAGAATTTGATTAAGTACGAAGGATGGAATGGAGATATCATGACTGAACACCAACCTGAAGAAGGAGGGGGAGTTGGGAATATCCGGCGGCTTGTTGCGTTTTTTGGTATTTTTCTGCTGCTGGCGAGCCAATTTCTAACTTTTTCAAAGCCAGCTGATGAGAGCGGGGCATTGCCTCCTTATACCTGGCTGGCGCTCATCGGGGTGGTCATTTTGATGTTGAGCCAGGTGATCAGGCCCACACCGTTGTTACAGAGATTATCAGTTCACTTCTATTTTCAAGAGCGGGCCTTTTGGATTTTTACGGCAGTGCTTTTATCGGGTTTGGCTGCGGCGGCAATGGCGTTTTTCATGGTGTATACCCGTGTCAACTATATTCCCATCGTCACCATTTGGCTGTTGAGTGCCGCGTGCTACTTATATGCGTTCTTGAATTCAAATACGGCGATGAATTCCAAAACCAGCCTGGCCTGGTTGAAGGCCAATCGAGCGGAGGTTCTTTCCGTTGTGGCGGTGATGCTCCTTGCGGCTGCAGTCCGTTTTTACAGGCTGGGCGAGATCCCCCGCGTTCTGGATGGTGATGAGGGGAATGTCGGACTTTTCGCGCAAATGACAAGCCACGGGATGCTGAGCAACCCGTTTGCCTTGTGGGAAAATTTTGGCGCCCTGTATCTGCAGCTCATCAATTTAGCCATGAAGCTTTTTGGGGTCAATCCTTTTGGCTTAAGGTTGCTGCCGGCGCTTGGCGGAGTACTGGCTGTCCCGGCTGTTTACCTGCTTGCCCGTTGGATCGGGGGGCGCAGGATCGCCTTGATCACAGCGGTCATCCTGGCGTTTTCACATTCCCACATCCATTTCAGCCGCATTGCGTCCGTTGCCTATATTCAGGACGCCTGGCTGGCGCCCCTGGAATTGTATTTGTTTATCAGCGGCCTTCAGAAGCGCGAATCATGGCGAACCGCACTGGGCGGAATTATTTTGGCAGGGCATTTTTCCGTATATCTGACTTCGCAGGTGATTTTGGGCCTTGTGATCATTTACATGCTGATCGCTTATCTGTTTTACCGGCCATGGTTCAAGCCTCGCATTACCCAGGCAATGGTTTTCCTGGGTGGTTTTCTTATCGTCATTTTGCCATCCGCCATGTACGCCATCAGGCATCCCGAGGAATTTCTGCATAGACTTAATCTAAGCGGGACTTTCCAATCTGGATACCTGGCGGGCATCATGGATACAACAGGGCAAAGTGCTGCTCAAATTCTGCTTGGACGCGTCACCCATGCTTTTCTGTCCCTGATCTATTATCCGGCGCTTGATTTTTATGGTTCACAGGCGCCGATGATGAGCATGATCTCAAGCACCATGTTCCTGGCAGGCCTGGGAATCTCCTTGTGGCGGCTTCGCGATCCGGCCTACCTGCTTTTGAACGGCTACTTTTGGGGTGCCACAGTTTCAATCGGTGTATTTGCAACGCCTCCATCGGCGGATTCCTACCGCATGTTGATGGCGCTGCCCGCCGCAGTCATCATGGCATCCCTGGGGTTGGATCAAATCCTCGACCTGATGGGCCTGGGCTGGAAGAACATGCGTACTGCCTATGCGTTTTCTGTAACCGCCGTCCTCGCAAGCCTGCTTGCGTTTAATTTATGGACCTATTACGCCGAGTTTGCGGGTCAATGTCGTTTTGCAGAAAACCTTGTCGGCCGCTTTGCGTCCTATCTTGGCAGGGAGGTCGCAAGTGTTGATAACGAACAGCGTGTGTATCTGCTGAGCGACGCTGAATATTTCCATGGCAGTCATCCATCGGCGTTTTTCCTGAGCCGCAGCAGGCCTGTCATCAATTTCCCCGAACCGCTGGATGCGTTTAATCCTGTTTCCGGCGAAACCGTTATCGCCCCGCCGAGTCGAATTCCCGACCTTGAAAACTGGGCGGACGCACATCCCGGCGGCCAGCTTCACTATGCATATGATTGTGATACGACCATCCTGTTGTCGTATCGCGTGCCATAATGAGGCCGCTTGGATCCGCGTGAGTATGAAATCATGTATCATGTCGAGGACCGCCATTGGTGGTACCGGGGCATGGCATCCATCACGCGGGCGCTCCTGGATCGCCGGGTATCCCTTCCTCCAAACCCCAAAATTTTGGATGCTGGCTGTGGAACAGGCGCGGCAATGACGACCTATCTGGCGGAGCATGGACAGGTAAGCGGTGTGGATTTGTATCCACAGGCGCTGGAATTTTGTCGTAAACGAAATGCCCGCCGCCTCGCCCGCGCTTCCGTTCTGGACCTGCCGTTTGCCTCCGCTTCATTTGACCTTGTCACCAGCTTTGACGTTCTATACGAGCGGGCTGTTCCCAGCGACATTACTGCCCTGCGCGAATTTTTCCGCATTTTACTCCCCGGCGGATTTGTTCTTCTGCGTTTGCCGGCCTATGACTGGTTGCGCGGCCAGCACGATACACTCGTCCATACCCACCGCCGCTACACAAAAAAACGTGTCAAGGAATTGCTTGAACAAGGCGGTTTTTCCGTGCTGCATCTGTCCTATGCCAATGCGCTGCTCTTTCCTCTGGCTGTGATAAAAAGACTCGGCGAACGGATGTTTCCGGCAAAGGAGGCGCAGTCCGACCTCGCATTGGATGTGGGAATATTCAATGACCTGCTGGTGCGCATTCTTGCATGTGAAGCGCCTTTCGTGGCACACGCCGGATTGCCCTACGGGCTGAGCGTGTTCGCAATCGGCAGAAAATGACTGGTGTAATGGCGAAAGAAAAGGATCAAAAACATATTTCCAGTATCAGTGCCGTTTTCCCGGCCTATAATGACGGGGGCACAATTGCCAGCATGGTTAGCGCGGCATCGATCGCCGCGCGCAAGGTTACAGATGAGTACGAGATCATCGTCGTCAATGACGGGAGTACTGATTACACCGGCTGTGTGCTGGAGGAACTGACCGTGCGTTATCCGGAATTGCGTGTGGTTCAGCATCCATCCAACCAGGGATACGGCGCGGCCTTGCGCACGGGGTTTTCCGCCGCAACAAAGGACTGGGTCTTTTACACCGACGGCGATTCCCAATACAATCCCCTGGAACTGGCTGGATTGGTTAATGCGCTTGAAGATGGTGTGGATGTCGTCAATGGATACAAGCTGACCCGCAATGACTCGTTTATGCGCGCCCTGGTCGGGCGCGCATATCATTATTTTGTACGGTTTCTGTTCGGTATCCGCATTCGCGATGTGGATTGCGATTTTCGCCTGATCCCAAGGCGGATTCTCGGCGAGATCCAATTGAAGAGCGCCAGCGGCGCGATCTGCCTCGAACTGGTCAAGAAAGTGGAGGATGCCGGTTATGTCTTTGCCGAGGTGCCGGTCACTCACTATTCCCGAAAATATGGCGTGTCGCAATTCTTTGTACCCTGGCGCATCGCCCGCACTTTGGTTCAGCTTGCAGAGCTTTACTGGGCACTTGTGATCAAAAAGGAACATCTGCGTAAGCATCATGGATATTGAGTCTGTATTTTCCCGTCAAAACGTGCTGATCAGCGGTGGGCTGGGGTTTATTGGAAGCAACCTTGCGCACAAACTGGTTGAGCTGGGAGCCGTTGTAACCATTGTTGACAACCTTGACCCTGACTCGGGCGCCAATCCTTTCAATGTTGAAAACATAAAGGAGCGTATTCACATTGTTCAGGCGGATATTGGTGATGAAACCCAAGTGAAGCGCGCGGTACAGGGACAGGGGTTTTTATTCAACCTGGCAGGCCAGGTAAGTCACATGGGAAGTATGCAGGATCCGTTCAAGGATTTGAATGTGAATGGCTTTGGGCAGTTACGGCTTTTGGAAGTGTGCAGGCAAATTAACCCTGAAATTAATATTGTCTTTGCGGGCACGCGCCAGGTCTATGGGCGCGCACAATACCTGCCGGTTGACGAGAGCCATTTATTAACCCCGCTTGATAACAACGGCGTCAGCAAGCGTACGGGCGAAATGTATCACATTGTCTATAACCGCGTGCATGGCATGTCAACCTGTGTCCTGCGGATGACGAATGTCTATGGCCCGCGCATGAGGATCAAGGATGATCTCCTGACGTTTATCGGCTCATGGTTCCGCCGGCTTTTGGAGGGCGAAGAGATACAGGTATTCGGCGACGGCAGCCAGATACGCGACCTTAATTACGTGGATGATGTCGTGAACGCCCTGCTCCAGTGCGCTGTCAATCCATCCACGCGTGGAAAAATCTACAACTTGGGCGGTTCACCGATCACTCTGCTTGAGCTTGTCCGCCGCATGGTCCAGATGCATGGCAGCGGGAACTATACACTTATTCCATATCCCGGAAACCGCAAGCGGATTGACATTGGGGATTATCACGGCGATTACAGTCTTATTCAAAATGATGTGGGTTGGAAACCGCAGGTTCCGCTCAATGACGGCATTACAAGGGTGTTGGAGTACTACCGCGCGAACAAGGAACATTATTTATGATCCCTGTCATCGACTTGAAACAACAATATCAATGCATTCGCCCGGAGTTGGATGATGTCTTCGCGCGCATATTTGACCAGGGCTCATTTATTTTGGGGGAGGAAGTCGCGGCATTTGAAACCGAATTTGCCGAATATTGCGGCGTTTCCCGCGCACTGGGGGTTGCCTCTGGAACCGAAGCCTTGCAGCTGGCTTTATTGGCCTGCGGGGTCGGGGCAAATGATGAGGTGATTGCTCCAGCTCATACCGCCGTGGCAACCGTCGCCGCCATAGAAGCGACTGGCGCCCGCCCCGTCCTGGTGGATATAGAACTCTCACGCTTCGGTCTTGACCCTGAGCGGGTTGCCCAAACCCTGACAGCGCGCACGCGCGCGATCATTCCTGTCCATCTTTACGGCTGTCCGGCAGACCTTGAGCCCATTCTGCAGTTGGCGCGCCTCAAAGGCCTGTTTGTTGTGGAAGATTGTTCCCAGGCGCACGGCGCGTTGTACCGTGGACGCAAGGTTGGCTCATGGGGTGATATCGCTGCCTTCAGTTTTTATCCGACCAAGAACCTCGGTGCGTATGGGGACGGCGGGGCGGTGGTTACGGACAATCGGACTTTATATGAAAGGGTCAGGCTCTTGCGGCAGTATGGTTGGAAGGAACGCTACGTCAGCTCGGTCAGGGGGATGAACAGCCGCCTGGATGAATTGCAGGCGGGTATATTACGGGTAAAACTGAGGCATGTAGAGGCGTGGAACAAGCGCCGTCGGGTACTTGCGGCGATTTACTTTGACCGGTTGTCGAATACGGAATTGGTTTTGCCCGTTCCGCCTGTGGATTCGGAGCACGTCTTTCACCAATTTGTCATTCGTCATCCTCGCAGGGATGTATTGAGGAGCGATCTTAAAACACGTGAGATTCACACATTAATTCACTATCCGCTTCCTATTCATCTCCAACCCGCCTATGCCGATCTGGGATATCCCATTGGGAGTTTTCCAAATACAGAACTTGCCTCGCGTGAGGTTTTATCCCTGCCAATGTATCCAGAATTAACGGAAGAACAGGTACACCTGGTTTCCCAGGCAGTTTCCGATTGTATTTCCGAAACAGCATAAAACTCAAATAATAAAACAGCACACAACTTTTGGCCCGCTTGGGGTATGAATATATGGGTTTCCACAGTTATCATCCAAAATTGTGACAAAAGGAACTATTCCATTCGGTCGAGTCGTGCGATAATAAAAAAATGACAGGGTTTGAATAAAATCGAGGCTGTCATCTAATCAATGGAGGCACTATGGCTAAGATCACTCGTGAAGATGCGCTTGAATATCATCGTCTGAAAGGCAAACCCGGCAAGATCTCGATCATGCCGACCAAGCCAATGGACACCCAGCGGGATTTGAGTTTGGCATATTCGCCCGGCGTGGCGGAACCTGTGCTGGAGATCGAAAAAAACCCCGATGACGCCTACGAGTATACGTCCAAGGGAAATTTGGTGGCGGTGGTTTCCAACGGCACGGCAATTTTGGGATTGGGCGACCGCGGCGCGCTGGCAAGCAAACCCGTCATGGAAGGCAAAGGCGTGCTGTTCAAGAAGTTTGCGGATATCGATGTTTTTGACATCGAACTGGATTCCCATGACCCGGATGAGATCATTAAGGTGGTCGCGGCCATCTCGCCCACGTTTGGTGGGATCAATCTCGAAGACATTAAAGCCCCTGAATGTTTTTACATCGAAGAAGAACTAAAGAAGATGCTTAACATTCCCGTCTTCCACGATGATCAGCATGGCACGGCGATCATCTCCTCGGCCGGGCTGGCGAATGCGCTGGAGATCGTCGGCAAGAGGCATGAGGAGATCCGCCTGGTGATTTCAGGTGCGGGCGCTTCGGCGATTTCGTGCGCGGAACTGGCGATCAAGTGGGGCGTGAAGCGTGAGAATATTATGCTGTGCGACAGCAGGGGTGTGGTGTACAAAGGCCGCAAGGAAGGCATGAACAAGTACAAGGAACGCTTCCTGGTAGAGACCGAGGCACGAACCCTGACTGATGCATTGCGCGGCGCGGACGTGTTCTACGGCTTGTCTGTGGCGAATGTGATGACACCGCAGATGGTCAAGTCCATGGCGAAGGACCCGATCATCTTTGCAATGGCGAACCCGGACCCGGAGATTAAGCCCGAACTTGCGAGGGAGGCGCGCAAGGACGTCATCATTGCGACCGGGCGTTCGGATTATGCGAATCAGGTCAATAACGTATTGGGTTTCCCGTTCATATTCCGCGGCGCGCTGGATGTGCGCGCGAAGCAGATCAATGAAGAGATGAAGTTCGCCGCATCCAAGGCGCTGGCAGCGTTGGCAAAGGAGGACGTACCAGATTCCGTCATCCGTGCGTATGGTGGCGAGAGCATCAAGTTTGGACGTGAGTACATCATTCCCAAGCCTCTGGACCCGCGTGTGCTGTTGTGGGAAGCGCCCGCCGTCGCTGAAATGGGGATGAAAACGGGCATGGCGCGCAAGACGATTGACATTGACGAGTACAAGGAACAACTGGCGTACCGTCAGGGCAAGGGCGAGCGGATTCGCTACTTTTTCCAGAACAAGGCGCGTTCGTCGGGCGGCAGGAAGCGCCTGGTCTTTGCCGAGGGCGAGGAGCAGAAGATCATCCGCGCGGCGTATCAAATCCAGGAGGAAGGGATTGCCACTCCCGTGTTGATCGGGCGCGAGAGTGTCGTTACGGAACAACTCAAAACACTCGGGCTGGAGTACAAGCCCGAGGTTATTGATCCCGGCAAGTTCAAGAAACTGGCAGCGTATTCAAAATCCTTCTATGAATTGCGCCAGCGCAAGGGTGTCATGGCGGGCGATGCGCATAAGAAGGTGCTCGACCCGAATGTGCTTGGTCCCATGATGGTGAAGATGGGCGATGCGGATGCGTTTATTTCGGGCCTGACCCATGATTATCCCGAAGTGATCCGTCCCGCATTGCAGATCCACCACACAGCCCCCGGCGCAGCACGCGCGGCGGGCGTGTACATCATGATCGTGGACGACAAGGTGTTCCTCTTCACGGATGCGACTGTCAATATCGATCCAACCAGCGAAGACCTGGCGGAGATCGCCTGCCTCGCGGCGGATTATGCGCTGAAACTGGAAATTGAGCCGCATGTGGCATTCCTTTCGTTCTCCAACTTCGGTTCCACGCCTCATCCCCTCTCGGACAAGGTTCGCAAGGCGGTGGCATTGGTCAAGGAGCGCTGCCCGGACCTGCCCGTAGACGGAGAAATGCAGGCGGATACGGCAGTTATGCCTGAGATCATTGACGAGCGTTATCCGTTCAGTGCGGTGAAGGATGCGAATGTTCTGGTCTTCCCTTCGCTTGAATCTGCGAATATCGCGTATAAACTGCTTTCACGTCTTGGCAATGCGAAGGCAATTGGACCGA
This sequence comes from Anaerolineales bacterium, assembly GCA_030583885.1. Lineage (NCBI taxonomy): Bacteria > Bacillati > Chloroflexota > Anaerolineae > Anaerolineales > Anaerolineales bacterium. The sequence goes on along the minus strand of CP129480.1, from coordinate 4,150,827 downwards.
TCCTGCTTGGCATGGGAGCGCCTGTACATGTCCTGCAAACGGGTGATGATGTGAACGCCATCGTGCAAATTGCGTCTGTGGCTGTGATGGATGCGATGGGACGTGGCGAGAAGGCAGTGGAAAAGAAGGGGAGGAGGAAGTAGGGTGGTTTGGTAGGTTGGCAGGCAGGTGGTGACGACCCTGGGTTTTGGCTCAGGGTCGTTTTTTGTTAAAGTGTATAATTCCTGCTTGATTTCATCCAAAGGATACTGCTTGTGAACAACCTCGAAGCCACTGCCCGAAAAATTACAGGTATTTTGTTTGCGCAACAATCCCTTGCCTCGGCGGGATTTATTGCCGCGGCGACGCTCAACTCCATTGTTGGCAAGGAACTCAGCCAGAACGCAAGCTGGGCGGGTGTGCCGACGGCAGTGTATTTGCTGGCAGGTGCGTTCTCGGCATTGATGTGGGGATACGTTTTTGACGCAATCGGACGGCGTGGCGGCCTGGTAACCGGTCTAGGCATGGGCATGACCGGCTCTGGCGTGACGTTTTATGCGATTGCGATTCACTCCTTCCCGCTGTTTCTGGCAGGCATGGTGTTGATGGGGATTGCAAACGCGGCAGTGCAGTTGGGTCGCTTTGCGGCGGCGGAGGTCAACAAGCCCGAGCATCGGGGACGCGCAATCTCAAACGTGGTCATCGGCGGGACGGTTGGCTCGGTGATCGGTCCGTTCGTGGCGGGACCTGCAGGCGCACTTATCGGTCCGTGGGGCATTGACGAACTGGCCGGCGCATATCTGGTCAGCTTGTTTTTGTTTGCGATTGCGGCAGTGGTTGTGTTTATCGGTCTGCGCCCCGATCCGCGTGAGATCGGCAAGCAGGTGGCGGAGCAATTCCCTCAAACTGTGACAGGCACTGGCAGGGTACGAAACGTGCTTGCGATTCTTCGTCAGCCCGCTGCGCTGGTTGCCGTCACCAGCATGGTATTGGGGCAGATGGTGATGGTGCTGGTCATGGTGATTACGTCATTGCACATGCGTGGACATAACCATGGCCTGCCCGATATTTCGCTGGTAATTTCCTCGCATACGTTTGGCATGTATGCATTTTCGATCATTTCCGGCCGGCTTGCAGATCGTTGGGGACGCGCGGTTGTGATTCTGATCGGTTCTGCAACGCTCGTGGTTTCATGCATTGCAGCCACGATCTCGCCCGATGTCCTGCCCTTGAGCGTTGCCTTGTTTTTGCTTGGGCTGGGTTGGAATTTTTGTTTTGTAGGTGGTTCCACCTTGCTTGCCGATCAACTCTCACCGCTGGAACGCTCACGCACGCAAGGCTTCAATGACCTGCTTGTTGGGCTTGCCTCCGCGTTTGGCAGCCTGGAAAGCGGGTTTATATTTGCCGCACTCGGGTATAACATGATGGCATATCTCAGTGCAGGTGTTGCGCTGGTCCCGCTGGTGGTGGTGGCGGTATGGATGAGCAGAAAATAGAAGGTATATCTGTAGAGTATGGTGATGAAAAAAATACTGGGCATTCACTTTAAATGGTTCTGGCTGTTCTTTGCCTTTGGTGCGGGGTTGACCTTTGCAGTCGGATGGTATATTGAGTTTCACGTCCTGAGCAACGACTATTGGAACATCCTTTACTATGGACGCCGCATGACTCTCTCGGAGCCCGAGTCGCTTTACAATGGGTTTTATCCATTTGGATATCCCTTCCTCGTCGGTCAGATGCCGTTCACGTACGTGTTGCCGCTTTCATACCTTCTCAATGCGCTTCTCGCCGGACTTTTTACCGCCTCTGTTTCGACGCTGATTCTTTCCACCCGTTCCATTCCCGCCACGATCCTTGCGTTCTTTTCCTCCATTGCCGCGCCGTTCGTCTTTCAAAATGCGAATACCCTCAGCCCTGATATTGGCAGCGCCGCTTTCACAGCCTTTGCCGTGTATTTGTTGTGCCGTCAATGGTTTGACGAAGATCAAACTGAACTGGAAGCTCCTCAAGCGGTTATGATCGGCGTTTCGCTCGGTCTATCCTTTCTATGGCGCACCCATGCGGCAGTTTCCTTCCTTGCGATTTTGGCTGGCTGGCTCCTGTTGTTCGGCATTCGCCCTTTTCGTCTGCGCCTTTTCCTGCTCGGTGCGCTGGCGCTTGTGGCTGGAATGCAGGTGGCCGTGAATCTCATCTCAGGTCATGGCGTGTTTGAGACGGCACAGGCATTTAATCTTTACAAATTCTTTTACGGCGTTGATTGGACCCATCCGCCCGGACCCGAAGAGATCGCTGGGTTTTCACTGATTAACACGATTGCTGAAAACCCTGTCCGTGCTTTTGATTTATATAAACCTTTCTTTCTCTATTTCATTTCCCATGCGTGGGCGGCGGTCCTTGCGTACCTGCTCTCTCCAAAGGGACGTTTCGCACATTTTTCATTATTCTCCCTGATTTTCATCGTGTTGTACGCCATCCCAATTTCCTTGAGTGACAGTGCCCGTTCCCCTGTGATTTTGATGAGCATCTATTTGCCTTCTGTCGCGGTGCTGTTGGCAGCGTTTGTTGAACTGGCGCAGAAATATATTGGTGTGAAAAACTGGGTGCAGTGGGTGGTCACAGCCCTGTTTGTTGCAGTCGGATTTCAAACGTTTTATGGCTGGGTCATCTATGATATCGGTTTGATCCGCACAGCTCGCTCTGAATACAGGGTATTCACAACCATTGAATACACCTTGCGCGCCAGCGGCATGACTTCTCCCAATGAAGTGTTTGCAGATCGCTATGATTTTTATACACCCAATACCATGCCCTATCATCCCCGCCAGATAGGCGAGTGGTCTGAAGATTGGTTTTGGGGATTAAGGGATGAATATCCATCCCTGCCCAATGATTCATGGGATGCTTTTGCAAAAGCCTGCAGGGAACAGGGCGTCCGTTTCCTTGTCCTAGGTCCCAATAGTCATTATCGTGGAGATATTTTTCCGCAGATCTATAATGATGGGGTGAATCTTCAGGAGCTTGGTCTTCAATTTATTGGACAGCGAGGAAATATGAGAATATATGGGATTCAATGAGACCCAAAATGAAAAAATATCTCCGCTTTTCCACTGATCAGATCTTGCTCCTCGTTTCAATCGTTGCCACCCTTCCTTTGATTTTCCGAAATGCCATCCTTTATCAATTTCCCATGGGCTATGCCGGTTTGTTCACCCAGATGGGGCAACAAATTGCGGACGCAAACTTCCTATTGCCCATCGAATCTCCTTATTATGGGCCGGGCGGGATACCATTTGCCTATCCGCCTTTTGGTTTATATTTGCTCGCTTTCTTAATCAAGCTTACGGGCAAATACTATTTTTTTCTTCGCTGGCTGCCGCATCTTTTTAGCCTGGTTTCCTGTGTTTTGACATTCTTTTTGTCTCTGAAATTGTTCAAGTCGCCGTTTATTGCGGCATTCACTGCGATTATTGCCGCCACATCATCCGAACTGTATATCGCTCATGCCTGGTCTGCAGGGATTGTCCGTGCTCCCGCTTTTATTTTTACCATCCTGACGATTTACTTTTATTCCAGAAACCTTGAAGATCGTTCTGTGAAGAATATTATCTTGACGGGCTTATTCCTTGGTTTGTCGTTCTTAAGCCATCTGGCTTACGCCCTGTTCTGTTTTGCATGGATTGCTTTCCATTCCTTGGTTAGCCATAATTGGTTGAAGCGCATTGGCGATTCAATCTTGTCTTCGCTGGTTGGATCATTGGTGGCATCTATTTGGATTATCCCTGTTGTATCTCGTCATGGTTGGGACGTGTTTTTTGGCGCTTTTAATTCTCATGGAGGGGAAAATATATCTTCGGTTCTCGTTAATATCAAAGACATCCTGCGATTGCTCCAAATTAACTTTTCTCCAATTTCAACAAGCCCTGTGCTGGTAGTTTTGTTTTTATTCGGCGTTTATTTTCTTCTTAAGCAAAAAATGTACAATTTTATCTTATTCTTCCTGCTGATTACATCAGTGTTTCCTGAAAATGCGCGGTTTGTTTTCTGGCTGGGGTCCTTTTTTGCCGGATGTGGACTTTGGATTTTATCCAACAGGCTGTATGGCTTTATTAGAAGAGGAAACAAAAACCATGGCGATTTCGGAACACTGTTTTTTTCGGTCCCAATCATTGCAACTATTTGGTGGATTGGAATTAATGCAATTTCAAAGCACTCGCCGTTCCTCAATGAATCTGCGCTGGAGCTTGGGGATCGTGCGCAGGAGATTTTTCCAGTCAATACAAAATATCTTGCTTTGCTGGCGCAAGATGAAGCAGAATGGTTGCCGTTTCTGCTTGAACGCGAGCCACTTGTCGCGCAGTGGGGCAGCGAATGGCTGGGTGAATACAGCCGGCAGACGGGTTTAATGTCACTTTTTCAGAGTTGCAGAAAGGAAAAGGACTGGCTTTGTGTGCAAACTACAATGGACCTTGTTGGAGAAATTCCACAATTTATCATTACATATCGTATAGAAAAAAAATTGAACGATCAGATCTTTATCACAGGTCAATGGGTGGATGTCTTTTCAAATAATCGTTACATTGTTTGGCAGGCAGTTCAACCGCCATAATCTAATAAATAAAGGCAACGCAATGACGCGTTGCCTTTATTTCCATTGACCTGATTCAAGCCAGATGGATTACCTGTTACCTTTTGCACCCCTTTTTACGCGGGTGGATTTCAAGCTGCCTCTGACAGGAGCTTTGCGCGTTGTTGTGGGCGGGGTTTTGCCTGTCTGCATCTGTTTGCTGAACATGCCAAATGCCGCATTCAGGGTTTTGGTGGCGGTGGCTTCATCCAAGCCTGTTGATTTGGAAATCTCCATTACCATGCCGCTGTTCTGAAAGATGCTCTGGTCTATTTTCCCGGAGTTCATTTGGTTCAGCATTTCATCGAGATTGAATGAATTCGAATCCCGCCCGGAGCTGGGATGATGGGCAAGCAGTTTGTAGGCAACGTAAGAGACCACCATCATCGCGATTTGAGGCGGGATGTTCATTTTCTTGGCAAGTTTTTCAACATAAGGCTGTAGCAGCATCATGATCGGGTTATTTGCCATTGACGGTTGCGATGTGACGCCTGCCTGATTGCCACCCATGACCATTTCCAGAAAGCCCATCATGCTGCCGAGGCCGCCGGTTTGCTGCTGTTGTGGTTGGTAGGTGGATGGTGCCATGGGCGTATGTGACTGACTCTGCGTTTGCGTGTTCGCCAGCAGATTGCCAATCAGATCAGTCATTGGGTCTGCAGATTGCGGCGAGCTTTCCTGCTGTCGGGAGTTGACAAGGACTTTGAGGATATCTTCCAATGACATGATGCTGTTTTCTCCTGATAACAAAGAAGCGCGACGATACGTCGCGCTTCGGAAAATCTGGTTTATTCCGATTTTTCGCTTGGTGCGGGTTTATTTTCGGTGGATGTACCTTCCTTGGAAGGGCTTTTCTTCGATTTTGATGAATCGCCGGACGGTGATTTGTGGTCCGTGGCATAGAACCCTGATCCCTTGAAGACGATCTTGGTGGGGGTGATGACCTTCTTGAGCGCCTTTTTACGGCATTCGGGACAGGTCTTCAGGGGTGACTCTGTGAACGACTGGTGGCGTTCAAATTGAATTCCACATGCCTCACAACGATAGGTATAAACTGGCATTTTTTCTCCTTGCTTCCTTCCGGAACTACCGTGGCATTATAGCGCGCCTGACAGGGTGTGACAAGCCTTTGGACGCGGCATGTTATAATTTTCTAACATTTTTTCTGGAGGGCTTTATGCTCAAGATCGAGGTTGTTTATTGCGCGGTTTGACATTACACCAGCCGGGCCGTGAGTCTGGTGGATGAATTGCTCAAGGATTTTGAACATGTCATCGAATCGGTGGCGGTGATTCCCTCGGACGGGGGCAAGTTCGAGGTCAGTGTGAACGGGGAGTTGGTCTATTCCAAATTGGAGACAAAGCGCCACGCCGAAGCGGGCGAAATTCTAACCACCATCTCAAAGATGGTTGATTAAGAGGTCAGCGAATGGTGAAAAAGGGAAGAGTATTTTCAGGTGCCCGCCCAACAGGGCGCCAGCATTTGGGGAATTACCTTGGTGCAATCAAGAATTATGTTGCGTTGCAGGATGAGTACGATTGTGTGTACTGCATCGTGGATGTCCACGCCCTGACGACGGTGGAGACCACACAGGATTTGAAATTAAACACCTTTGAAATGGCGTTGGACTGGCTCGCCGCAGGCATCCGCCCAGACGATTCAATTTTGTTCGTACAATCGCATGTTCCTGAAGTGATGGAGCTGCACACCTACCTTTCAATGGTGACCCAGTTCGGCAAATTGACCGATCTGCCGACCTTTAAGGAGAAGGTACGCCAGCAGCCTGAGAATGTGAATTATGGCCTGGTCGGTTATCCTGTGTTGATGACCGCGGATATTGTGCTGTACAAAACGGAGGTGGTTCCCGTCGGTATTGATCAGGCCCCGCACATCGAATTTGCGCGTGAGATCGTGCGTTCCTTCAACTATCGTTACAAGACCAAGGCGTTGATCGAGCCGCAGGTGAAGCATACCGAGGTTTTGAAGGTTGTCGGCATTGATGGTCAGGACAAGATGAGCAAGAGCTTGAACAACCATATTGAACTTGCATCCACGCCCGAAGAGACAGTCAAGCGGGTGCGCGAAATGGTAACGGACCCTGCGCGCCAGAGAAAGACAGACCCCGGCAACCCCGATGTGTGTAACGTGTTCACGATGCATAAAATTTTCTCCCCGCAGGAGGAAGTGGACATGATCAACACCGAATGCCGCCGGGCTGGAATCGGTTGTGTGGATTGCAAACTTCGCTTTGCGAACAATTTGAACAAGCATCTTGAGACGTTCCGTGCCAGACGCGCTGAATTGGAAATCAGGCCGGATTATGTCAAGGATGTGCTCATCAACGGCGGCAAACGCGCCCGCGCCATCGCGCAGAAAACGATGGAAGAAGTCCGCGAGGCGATGCAACTCCCGTAAATTTCCTGTAGGGGCGCTCTCTCCGTGCCTTTGGGCAGGTTAACCCCGCCCCTGCATTTATCTCATGCGCGCATTAATTCAGCGAGTTTCCCAAGCCGGCGTTACCGTAAACGAACAAACCATTTCCAGCATTGGAAAAGGCCTGTTGATTCTATTGGGGGTGGGTCATGGAGATGGGGATGAACAGGCAAAATTCCTTGCCGAGAAGGCGGCGAACCTGCGTATCTTCGAAGATGAACATGGCAAGACGAATCTCTCCGTGCTGGACGTCAAGGGCGAAGCCATTGTCGTTTCACAATTCACGCTTTATGCCGACACCCGCAAGGGACGCCGCCCATCGTTCATTGATGCCGCTTTGCCCGATGTTGCCAAGCCCTTGGTCAATCGTTTCATCGAATTCTTGCGTGGACACGGCGTCCCGACGCAGGCCGGTCAATTTGGCGCGCATATGGAAGTGGAAATACACAATGACGGACCTGTCACCATCTGGCTGGAGAAGGAATGAAACGACCAAATTTCCTTCAGCGGTTTCTGCATCGTTTATTTATGCTGCGTCCTGTTACTGCATTTTTTGCCCCCCGCGCTCATCGCATGGACGGTGTGGTTCTAAAATTGACGAATGGAAAACATACCATCACCGAACTTTTGGGTTGGAATATTGTACAGCTCAAGACCATGGGGGCAAAGACTGGAAAGCCATATACAACCCTGCTCATCGGTATGCTGGATGGCGAAAAGATCGGGTTGATCGCCTCGAATTTTGGGCGCCAGCATAACCCCGCCTGGTATTACAACCTCAGGAACAACCCCGATTGTGAGGTTCAATTCGGTGAACGGTCAGGAAAATACCGGGCGTGTGAAACCGTAGGCGATGAACGCGAAAAATACTGGCGGATGGCGGTCTCTTATTACGAGGGATATGAAAAATACAGGCAACGTGCCGCGCATCGTCGAATACCCGTGCTCGTTTTGGAGCCGGTCAAATAATTGCCAAGATGAGAATTTCATGATAAAGTTGCGCTTGTAGGATGCAAGTACGTTTTCGTTGTGGAAGTATTAAGAAGATCGCTCAAAGCACAACATTTGAGTTGTTCCATTTACCACCCGATGAAAGACATACTGCGTCACCTTATTATCTTTTGCTTAGGAGGCAAAAATGTCTGAACGTGTCATCGGTACGGTAAAATGGTTCAACGGAACCAAGGGCTTTGGTTTCATTGAGCGCGAGGGCGGTCCTGACGTCTTCGTCCACTTCTCCGCCATTCGTGGCGACGGCTTCAAGAACCTGCAAGAGGGTCAAAAGGTGGAATTCACCATCGAACAGGGACCCAAGGGTTTGCAAGCCGCCGACGTAGTGGTTCTTTAATCCGAACCTGGCCGGAAGAGTCCCGTCGCAAGACGGGACTCTTCTTTTATTTAGCCGCATCTTTCGGGATCCATAAGCGGACATCTGTTTCGACAGCCACTGCCCCCGCCTTGAGCATGAACTCCGCATCCATATCCGTCCACACTCCGCCAGCCCCGATGATGGGAATCCCGATCATCGCTGCCGAGCGAACCACGTCCAGTGCGCGCGGGAATAAGGATGGCCCGTACAACCGTCCGCTGATTAATCCTCCATCCGTATCATATAAAGCCCCGCGAGGGGAAGCCAGGCTGATCGCATCTGCGCCATGTTGAACCAAACGCGGACCCAAGGTCAGCACCTGCTCGTGGGGCAATGCAAAGATCAGGGGTATTTCTCCAAGGCACATTTCCAAATTCAATAGAATAATGTCATTTGAAAGCAACGGTGCAAAACCAAGCTGGACTGCCATCACGTTCTCGACCGTCTCAAGATCTCGCACCATGTTCTGTGTCTCTTCAGGGCGGTCTGCCATCAGGTGGACGATGATGGGCAGATCGGCGCGGTTCCACTTTGTGGAATATTTTTTAAGCACGCCCCTTAACCCGGGATTCGGCAGTCCGTTGTTGAGCAGAAATCCGCCGGGGAACTGGATCAGGGCCGGTCGGGCAGCTGGCAGGCGCGGGCGCAGTGAGATCGGATTTGTCACGAACGCGCCGAATGAATCCAAGGCAATGCCGTTGCGTTGGTCAGGTGCGAATCCAAGTGATCCCGCCGCGTTGATCAATGGTTTGCTAAAATATAAGTCGCGTTTCATAAGGAGCTGCTATGCAACCTTTGCAGGGAATTCGAGTGCTGGACTTAAGCCGTGTGCTTGCCGGCCCATATTGTACGCTGGTTCTTGGCGACCTGGGAGCGGATGTGATAAAGGTGGAGCCGCCCGAAGGCGATGAGACGCGCGGCTGGGGACCGCCGTTTGCGGGCGGCGAGAGTGCATATTATTTATGTGTGAACCGTAACAAACGCGGCATGGTGGTGAATTTAAAGACGAAGGATGGGGAAAATCTCCTGCGCGATCTTGCCATGCAAAGCGATGTGCTGGTCGAAAACTTTCGCCCCGGCACCCTGAAAAAATTTAATCTGGATTTCGAGACCATACATGAACTGAACCCGCGTTTGGTCTATTGTTCGATTTCAGGCTTTGGGCAGACAGGTCCCCTGCGCGATAAACCCGGCTATGATTTTATGATCCAGGCAATGGGTGGAATCATGAGCATCACCGGCGAACCTGACGGCGGGCCGATGAAAGTTGGTGTTGCCGTTGCCGATCTGTTTGCGGGCCAGAATGCGGCCATTGCTATTCTGGCCGCGCTGCAGGCGCGGAGCCTAACGGGCGAAGGCCAGCATTTGGATATTTCGTTATTTGACTCACAACTCGGGTGGCTGGCAAATGTGGCGAGCAATTATTTAATTTCTGGAAACCTGCCAAAGCGATATGGGAATGCCCATGCGAACATCGTGCCGTATCAAAGTTTCCGTGCGCATGACGGATGGTTTGTCATTACGGTTGGGAATGATAAACAGTTTGAAGGTTTATGCAGCGCCATCGATAAGCCTGAATTAACCGCCGATCCGCGCTTTTCTACAAACTCTGCAAGAGTTGAAAATCGGGAGGCATTAATTTCCATGCTCATGCCCATCTTTGAAACCAGAACGGTAAACGAGTGGCTGGGGTTGATGGAGGACAAATTCCCCTGTGGCCCCATCAATAATTTTGAACAGGTCTTTTCGATGCCGCATGTCAAAGAGCGGAAGATGGTGGTGGAAATGGAGCATCCCACCATTGGGGTGTTGCCTCTGGTCGGTTCTCCGCTTAAGATGGGACGAACACCTGTCCAGTATCAGCTGCCACCACCGTTGATGGGCGAGCATACTCGTTCAGTATTGAAAGATGTGCTTGGCTATTCTGATGAACAGGTACAAGGATTGCTGGAACGCGAGTGCATCAAATAACGTTATTGGAGTTTAACCATGGATGCCCTGATCTATTCCGCTTCTCCCCTGAAGACCTTTTCCGGGAGTCTGTTTATGATCGTCTTTTCAGTTTTGCTCGGGCTGGTGACTTTAGTGCCTTCGTTTTTTGCCCGCAGGGAACAGCCCATTAAGCGGATCGCAACAGGATGTATTGGGTTCATTTTATTATTGGTTGGGGTCGGCGTATCGGTTTCGGCGTATAACACCTATCACAATGGGGATAAAACCGTGCTTGTGCAGGCTTTGGAGAAGAACGAGATTACAACAAAATGTAACAAAAGCTATTGTACTGACTATGTGGTGGAAACAAGCGATGGTGAGCGGAATTATGTTTTTGGGCTGTCAAAGGAAACCTGGGACAGGATTGAAATCAATGCATGTTATCAATTCACTTATTTCCCCTTGAAGCCTTTGCTGGGTGAATATTTACAGGAAGAGAGCGAATATCCAAGTTTGTACGAGCCCACGGGGGATATCAGGCTTATTGAGCGGGTTCACTGCTCGACCTAGGCTTGCAGATGTGATACATCGTCAACAGCGGAGTCTACTGCTTGCTTTGGGTGACCAAGCCGGCCCGATTCAGGTGCGCATGGACTGCACGGCGCGGTGTCCAGGATTTGAAAGCCGTATAAATAAAAAAATCCCCCTTCCTCATGAAAGGAAGGGGGAAACTTACGCGGTTTCGATGAGACCCATCGCCTGCAGCATCTCTTCGTTGCTCGCGAATTTGAATTCCTCCAATCCGCGCTTTTTGGCCTCCTCTGCCTCAACCACTTCAAGCCGCTTGAGGTCGTCCTTTGTGATGACGGATTTGTGAAGGGATTTCATTTTTTCCACCACCATATCCGCATCGAGGCCGGCAGGCAATTTGGTTTGTAAATATTGCAGGACGGATTTGCCTGCGTTCACGCCGTCCTTGCGGGCATAGCCGACGAGTCCATCACTCGCCTTGCGCGACCAGCCGCCGACGAATACCCCTTCAACGGTAGATTCATAGGATAGACCATCCACAGGGAAGCGCGGGCTCTCGCTCTTAACAAACTCATTCCATTCCACCGGCAGGCCGAAGGCATCGTCCACCCTGTCGCCGATTGCGAAGATGACAGTATCCACGTTAATCAGGCGTTTGGTGCCGGTACCTTTGGCGCTCGTCCTGCCATCCTTCTCGGTCAGGATGTTGTCTTCAACTTCCAGCTTGGTCAACAAGCCGTTCTCACCGTGCATGGCGGTGGGCGAGGCGAGGAAGTCAAAATGGAATTTTGCGTTCTCGATCTTTGGGTCTGCCTTCGTGAGGGAATCTAAAATTTTATGGCGGCCAATTTCAAGGTCCTGATGGATCGCTTCAAGAGCCGGCTTAACACGCTCCATTTCCCTGTCAAATTCATCCAAATCCAGGTAGGAGATCAGGTGCTTCATTTCGTCCTTGGTGAAGTTCACCTCGGCCGGACCGCGACGTACGACGGCGGTCACTTCCTCGGCTTTTTGCACAGAGATAAGATGACGCGCAATATCCACCATCACATTGCCTGCACCAATGATGGCGCAGCGTTTTCCAAAACGGAAATTCTTGCGGCTGAATGGAGGCAGTTTATTGTAGAAATAGACAACGTCCTTGGCGTGATATACGCCCCCCAGTTCCTCGCCCGGCAAACCAAGCGACTTGGTCCCTTGGGCGCCAGCCGTAACAAGCACGGCATCAAAACCGAGCGCGCGTATATCGTCAAGCGTCAGGTCGCCGTTCGTGCCGACAGAGATATTTCCATAGTAATCAATGTTCGCAAGGTCGAGTATTTGTCGGAACTGCCTGCGCAGCCCATCCTTCATTGCATGTTTTTCAGGGTAAATGCCGTATTCTGCGAGACCGCCGGCTTTTATGTCACGATTAAACATCGCCACACGCACATCCTGGTTTGCAAGTTCGCGTGCGCCAAACAGGCCGGCCGGCCCTGCGCCGATCACGGCGACAAAGAATTTATTTTCCACGTTCCAAGAGCCTCCTCGATGTAGACCAAAACTGTCTCATTATATTTGAAAAGTACCCCCATCACAAGACGTTTTATTACCGTAATCATCTTAAAACAAATCTGTTATAACTATGCTAATATTAAGCCTTGTTTCATACAGGAGTCACCATGACCGACGAACCCAGGGACGATCCCGCCAGCAGATTGCGAAAATTACTGGGAAGCACGCCTCCCATCACCCGCCTGCCAAAAAAGAACAGCCATCCTGCATCTTTCCTGCCAAAAATGGACGGAAAAAAAAAGGATGCGCCTCCCGTGCAGGATGTGACGGTTTCGAAAGCCATCCCAAAACTTCCGCCCGCTTCGCAACCTAAACTGAAGCCTGCTGCTTCTGCGAAGACCGGCGACTCCATCTTTGGTCCCCGCTTCTGGACGACTGCAAGCATCATCTCTCTTACCGTCAACGGGATTCTTGTGATTGTCTTGATTGCCCTGCTGATCGGCGTACATAGATACGGCATGACCGCATCCTATTTGCTGGACTTTGGAAATCATTTATTGGGCGGGTTGTACGGGAACTTTGAAAAAATGGACCGCGCGCATATTCAGACGAATATTGAGGTGAATACGACCATCCCCGTGCAGTTTGACCTGGAGCTTAACCAGCAGACGAATGTTGTCCTCAGCCAGGATGTGACGATCAACAATGCGCTCGTCACCGTCAACACCGGCGGATTGAACATCACACGGGCAGCCACCACCATCGTCCTGCCGCAAGGAACCACCCTGCCTGTTTTTCTACGTTTAACCGTCCCGGTGGACACCACCGTCCCGGTTGTTTTGAATGTACCTGTGGATATTCCGTTAAGTCAAACACAACTGCACGAGCCTTTCGCCGGCTTACAGGAAGTCATAAAACCTCTTTATTGCATTGTGAACGGAAATGCGGTTAATTTAGATGGGGAACCGATCTGCAAGTAACAGCGGTTTATGGAGGTACATGTCAAATCCCATCTCGCAAGTCACCCTTAAGAACGGCATGAAGGTCATGCTCAAAGAGATCCACACCGCGCCGATCATATCCTCGTGGATCTGGTACCGTGTTGGCTCGCGTGACGAACCGACCGGTAAAACCGGCATCTCGCATTGGACCGAGCACATGATGTTCAAGGGGACGAAAAAATTTCCCGCAAACATTCTGGATAAAGCCATTTCGCGCGAAGGCGGGCACTGGAATGCGTCCACGTCCCATGACTCAACGCGCTATTATGAAACCATGCCGGCCGGTAAAATTGATCTCGCCCTGCGCCTCGAAGCAGACCGCATGAAGAACAGCATCTTTACTGAAAAAGAAGTCGCCTCCGAGCGAACGGTCATTATTTCCGAGCGGGAAGGCCATGAGAATGAGCCGATGTTCAGGTTGAGCGAGGCCATCCAGAACCATGCATTTCGTGTGCATCCATATCACCATGAGATCATCGGTGATATGGCGGACCTGCTTGCCATCACCCGCGATGACCTGTACGCGCATTACCGCACTTATTATGTCCCCAATAACGCAGTGCTTTCAGTAGCCGGTGATTTTGAAACAAGGCCGCTCTTGAAGCGCATCAGGCAATTATTCGAACGCATCCCCAAAGGACCAAATCCGCCTCGGCTCGCGCGTCCGGAACCGCAGCAAAAGGGGGAGATACGTTTTTCCATTGAGGGTCCCGGTGAGACAACCTTCATTCAACTTGCCTATCATTTTCCCAGCGCCACGGACCCGGACTATTTCCCTCTTCAGGTGCTGGACAGTCTGCTCAATGGGGCGAGCGGCCTTTCCTATAAAACATCCCGTCTCTATCGAGCACTCGTGGACAAAGGCCATGCAGTGGATGTCTCCGGCTGGTCACAAGCCAGCATAGATCCCCACCTTTATCGCATCACGATCACTGGTCATCCCAAACGGAAACCCGAAGATGCATTGGCGGTTCTGGATAAAGAAATCAATACGTTGCAGGATGAACTGGTCTCCAGCGCTGAGATCAGGCGGGCGGTGAAACAGGCACGCGCTGTCTTTGCCTATGGAAGCGAGAATGTTACCCATCAGGCGTTTTGGATGGGATACACCGCCATGTTCTCAACGTATGACTGGTTCACGACCTACTTGGATAAACTTGGCAAGGTCACCCCGCGGGACGTGCAGCGCGTGGCACGTACCTATTTCCAACCCGCCAACCGCGTCATCGGCACATATATTCCGAAAGGTTTGGAGGGGTAATTGGCAAAGCCTACCACAAAACTCATGAGTATATCCCTGCCAAACCCCAGGGATATTTATCGGGCTGTGCTTTCAAACGGCATTACCGTCCTTGCGCGTTCGAACTTTAACAGTCCATCCATCAGCATGGGAGGATACCTGCCCGCCGGCGCGATCTTCGAGCGTGATGAAAAATTGGGGCTTTCAGGTTTTGTTGCATCCGCCCTGATGCGGGGCACACAAATGCGAAGTTTTGATGCGATCTACAACGAGCTTGAATCTGTAGGCGCTGGCATGGGATTCGATTCGGGTGTCCATAACTTAAGCTTTGGCGGACGTTCGCTCGTGGAGGACCTTCCGCTTTTGCTCAAACTGCTTTCCGAATCCCTGCAATCGCCGACCTTTCCGAAGGATGAGATGGAACGCCTGCGTGCGCAATTGCTCACGGGGCTTGCCATCCGCACGCAGGATACGGCGGATATGGCTGAGATGGCATTCGATCAAATGCTGTTTGACGGGCATCCATATGGCAGACCAAGCGAAGGGTTTCCGGAGACGATCCAATCCATTACGCGAAAGGATCTGAAGGATTTCCATCGCCTCCATTTTGGACCGAGGGGCATGGTCATTGCCATTGTGGGTGCCATCCGCCCGAATAGAGCGGTCGAAGCGGTGGAGCATGTCCTCGGCAGCTGGCAGGTTCCAGGTCAGGCGGATGCGCCGATCCTTCCTCCGCACAAGCCTGTTCGCAGAACAGTGAAACGACATTGCAAGCTTGCCGGCAAAGCCCAGTCTGATCTTATTGTTGGCATGTTCGGACCGAGCCGCAAAGATCCGGACTATATGGCCGCATCGTTGGCGAATTCGGTGTTGGGACAGTTTGGCATGATGGGGCGCATCGGCGATGTGGTGCGTGAAAGATCAGGTCTGGCATATTATGCTTATTCATCCCTGAACTCAGGGACCGGTCCTGGGAGTTGGGAGGTGAGCGCGGGTGTGAACCCGTCGAATTTAAAGAGAGCGATTGATTTGATAGAGAAGGAATTGCGCCGTTTCGTAAGGCATGGCGTGACGAAGGATGAACTGGCGGACAATCAGGCGAATTACATTGGGCGCCTGCCACTTTCGTTCGAATCGAACAGCGGTGTGGTTAATGCTATTTTGAATATTCATCGCTACGATCTGGGCATGGATTACTATCAACGTTATGAAGGCATGGTGCGGGGCGTCACGCGCGCAGATGTGGTGGATACTGCCCGGAAGTATATTGATCCTGAACGTTTGGTAATTGCAACGGCGGGACCATAACTATTCGCACGATGAACTTATCCACAGGTGTTGACCTCATTGATATTGACCGCATCCGTGAAGCGATGGAACGTTACGGTGAGAAGTTCCTTGCGCGGGTTTTTACAGAAGCGGAACGACGTGAATGCGGCGGACGTGTTCCCTCGCTTGCAGCGCGGTTTGCGGCGAAGGAGGCAACGGCCAAGGCGTTAGGCTGCGGCATTGGGAATGTCAGCTGGTTGGATATTGAGGTCAGGTCGGACGAAAACAAGGCGCCTTATTTGGTTTTGCATGGGGAGGGGGAGCGGATGGCGATGCAATTGGGGCTGACGAGCTGGTCCCTCAGTTTGAGCCATACGGAAAACCAGGCAATTGCCTTTGTGGTTGCGACTGGATAAAAAAACACCTCCTGCATTGCCAGTTATGCAGGAGGTTCGCAAGGAGATATAGTTATGACGGAGGGATCTATATCTCAACCTACTTCTGATCTTCGACGCCGATCCAAAAGTGGCCGGGCATCACGGGGCGATAGGGGCGGATGATGAGTTTCCCCAACTCGAATTGTTTTTGACCGCTTTCCAACATGCTGGGGTGAATGAGACAAAGGTCTGGAGTGCGCCCGAATTTTTTGTTGTAATGATCGATCGCTTTCTGGATCTTTACACTTAATGTGGTGCGCGGGTCATTATCAAACCATAACATTCCAGTGTGCATGACGTCGTCCTTTCTTTACTCAATGGATGGAGCATAAAAACCAAGCAGTTTATCATTCTCACGCAGGGCGAATTGTTTGCCTGCGAGTAGATGGTCGAGGGTTTGTTCACGGGTTCCGGTCAGCAGATATGCATCGTTTGAATTTTCAATATGGCCGAAAAGGCGCGTGCGGAAGAAATCCAGCCAGTCTTTTAGATCCCGTGCGCGGCTGGCATTCAAGGTGATGAAGGACCATACCCGGCGGCTGGGTCCGCGCAGCAGCAACCAGCGCAGATTTTGTAGGGTTTGTTCCCCCAGCTTGACGATGTCTTCCAGGCCATCGATCAACAGCAGGATGGATTGTTCCCCTCCTTTGTTGTTATGCGCCCAGGTAACGAGCGACTGCAGGAGTTCCTGCGCGTTGTCATCCGGTGTGCAGTAGATGCCGGCATTGTTTTGGTTGCCATGGAATCGCCTCCATTCATCCGGGTGGGGGGTGATGACACCATATTGCACTTCAGACGGGGAATGGGTTAAACCTGCGGCGTGGGCGATGGCTTGCAGGAGTGTTGTCTTGCCGCTGGATTTGTCGCCGCTGATGAGGATGGGGCCTGGGATGGGGTCATACAGGTTGAGCAGGACGGGCAGGCCGTCTTCAGCCAGGCCAAGGAAGAGCGCCTCACGCGGAAGCGGAGACGCGTCAGCGAGGACGGATTTCAGGTTCGGCAGACCCACGACGGGCGCAGGTTGGGGCGCCTGTTCCTCCTGAACAAGTTCAGTCAACGTTTCCATCATCATGGCGAATTGGGTTGATTTATTCATAGGATCTATCCTTATTAGAACAAGTGTTCTAATAATAACGGCATTGGGTTTGGGTGTCAAGAGGCAGTTTTTGCCTTTATATTGAATTCATTGCCGTGCAGTTTGGCTTGACGCTGTGAGTTGTTTTGGTATAATCGCTCTGCTTAATCCCTCGCCGACGTAGCTCAATCGGCAGAGCACCCGCCTTGTAAGCGGGCGGTTACGAGTTCGATTCTCGTCGTCGGCTCAAGGTCGCTGATTGAACAAGTTGGTTGGTGATCAAGTAAAAATTTAACATGGGCAGTTACCCAAGTGGCCAAAGGGGACTGACTGTAAATCAGTTGTCAGAAGACTTCGGAGGTTCGAATCCTTCACTGCCCACCTGTACCGGCGATTTGCTGGTACCCCCGCAAGGGAAAACAGCACGTCAAGCCCTCATAGCTCAGTTGGCAGAGCACACCCTTGGTAAGGGTGAGGTCACGAGTTCAAATCTCGTTGAGGGCTCAGTTGCTGAAAAGCATTCTTGTAACTATTAAAAGGAGATTGGAAAATGGCGAAGGAAAAATTTGACAGGAGCAAACCGCATCTGAACGTGGGGACGATGGGGCACATCGACCATGGGAAGACCACGCTGACGGCGGCGATCACCAAGGTGGCGGGACTGGCCGGGCAGGCGGATTTCAAGGCCTACGACCAGATCGACAATGCGCCGGAGGAAAAAGCGCGCGGGATCACGATCAACATTGCGCACGTGGAATACCAGACGGACAAGCGCCACTATGCGCACGTGGATATGCCGGGTCACCGCGACTACATCAAGAACATGATCACCGGTGCGGCGCAGGTGGACGGTGCCATTCTGGTGGTGGCGGCCCCGGATGGACCGATGCCGCAGACGCGCGAACACGTGTTGCTGGCGCGACAGGTGGAAGTGCCATCGATCGTGGTCTTCCTCAACAAGGTGGACATGATGGACGATCCCGAGCTGCTCGAGCTGGTGGAACTCGAACTGCGTGAACTGCTGACCAACCAGGGTTTTCCCGGCGACACGACCCCGATCGTACGCGGATCGGCGAAGCTGGCGTTGGAAAGCACGAGTACCGACCCGAATGCCCCCGAGTATGCACCGATCAAGGAGTTGCTGCGCGTGGTGGACGAGTACATTCCCGAGCCGAAGCGAGAAACGGACAAGCCGTTCATGATGTCGGTGGAGGATGTCTTCTCGATCAAGGGACGCGGGACAGTGGTGACGGGTCGTATCGACCGTGGTATTATCAAGATCGGAGAGCCGATCGAGATCATCGGTCTGCGCGAGACGAAGAGCACGGTTTGCACGGGGGTGGAAATGTTCCACAAGCAGCTGGATGAAGGCATGGCGGGAGACAACGTTGGATTGCTGCTGCGCGGCATCGAGCGGGAAGATGTGGAGCGCGGCCAGGTGCTGGCCAAACCGAAATCGATCACCCCGCACAAGAAGTTTCTGGCGGAGGTATACGTGTTGAAGAAGGAGGAGGGCGGGCGTCACAAGGCCTTCTTCAGCGGGTATCGACCGCAGTTCTATGTGCGTACGATGGATGTGACGGGCGACATCACGCTGCCGGAAGGTGTGGAGATGGTCATGCCGGGCGACAACGTCAACCTGACGGTGGAGTTGATCGTGCCGGTGGCCCTCGAGCAGGGCTCCAAGTTCGCCATCCGTGAAGGCGGTCTGACCGTCGGTGCGGGTGTCGTTACCAAGATCATCGAGTAAGTAGAAAGTAAGGGTTTAAGATGGCTTCGAAGAAGAAGGATGTCCGCCCGGTCGTTACGCTTCAATGTAATGACTGCAAGGAGCGGAATTACACCACCGAAAAGAATCGCCGCAACGATCCCAATCGGCTGGAGTTCAACAAGTATTGCTCACGTTGCAGGAAACACACCCTGCACCGCGAAACGAAGTAGTTTACAGGGGTGGGGCTTTGCCCTGCCCCCGATTTAGGCCAGTGGCTCAATTGGCAGAGCACTCGTCTCCAAAACGAGCGGTTGTGGGTTCAAGTCCTACCTGGCCTGCCTGAGGCAACGCCGTCCTCGCAAGAGCAGGCGGCGTTTTAGCCGTAAAATGAAAGAAGGAGTATTGCCTTGGCTGAGAAAGCAAAGAGAGTCAAGAAAAGCGAAAACGCCATCCAGCGTTACTTCCGCGAAACCTCCGGGGAACTTCGCAAGGTAAGCTGGCCCACGTGGCCCGAAGCAAAGCGCCTCACAGGGCTTGTGCTTCTGGTGATGGTCATCGTTGGGATTTTCCTCGCCAGCGTGGATTACTTCGCTGGCGAACTGCTGGGTTTGGTGCTCGGTTTCTAAGTTTGAATTGAGGATCTGATGGATTTACCGGAACCGCAAGAGCAGAATGGACAGGAACCGATGGAGGAAAAAGCCGAGGAGCAAACAGCTCCTGCGGATGATTCCGCTTCCAGCCCGGACCCGACGCCTGCTCCTGCCCCCGAGACGCAGATTCCCGCTGATCTGCCTCCGGTTGAGGCAACCGTTGAGGGTCCCGCCTGGTATGTGATTCACTGTTATTCGGGCTACGAGAACAAGGTCCGTCATAACCTTGAACAACGTATTGAAACGATGGGCATGAAGGACAAGATCTTTGACGTGGTGATTCCCACACAGGAGGAGATTGAGGTCAAGGACGGAAAGCGCCGCACCGTGGAACGTCATATTTTCCCGGGTTATGTGCTGGTGAACCTGGCTCTTTCAGAGGAATCCTGGTATGTGGTTCGCAATACCCCCGGCGTGACAGGTTTCGTCGGCATGGGGAACAATCCCACGCCTTTGCGTCCCGAAGAAGTTGCGCAGATCGTTAAACGCATGGAAGCCGAGGCGCCCACGGTGAAGGTCACGTTTAAGGTGGGGGAGCGTGTCCGTATTGTGGATGGGCCATTCAACGACTTTCGCGGCATGGTCTCCGAGATCGATATGGAGCGCACCAAGGTGCGCGTGATGGTAAGTTTTTTCGGGCGCGAAACGCCCGTGGAGCTGGATTTCCTGCAGGTTGAGAAGGCGTAAGGAAGGTGAGGTCGAAGCGGCCTCTAAAATAAATTCGACAGTAGCAGGCTTCCGTTAAGCCTGATGCGGTGGGAGGGTCTCCCAAATGACCCGCTAAAACCACGAAGGAGTCAAGTCAAAATGGCAAAGAAGTTAAAAGCAATCGTTCGTCTTCAGCTCGAGGCCGGCAAGGCAAATCCTGCGCCTCCCGTTGGTCCCGCGCTGGCAAGCCATGGCATCAATATCATGGCGTTCTGCAAGGAATACAATGCCCGTACGTCCAACCGCCCGGGTGAGGTGCTTCCGGCGGAAATCACCATCTACTCCGATGGGTCGTTCACCTTTGTACTTCGCACCCCGCCCGCCGCGGTTCTGCTTCGCAAGGCTGCCAAGGTGGAAAAGGGTTCCGGTGTGCCGAACAAGGAAAAAGTTGGCAAGGTGACCCGCGCCCAGGTAAGGGAAATCGCCGAGTTGAAGATGAAGGACCTGAATGCGATCACGCTCGAAGGCGCGATGAAGCAGGTGGAAGGCACAGCCCGCTCGATGGGCATTACGATCACCGACTAGTTTTGTGGGAGGATGGCTTTTTGCCGTCCGCTTGCACCACGGAGGATAAAATGGCTAAACACGGAAAGAAATATACGGCGGCTGCCGCCAAAGTTGATGTCGACAAGGTGTATTCCGCCCGCGAGGCGGTTGCGCTTGCAAAAGAAACATCCATCACCAAATTCGATGCGACCGTTGAAGTTCATATGCGAACCACGCTTGACTCCCGTCAGGCGGACCAGCAGTTGCGTGATGTGGTCGTGCTCCCTCACGGTCTCGGTAAGACCGTTCGCGTGCTTGTCTTTGCCCAGGGCGAAGGCGCGGCGGCGGCTCGTGCAGGCGGCGCAGATCTTGTTGCCGATGACGATGAGACCTTGAAGAAGATCGAAGGCGGCGCGCTGGATTTCGATGTCGCGATTGCCACGCCCGATGCGATGGGTAAGGTGGGTCGTTTGGGACGTGTGCTTGGTCCGCGCGGGCTGATGCCGAACCCGAAGGCCGGCACGGTGGTTGCCCCGCAGGATATGGAGCGTGCCATCAAGGAAGCCAAGGCCGGGCGTGTGGAATTCCGCCTGGACAAGACCAATAATATTCACGTTTCGATCGGCAAGGTTTCGTTTGATGCCGATAAATTGTACGAGAATTACATGGCTTTGGTGGATGCGGTTAATAAATCCCGCCCGACGGGTGCGAAGGGAAACTTCGTGAAACGCATTACCGTTACCACCACAATGGGGCCCGGCATAAAGGCCGATCCCAACGAACACATGCAAGGAGCCGAGTAACCGATACTCGTTTATCCCTAAAACCACTTCGCCGATGAAGGCGGGTGTCCGTGTGAAACCACGGACTTAATTTCCTGCTCAGGTGGAGACTGACTGCAAAATTCAGCGCCACGCGCTGATTTCCCTCCCGGGAATGCGAAAAGTCTTTGCCTGCGTAAGTGGCAAAGACTTTTATATTGAAAGGAGGTGATACCCTTTGGCAATTTCCAAACAACGCAAGGAGGAGGTCCAGGCTCAGTATGCAGACTGGATCAAGCGCAGCGAAGCCGTGATCCTTGTGGAATATACCGGCGCGACGATGAAATCCATTGATGCAATCCGCGCAAAGATCCGTGATGCGGGCGGTGAATTCCATATCGTGAAGAATACACTTGTCCGCCGCGTGTTTGCGGAGAGCGGCCTGGATGTTCCAGCGGATTATCTTGTGAAGTCCACTGCGATATCGTTCGCATTCACAGATCCGGCTTCCACGGCGAAGGCATTGACCGATGCAACAAAAGGCAATGAGTTCGTCAAGGTGAAAGGCGCTTTGATGGGCGGCAAGACCCTGAATGCCGCACAAGTGAAGGCGCTTTCCGACCTGCCGCCGCTGCCTGTTATGCGCGCAACATTGCTGGGCGTTTTGCAGGCTCCTGCCGGCCAGCTCGTCCGCACGCTTGCAGAACCCGCTCGTGGTCTCGCGGCTGTTATCAAAGCCCGCTCCGAGAGTGCGCAGGCTGCAGCAGCCTAGTTATCAATTTTCAGGCGAGGCCACCTCGCACCAAATATACAAATTTCAATAATATAGCAAGGAGTGCTAAACAATGTCTGACAAGCTCGAAAAACTCGTGGAAGAACTCTCCACCCTTTCCGTCCTCGAAGCGGCTGATCTCGTAAAGAAACTTGAAGAGAAGTGGGGCGTTTCCGCCGCAGCCCCCGTGGCGGTTGCCGCTGTAGGTGGCGCCGGTGCTGCCGCTGAACCTGTTGAAGAGAAGACCGAGTTCGACGTGGTCATCAAAGATCCCGGCGCGAAGAAGATCGACGTTATCAAGGTCATCCGCCAGTTAACCAGCCTCGGTCTCGGCGAAGCGAAGACCCTCGCCGAGACTTCCGGTTCCAAGGTCCTCGCCGCTGTCGGCAAGGATGCAGCGATGGACGCCAAGAAGAAGCTTGAAGAAGCCGGCGCGAACGTCGTCGTCGAGTAATTTCTTTCAAAAATGCAAACAAAAGATGGCTTGTAAGAGCCATCTTTTCATTTTAAGAATAAGGGATTAGTACTGATGTCCTATAGCGGGGCGGTTGACTTTGGCTATACCTCTCGCTATAATCGTACAAATTGGTCTGACCACCATACCACAAGAAGGTTTATGAAAATCGAACGAATTTCCCACAAAACGTTGGCTGAGGCTGTTGCAGGGAAGCTGGTTGCGTCATTAGTAGATGGCAGTCTCAAGCCGGGCACACAACTTCCTCCTGAACGCGAGTTGATTATTAAATTTGGGATCAGCCGTGCAACATTGCGGGAGGCGCTCAAAACGCTGGAGAAGCATAACTTCGTCGAGTCGCGCCCGAATGTCGGCTGGTTTGCCCTTCAGGTTGATCAGTCGAACCTGACTCGGGCCAAGGAAATGGCTGGCAGGAATGGTGAGCAGGCTGACCGCCCGGCGGGAAGCGAGCCGCCGACTGGACCGATTCGCGTGCCGATCGCGCCCGATAAGCCGATTCGTATTCCGAATTTGCAGAAGGATCGTCTGGGTACGTTCGATTTTATTTCGTGGTGGGATCGTGAAAAGGTTCAGAATGCGAAGGTGATGGTGGTTGGCGCAGGAGCGCTTGGGAATGAAGTCATCAAAAACCTTGCATTGATGGGCATCGGCCATATATTCATTGTGGATTTTGACAAGATCGAACTTGCCAACTTAAGTCGTTCGGTGCTTTTCCGCGAAACAGATAGCAATCGCAGCAAGGCGGAGATCGCCGCGGCACGTGCAAAAGCTGTAAATCCGCAGGTGCATATTCAATACCTGAATGGCGACATTACGACAAAAATGGGCTTGGGAGTTTTTCGCCGCATGGATGTGGTGATCGGATGCCTTGATAACCGCGAAGCCAGGCTGGCTGTAAACCGATTCTGCTACTGGGTGAACAAACCCTGGGTGGATGGGGCGATCCAGGAGCTTCTCGGATTGGTGCGCGTCTTTATTCCGGGACAGGGAGCCTGTTACGAATGCACGCTCACTGAGCAGGCACTGAGGGACCTATCGCTTCGTTATTCGTGTCCACTATTGGCACGCCAGAATATTTTACTGGGCAAGGTACCCACAACCCCGACAATTGCCTCGATTATTGGTGCAATGCAATCGCAGGAAGCGTTGAAGCTGATCAACAACATGCCGGTCCAACCCGGAAAAGTAACTCACTTTAACGGCATGGTCAATGAAATGCATACAACGGCATATGTACCGCGTGACGATTGCGAATCACACTGGGCCTATGGCACGATCACGGAACTGCCGGCGCGCGTGGAGCGGACAACGCTCGACGACCTGCTCCGCATCGCCTGTGCAGATCTTGGTCTGAATGCCGTTATTGAGCTGGATCAGGAGCTTGTCACGAAATTTGAATGTTCGAACTGTCATACGGTTGAGGAAGTCTTACGTCCTCTCAGTGAAGTGACTGTGGAGGCAGGCAATTGCCCGACCTGTGGCGTTCTGCGTGAAGCTTCCCTGACACACGTCATCACAGGTGAAGAGACATTCCTTCACCGTACTCTGGCAAGTGTTGGTGTGCCTCCGCTTCATGTGATCCGCGCTCATAATGGAGAAGAATATCGGTTCTACGAATTGACTGGCGATCTGGCGGATGCATTGCATTTCCGTGACTTCGAGTCCACGATAAAAATAGAGGACAAGAAGGGGAACCACATTCGGCTTAAAGACAAATCCCAGATAAAAAACGGAAAAGAACCGTCTGTCCTAAAGATACGTTCAAGCCGTGTGCGGCTTCGTGATTGAACAAGACGTTGATGGAACCTGAAATGTCACTTCACACCACCATGCTGAGTAGCTCCCAATCCTCCTCCCGCCATCCCGGTTTTCTTCGAAAGCTGGCAGGGTGTGTACTGTTCGTGCCGGGAATTGCCGGCTTCATGGCGTTGATCAATGTTTATCAGGTTAATCTTTCGCCATTCTTAATGATGGTCTTTGCGGTCCTTGCCGTAGGTTTGGCGGCAGGCGCCGTACCGCGTGCAAGTTTTTACGAATGGTCGGTATTGATCCGTTTTCTGGTGGCGCTGATTACCCTGCCGTTGGGGCTGTATACGCTCGGCTTTTTTACAAACTGGCAAATGGGAATCGGTCCGTTGGAACCCTGGCTGGATGGTGTGGTCGATCCGTACCAGCTTGCTCAATTGTGCGGCGCGTTTCTTGTTGCGGTGATCGCATTGGAGGCGTGGAGAAAACCTGTTGCAAAATCAGGCAATACGGAATCTCAGCATCCCCGGGGGCGCAGGCAGCCAGACATCCCACCGGTGATGGGATCGGCTGGAATTCCCAGATCCCTGAATACCCTTATTTCGGAAAGTGTGAAATCCCCACCTAAAACAGGATCGTTTTTGAAGTTTATGAAAATCCCCAAATTGCATAGGCGGATGGAATCAGGATCAGGAAATGGAAGACTGGTCCTGCCTCAGACCCCCCGAAATACATATTCCGGTTTAAGGCGCTTGTTCAAACGCAAACCAAGTGTGCACGTTTCGCTTTATGAAGTGCACCGCTGCCCTTTCTGTCTGGAGGAGGTCAGGCACCATGATCCCCGTGGCGTGAAAAAATGTGAGGTCTGCAACACCTTGCATCACGCGGATTGCTGGGAAATTACCGGGGCTTGCCAGGTCCCGCATTTGAATACCTGACGAATGGAGGAGAAATTATCATGCCGGATGTAAACGTTACGATTGTTCTTCCCAGCGGGGGCGCGCGCGCGGCGGAAATCCCCGATGATGTGGCGCTGCACGAATTGATGCCTGAGTTGACATCCTTGTTGGAACTCCCGACAGTTGGACCGGATGGACGCCCAATGGGTTACCGGCTTGACAGCAAGGCGCTGGGACGGGAATTGAAAGAAAACGAGACCTTGGCATCCGCCGGTATTCCGGAAAATGACCGCCTCATGCTTACCGCGGATATTACGGCAGGTGGCGTGGTCTCCGTTGCCGGCAGCCCGCGGATGCGGCGGCTGCGCGCAGATTTTGAGCTTATGCAGGAACTCACCGCACGCAGTGACCTGATCGGCTTCAAGGCTGTGGGAGCCCGTGTAGGGGTTCCCCCGGAGAGATACGTTGTGACTTTTGCCTGCAAGAGCATCATAGGCGTGGATCGTCTGGGCAAACCGAAATACGCAGTCCATCATCAAGTGGAAATTTACCTGCATAATCAATACCCGCAGCGCTGGCCCGGCATGAAATGGCTGACTCCCATCTGGCACCCGAATATCAATCATTTGAATGGAAGTGTATGTATTGACGCCGCCTGGTGGACAGCCAGCCGCTCCTTGGACCGATTGGTGCTTATGCTGGGCGAAATGCTGCAGTGGAAAAATTTCCATGACGATCCGACGAAACCACCATTCCCGTGGGATGCGGAAGCGGCTGGGTGGTCACGTGAGTATCGAATAAAGCATCCAAATGAATTTCCGGTGGATCGCCGCGAGCTATTAAGGCCGGAACGAGTGAAGATCAAGCCGGTTGAGAAGAAAAATAAGCCTGTAATTCGGTTGAAATAGTCATTGCTGCGAGCGCATGAGCCGGTGTCAAAAAATTTACCCAATTAGAGAAAAGGAGAAAACCATGTCTGATATACCTGTTACCCTTGTACTGCCTTCCGGGGGCACCCGCAATGCTGAAGTCCCGGATGATGTGGCTGTGAGGGATTTGCTTCCGGAACTGACCACTTCCCTGGAACTTCCGACGACGGGACCGGATGGACGCCCAATGTCCTATCGGTTGGACAGCAAGGCGCTGGGTCGTGAATTGAAAGAGGATGAAACCCTCTCCCAGGCTGGTATTCCGCAAGACGACCGGTTGATGATGACAGCCGACGTTACTGCGGGGTAGTTCCCGATACGGGTCGCTTCATTACGAATGGAGCGACCCGCCAACTCAATTCTTTAGGTTTATTAAAATGGCTGGGAACGGAATTCGCATCTCACCCCCAGTGAGCACCAGACCAAAAAGGGCTTGCATGCCTCTTATGCGGTCGAAACGCTGGGTATCAATTCATGAGCACGATGAGGCACAACCGCTTGTGAAAGTTTTTCTTTCACAAGCGGCTTACACCCGCATTGCCGTCCATTCAACCAGTGAGTTGGACGATGAAATTGGCGGAGCACTGGTTGGCATGTGGTGCGTTGATCGCGATTCCGGCGAGCAATTTGTCGTGGTGCAGCACATGCTCCCCGCCCGCTATACCCGGCAGGGAAGTGTGTACCTGACCTTTACACAGAACACCATTGTGGATTTTCATGAGCAGATTGAAATGCGTTATGCGAGAAAAAAAATTGTTGGTTGGTATCACACTCACCCGCGCATGGGAATTTTTCTCTCTCATTATGACACCTTTCTGCACAATAATTTCTTTCCAGATCCGTGGCAGGTTGCGTTGGTTGTAGAACCGCATAGTTCTGTTGCCGGTTTTTTTATCCGCCGCGCAGGTGGGGTTCTCGACCCAACCCGTTACTTTGGATTTTATGAATTAAACGGCAATTTGGGACGCAGCATGATGAATTGGCGAAACCTCCGCGGTGGCGGGGATGAAAGTGATGAAGGAGAGTGATTTATGAGCAGGCGAATGCGTACATATTTCTACGCCGTCCTTGGCGCGATCGGCGGACTGGTCGGCTGGCAGGTAAGTGATTATCTTGGACTTTCATTCACAACAAATCTTTATCTGAGCGAAGTGGTGGCGGGTGCGCTGATTGGCTTGGTCATCGGCTTGTTTATCGGGCTCACGGAAGGCTTGTTAACCCGCAATCTTGTTCAGGCGCTCAAGTCTGGCTTGTTCGGTGCTATTCTGGGCACTCTGGCTGGAGGCGTTGGCCTGCCGCTTGGAGAATTCCTTTTTCAGGCAGTTGGCGCAGGACTCACTGGCAGAGTGCTTGGCTGGGCGGTTTTTGGTCTCATGCTCGGATTTGCGGAGGGGGG
Organism: Anaerolineales bacterium; assembly: GCA_030583885.1. NCBI lineage: Bacteria > Bacillati > Chloroflexota > Anaerolineae > Anaerolineales > Anaerolineales bacterium. The sequence continues at coordinate 4,122,910 of CP129480.1, read as the reverse complement.
TGTGGCCAGGAGCCAGGCTTGGAAGGGAATGCTTGGCGGGCTGATCGGCGGTGGTCTTGGCGGTGTCCTCCTTGAAAGCGCGCATAACTGGCTGGAGGATCCCCTCACCGGCAAGGCGGCAGGACTCGTTTTGCTTGGCGCTTCCGTCGGGGCGTTCATTTCACTCATTGTCGTATTGCTTTCCCGAGCCTGGCTGGAAGTCACCTCCGGAAAACTCAAAGGGACAGAATTTATCCTTGACAAATTCATGCGCGCAGGCGGTCCAGCTGTGGCCATCGGAAGTTCCGCGCTTAAATCGGAAATTGCCCTGCCGGATCCTGATATTGCACCTCAACATGCGATGCTCACCGGTGATGGGACGCGTTTCTCCCTGAAGGATATGAGCCTTGCGGGCACGTACGTAAACGGAAAAAAGATCCAGGTTGTCCAGCTTGCCAACGGGCAAAAGATACGCATGGGCAATACCGAGATGATTTACCACGAAAGGAGATAGCCATGCAGACGAAAAAACACCGCCTCCTGCCGTCCCTTGTCCTGCTCATGTCGCTCATGATTTTTTTGCCGGTGACAGTTTTTGCGCAGAGCGACTTGCAGGTCCGAATAACACAGGTGGACAAGTCCAATTTTCCGAACGTAACCGTATACGTTTCAGTGACGGACTCCGCAGGTGAACCGGCCGGTGTGGATCCTGCTGCTATCCAGATTTACGAGAATGGCATATTGATGGAGCCCGCGGATATTCGCGGCGGCGGCGAAGGCCTGGCAGAACCGCTGACGTCGATGCTCGTGATCGATATCTCTGGAAGCATGCAGAAAAATAACAAGCTCGAAGCCGCCAGGGAAGCGGCAAAGACGTACATCACGCAAATGCGCGCCGGCGACCAGGCCGGCCTGATCGCCTTCGATACGCAAACTTATCTTGTTCAACCGGTTACAGCGGATACTGCAATGCTGCTTGATGCCATTGACGGACTCCGTACGGGAAGTGACACCGCCATGTTTAACGCCTTGATTGAGGCGGAAAAAGCCCTGGACGGGATATCCGGTCGCAAGGCGATTATCGTTTTGGCTGATGGCATGGATAACCGCAGCCAATACACAATCGAAAATGTGTTCGAACAGATTGGGCCTAGCGGACTAACGATTTCCGCCATCGGTTTTGGCGACTCGAACCTTTCCTCGCAGGAGGGTCTTGACGAACCGACATTAAAATCCCTGGCTAAAGGATCCGGCGGACTCTATAGCTTTGCGGCTGATTCACAGGCATTGAACGATCTTTATCAACAATATGGACGTACACTGCAAAGCGAATATGCAATTACCTATGTTTCCCCCTCCACTTTGCGCGACGGTATTAATCGCAGTCTGACAGTCTCGCTATCAAGTATGGGGGGTTCGGCGGAAACAAATTACAACCCGGGCGGCGTCCTGCCGGAAGTATCACAGAGTTCTTGGCAGCTGTTTGGCATAATTCTGGGTCTACTGCTTCTCCTCCTGGTGATTCCGATGCTTGTTTCCCGTGGAAAAGAGGTGTTCGCTGGATTTAAAGGCGGGTTTAAGCATAAGGGAAGAATCAGATTGAATCAGCCCGCAACGACAGCGAAGAAACCAAATATCAAGATAAAATAAGTATAAAAAAGACGGAATACTGTAAATAAGTATTCCGTCTTTTTTGATGTACAGTCGCTTCCTTATCCGATCCCCGGAGCTGTTGCCGACGAGTTAATAGCTCCGTCATCCATATTAAATAAATACAACCTGTCGAAGGATACAGGTTGTATTTTAAATTTTAGTTGTAACGGTCGACTTTGCGGATGACCATGACCACTTTGCCTTTTATCTCCAATGCCTCTGTCTTTTTGAGCATGATCGGCTTCATGGTCGGGTTGGCCGGCTGAAGACGGTAGCCGTCCTTTTCCTTGTAATAATACTTCAGGGTGGTTTCGTTGCGGTCTGAAAGCCAGACAGCCACCATTTCGCCATTGCGTGCATCCTGTGTGGGTTTGAGGATGACAATATCGCCGTCATTGATCATGGCGTCGATCATTGATTCGCCCTGCACTTCAAGGGCGAATAGTTCCTTCCCTTTTTCCTTCGCAGGCATAAGCGATGTGGCGATCTCCACCGAGTCCTCCGCATTGAAGAGGTTGAAATCAGTGGATGGGACGGGGATGGGTTCACCTGCAACGATCCGACCGAGAACTGGTACGCGGAGCATGTCCCCGAGCGGGGTGTTGCCGGTCAGCCTCATGCCGCGCGATATTTTTCTATCCCGCTCGATGTGACCTGATTTTTCTAGCTGATCCAGATAGTAATTAACCACAGACGTGGATGAAATACTGCAGTGCTCGCCTATCTCGCGGATTGAAGGGGGGTGCTTGTGTTCGCGTTGATAGGATGCAATAAATTCCAGGATTTTCTGGTGGCGTTCGCCCAAACCCTTGCTTTTTCGAACCATCATCATCATTTTAAGCCTCCTGCCAGATACCTGGCGCGGGTGAGCATTCTTCGCTCATTTGTGCTAGGAATAATACTCGAACGCTTGTTCTGTGTCAAGGCTTAAATTGAGGTTCTGCCGGGCAGTTTATAGCCACGTCCTGCGGCGCATCCAGATATACATGAAGAGGGGGAGACCCAGCATAATTCCCAGGGTGGTGCGGAAGGTTTGTTCGCCTGTCCAGCCGATGAACCGAGCGACCGGCTCGAAAAAATTCATGCCGAAGAAACCGGTGACAAAGGTGATCGGCATGAAGAGGGTGGTGATGATGGTGAGGGTTTTCATTACCTCGTTCATGCGGTTGTTGACCACGGACAGGTAGGTATCCAGCGCACCGCTGACCAGGTCGCGCAGACTTTCGTTCAGATCATGCAGGCGGACGAGGTGGTCGTAAATATCACGGAAGAAGATGCGGTCCTTCGGGTCGATCATGCGGTAGTCGTCCCGTGCAAGCTTGTTGAGGACTTCGCGCTGGGGCAGGATAATCCTTCTCATGGCGAGGAGCAGGCGCTTTAAGGCGAATATCTGCTCCAGCGTGGCAGGATGCGGGCGGTCAAAGACCTGATCCTCGATCAGGTCAATCTGTTCGTCAATCTGCTCAACGAGGGGCATGTACCCCATCACAAGCGAATCCACGATTCGGTACAGCAGGTGATCGGGGCCATCCTGGACATGCCTGATATCCCGTTGACAGGCGGACCAGGTGTCTTCCACAGCGGAGATGACCTTGTCATGGTGGGTAATGACGTAGTTGTGCCCGAGGAAGACATCCAGTTCATCTATTTCAGAATCGAAGACGCCATTTTCCTGTTTGTAATTCATCACATTGAATACCATATAGATGTAATCTCCCCAGTCATCGATCTTGGGAGTGTGGGTCTCCTGCAACGCATCATCAATGGCAAGGGGATGAAAGCCGAAGCCACGCAGGATCGGCTCCGCCTGTTCGGCTGGTTCGCCAATGAAATCCACCCAAAGCACACCTTTTCGATCCCGCAGAAGGCGCGGGAATTCAGAGGGGGAAATGTCGGTGTGAATGGGTTTTCCAGGTGTGTAAAAAAGGGATCGGATCAAAATGACCTCCAAAATGGTGGATTTTACGTAATTTCCGACCGTTGAATTGATTATATTGAACTAGATATTGATATTATTTATTTTATACTTGACAAAATTGAAAAAATGAATATAATTTATTAGAAAAAAGGTAGAATAATTGAGTTTTTGAATTTGGCTGTTGTTTTCCTTCTGATTTGCCAAAGGAGAGGCACCATGAATAATTTTCAAACTGACGACTTGCTGGATATGGCTAAAAAGAAAAACCGGGATGATGTGAATTCGCGGATATCCCTAAAAGCCGGGAAAAACTCATCCAGTGATCGTAACCGCTGGCTGGTTGCCCTTGGAATCTGGATGGTTGTGAAAGGTGAAAGGCTGCAGACTCGTTATGCTACATCCTTGCCAACAAACCAGTTGGAGTTGGGAAACTCCAAAAAAGCGGGAGCCTGAACCTTTCAAACTATAACCCGGAAAGCTGCCACATCATAGGAGAATTAATAAAATAATGCGACCCGCCCCCAACCTTTGTCCGATCTGCCAGTCCGAACTGGAAGTTGCCCGCCTGCATTGTAATTCCTGCGACACTTCCATTGAAGGGCATTTTGCCCTCGGGCAGTTTTCCAATTTATCGCCCGAACAGTTGGAATTTATTTTCACTTTTGTGCGCTGTGAAGGCAAGATCAACCGCATGGAGGTGGAACTTGGTCTGTCGTATCCAACGATACGCAACCGTCTGCATGAGGTGATCCGTGCCATGGGGTATGAACCCGGCAAGGATGAATCCCCTGAGATTGAAGCCGAAAAAAGAAGCAGTACCATTGCCGACCTTGAGGCCGGCAGGATCACTGCGGAACAAGCCATGCGTATTCTGCGTGGCGAGGAGGAGTAACCCATGTCCAAAACCATTTCTGCAGGCCGTACCCCGAAAATCATTCTCGAGTCCATTGGCGGTGACCTTAGCCTCGTTGGCTGGGAGGGGGATGACATTCTCATGAAAGCCGATGATGAAGAGATGCGCACCAGCCAGGACGGCGATCAGGTCACCATCTCCTGTGATGACGATCTTTCCTTGCGCCTGCCAAAGGGTGCGGCTGTCTTCATTAATAACATTGGCGGCGATGCATCCATCCGTGGCGTGATGGGCGAAATTGAATTGAAGGAAATTGGCGGTGATCTTTCGGTCCGTGATGTGAATTCGGTTGCGATCGAATCAATCCGCGCGGATTTCAGCCTGCGCGGCGCAAAAGGCAACCTGTATATCAAAAAGGCGGACAGCGATGTATCCATCCGCGAGGTGGACGGGAACGTCACCCTTGATTCCGTTGCGGACGACCTCGCCCTGCGCGATGTGCGCGGCAATGTCAGCGCGAACGTGGCGGAGGATGTTGTGCTGTACCTCAATCCGCAGGCAGGCAATACTTATTCGGTCACTGCGGGCGACGATATTCTGCTGGTCATGCCGCCGAAGGCAAACGTTACCCTGACCCTCAATGCCGATCAAATCGATGTGGACTGGCAGGGCGTTGAAGCGGATGAGGATGCCACCAGCCGTGTGATCACACTCGGCGACGGTTCCGCTGCCGTCACATTGAAAGCCGGCGGCGACATTCGCGTTTCCAACCGCGCGGATGCTGGTGAATCTGCCGAAGACTTTGGCAACTTTGCAGGCATGGGCATGGATTGGTCCGGCTTTGGCGAGCGGATTTCCCGCCGTGTGGAGCAGGCAACCGAACGTGCCCAGCGAAAAATCGAGGCGGCCGCACGCCGCATTGAGCAAAAGACCCGCGAAGGAGATCGGCGCTCACGCCGCTTCAAAGGCGGCATGGAGATCGGACGCTGGGGATGGGATTTCTCACCAAAAGGTGTGCCGATGCCGCCCAGGTCTCCCGTTTCTGAAGAGGAACGCCTCGCCATCCTGAAGATGTTGCAGGAAAAGAAGATCACTGCCGATGAAGCGGAGAAATTATTATCCGCCCTTGAAGGAGGCTCGTAATGTCATCGGAAGAACGCAAAAAGATTTTGCAAATGGTTGCTGATGGAAGGATCAGTGCGGAGGAAGCCGCCACATTGATGCGCGTGTTGGATGATGACCCTGCGGAGGCGGATGTTGAAGTTTTGGGTGTAGCATCCGGCATGGGCGGGGAGAGAAGCGATGCCCCGGAGTTCGACGAAGTCCGCCGGCGCGCCGGTCTCTTTTCGGGCGCCTTCCTTTGGATCGGAATCTTTTTTACAGTATTCAGTGCGTGGGGTATGTTTGCGGTACAGCAAAATTCCGGAATGAACTTCTGGTTTTATTGTTTGGGGATGCCGCTGATCCTTGGTATTGTGCTGACTGTTCTCGGCGCAGGAAGCCGCACATCACGCTGGCTGTATGTGAACGTGGATCGTACCCGTTCCAGGGATTCGGATGGACCCCGCAATATTTCGATTGCGCTTCCTCTTCCGCTCGGGCTGGCCGGCTGGTTCCTGAGGAATTTCGGCAGCCGAATCAGCGGACTCAGGAATACCAATGTGGATGAGGTCGTGGAAGCCATCTCGATGGCGAAGAATATTTCTGAACCGTTGATCGTACACGTGGATGATGACGACGACGGGGAAAGAGTACAGGTCTTTATAGGATAAGAATGGAAACTGTTAAAAAGAAACCTTTATTGAGCGGATTGCTCATCCTGTTTTTAGCAGCGATGGTGTTTGCCAATATCGGCGGAAACATGTACGGTCCGCTGATGCCGCTCTACCTTAAAGATTTGGATGCTTCGATCACGCAGATTGGTCTGTTCTTTACGCTTTCACAGATCGTGCCTTTGGCGTTGCAGATCCTGGGCGGTTGGGTCTCCGATACGCTGGGACGCCTGCGTGCGATCGCAATTGGCAGTGTGTTCGGCGTGATCGGATTCATCCCGCTTGTTCTGGCGGATACATGGGAATGGCTTTTACTGGCGGTGGCAATTGGAGCTGTCGCGCGTTCGCTGGTGGGGCCGAGTTTCGACGCTTTCATCGCCGAGCATTCCAGCGAGGAGAATCGCGGCAGGGTATTCGGCATTTCACAGGCCATCTTCATGATCGTTTCTGTGCTGGGTCCGCCCCTGGGCGGCTGGCTGGCTGGTGTGTATGGTTTTAAGTTGATGCTATTGGTGGCGGGTATTTTCTACTTTATTGCCACCGTGATGCGTTTGGGCATGGCACGTGAAGCGGCAAAGAACGCCGCCACAACAACGGAAAAACTGACCTTTGGCGGATTGAAGACGAACATGGCTGCAATGATCGGGCTGGTCTTTTCAGGCGGGCTGCTCACCTGGATGCTGGTAATCGACGGTCTGCGCGATATTTCCTTCCAGTTTTCCGAGAACCTTTTCCCTGTTTATATGCAGGAGATCGGCGGACTTTCGCTCCAGCAGATCGGCTGGGTGATGTCGTTCTTTGGTCTGGCGATGATGCTGAGCACCATCCCCGGCGGGTGGCTTTCCGATAAGGCGGGCGAGCGGGTTGGGATTGCAACGGGCATGATATTTTTATCGAGTTCCCTGTTCCTGTTGGTGAGTATTCCCGCTGGATCCCAATATCAATGGCTGTTTTATGTTGGTTGGGCTATTGCGGGGGTGGGGGCGGGGATTTCCTCCCCTGCCTACCAATCGCTGATCAGCAAGGCTGTCCCGCAGAAGAACCGCGGCATGGCGTTTGGATTGTTCAGCACGAGTCTGGGTTTGATATCCCTGCCTGCCCCGTGGATCGGGGCGCAGATGTGGGCGCGCGTCAACCCGACATTCCCATTTACAGTAACCGCGATAGTCTTATTACTCTCCGTGATACCGATCTGGTTTAAATTCAAAATTCCCAGGTCGGAGGAACCGGTGACGGAGGAGATCGTCCCTGCGGCGGTTGGGTAAGTACGGCCAGGCTTGAAGTCTGACAGGAAGACAAATAATAGAGTTGGCTGGTTGCGCCTGGCATATACACTGGCGCAGGCAAGCCCGCCTACAGAAGAAAACCATCCGAAAGGAGATGACAACATGGCAAATACTGAAGAAAGAATGAAAATCCTGAAATTGATCGAAGAGGGCAAGATCAGTGCGGAGGAGGGCGCAAAATTGCTGTCGGCTTTGAGCGATTCGCGCCGCGGCATTCCCATGCCGCCTCGTCCACCCGGGGCGGGTGGACCGGCACGCTGGCTTCGCATCCGTGTCACGGACACGCGCACGGGACGCTCGAAAGCCTCGGTCCAAATTCCTCTGGCGCTTGTGGACGCCGGCATGAAGATCGGAGCGCATTTTGCCCCGGAAGTGCAGGGTGTGGACATGAGCAACGTGATGGAAGCCCTGCGCATGGGCGTCACCGGCAAGATCATTGATGTGACCGATGAAGAAGACGGCGAACACGTCGAGATTTTCGTAGAATAGATAAAAAGGCGAATATCATATGTTGTTGTATTTCTTTAAACTGCTGCAATAACCTGCTCCCTCGATGTTATTTGGCTGCCATCCGCCTCAGTCCCGGGCTTCTTTTGTGCCTGTTCTTTATATGTAACGTGATATAGGATCATAACCATGCAAGAGCCTTCTACAAAACGTCCCAGCGGTATGTTCGGTTTTACCCTCGTGTGGATCGGTCAGATCGTGTCCGTGCTTGCCAGTGCCATGAGCCAGTTCGGCCTGACCATCTGGATGTTCCAGAAGACCGAGAGCGCCACTGCGCTCGGTCTGATGCAGGTCTTTTTTATTACCCCGTTCCTGCTGATCTCCCCGATTGCCGGCGTGCTGGTGGACCGTCACAACCGCAAAATGATGATGATGGTCAGCGACCTTGTCGCTGGCATCGCCACGATCCTTATCCTCATCTTCCAGTGGCAGGGGATTCTTGAATTCTGGCATCTGTACTTTGCTTCGGTGATCTACGGCCTGGGGATGGCGTTCCAGTGGCCCGCCTATTCTGCGGCGATCACTACCATGGTTCCCAAAGAACAATACGGGCGTGCCAACGGCATGATGTCGTTGGTCGAGGCCGGACCAGGCGTGATTGCCCCCCTGCTTGCCGGCGCATTGCTTCCGTTGATCGGTCTGACCGGCATCCTGCTTTTCGATGTAGTCACATTTTTATTTGCCATCGGCGTGTTGATGTTCGTCCATGTCCCGCAGCCACCCCGTACCGAGGAAGGTGCAAAGGGACAGGGCAGTATCTGGCGGGAAGCTGCCTACGGATTCAAGTACATCTTTGCCCGCCGCAGTCTGCTCGGCTTGCAGTTGATCTTCTTTGCTGGAAACCTTTTCGCCGGCATCGGGTTCACCCTGCTTGCTCCCATGGTCTTATCCCGCACGGGGAATGACAGCCTTATGCTTGGTTCCGTGCAGACGGCTGGCGCGATCGGTGCGGTGATCGGCGGCATTCTAATGAGCACTTGGGGCGGGTTCAAACGCCGTGTGCATGGCGTCCTGCTCGGGTGGATGATCTCCGGGATCGGTATGTCAATTGTCGGTCTAGTCGGAGGCTTGCCCATCTGGATCCTGGGGCTTGTCATTGGCGCCCTGGTCGGGCCATTGGTCAACGCCTCCAATCAAGCCATCTGGCAGGCGAAGGTTGCGCCGGATGTGCAGGGGCGTGTTTTCTCCGCACGTCGTTTGATCGCGTGGTTCACTAACCCCATCTCGCCCATTATTGCCGGCACACTGGCAGACTTTGTCCTTGAGCCGCAGATGCGCACCACCAGCGCGCTTTCTGAAACCTTTGGCTGGCTGGTCGGCACGGGTTCGGGGGCCGGCATGGGATTGATCATCTTCTTCTGCGGTTTGCTCGTTGTGCTTGTTGGCCTGGCTGGGTATTTCATTCCTGCCATTCACAACGCAGAGACTATTTTGCCCGACCACGACGAATTGGCGAAAGTGGAAGCAGTTCCCGCTTGATGGATTTTGACTCGAAGCCGGGCAAGCACTGCCCGGCTTTTTGATTCACTTTTTGTATCAATATGGCATCGGAATTTGGCATCTGCACTCGTACAACGCCATGCCTTGCATGCGCGGACCCTGTCCCTGTACGGCATTTCCGAACCCCGGCACCACCGAGCAAGAGGAGGAAAGCCAATTCGCAATTTCCTGCCTATCTCCACGCTCGCCGCCGTAGAGGATGTAGCGCAGATCGCCGTTCGCAACCATCTCTGCCAGGTCTTGTAAGTCCACCACTTGGTCGCCGCCGGCGAAACCGCCCATGTACAGCACGGGGCGCCCGCTGGCGATCACATAGTCCGCGCCCTGCTGGGAGGAAGGAACCGCCATGAGGTAGTTCACATCCTGCGTGTTGGCTTCCAGAAACGCAAGCAGTTCCGCATCCACGCTGCGGTTATTGCCGCGCATCGGGCTGGCAAGGAAGCCGTCCTGCCCGCCAACATTCTGCCCTTCATACGCAGTCGGTAGGTGGTTGTTCGCCCCAGCCGTGACGGTCAGCACGCTCCAATAGGTTGGGATGACCAGCGCTGCTGTGAGAATGGTGACATACGCCGCCCGCCTCGAAACGGACATGAACAAGATTCCCAACCCAAGCAGGATTCCAGTCCCGAGCATCCACCATGAGAACTCGTTGTATTGTGCGGCGGCGAAGATCTGAAACCCGAAAGTGATCAGCACGGAAACGATCAGCAAAACGATGGATAAATGGTTTCGCGCGCCCCAATTCCATAGCAGTGCAAACCCGATCCCGACCATCCCGCCGAGCGCAGGAGCGAGCATGATGGCATAGTAGGCGTGGAAGATGCCGGAAATCATGCTGAAAAAGGCCACGCAAGTCAACAGCCAGCCGCCCCACAGGATTAGCGCCTTGTGGATGCCGGATTCAATCGGCAATTGGATTCGTGATCCGAACAAGGCAAGCAGAATGCTGATGAGCGCGAAGGGCAGCAGCCAGGACATCTGCTTGGAAAGCGGTGAGGTGAATAAACGCAGTGCTCCCGGTGTTCCCGTTTCCTGGCTAAAAGGTGTGCCGCCATTTGGTCCGTTCGGTACGCCATTGGGTATCCGACCATTCTGCGGAATGGTCCCTTGCGGTGCACAGGCTAGTTCAGTTTGGTTGGGCGGTGTGATGCATGAACCGTCAATCATGTTTCCATTCGGTAGAGAGAATGAACAGGATGCACCTTGTATCTGTGCTTCACAAGCGATGAGGGCAGCGGGGGGCGGTCCCTGTCGCTGGTCTTGACCGGGATTCTGCTCAGTCGGAATCCCGGCATTGGAAGGCTGACCCGGCTGAGGTCCAGATGGAGACGCGTTGTTATCCCGTTGATTGTCGAGGCGTGAGATCCCATTGTGACCGAAGATCAATCCCATCACGGTGTTGTCGTCACTGGAACCAATGTAGGGACGCTTCTCGGCGGGGACCAAATCCACGACGATAGCCCACGAAAGCGAGACAGCGATGAGCAGGATGGTGGCGATGCCGAGGTTGAGAATCTTTTTGAGCCAGCCTTCTTTTGAGCCGAAAAAATAAAGCACATAGAATGCGGGCAGCGGCAGGAAGGCTTGCAGCATTTTGATGTTGAAACCCATACCGACCAGGATCGCGCCAAGCAGCAGCCAGCGCAGTTTGCTTGTTTCTGTAGCGCGAATGAATGCCCATGCCGCCAGCAGGAGCATGAAGACCAGCATGCCATCCATGGTGTTGTTGCGGTTGGTGGCGATGAAGACGGGAGTGACCGCCATGACGAATGCGGCGATGATGCCTGCCAGTTCGCCCATGTGTTTTTTCAACATGCCGTACAGCAGACCGATGCCGAACACGCCCGCAAGGATGTTGGGAAGTGTCACGCTGAAACCGCTCACACCGAGGAAGTAGGCGAAGATGGTTTGTATCCACAACCCCAGCGGGGGCTTATCCACGGTGACCGAGCCGCCCGGTTCGGCGGCAACGAAGAAGAAGTTGCTCCACGATTTGAGCATGGACACTACTGCGGCAGTGTAATATTCGTTGGCGTTGCCAATGGCGTCGATGTTGACCATGTGCAGGATGAACGAGAAGACCATGATGGCGACGACAATAAGCGTGCCAATGGTCATGCCGGGCAGAAGTTTCCTGCCCAGCATGGATGATTGTGCGGGAAGGGTTGCTGTTGTCATCGGGCTGTTCCTTTTTCAATGTGAACGAATCGAATAGATAAATGGCTTGAGCGATAATTGCGCATGCGTGCCAGTCGCCATTATTTACATACGCCTAGTGTACGCTTCCCACTCAAAAACCAGAAGTGAGCCCCGTCACGGCTTTTGATGAAAAGGCATGCATCACACACGAAAACCCATGACTCCTGTCATGGATGGGAACCGCGGGACATGACAGGGGACATGCCTGCTCAAAACCCCTTCGTGATAAGATGCGGGTATGCATCCCAGCGATGACTCCACCCGCATTCTGCGCATTGCCGCCTGGATCTGGCCCGGCTTTCTACTGGGCATGGCACTGATGGATTTCATGCTTTACATGCCGCAAATCCAACGATTGCTTGGCGGGGCCGCATACTTCGACCCCGGTCCACAAAACCAGCCCCTGCTTCCAAATCAAACGCTTCCGCCACGTCCTTTGCTGTTGCCCGTTTATCTTTTTTACCTTGCGAACGGCCTGGTGGCATTGCTCTTTCTTTTACTTGCCCACTGGGATGAGTTCAAAGATAGACTTGCAGGCAATTATTATCTGCTGATGGTGCTCATTATTTCCGCGGCGCCCATCCTCATCAACGTGCTGGTCGTGCCGCGCTTCCCGCAAGGTCCGCTCTCCAATGCGGAGGGGATGGCGCTTCGTCAACTGCCGGTCTTATTCGTTGCGCTCGCGCTGGTGGCGTGGGAATATGAACTTGCACACGTCATCTTTTTCAGTCTCGCCACCACCACACTCGAACTCGGTCTGATCGTTTTCAATACCTTTGAATATCGTAATCTTTTTGTCTTTCTTTTTATCGCCATCATTCGCACGATCAGTTTCATTGCTGTCGGGGTTTTTATCATTGCGTTGGTTACACGTTTGCGAAATCAGCAAGAATCGCTTCGCGAGGCAAATGCAAACCTCACGCACTATGCGTCCACGCTGGAACAGCTTGCCGTGAGCCGCGAGCGCAACCGTCTCGCCCGCGAACTGCATGACACCCTTGCCCATTCGCTCACAGCATTGTCCGTTTCACTCGAAACTGCCAAGGCCTACTTTGACATTGATTCCGAAAAGACCCGTGAATTGATCGACACATCCCTTCACGCCACTCGCAAAGGCGTGGAGGATACCCGCCGCGCCCTGCGGGCACTGCGTTCATCAGATTTGGAAGACTTGGGCCTCCGTCTCGCCATCAAAAAAATGGCCGAATCCACCGCTGCCCGCCTCCTCCTGGACCTGGAACTGGCTTTGCAGGATCCCATGCCTTCGCTCAGCCCGGATGTAGAGCAGACTATCTTCCGCATTGCCCAGGAAGCCATCGAGAACATTGCCAAACATTCACACGCAAAAAAGTTCAGCATCCACTTGTCAAACGACGGGCAGACCACCCTTGTCATTAAGGATGACGGCGCCGGCTTTAATCTGAAATCAAAAGGGCCCACAGGTCACTTTGGGCTGGTCGGTATGCGCGAACGCGCCGATCTCGCCGGCGGACGTTTGAAGATTGAAAGTGAAAAAGACAAAGGGACACGAGTTGTGTTGACGATATAATCCGCCTATGAAAATCATCCTCTGTGACGACCAGGCAGTCATCCGCGATGGATTGGAAATGCTTCTTCAGTTGGAGAACGATTTTCAGGTCGTCGGTTCCGCCCAGGACGGATTTGAAGCGCTCGAGCTCGCCGCCGCAAAACAGCCCGATCTGATCCTGATGGATTTGAAAATGCCGGGCATGAACGGCATCGAAGCCACTCGCGAGATCCGTAAAAAATTTCCCCATATCAAAATTCTCGTCCTCACCACCTACGATGACGATGAATGGGTCTTCGACGCCATCCGCGCCGGGGCATCGGGGTATTTGCTCAAAGACACGCCGCGCCAGAAAATCGTCGAAGCCATTCGTGGCACAATGGAAGGCAAATCCTTCGTCGATCCCGCCGTCGCGGGCAAACTGCTCCATCAAGTTGCCAGCCATCAGACCCAACCCGCATCCACCCTGATGGAGAAACTCACCGGGCGGGAATTGGATGTGCTGCACCTGCTCGCGAAAGGACTGACCAACATCGATATTGCCGCCCAACTGCATCTTTCCGAGGGGACCGTCAGAAACCACGTCAGCGCGATTTTGGATAAATTGGGGGTATCTGACAGGACCCAGGCGGCAGTCCTTGCCATTCAACACGGTTTGTAGCTCCCTGCCCAAACGTCCAGTACCGTTCCATCCCTTTAGGCGATGCATTCCAGCCAGGTACTCGCTACAATACGGTACATAAGGAGTAACCTAATGAGCAAAAACATTTTTACTGAACTTTCAGATGCGATGGCTAACGCCGCAGAGCAAGCAGGCAAATCCACCATGCTGGTGGATGCGCGCCGCCGCATGCCCGCCAGCGGAACTGCCATTGCAGAAGACCTGATCCTGACCGCCGACCATGTGGTGGAACGTGACGAAGACATCAAAATTCTTCTCGGTGACGGGACGGAACTCTCTGCCCGCGTCGCTGGTCGGGACCCTGGAACTGACCTCGCTGTCCTGAAATTGGACTCCGCCTCAGCCACTCCTGCCGACGTTGCAAAGACACCTGCACGCGTGGGACAGTTCGTACTGGCAATCGGACGCCCCTCCAAAGAGGGAATCGAATCCAGTTTTGGCACGGTCAATGCGGTTGGCGGTCCGGTCCGCACCGGGCGCGGCGGGATGCTCGAAAAATACATCAAAACCGACGTGGTCTCCTACCCCGGATTTTCGGGTGGACCGCTGATCAACACCGAGGGACAGGTGTATGGCATCAATACCTCCGGCTTCCGCAGCGGTGGCGCGGTTACCATCCCTGCCGATGTGGCGTGGAAGACAGCTGAAACCCTCGCCAAACACGGCAGGATCAAACGCGGCTACCTCGGCATCCGCAGTCAGACGGTCAACATCCCTGCCGATGTGCAATCGGAATTGAAGCGGGAGCAGGAGACGGGCCTCTTAATTGTTGGTTTGGAAGCGGATAGCCCTGCAGGCAGAGCCGGATTAATCGTTGGCGATATCCTGGTAGGGATTGCCGGGGAAGCCATCGAGCATCATGATGAGTTGTTCACCCGCCTGAGTGGTGACGTGATTGGAAAATCCACAGTCATGGATGTCCTGCGCGGCGGCATATTACAGGTTGTGAGTGTGGTCGTTGGAGAAAGATAATTGATACGGGTTTCCATTGTCTCGCCGAACCATGCTTTGCGGGTTGGCTTGCATGAAATGCTGGCCGGTCAGCCTGGGATCAGCGTGGTGGGCGAGGCGGTGAATCTTGAACGTGTAAATGAAAACGAGACTGATGTGGTGGTGTTTGCCCCGCTCTCTTCTGTTCCGTTGGGGAACGGCAATAAGGGGTACGCGATATTGTTTTTGACAGATGATATAGATTCAGTCCGGTCTTTGTTGAATTCCAAGGCGCGTATCTGGGGTGTGCTTCCTGCGGATGCTACGGAAGATGAACTGTCAGCGGCAGTCCGTGCAGTGGGGGAGGGGCTTTGGGTCGGCGCACCAGGCCTGGTCGAACGGTTGATGCGATTGCTTCGAGCAGGGGAATCTACGGGCAAAGAGTCCCTGATTGAGCCGTTGACTGCGCGGGAGAAGGAAGTCCTGCAATTGATGGCGCAAGGGTTGGCGAATAAGCAGATCGCGCTTGCGCTGGGCATCAGCGAGCATACGGTCAAGTTTCATCTTTCGGCTTTGTATGCCAAGTTGGGGATTTCGAGTCGCACGGAGGCAGTCAAGCGCGGTATCGAACTTGGGTTGATATCATTGTAAAACATGATTAACCCCGAATTTAATATGGTACGCTGATGTACGCTGATTGACGCTGATAAAGACAAACAAATCAGCGTTTTCTGCGTACATCAGCGTCCCTTTTGTTTTTAAAAACGAACTCACCCGCGAAACCTTAATTTCGGGGTGAGTCATGTTATCTTCTACTTTTATGGAACAGGAGCGGAAGGGTGACGATCAGCACGATTACCACGCCCATGAAAAGGATGCCGTCGGTGGAGCCTATCTCCGATACGCCGTCCGCTGGCGGGGTGGGTGTGGTTTGCACGAGGACGGATGTCACTCCGGGGCTTTGCGCTGACACGGCGGGCGGGTTGAAATTGGTGAGCGCCAGCGTAATGAACAGGACGATGGACAAAGGAACAAGGGTCCCGAGAATAGGAGTTGCTTTCATTGTTTTATTAGTATAATTGTAACATGTATCGAAAGTGTATAATTTTGCCCTTATATGTACTTTTCTGCACTTTCGATGTATAATGCGCCGGGTTATTTGCTGGCGGGGTTCAGCGAGTGATGCGATATGGAGAGAGTATGGAAGTCCTCATGAAGGTTTTATTCCCTTTTCTCGTCCTGATTTCGGTCGGGACGGGTTTTGTGTATATGTATTCCGTGATGCGTATATCTTCATTTTTGGAAAGCTGTTTTCGGGTTTTGGAGTAGGTTAATTCAGCCTTTGCCGCCGTGGTATGTACGGCGGCATCGCGCTTAACGTTCATTTCAGGAGCATCCATGATCAAAAGAACCTTTGACTGGCTGATACAGCCTCTCGGCTTGATTGCGGTGGGGATCGCGTTCCTGGCGTTGTTCAGCCTTGCGGCGTATGGTATTTACGAAACCCAGCAGACGCCTGAACAGCCCATTCAATTCCCTCACCGCACGCATGTTGCCTTTGGCATCCAGTGCCTGTACTGCCATCCTGGCGCGGCGCGCGGTCCAGCCGCCGGTATCCCTTCCCAATCCACGTGCTGGGGCTGCCATGAGCAAATTGCAAAAACACAGACAAGCCTGTTACTTAAACCATTGAAGGATGCCGTGGAAAGCGGCACGCCCATCGAATGGGTGCCGGTCGCCATCGTGCCGGATTTCGTCCAGTTCAACCACCGCGCCCACGTTGCGGCGGGCCAGAATTGCGAGAATTGTCACGGCGACATGACCAAGGTGACCATTGCTGAAAACCCCCAGGTCATGAACATGGGCTGGTGTCTGACCTGTCATGTCGAATCCGCGGGAGACGACCATGAAAAACTGATCAAACTTGCCGATTGCGGCACGTGTCATTATTAAACCGGGCGAAAGGAATCATTATGAGCGAACAATTTTCCCGGCGTGATTTTCTGAAACTGGCTGGTTTGGGCGCGGCGACGACTGCGATCCTTACCGGGTGTGGTCCTGCTTCGCGGTACGTTAAACGCGAGCCGTACATGCAGATGCCCGAGTACAACTACAACGGTCAGAGCACATATTACGCCACTACATGCCGCGAATGTGCGGCAGGCTGCGGACTCATCGTCCGCACCATGCAAGGGCGCGCGATCAAGACCGAAGGCAATGCGAACCATCCGCTCAACCTCGGAAAGACCTGCGCGCGCGGACAGGCAACCCTGCACGGTTTGTACAATCCGGACCGTGTCACCGACCCGATCAAGGCAGGCTCTCCCACCCCCATGGGTTGGGACACTGCCATTCAGGTGGTTGCTGACGCCCTCAAGAATAACAATCCCGAGGAGATCGCCTTCCTGATGGGCATGACTCCCGACCATCTATTTGATCTCGTCTCCGACCTGGCGGATGCAACAGGCATGAACGCCCCGATCCGTTTTGGCGCGTTGGGCATGTTCGAATCCCGCGTCACCCTCAGCAAAGCTGCCGAGAATCTTTTTGGCGTAGCCGGCCTGCCCTTCTTTGATGTGGGCGGGGCGCAGGTTGTCTTTTCCTTTGGGGCGAACTTCCTCGAGACCTGGCTCTCACCCGTTTCTTACACGCGCGGATTTGCCGGCCTGCGCGAAGGCGTGACGAAACAACGCGGCAAACTGGTCCAATTTGAAGCGCGGATGTCCGCGACGGGCGGCAAGGCGGACGAATGGATTCCGCTTCGCCCCGGGACCGAGGCGCTGGTTGTCCTTGCCATCGGCAGACTCGCCGCTGAATTAAAAGGCGGATCGATGCCGCGCGCGTTCTCAGGTGTGGATGTGTTGGATGCAGCCTCCAGATCCGGCGTGAAACTTGAAACCCTCGAACACCTTGCCACGATGTTTGCGAATTCAACAGGTGCGCTTGCCATCCCCGGCGGCGCGGCGCTCGGTCAGAGCAATGGACTTGCGGTTGCCGAAGCTGTGCTTGCCCTGAACGCCCTCGTGGATAATTTCGGGCGACCCGGCGGCTTGTATCTCTCAGCGCTGGCTCCCAACGAGACTGACGATCACCGTCCCGCCTCCGCGAAGGAAATGCAGGAATTTGTGCAGAAGATGACGGATGGCAAATTCAAGGTGCTGTTCGTGCATGGCGTCAACCCTTTCTTTGAACTGCCCAACTCCCTTGGTTTTCGCAGTGCGAGTAAAAATGTACCGCTGTTGATCTCTTTCTCCACCTTCCCCGATGAAACGGCACGCGAAGCGAATTACATCTTCCCCGATCATCACGGGCTTGAATCCTGGGGTTACCAGCGTGTAGCCACCGGTGCGGATCAACCTGTGCTTTCGGGCGCTCAGCCTGTGGTTTCGCCCTTCTACAATACCCGCGCCACTGCGGATGTGTTGATCGCCGCCGCGCAACTGGCTGGCGGAAAATTTTCCCAAGCCCTGCCTTTCAAGGATGAGGTTGAATTCCTGCAGGGCAAGGCAGCCTCTTTGATGAACGAGGCAAATGGCTCCTTCTCTGCGCCTGATATTCTCACGTTCATGGCATATTTCCAACAGCATGGCGGCTGGTGGAAAACCTCCGAAGGGCGCGGAATCCCGGATGCAGCAGGTGTGCTTAATCGCAATCTCAGCGGTGATGCGGCAGAGTTTGCCGGCGAAGGCGAGTTCTTCTTTGTCCCGTTCGTCTCACCGACACTGGCGGAGGCGGGCGCTAACAAGCCCTGGCTCCAGGAGCTTCCCGACCCGACCACCACCGTGATGTGGAACACCTGGCTGGAGATGAATCCCAAGACCGCCCGCGACCTGCACATCGAGAACGACGATGTCGTGCGCGTGGTGAGCGCTGCCGGGGCTGTGGAACTGCCCGTGTATCTATACCCAGCCATTCGTCCCGATACCGTGGCGATGCCCTTCGGTCAGGGTCACACTGCCTACGGACGGTATGCCGAGGGGCGGGGCATCAATCCCAATGATTTGCTGGGTCAGCATTTCAATGAAGCGGGCGACCTTGCCTTTGCGGGCATGAAAGTCAGTATCGA
Source organism: Anaerolineales bacterium (assembly GCA_030583885.1). NCBI lineage: Bacteria > Bacillati > Chloroflexota > Anaerolineae > Anaerolineales > Anaerolineales bacterium. The sequence continues at coordinate 4,104,037 of CP129480.1, read as the reverse complement.
AAAGACTGGAAGGAAACAACATCTTTCACGCCTTGAGAGCATGATAGGCGTTTATGGCGAAGGCATGGGAGAGGAGCACTAATTATGGCGACTTTGAGCGATTTGAAGATTTCTGAAGTAAAACTAAGCACGGAGGAATCCGGCAAGTGGGGGATGGTCATCGACCAGGATATTTGCACGGGCTGTCAGGCCTGTGTGGCCGCGTGCGCGATGGAGAATAATCTTTCCTTCGTCGGCGAGGAGGATGCGGGCTACGGACGTTCCATGCACTGGATCCGCATCGAACGTTTCTGGGAGGGTGAATATCCCGAAGTGAAGATGACACCCAACCAGCCGATGATGTGCCAGCAGTGCGGAAGCGCACCCTGTGAACCTGTCTGCCCGGCGTTTGCCACCGTGCACTCACAGGCGGAACAGTTGAACCTGCAGGTGTATAACCGCTGTGTCGGCACGCGTTATTGCGCGAACAACTGCCCGTACCAGGTGCGTTCGTTCAACTGGCGCGACTACGAACGTCCCGAACCGCTGCCGAATCAACTGAACCCGGATGTGACCGTGCGGCGGCGCGGCATCATGGAAAAATGCACCTTCTGCATCCAGCGCATCCACCACGCGCAGGACCAGGCAAAGGCGGAGGGACGCGAAGTGATGGATGGCGAATTCACCACCGCCTGTGCGCAAGCCTGCCCGGCAAACGCCATCACCTTTGGTCGCATGGATGATCCCAAGTCGCTTGTTTCCCAACTGGCGAAGCGACAGGGCGGCGGGAAACATCTTGAAGAACTCGGCACGCTTCCAAACGTGACCTACTTCAAGGGAGAGTAAACCATGGCCTACGCTAAAAAAGAAATGGAAAATGCTCGCGTTGAGCATTCTGCTCACAGTGAAGAGCATTTCCGCGAAAAACATTTGATGCTTGACCCGCTTCCGCGCGGGAAAATGAACGAAATGGTGATGGAGTCCATGCACCATACCACCTGGAAATTCTGGGTGGTGTTTGGGGTACTCTCTGCCGTGACGGTGTATACGCTCTTCTATTCATGGGGTGTCATGATCGCGGAGGGCCTTGGTGTGGCCGGCGTCAATCGCCCGGTTTATTGGGGTATCTTTCTCGTCAACACCGTGTTTTGGATCGGCATCAGCCATGCAGGCACGTTCATCTCAGCGATCTTGCGTGTGTTCAAGGCGGAGTTTCGCCGCCCGTTCACACGTGCCGCAGAATTGATGACCACCTTCGGCCTGGTGCAGGCTGGGTTCAGCATCTTCATGCACATGGGCCGCATTTGGCTTGCCTACTGGCTCATGCCCTATCCGAACCAGCGCATGTTGTGGCCCAACTTCCACTCCCCGCTTTCCTGGGATTTGCTTGCCATCACAACCTACCTGCTTTCCTCCACCATGTACCTCTTCCTGCCGCTCATCCCGGATGTGGCCATGGCGCGCGATCGTTCGACCGGCTGGCGCAAGACCCTCTACAAGGTGCTTGCGCTCGGGTTCCGCGGAACGGAGGGCGAGTGGACCCATCTCCGCAACGCCATGAACATCTTTGCATTTGCCATCATCCCGGTCATGTTCTCGGTACATACCATCGTTTCCTGGGACTTTGCCGTTGCTACGCGGCCCGGCTGGTCATCCACCATCTTCGGTCCCTACTTCGTGATCGGCGCTTTGCACTCCGGCATGGGCGCCGTGGTCGTGGTGCTGGCCATCGTTCGCAGCACGATGAAACACATGAAATATTTCATCCGGGCCGAACATTTCGACGCCATCGGCAAGCTCATGCTCATCATCTCGATGAGCTGGGCATATTTCTTCTTCAATGACTACATGATCCAATGGTACGGCGGCGACAAGTGGACGAAGCAGTTGCTTCACTTCCACGAAGCCGGTCCGCTCGGTTGGATGTGGTTCGCGATGCTGATCCTTAACATTGCAATCCCTTGGGCGATCCTTTGGAACGCGAAATGGCGTTCCATCCCCTGGTTGATCTCCGTCGTCGGCATCGCCATCAATGTGGGCATGTGGTTCGAGCGGTACATCATCATTCCGATCTCGCTTTCCATTAACCGCATGCCCTTCACCTGGCGTATGTACGAGCCCGGCATCGAAATTCCGCTCGGCATCGGTACGCTGACCTTTTTCATCCTGCTTTACATGGCGGCATCCAAACTGATACCGCTCATCCCCGTCTGGGAAGTGCAGGAAGGTCAGATGGCTCACGAACTCAAGAAATTTGGACGCGAGACCGTTGTCACGGTCAGCGAATTGGAATAGGAGGACGCGATGGCTGAATCCAAAGTTGATATTTTGGCGGTCTTTCCGGACCTCGAACCTGCCGCCGACGCCATTGAGCATCTCCGCTCCATGGGCGTCCATGACGAGTGCATGAACGTCATCTCCGGCGTTCCCGTCACCGAAGCCATGCTCGGACGTCCCAATCAATGGACGAACGTGCCGCGCATTGCACTTGGCGGGGCGATCCTTGGGTTTTTGGGCGGGGCGTTCCTGATGTTTGTCTCCCCATACCTGTACCCGTATCCCATTCAAGTCAGTTCGCAGTACCCTGTTCCTGGTCCCCCAACCGTTGTGGTTCTCTTCGAACTGACCATGCTCGGCATGCTGCTTTCCACCTTCCTCGGCGTATTTTTGGACAGCTTCTTTCCCAACTACCGCCCGATGAAATACGTGCCCGAGGTGAGCGACGGGAAGATCGCCATCCTGGTCGAATGTTCGCATGTGGAAGAAAAGAAGGTTACGGATGCCTTGAGAAAATTGGGCGCTGAATCCGTGAGACCTGCGGAGGCCCAACACCTATGAGACTTTTCAAACAACTCGTTTTCGTATTTTTCGCGCTTGGCATCCTTGTCAGCGTATTGATGATCTTCACCTACGATGTGATCAAGATTGACTGGGTCGTCTTCATGGAGATCCAGGATTCGTATGGCACGCAGGAGAAACCATTGCAGGTGCCGGCGCGGTCCATTCCCATCGAGGGTCCCGCCTACGTGCCCGGTGCGGGGGCGCCTGCCAACCCTGTCCCTGCGGATGAAGCCTCCCTCGCGCGTGGTGTGCAACTCTTCGGCATCCATTGTCAGATGTGTCACGGCGAGGCAGGGCAGGGCAATGGTCCGATTGCCGCCTTCCTGGTACAGAAAAAACCCGCCGACCTTTCCGGTGCCCTTGTTCAAGACAAGGACGACGGCACGCTTTTTCTCACGATCAGCAACGGCTTTGGCCTGATGCCGCCCCTGAATGGAAACCTCACGGTTCGCGAACGCTGGGACGTGGTCAATTACATCCGCACGCTCAAAGCGGCGGAAGGACAATAGGGAGTCATCAGAATGAATGATGATGTTAGAAAATATATCTATGGCGCGTTGGTTGTCTTTCTGGTCGGTGTGCTTGTTTGGATCGGCTTTATCTATATCAGCGCCTGCGGCTTTACATTGACTTGCACGCGTGGCGCAATGCCTGTCGAGCGCACCCCCATCCCCACCCTGTTGCCGGCCACGATGCCTGCCATGGAAATGAGCGGCGCCGAAACCATTCCCTTTGACAGTGATGTGTGCCGTGTCGTTGCAGTGGACCTGATCGGAGCATGGGTCGAGGCGGGTTCATCCGAAACAGCTGCATTCCAATTCACCGATGTCAATGGTAAAAATTGCGAATCCAGTTTTGAAGAGGTAAGACCCCTCTTTGTGGAAGCCAATCTCTGGTACTCCGGGTCGCTTTCCTGTGTTTCCTGTCATTCGGTGGATCTGGAGATCTCCCTCGCGCAATTGGACTTGAGCAGTTATGCAGGCATCACATCCGGTTCCCGCCGTGCGGACGCCGAATCCAGGGGAACGGACATTCTCGGCGCTGGAAATTGGGAATCATCCCTGTTATATAAATTTATTGTCACCAGCAATGAGGACATCCCCGGTCATACCGAATCGATCTCCGGGCTTTTGATTTTCGCCGGGAAGCCCGCTCCAGTGGAGGAGGCAACGGCCACCCCATCGCCCTAAAAAGCCATATAGCAAAAAGTCCTGGTCCGGGCGATCAGGTCTTTTTATGCCATATTGAACACGGAAAATTTTCTCTGGTAAAAATAACAACGTCCCTCGGAGAGGGACGTTGCTCTCTGGCGGAGAGGGCGGGATTCGAACCCGCGAACCTTTGTGGGTTACACGCTTTCCAAGCGTGCGCGCTAAGCCAGACTACGCGACCTCTCCAGTTTTCCAACGAGCGGGCGAATTATACCATGTGTTTTTATATGGGCAATGTTTCCTGTTGTCAGGGTGCATCAACTTGGAATAATCTGTAATTGACCAAATTTGGGCTGTCTTCCCAGCGACCGCATAAATTTAACAGACTTCCCGGTTCAGGTAAGAGATCGGTTTTGATGATGACAAGCGCCTCACGGTTTGATCTAAAATCAAGCGTATAAAAGAGAGAGGCTGGGGGGGTAATTGATTTTATCTTTTCGATCAAACGGGAATCTGCAAGGTCATGTGCATTACGTCGAAACGTGCTTATGTGGAAGTTGGGCATCCAATCCATGAAGATGATATTCTCGCGAAGGACATTGATGGAGGTGCCTTCATCAAATTGTACGACGATGTTGTCCATTCCGGACGGACATGTATTTGCCGCAATGATGGGGGATTTCGCTGTTGCCTTTATAATTAAAGGTGCAGCGATCAGGATTGTGACCAGCGCGATGGAAAATGCAGAAGTTGGGAATTCAGCTTGTATGTCCTGCGTGGTTTTGAATGCAAAACGAACACGGAGCTGGTCGCACAAATAGGATACTCCCATTGCGGGGAGCAGACAAAAAAATGGTATGGTCGCTGCGTACAGGCGGACACGGTAAGCATCCGTTGGAGGAACAAATGGGACGGAAGCCAGCACTCCCAGTGCTGTAAAGAGTGCCAGACTAGTATACGGATCCTTGCGATTTTTTAACCACTTGATGATTCCCATTCCACCAAGAAAATACATTCCCCATCTCGCTGCCTCGTTCATAAAATAATTCTCCCCGGCCACGAAGGAATATGCATTGTACCAAGTGCTTGAAAAGAATTGGTTCCAGTAGTGCAAGGCACCTTTCATCAAGAGTGATGGTTCCTGGAAAAACAGTTCAATGGCAAGCCGGTAAATGGTGGGTGTTGCTTCCGCCCCGGGAAGTAAATTCAATTCCGGGTGTGCTTCAAAGATATACGTCCAGGAGTTTCCGCCGGACACCAGGCCGTACAAGGCCCATGAAAAATTTGAAAAAGCAATTCCTCCCGGCCCGGCAAGGGCTTTGATCATGATGTTGTTTAGATAAAACACAACGAGAATCAGGATTGCTCCTGTAATAAAAAAAACTGCGGGGAAGTTTTTCCTTCCCCGAAACGCAAATCCTCCCCAAAGAAGAAGGGCTGGCAGCACAAACATGGCTCCAGGGCGAATATTCAATGCCAGTGCGATCAACATGATCCCAAATAATGCATTCAGTTCCTTCTTGGCGGATATGCCCCGCCAGATCAGCGCAGTCCCCAGCAGACCAATGCTTAAGCCAAGTGACTCAGACATGGTTGTGCCGCTGTGATGGCGAAAATACAAAAAAATCCATAGAAGAAAACAGACAGCTGCCCCGGCTCCGTGTGTTTTCTGTATCTCCCTTGAAGCCAGATAGGATGAAATTCCAGCGACCGCAGTAAGGATGCCAAGCGCAACCATAAGGTTCCGGTCGCTCAGCCATAGTAAAAACGAGAGAAATCCAGGGAAGAAAGGACGCATTCCTGAAAAACTTGAAATGTTCATTCCATGCAGAATGCGTAGTGCGTCAATATAATAATTTGTTGCATCGCTGACAGGAATCAGCCCATTTAAAAGGATGGAGTGGGTCTTCCCGGAAGCCCACAGACCTGCGAGCCCCAATGCGAACAGTGACATGGTGGTTATGAATGCCAGCAATGTGCCAAACCGTCCCGAAATGCGGTAGACCGTATACATAAGTAATGCGGCAAGCGGAATAACGATCCCAAACCCCAATCGTAGTGCCATGCTGACAGGTCTTAATATATTTGGTGAGCGATTCGTCAGGATCAAACTAAAAACAATGATTGATGCTGTCATGCAAATGATCTGCCATGCAAATGGGTGGATTTTGTTGATAAAAGCAGTGATTTTTGTATTCATGGTTACACCGGGGTATTATTTCTTTATTATAAGGTGATTTCTAGCCACGGATAATTCGGAGAAAAGGGAGTGATCAATATCCAAGATATTCCATGTCGTTGCGAGCCCATGAAGTGGATGAAGCAATCCCCAAATTAGAAGGAGATTGTTTACCACTGCGTGGCAGGCGTCGTCGGGCTCCGCCCTCCTTGCAGCGACATTGCATCTTGATTTTGATGTTAGACACTTCCCGGATAAATGTTAGATTTTATCGGCATTAATTTTTTATCCACGAAGTTCACGAAGAATCACGAATTTCTTTTCTTTCTTCGTGAAAATTCGTGTCCTTCGTGGAAGAATCATCTTCTTTCCGATAATGTCTATTAAAGGCCTGGATATTATCGAATAAAATACATTGTAAATCGTACTTCAAGCGCGACCCGCAACAAAAGTCCTGGAGAATGAAAAACAGCTGAACAATCTGTGCTAACCATGGATGCCTTTTTTGCCGCGCAAGTCAACTGCTGGGTGAGGTTTGCTCAGGCACCAGGCGTCCCGCCGGCTGATTTTGAAAATAGAACAATTCCTCCACCTGGAAGGATGCTTTTTCCAGGTGGAGGAAAATATTAATTTAGTAAGAAATTATGGTTGTTTATATTCTCTGCAATGCCTCATATTCCAACTTAAGGAACTGGCGGAATCGGAGTCGGAAATTCAATAATGAATATTGGGAAACAGAAACAAACACCGTTGTTGCAGAATAAGAAGGTGCCGGGCGGACATGAAGTTCCAGGCGGAACAGGAGCACCCTGCTGTTCTTTTTGTGGAACCGGACAAATACCAGCTTCGTTTCCAGTAGGCTGGAAGCCGACCGCCATGCGGCAGGAGTTGTCAATTTCGGCAACCTCCTTGATGGGGTAGAAGAACTCCAGTCCTTTATCCGCCGCGCCTGCCTGTTCGTGGGTGAAGCGGTCATTGATATCGAACAAGGCGGGATCGAGCAGGGAGGTGCCAGCCCACATATTGATCATGAACTTGGCGGGGTTCCCCAGCACTGATTTTTTGACGGCAAACTCAATTGTATTGGGGTCATTTGGCGAAATGCGAACCCAGGCAGTATCCGGATCGTCACCCTGTCCTTGATCGAAGATCAGGGTTTCAAATCCATCCCCTTGCACGGGGTTTTTGTCTGTGAGAGCGGGAAGTTCACCACCGACATCGCGGTTTGCATCCTGATACACTTTGACGCCTGTAACGGTCCATTCGGTGGATTCAGGCTTGTTTGTAAGGATGAACCAATCGCCTTTGCCGTTCACTGTTACATCCAATTCAAGGGCATATTTTTCATTCTGGGAACTGCTTGCCCCCAATTCCTTGAGGGTGAGTTTCCCGTAAACCCAGGTATCGTCCTGATATACCTGTGTGTTTACGATGTCCAGCTGCGAAAAATACACGTCCATTGTGTTTGCATTGAACGGTCGTTCAAAACGATTAAAGGTGAACCGGTCTCCGCCGATGAGCGAATTGTTCTCCAAAACCTTGGAGGAATCAAAGTCACCGGCCTGGCCGCTCTGGCTGGAAGGAAAATCAACGGGGATGACTTCATGCTGAATCGATGGGGCATCCGGGGGGGCGCCACCCCCCTCGTCGCTGATTTCCTGTAGGTCGTCGATTGGGGCTTCGGCCGGGCCTGGTTCCGTCGATGGGATGCCGCAAGCGAGGATGGCTGCGCCCAGTACCATCAGGGATAGCATTGTCTTAATATTTCCATGTTTCATTTTGTATTACTCCTTATTAATAAAATGAAAATTGACATACTGTTATTTTAACCAGATGTATGCAAAATAGTTATGGGAAGAAAGTACCTCCAGTACTAATGGTCGATTAAAGCAGAAAGCCCCAAAGAGAGTTTTGGGGCTTTCTGAAAATATCTGTGAACCGTATTATTGGCTTATATCTTGGACGTAATCCACTGCGCCGGAACAGGCTCCGGTCAGCTGCGGCGACACGCTTTCCCAGGTTAATGGCAAGCCGTTGACCCCCTGGGCAAAGGTGATTGCCTCTGCCAGGCATCCCCCCCCTGCGTTGTAATTGACCAGAGTGAACTTCCACAAGTCTTCATAGGTGGCGGCTTCGCCGGGCGATTCGCCGGTGTAATTATAGATTACCTGCCCTGCCTGTTCGCAATTGGCGAGCAGGGTGTGGGCAAATACGCCGACTGAAAAGTCCGCCTGTGTAAGGTCAAGACCAAGCGGGCATTCCTTGCAGGTGGCGTTGACACTTCCCACCAATGCGCGGCGTAGGGCGGTTTTCGCTTCTTCGTCAAGGTGCATGTATCCCAGGCTGCATACGTGGGAGTCCATGACCAACGGGCAGAACTGATTGAAGAACGAGCGATTCCAAAAGAGGGTGGTGTCCGCACCGTTCTCTGTCAGTTGGCCCAGCCCCACGTCTCCGACTGCCTGATAGATGCCCGGCCAGAACTGGCTCTCGCGCGCGAAAAGATTTTTCAGCAGACGCGCCGGCACGCCTGTTTCTTTTGCAGTCTTGAGAATCAGCTCATCGAACTGGTTTTGCCATGCGTTGACGGCGGGTCTCGCCTTTTCCAGGCCGCATTGATTGACAACATTACCCGCCGCCAGGCCGCCATCCGGACAGGAACTCGCATCCACTGCGCCTTGCAGGATGAGGTTGGCGGCAAGATAGGTATAGGGAATGTCGCTGCTGAGCTCTTCGCTTTGTTTTGGCGTGCTGAGCCATTTTGGCGCGCCGCCCACGGGAGGAAATACTCCCCAAGCGTCGGAGCAGGTGGCAACGGCATGTCCCTGCCATTGTGCGGATAGTACATCCACATACCAGTAGAATTGGTCCGGGTCGCCTTCGTCTGCCAGTTTTACGCGGACTTGCGCTTTATGGACGGGACTGCTGTCTCCGTAACTGGAATATGACCAGAATTCAACTGTGACGCCGTCATCGTCCGTTTCGGGGATTCGGAATTTGCATTTGATATCATCGCACCAGAACGCCTCGCCGTCGTATGTCCCTTCGATGCGGATGATGGATTCGTTTGGAAGAGGCTCAAGTCCGCTGATGACCAGGGTCGGTTTGGTCTCACAGATGTTGGTGCCTGTGCTGAACACCGGTTCGCAGTCCTCGAGCGAAATCCAGGCGCTGGCAGCAGGGAGTTGCATGGCGATCTCTTTTTCTTTTGGCTGACTTTTAGTCAGCCGCGCGTAATATCCGTCGCAGTTTTTTACATCGTGAATATTACAGGCAGGCTGGGTCATCCATTTCTGATAAACCGTTTGCCCGCAGTCTTTATATATTTCCCCCGGTACTGGCATGCCGTCATGGTCAATGATGATGGAGCATACCGGTTTTTTCCCTTTCCAGGTTAATAGCTGCCATTCGTAGACAGTGTAATCCACGGCGATGATGGTAAAGCGGTCCGGGCCGGGCGGCGGATTGGAGGCAGAGGCAGGCGTAACGGCAGGCGTGAACGCCATGTTCGAGATGGCAATCACCAATAGGATGAATCCAAGCGTCCAGCGGCGCCTTTGCATGAGAATCAAAGAGTCCGCCCGGATTATAAGCGGACTCTTTTTCAAACGGGCTATTTCTTTTTCGGCTTTTCAGTTTCCAGTGATTTGAGGATTTCGAGGTCTCGATTGAGGTTCCTGTTTCTCAGGTAAATGCTGAGGACATAGATGCCCATGGTGAGGAAGGAAATGATGTAGCCTGCGATCATGTAGCCTGAGGTGTCGGGGTAGGATTCCATTTTGTTCTCCAATTACATTGATGCTTTGAGTTTGAGTTGTTCGACCTTTTCCTGCAGGCCGCTAATGCGGATGCGGTGCCACATCAGGTCTATGAAGATGATGGTGAAGGCGGCAAAGGAGACGAGCATGGCGGTGACCATGTCCCCACTCATGCTGAAGCCGCCTTGTGCAGCGGCGCTCTCGTTACCGATGACAACCGGATGAATGGTGCGGAAGAGGCGGATGACCATGAAAGTGATGGGGACGCTGATACCGCCCAACAGGGTGTATACCGCGCCAAAGCGGGCACGTTTTTCAGGGTCTTCGATGCCTGCACGCAGCATAAAATAGGCGATGTAGATGAGTTCGGTGATGGCGGCTGTGGTGAGGCGCGGATCCCAGGTCCACCAGGTGTTCCAGGCGGGACGTGCCCAAATGGAGCCGAGCACGATGGTGATGAAGAAGAACATGGTGCTGATTTCCACGGCCGCAACCTCGAAGCGGTCCCAGCGCATGTCCTTGGTAATGAGGTACACGACGCCGGCGATTGCCGCGAGGATAAACCCGAGCATGCCGACCCATGCCGTGCCGACATGGAAGTAGAAGACGCGCTGCACCTGTCCCATGAACAGTTCGGTGGGCGCAAAGATGAGGGCAAAGTAGGTGGCGGTGCCAAGGGCAATAATGGAGATGATATCAAGAATGGTAAGAGCAATTGGTCTGGATTGCATTGGGCGAACTCCTTTGTGATGTACGATTTTAGATTTGCGATCAACCGTTGTCTGATTAAAACGCAGTTGATATAGTGTCTGCTGAGAATGTCGTTTCAGGTTTTGTAGATTTAGAAGGTTTTTATGAAATACGTCCTTTGTCTTTGTTTACTCCCTTGTCAACGGGGTCTGCCTACTCCTCCACTACAAAATCAAAAACCATGAATGAAATGGCGATGAAGACCACGTCATAGACGATGAGCAGGTTGAGCGGAGAGAGGATCTCCTCGAAGGGTGCGCCCATTAATATTCCGCCGCTGGCTTTTACCGAGGCAAGCAGGACGGGAATTGCAACAGGAAAAAGAAGGATGGGGAGCAGTACATCTCTTGTGCGGGTTTGTACGGACATGGCGGAGAGCAGGGTGCCGACAGCGATATACCCGATGGAACCAAGCAGGATCACGCCGAGAAAACTGGGTTGAAAAATGCGGGTTTCGTTGTAAAGCAGGGCATAGAGCGGGAGCACGATTGCCTCGACGATCAACATGAAAGCCAGGTTGCTGATGGCTTTGCCAAAGAAGATGGCAGAGCGGTCGACTGGCGCGAGCAGGAGTCCATCCATACAGCCGCGGTCTTTTTCCACAGCCATCGAGCGGTTCAAGCCGAGTGTGCCGGCGAAGGCAAAGGTCGTCCACAGCACACCAGCAGTGACGGACTGGCGCACTTTAATGTCCAATTCCAGTGCAAAGTTGAAGATGAGAATAACGAGCATGGAAAAGACCAGCATGGCGGACAACAGTTCGCGCGAACGGAATTCCGCGGAAAGGTCTTTTCGTACGATTGCCATGGTGGCTTTGAAGAAGGATGGACGATATTCCATTGCCTGCTTATCGATGATTACGGTTTCCGTCATGGATTAATCCACCAGTGCCTGTTTGTAGAATGCGAGAAGATTCGTGTTTTTTAATTCATTCTGCGTTGCCGAGGCCGCGATCACGCCATGCGAGAGGATATCGAACCTTGTGGCGAGATCTTCAGCACGGACAAGATCATGGGAGGTCATGACGACGGTGCGTCCCTTCGCGGCGACAGAACGCAGGACATCGTCCAGCATTTCAGACGCATCCTGATCGAGACCTGTATAGGGTTCGTCGAATAACATGACCTCGGGGTCGTGGATGACCGCCCTGCCGATGGCAAGGCGCTGCTGCATTCCGCGTGAAAAAGTGCGGACGAGGTCTTTTCGGCGATTTTCCAGCCCGACCATCTCCAAAACTTCCGTGACGCGCATTGCAAAATTCATAATCCCATACATGCGCGCATAGAATTGCAGATTCTCTTCGGCGGTCAGGTCGGGATAGAGCAGGGGCAGATGCGAGACCACACCCAGCTTTGCGCGGACTTGTGCGGATTCGCCCGGAAGGGAGTAGCCTGCCACTGTGACACTTCCCAGGCTTGGGCGCGAGAGCGAAGCGAGAATTCGCAGAAAGGTGGTTTTTCCCGCGCCATTCGGTCCGAGCAATGCCACGAATTCACCCGCTTCAACGGAAAAATCCACACCGCGCAGGATGGCTTTAAGCCCAAAGCGTTTGACGAGTTTTTTTGTTTCGATCATTAAGAGTTTCTCTTCAACGCATCCTTCAAATCCGTACGCCGTTGCTTGTAGGCCTGGTCAGGCAGCTTGCCGGCGCGGTGCAGTTCGTCGAGGGCGATGATGGCGTCCATGATGGATTCGGCATCGTCAAATTCCTGCTCTTGCTCCTCCTCGAATTCCTCCTCTTTTTTGCTGTCACGCCTATACATCCATACGCCGGCGAGGATGAGTGCCACACCGAGTGCGCCGATCCCGATCAACAGGGTCTGGTTCTGGGTGATATTCGGGGCAACAGCGGTCTGGGTTGGTTTGCCGCTGAGTGTGAACTCAATGCTCCCGCCTTTTTCCACCGCGCTGCCATCATAGACATGGAAGTTGGTGTTCTGGATGGGTTGAATGCCGGTATCTGTCAACGTGGAGCCTTTTGCCTCCACGCCTTCGGGCAGGAACAGGGTCAACTTGCTGATGGACAGGAGGGCGGGCTGTGAGATGGTAATCTCTTTTTCCTTGGGAATGGATGCGAACGCGATCAGGCCGTAGGAAACATCACTGGGAGGCATGGCGAAGCCATCGGCTGTGGGTACGAAGGCCGCGCTATCCTGTGTGGCTTCATAGCCAAGTCCGCTTGCGCCTTCTGGAAAGGCAATGAATGGCACGGTTTGTCCGTCGCCTATTTTGACAAGGATGGTTTTATCGCTTATGTTGGAGATGGTATAGACGGCGAAGATCTGCGCCGTGTTTTCACCTGCGAGATCGAAGAAGATTTGCAGCGATTCGATTTTCAATTCGCTGTAATCCTCCGTTGTTGCATACACAACAATGGAGGGCAGGGTCAATTCGGTTGTGCCGGCCGGCACAACGCCGAATTCAGATTGATACTTCAAGCCGTTCAATTCAAGTTCTGCAATGTAGATCTGTCTTTCGACGATTTCACCGATTTCGAAAACATACGTTCCATCCGGACTGACGGTCACTTCAATATTGATGAACTCCTGCGGACCGGCGCTTGGATCGGTTCCGTGGTCAAAACCGCGCAGGGTGACCTTTAACTCGGATGGCAGATCTGCGCCGGTTTGATTGTCAATTACGCCTCTGATTCTGCCTGCGCTTGCCGCTCCCGGTTCTTCACTGGTTGCCCCTGCATCCGCCGCTTCCGGCGTGACTTCAGCCTGTCCGCCAGCCTCAGGCGTTTCCTCCGCTGACGGGGTTGCTTCAGCCGGGACAGGCGTCTCGGTCACAGAAACAGCTGCCAGCGCGGCGGGAGGCGCAAAGGTCAATGTGCGGACGTATGCGGCGAGTTCGGTAAACCCGCCCTCGGTCATTTTGGATTCAAGTGCAGGGAAGTTGGGAGTCCCATCCTGGAGTAATTGTGCGAGTTCCATGTTGGAGAGCGATGCCATCCATTCCTGGTTGCGGAAAATTTCGGTGGGACAATTACCACAAAAAGTCTCGTACAACTCCTTGCCTCTCTGCAAATCCTTTTCCGTAACATGCAATGTGAGCGCATACCCCACAACATCCCAGCGTTCCTGCTCGCTCAAACTGAGGAAGGGCGGCATAAAGCGGTCAATGTTGCCTTGTGTGACGATGGTATACCATTTGACGGGTGAGGCCTTGCTCGCGGTTTCGGGTAATGCAAACGCGGCAACCGTGACGGGAAGTTGCTTGCCCTGTTCGCCGTCGCCAAAGCCCGTATCCCCATGACAGGGCGCGCACTTCTCCGCATAGATGACCGCGCCGTTTTCGATATCCGGTGCACTGGCGGGATAGAGCGCTCCCAGGGTTGGGACGGGCGTGGGCGGCACATAATTGGGTGGGGGGGTGACATCCGCCGCAAGGGTCATATTGCAGGCGGCGAGCAGAATTGCTGTGACCGAAATAATAAATAGGTGGCGTAGTTTCATGAAATTCCTCAATGTCAGCTTTTAGCCGGCAGCCAACCGCTAAAAGCTGATTGCTAACTGCTTAATGCCTTCCCGCAAGACGGGCAGAATTTATCCGTAACCAGCACGGGCTTGCCGCATTTCGGGCAGAATCCGGCAGACCTGGTTTTATGTTCCCTGCGCCGTGAAGCGATCATGGCCTCGAGGTCTTCATCGCTTGGTTCGGCAACTTTTGCCGCTGAGTCCGCGCGTTTTGCGGCGGCGGCTTTCTCGATGCGCGTTTCAGCATCCCTGGCTGAGGATGATACCGGCGCGATCTCATCGAGCTTGCGAAGGATGTCCGCGCCTTTTTGCAGGAGCAGCGCGCGTTGTTCGGGATAATCTTCCGAGGGGATCTTGCCGAGTTTGAAATCGAAATCGAGTTCCTGCAGGGCATTAATGACACGGTCGCGCTCCGCTTTCAATGCAGAGACCTCGTGCGACTCGCTGACCCGCGCGCGCCGCGCGCGGGTTGTGAAGGGCGCATATAAATAGACGCCGACGATCACAAGTACTGCCAGTACCAAAAATAATGAGCCCAATTCCATGTGTCCGCCTTATTGCAATTTTTGTTCGATGATGGATTTTATCTCATTGACCGAAAGGAAGGGTCCAACCTTTACATAATAAAGTACGCCGCTGCGGTCAATAAAGTATGTTTCGGGCACGCCGCGGATACGGAACATTTGCGAGATCTTTGTGCCCATATCGGGTCCGTTGGGATACGAAATTCCAAACTTCCTCAAATACGCGCGCGCCTCGGGTTCGGTATCCACATAATCCACGCCGAGGAACATCACCTGTCCCGTTGGTTCGTAAAACTGCCAGGTTTCCTCCAGTTCGGCGGCTTCCTGTTCGCAGGGCTTGCACCACGAAGCCCAGAAGTTCAACACCACCACCTTGCCTTGAAAGTCGGAAAGTTTTACTTCGCCTCTGCCTTCATATTCGTACCCGCTGAATAACGGCAATGTGAAATCAGGGATTTTATCGCCCGGCTGAACCGTCCCCTGCTGGCGTTTGCTGAGCGTCACCCCCACCAGCACAAGCAAACCCACAATGAATACCCAGATGGCAATCTGCGCCCAGAGCGGCACGCCGCGTTTTTGGGTGTTTGTTTCAGTCATAAAATTCTCCGTAATAAAGTAGAGGGGCCCGCCAGAGTTAATCGGCTTTCATGAAAAACAGACGGGTCGCCCTTACAGCTATTTTCTTTTCTTCAACTCTTCCTCGAAACGGGCGACATAATCGTCTTTTTCAAGCGACGCTTCACGTTCCTCGTCCGTGCCTGCTTCAACGGACTTGGGCTTTGTCCATTCGCGGAAGGAGCTTAAAAGAATGAACGCACCGGCCAAGATCATCACCGGCGGCAGGATGTAGATCAGCCAGTTCAATCCCGTGCGCGGAGGTTCAGCCAGCACACGAGCGCCGTAGTTATCCACGAAATATTGCTTTATTTCCTGTTCTGTCATACCCTCGGACAGCTGCAGGCGGATCAGCTCACGCCATTGACGGCAGGCTTCCGTCGGGCAGACATCCAGCGGTGTATTCTCACAGACCGGGCAATACAATTCCCTGGCGATCGCATTTACTTCGTCATCGGTGGGAAGGTTCTCCTGCGCGAGCACAACGCCGGTGAAGAGCGCGCCTAGAATAAGAACAAGGGGTAAAACGAGAATATTTTTTCTCATGTATATCTCCAGCGAAGTCGAAGGATAAACGACTTTCGGCTTGTTAATCCGCCGCACTCGTTTGCTGGCTGTTCCGGGCCGCATTCCGTCGGGCGGGCTCCTCGGCTGGATCATGGTCGGGCCATGCCGCAAAAATGATGCCAGCAAGGAAGAGCAGGCTTCCGATCCAAAGCCAGTTGACGAGCGGGTTGACGTAGATCTTGAAAGTCGCGCCCATCGTGGATACAGGCTGCCAGTCGAGCAGCAGGATATAGAGGTCATCCCTCAGGGTGGAGCGCTGTCCGGGGATGGTCATGTTTTGCTCGGCATCGTAGTAAAAGTCAATGCGCGGGGCAAGTTGACCGAGATAAATACCGTTTTCGTAAATATCCACGACCGAACGGGTGTAGTTCACGCCTTCGCCGGGGCTATTCCATGAAGCGAGTTCGCGGTAGGTCACGGTGTAATTGGCAATGTTCAACGACTCGCCCTGCCCCAGCGTGCCTTGCGTCTCTTTCTGGAAGAGTTCAATGCCGAGAATGCCAATCGCCATCAATGCCATGCTGATGTGGATGATGTATCCGCCATAGCGGCGGCGATTGCGCCCCATCAGGCTTGTGAGAGCGGTAAAGAAATTCTCCTTTTGCGATTTTTGTCTGGCGCGCGTGCCGCGCCAGAACTCATACAGGGTGGCGGATAAGACCAGCGTTACAAGGAAGAACCCGACCAGGGCATAAA
The DNA here is from genome assembly GCA_030583885.1 of Anaerolineales bacterium. Classification (NCBI taxonomy): domain Bacteria; kingdom Bacillati; phylum Chloroflexota; class Anaerolineae; order Anaerolineales; species Anaerolineales bacterium. The sequence continues at coordinate 4,087,498 of CP129480.1, read as the reverse complement.
TATTCTGCGTGTACGTGAAGGTCAGCAGGATGGTTACGACGGCGGCGAGCGCAAATGATTTCCACAGCGCGCGTCCGAGCGTTTGGATGGTGGAGTGTCCCCATGCGGAGAGCGGTGCGATTGCCATCAGGAAGAGCAGACCGGCAAAGAGCGGACCCGTCGCGCGTTCATAATAAGGCGGACCGACGGTCACTTTTTGACCGGTGAAGAGTTCGGAGATCAGCGGATAGATTACCCCCCAGAAGCAAACCACAAGAATGCCCATGAAAAGCAGGTTATTCAGTAGGAACAACGCCTCGCGCGAAAGCATGGACTTCATCTCTGTTTCGCTTTGCAGCAGGGGCCAGCGCCAGATGAGCAGGGCGACCGAGGTCACCAGTGTGAGTGTCACAAAGCCCATGAAGAACGGACCAATGGGGCTGTTCGCAAACGAATGCACGGAGGAGAGCACGCCTGAGCGCGTCAGGAACGTGCCGAAAATGACCAGTGCATACGTCAGAATGATGAGGATCATATTCCATTGCTTGAGCATGCCGCGCTTTTCCTGAATCATGACGGAATGCAGGAAAGCGGTGCCGGTCAGCCAGGGCATGAAGGACGCGATCTCGACCGGGTCCCAGCCCCAGTAGCCGCCCCAGCCCAGCACGTCGTACGCCCAGCGTCCGCCAAGGACGATGCCAAACGACAGGAACAACCACGCCCACAATGACCAGCGGCGGGTGATGCGCGTCCAGCGGTCATCGGTGCGCCCGGTGACCAGCGCCGCAATCGCAAAAGCGAAGGGGACGACGTAGGCGACAAAACCAAGGTACAGCATGGGGGGATGGATGACCATGCCCGGGTGGCGCAGAAGCGGGTTCAGTCCCTGCCCGTCCTGCGGTGTGAAGACGGTCGCCACCGCGGAGGGGGAGAACATGCTCGGCATCACATTCCCGTTCACCAGCCAGAAGCGGGTAAATGGGTTTTCGTAGAAAACGATCATGCCGAGAAAGAACGCCAGCGTAACGGAGGAGACTACAATGACCCATGGCAGGAACTCGGCGTCGCGGTCCCATTTGCGCAAGGTCACTGCAGAGGTGAACACCGCCAGCAGCCACGACCAAAACAGAAGCGAACCCGCCTGCCCGCCCCACCAGGCGGTTACTTTCAGGTAGGTGGGCATGCTGCGGCTGGTCACTTCGTAGACAAAGGCGACCTCATAGTGGTTGTTTACCAGCAGGTAGATCAAGATTAAGGATGAGAGTGTGATTAGGGGAAAAGTGAGCAGTTGAGCCCGCCGCGCGCTTTCCACGAGGGCTGCGGATTTGTGTGTTACGCCGTACACCGCTGCAACTCCGCTATAGATCGTGACAATAAAACCAACCAGTAAAACGCCATATCCAAATTCTGCAAACATGATTTCTTCCTTATCGTTCCTGTCTCTCTCTTAAGGGAGGAGCACAGGGGGGAGATGGAGTGGGGAAACAAAACCTGACAAGCAAGGAGCCTGTCAGGTTATTTTTTTAACCGTTTTCGGCCTGTTCGGGGACCGCCTCTTCATAGCGGGTGGGACATTTGAGCAGCAGCTCCTCGGCATAGAAAATACCGTCCTCGCCAAGCTTGCCGGTCATAATGGCTTGTGCCTCGTTGCGGAGCAGGTCTGGTTTGACGCCGATATAAACGACGGTCACTCTCTGGCGGGCGGGATCGTTCACCGCCACATACAGGACTTCCGCCAACCCGCCCTGTGCCTCGATTTCCTTGTTGTTGCCAGTGACGTGCGCGATCTCAAAGGTAAGGGTGAGGGTTTGCGGGTCGTATTGGATCGTGTCCCCGATCACAGCGCCTGAAAGACGCAGGCTCTTGCCATATGCCGAATCGCCGTCCTCCTTCAATTCGTCCACGGTCATGAAATATTCTGCGCTTGCCTGTGTGGATGAAGCAATAAGATAAACCACAGCCGCCAGGATAAGCAGCCCGCCCAGAAAAAATTTATTCATCTTCATACGTATTCCTCCAAATTATTAACTGCAAAATCGAACAACCTATGTCCATTTTACATGTTGACATTAAACCACGCTGAGATTTGGATTGGATGGATGTCACCAAAGTTTCCTGACTTTGTCCTAATTACGTGTGACCTCTTTCTTTTGATGATATAGTTGGCAAAATCCACGGAGGAGTTGTTGATGCAGACCAGACCTGCCGCCATTATCTTTTTGTTGGTGGCGATGATTTTCGCCCCCGCGCATGCCGCCGCCGCACCTCGCGCTGATGTGGAAAATGACCGGGTTACACTGGCATTTCCCGAAACTGCCACGTTTTCAGCCACCCTGCACTCGAGTGCGGTCATCACATCCGTTGTTTTGGAATACGGCAACGAGCAGCAGACTTGTGGCGAGGTCATTGCGAAAGCCTACCCTCAATTTACGCCGTCGAACTCCGTCGATGCTGCATGGACGTGGGACATGCGCCAAAGCGGCTCGCTCCCGCCCGGTGCGCAATTATGGTGGCGCTGGCGTTTTACAGATGAAACAGGCGCACAATATACAAGCGAAACACAGTCAGCCGTCTGGCTGGACAATACTCACAACTGGCAGACTCTCACAAGTGGAGACCTGCGCCTGCATTGGTACGGGCTGGACCAATCCTTTGTGCAAACCATGCTCGACGCCGGGCTGGAGAGTCTGCGCCGCAATAAAGAGCAGGCGGGACTCGAAACAAATGACCCGATCAATGTGTATGTGTATCCCAACTATTTCGACATGCGCGATGCCATCCTTTACGAGCCTTCATGGACGGGAGGCCTGGCGTTCTCTGATTTCAGCATTGTCATCATGGGCGTCTCAGGCTCCAATTCCGTCTGGGATAAAAATACGATCATCCACGAAATCACTCATGTGCTGGTCGGTCACTTCACCTTCTCCTGCATCGGCACTGTCCCTGCGTGGTTGAATGAAGGCCTGGCCATGTTCAGCGAAGGCGGCCTGGATGCGAGCATGCAATTCCAGCTGGACCAGGCGATTCGCAATGACTCCCTGCTTTCCGTCCGCTCGTTGAATGGCGGCTTCTCCGAACTCCCCGATAAGGCGAACCTCTCCTACAGTCAATCCTACAGCATTACAAAATTCCTGATCGATTCATACGGTCAGGAGAAGATGACAAAAATGCTTGTCGCCCTGCGTGATGCCAAGCCCGTGGATACGGCACTACTGGAAGTCTACGGATTCAACACCGAGGGATTGGAAGACGCCTGGAGACAGTCGCTCGGAGCCGCACCCCGGCCTGTTTCCGCCCAATCGACATCCCAGCCAACCCCGACCTTTGTCCCCACCTACGTTCCGATCGCAGGCATTCCAATTGCAATAACGCCCACACCGTATGCCATTCCCACCTCCTCTTCCGGTGACACTGAAGCCCAGCCCAGCGGACCGCCCCTTTCATTAACCATTGCGCTGCTATGCTTCTGTTTGCTGATCCTGCTCGTGATTGGCGTGTTCGTGCTGGGGTTGATCGTCCGCAGGGGCAACCCGAAAGGAGGCGAACATGTCTAACTTCAGAAAAACATTCCTGCGCAGCGGTTGGGGATGGCTGTCCGTGCTTGCCGTCCTTTCATCCATTTTGCTGAGCGCGAAACTATTTCAATTCGGAGTCCCGCTCAATCAGGCGCTTGTTTACAGTGGAGGCGAATCCACGAACCTGCGCGAATATGACCCGGCCACCACATACAGTGCGGGCAATAAACTCATCTTCAGCGGACTGGTGTCGCTCGATCCGCGCCTGAACCTGACTCCCGACCTCGCGTCAACATGGGAGGTCAGCGGCGATGGAACAGTCTACACCTTCCATATCCGCGAACATGCCGTTTTCCACAACGGGCGCCCGGTCACTGCTCATGACGTGGTCTATTCATGGGAACGAGCCGCCAGTCCGCAGATTAAGTCTGATACGGTGCTGACGTATCTCGGCGATATCGCCGGGGTGCGGGAGATGGTCACAGGGCAGGCCGACCACATCAGCGGCCTGCAGGTCGTTGACGACAAAACGTTGCAAGTCACGATCGATGCGCCCAAGCCCTACTTTCTTTTGAAGTTGACCTATGCCACCGCGTTTGTCGTGGACAAGGAGAATGTCGAGTCTGGTGAAGAGTGGATTCGCAAACCGAACGGCACAGGACCTTATAAGTTAAAGGAATGGAAATCGTTTGAGTACATCATCTATGAAGCCAATAATGATTTTTATCTCGGTGCGCCTTCCATTCCCTATGTGCTGGTAAAGCTATACGCAGGGGATGGTGTGCGTTTGTATGAGACGGGCGAGATAGATCTGACAAGTGTGGGGTTGTATTCCGCCGAGCGCATTCTTGACCCCGGGGAGCCGCTCAACCGCGACCTTGTTACGGGGATCAATCTGTGTACCGGCTACGTGGTCTTCGATACGGTACAGCCGCCGTTTGACGATGTCAATGTCCGCAGGGCATTCTCCATGGCGTTTGACCGTCAACGATATATCGAGGTCGTCCTGCGCGGGCAGGCTTTGCCAGCCATTGGTCCTTTCCCGCCCGGTTTGCCCGGTTTTCATTATGGTCTGCAGGGTTTGCCTTATGACCCTGAGCAGGCGCGTCAATTGCTTGCCCAATCCAAATATGGCAGTGCGGAGGGATTACCTCCCATTACGTATACGGCAAGCGGCATTGGCAGTTACGTTGGCGGGGATGTTGCCGCACTGGCCGAGATGTGGGAGCAGAACCTGGGGGTTACCCTTCAGGTCGAGAATATCGAATACAATTATTATTATCAGCAGATATTCTCGGGCAATCACGGTCAGATCTTTGGCGGCGGATGGTGTGCTGATTATGCCGATCCCGAAAACTTTGCGGATATTCTGTTCCACAGCGGGTCGGTACAGAATCATGGCGGCTATTCCAACTCCGAACTGGATGCACTCCTCGAAAGCGCGCGCGTTGAACGGGATGTGACCAAACGCATCGCCATGTATCAGCAAGCCGAGCAGCTCATTGTGGATGACGCCCCTGTGCTATTTACAACCCATTCATTTTCGTATCGTCTGATAAAACCTTATGTGAAAGGCTATATATTCACCCCGATTTCAATCCCGATTGAACGATATATGTGGCTGGAGGGAAAGTAGATTTATGTCATTATGAAGAGCGGATCGGCGAAGTAATCTTCCCATTCACCATGAGATTGCTTCGTCATCGTTTCACTCCTCCTCGCAACGACGTTACGGCATTGCCTGAACGAAAAACTTCACCGCTTCGATCGCGGACCCGAGGCTTGCCATCCCGAACTGGAAGTTGGTTATCGTCCCAGGCTGGAGCGCTCCAGCCTCCCAGCGTTTGACCCCGACCACTGTCCCGTTTGTATCGTAGGCCACTGCCGCGACCCAGACCTGGGTTGCGGCGGTTGATTCTGCCGGCAGGTGGATCTGCCCGCTGAGTTGGGCGGTTTTGCCGTCCCATGCAATTTGGGCAATGGTGTGGGTCAAGCTTGCAGGCAGATGGCGTGATGTATTCGATTGCAGCGCGCTCAACAATTGGACCTGCGGTTTGACGTTGGCCGGCGAATTCGGGAAATACACATACACTGGCAGGGATGAATTTGGCGCAATAATGTCCAGGGGCGTAAAGGCGGTCTGGCTGGCTATCGCATTATGGTTTTCGTCCAGCAGTGTGATCTGCGCAGAGACGTTTTCGAGAACACCGTCCGTACTATTTTGGATGAGCGCAAAGCACCAGTTGCCCGAGTCCGCTGTGGGGTGGCAAACTGTCTGGGTGACGGGAGCAGGCACGGGCGTGGGCGTTGAAGCGGCGGCGAGAGGGGAGGCTGGGTCAGGGATGAGGATCGTCTGTCCGATGGAAAGAATGTTCGTCTTGAGGTCCGGGTTCGCCGCTCTGAGAGCATCCTGTGAAATCTTGAATTTTTCAGCGATCTGACTAAGCGTATCGCCTTTTTCAATAATGTAAATGAAAGGTGTGCTGGTGGTGACGGGTGTTTCGACGATGAAAAGCACGTCTGGCGTGAAGGTCGGCACGGAGGTGCTGGTAAGGTATGGTTGAGGTGAAACGTCAATGGGCTGCTCGGCGGCGGAAGCGCAGGCGGCAAGGAGCAGGGCACACAGAAGGCATGTTTTTCGCATGGGATGATTATAATCAGTAGTTCACGAAAAGGCTTGAACGTGGTTAACTTGGCTCCGACCAAGGAAACCCATAACCATGTCCAAGCCCACAATCAAGATTACCCGAACAATTCGTTCCGAGCAAGTGCTGAATGCCTTCATGACGGTGGTTCGCAAGAACCTGCCGCTGGAATTGCGAAACACCCGGATCACTGCCGAAGATATCCTGTATGTGTTGGCATACGCCAATGTGCATCGTTTGAGCATTGAATCGGCTTGTCTGGAGTTGCAGAATGCGCCTTCGGGTAATCGTCTGCGAGAAGTATTAGCCCAGTCGCTGCCAGACCGAGCCGGTTTGCAGAACCGATTGAACCGCATCTTTCATCGGCAACTCCATCCCAGTGTATGGAAGTGCAAACGCGATTTCAATGTGGCGATTGACCTGACCCTGATCCCATATCATGGTCAGCCGTATGAAGACAGAAAGGAGATCGTACGCAGTGCACCCAAGTCTGGGACAACCCATTTTCATGGTTACGCCACGGTTTCGATTGTGCGGGACCATCGGCGCTACGTTGTGGCGTTGCGCTTCATCGAACATGGCGAGGATATGGCCGACATCGTCCGCTGGCTGCTGAAACGCCTGAAAACACTCAAATTTCGCATTCGACGGGTGTTTTTGGACAAAGGTTTCTGCTCCAAGCCGGTTTTCAAGGTTCTGGACCAACACAAGGTCAGTTTCGTAACGCCCATTCCCGTGCGTGGCAAGTCGGGCGGTGTGCGGACTTTGTTTCAAGGTAAATCACGTGTCACCACCTACACCTTTAACAGCCCAAAATATGGCATATATACAGTGCAGGCGGTGGTCGTCCAGCGCTATTCCAAAGGACGCTATGGACGACACAAGAGCAAGTGGTTTGCGTACGCCGTCTCCGGATTGCCCTCTGGCATTTTGCCTGCCCAGGTGTTTGAACTTTATCGTCAACGCTTCGGCATTGAGTCGAGCTACCGACAAATGAACCAGGTGCGCGCTCGAACTTCCACCCGTAATCCTGTCATCCGCTTGCTGCTGGTTGGTTTGGCTTTTGTCTTGTTCAATCTGTACATTGCCTTGCGCCAGAATCTGGCCTCCGCGCTTAAAACACCGTTAGAATCTTTCAATCGCTTCTGGCTTTCTTTGCGCCGTGTCGCTTTCCTGCTCAGTCGTGCCATTGAACGCTTCTGGGGTGCGACTGAGGTCATTCAACATCAATCATGTTTTGTGCTTTCGTGATCTACTGATAATGGAGTCGTACATACAGCAACACACGTATTGCTGTATAAAAATCCTTTGGAGGCACAATGAAATATCGTTATTTGGGCAGGACTGGAATTCAGGTTAGCGAGTTGTCCTTTGGCTCGTGGGTTACTTTTCACAACCAGGCGGATGTGAAACTGGCCGTGAACATGATGTCCGCGGCGTATGATGCGGGGGTGAATTTTTTCGATAACGCTGAAGCATATGCGGGCGGCAAGTCGGAAGAGGTGATGGGGGCCGCGCTCAAAGAGTTGAAATGGCGCCGGGGGGGGTATCTGATTTCGACGAAATTCTATTGGGGTTTGCATGACGGCGTCAATGAGAAGAACACCCTAAATCGCAAACGTCTGATCGAGGGCATCAACGGCTCACTCGAACGTCTGCAACTGGATTATGTGGACATCATCTACTGTCATCGCCCGGATAAGACCACCCCCATTGAGGAGACTGTGTGGGCCATGCACAATATTATTGAGTGGGGCAAAGCCTTGTATTGGGGCACATCTGAATGGGCGGCTTCGGAGATCATCGAAGCCATTCAAATTGCGGAACGCCACCACCTGCACAAACCTGTTGTCGAACAGCCGCAGTACAATATGTTCGAGCGCGGGCGTCTTGAGGGCGATTACGTCCGCTTCTACACGGAATACGGCTATGGTACGACCACATGGAGTCCGCTGGCTTCGGGGTTGCTCTCTGGCAAATATCAAAAGGGAATTCCAAAAGACAGCCGCGCCGCGCTGAAGGGCTATGACTGGCTTGAGTCGCGGATGAAGGATAAGGAACGGCTTGCCAAAGTCGGCGCGCTGGAGCCGATTGCGAAGGAACTCGATGCGACCATGTCGCAACTGGCGCTGGCGTGGTGCTTGAAGAATCCGTTCGTGAACACGGTCATCACCGGCGCGAGCCGCGTGGAGCAGGTCCACGAGAACATGAAGGCTGGCGGGATCGCACAGAAGATCACGCCCGAGATCATGGAGCGAATCGATGAGATTTTCGGGGTGAAGAAGAAGGACGAAGACGACGACTAAGGCCTGTAGGGGCACGGCGCCGCTGTGCCTTTACAAGATTACACCTTTGAGAAATAATTTTCCTCCACACTTTGCCAGGTCTCTTCGCGCAGCTTCATGTATTTCGCCAACAGCGGATGCGCGCGCGAAATATCCTCATAAATTTTCTGCGCCACGCGGCGGATTGAAAAATGCGCGTTGGCCGCACTGCGCAACTGGCAAAAGGCGAACGCCTCGCGCAAATTGAACTGCGCCAGTACGCGGCGGTTGAATCCATTGGGAACGGTGTATTGCGCGACATCTGGATTGAAGGCATGGAGTTTCGCGTACATCTGAATTGCGGCTTCCATCGCCGCCTCATATCTGGACGCGAAGCCTGCCTCCGTTATCAGGAGGGGAGTCGTATATCCGAGCCTTGTCGTCAGGCGTTGCGGAGTCTGCGTCATCATGCGGTGACGTTTGAACTCGGCATATGCGCCCTGATCCATGACGAGGTCGAAGGTGTAGGTGGCGTATTCCAATTCACGCAGAGGGACATCATATTTGCCAAGTTTTCCAAGCAAGGCTTCTGCGAGTCCTTCGCGATCCTTTTTCTTCAATGATTTGACATGAGCAAGCGCATCCGCATATGGCATTTCGTTGAAGCGATATAGGGCGGCAGCGAGGATCCTCTTTTCACCATCTTTGTCGTAATCGATCAAAGAGCACCATTCGCGTTGATGATTGTCCATTGACAGCCGGCGGTTGTTTAATTCGTTGGTGGTTTCGACTACGTATGGAACAGCATCCGCGTATTTTACGAGGGTCGGTGTTTCAGCCCGGGAAACTTCCTTCACACTTTCGCCGATCTGGCGGACTTCTGCGAGCGGGTGGGAGAGCATCTTGCGGATGGTCATTTCGATGACGCGCGCGTTGGCGGTCATGCCGAGGTTGGCATTGGCGGCGGCAGGCAGGATGAAACGGCATCTGTCCACGTATTGGGAGCGGATGCGGCGGTCGTAGGCTTCGTCTGATTCATTTTCGCGGCGCGGGGACCTGCTCAGGATGAGATTTTTGACCGGGTCCAGTGATTCAGCATAGGTCGAGAATAGGAGGCGGGCAGTTTGGATGAATTCGTCGCGGAGAGGATGTCCATCCAATTCAGGTGGAATGGTTAAATCGTCCGTGCCCCATTTCTGGTACCGCGTGGATTTTTCAGTGTACGAGGCAAGGCGGTTGCCTTCGATGACTTCGATTGCGACGCGCGAGACGTTTTCAAACGCGATGTGCAGGACGGCATGTTCGGCAACCGATGCATGCCCATAGCCGACAACCCATTTCTCATGAAATTGTGCGGACTTCTCATCACTGAGTTCCGCGGCAATATCACGAAAGGATTCAGGCGAGCGCGAAGTTCTGGCAAAGGCAACAGCGATGGTTTCCGGGCTGAGCGCGCGTGGGGAGAGCAGGTAAATTTCTCGTTCCGGCATTGGGCATCTATCCCATTGGGTGCTTCATGGGCGCGCCGCCCAATAGGTGAAGGTGGACGTGGTTGACGGTTTGTCCGGCATCTGCGCCGGTATTGATGATCAGGCGGAACCCTCCTTCAGCAATGCCCTCCTGTGCAGCGAGAACTTTTGCAATTGTAAAAAGGTGGCCGATGAGCTGCTCGTCGTCGTTGATGAGCACGTTGGTCGAGTCGATGTGCTTGTTCGGTACGATCAAAATATGTGTGGGGGCGGCGGGGTTGATGTCCCGGAAGGCGGTCGCCTGCGCATCTTTGTAGACATTCGTGCTGGGGATTTCGCCTTTGATGATCCTGCAGAAAATGCAATCGGTCATGGGTAGGTCTCCTGAGATTTGTTAAGGGGTCGGCATTCGCCCATAGTCGGCTTCGCATACGATTCGATAGTATTCGTGTTCCACTTCCTTGTTTGCCTCCGCATATGCCGCGGCTTCCTTGCCGGTGGCCCGCACAACGTCAATTGCGTTAAGTACCTGATTGGGCGTGTAGCTCGGCAGGGTCATCAGTGGGTCGTTGATCCTTCCTTCGGGTGCATGGGACGGGCGCTGGGGGTCAAATTCATCTGCAAGCGGAACCCAGTTGTACATGACGGGTCCGCGCGCGTTCGCGGTGAAACCAAGCCTGTAGCCCAACAGGCGGGCTGCTTCTATGGGACGCAGGCCAAACCCGCCATTGGGCCAGATAATGATCTGGGGTTTCTTTTGGTAGCGTTCAAGAAATGTATTTAAAGGACCCTCCAATTCACGGGCGATGACAGCTTTTGCTGAATCGTCGGATAGTTTTGTATCCGGTAATACGCCCTGAGCCTGGTGATCCACCCAGCCTTGACGTTCAAGCGCGATATTTTCCAGCCATAGTTCTTCTGGTGTGTTGGGTTCGCTCACCCAGCCGTTGATAATCGTCCAGCCCCAGTTTTCATAATACCCGCCGAAGTATTTCTCAAAATATTCCGTGTCATAATTTCCGTTTTGGATGATCACCACTGAGCGTGCGGGGATTTTTATGTTGCGTTCCATGAAGGCGATGAGTTGTTTTGTGGCGACCGTTTCAAACCCCTGTGCCTTGAGGTGATCCATGATCTTGATTAGATCAATGATGTTCACACCATCGGGCGATTCGCCGGTGCCTTTGTTGATCTTGTTGATGATCATGACCATCACCACTGTGCCGGGCCCGGCATTCAGTGGATTCCATTTGTTGCGCAGGTAGCGGCAGGTATCCTGTGCGTACGTGCGAGGGACATCCAATGGGTTGAGCAGGGGTGTTTGAAATGGTTCCGGGAGTGCGGGCGGTGTGATGACTTCAGTTTCCAGGGGTTGCGCGAGGGCGGCATCTGTCGATGGGTCAATGGTCGTTTGTGTTGTTTCGGATGCGATTGTCGAGGGCAATATCTCACACGAGACCAGGATGATAACGATCAATACGATCACCGTGAATCGTTGAACTACTAGTTTAAAGGGATATGTCTGTTTATTCATGGGATATACATTGTAAACGAATTTTAGACGGTCAAAACGCAGGGCGTGAAAGTTTCAAATTGCCCCGCCTGATGAATATTATCTTTAATTTGTCCTACGGCGTGGACGGGATCGCCCCATACGTGGGCGCACAGACGATATCGTAATATTCCAGTTCAATGGCTTTGTTCTGTTCGGCATATTGAGCAGCTTCCTGCCCAATCGCACGGACAGCGTCAATATTCCCGCGCGCATCCGTGCTCCAGTAGCGGGGCAGGGTCATGAGCGGGTTGCCCGCCGGGACTTCGGGAATGGCGGATGGATTGGAGTCATTAAATGCATCCGCCTGCGGAACCCAGTTATACATGACCGGCCCGCGCGGGTTGACTGTGAAGCCGAGTTTATAGCCCAGTTGTGTGCCGATTTCCACGGCGCGCGCTGAGAATCCGCCGCCCGGCCAGATATAGCCGAGGGGCGTCTTGTTCATGTATTTTTGCAGGGAGTTGATTGCCCCGCCCATTTCACCGTTGATGAAATCGTCCGTGGAACCGTCGCTAATGGGGATGTTGTGAATGTAGCCGTGTGCCTGGTAATCCACCCAGCCTTCGGCGGAGAGAGAAGCGTTCTCAGCCCACAGGTCAACGCGTTCATCAATGCCTATATAGCCGTTGATGACAGGCCAGGCCCACTGGTCATAATACGGGCGGAAGTGGTCGTTGAAATACGAAGCAAAGTGACGGTCATCCACGATCAACAGGACGGAGCGCTGAGGGATCTTCGCATTGTTGTACATGAAATCTGCCATTTCCTGCATGGTGATGGCTTGAAAGCCCATGTCATGCAGGTCATTCATGAGTTTCTTGTGTTCGGTTACGGTGATGGCGTTCCCCGTCGCTTCCCCTTTGTTAATGCCGTGGAACATGATGACCATCACCACCGTCCCCGGGGCGGCGTTGTTCGGGTCCCATTTGTTCTGCAGATACTGGCAGGTATCCGCCGCGTATGTGCGGGGGATGTCGTGCGATTTCAGCACGGATGTTTGATATGTCCCAGGTAATGTCGGCGGCGTGCGTGGAATAGGTGCGGTTGGTATTGGTGTTTCGGTTGGAACGGAAGTTTCAGTCGGAACATTGATCTGCGCGAAGGCTGTTTCAATTGCCACGGTAAGGGCAATATTTTGATCCACGGAGTTGGGTGCGGGTTGGCAACCTGCCAATAGCAGGGCAGGCAGGATGAGGTTAAGAAGGAAGCGGGGCGTGGTCATGTGCGGAATTGTACCAAAAGCTCGACGGGGGCCAAGCCCCCGTCGAAGTGTTTGTTTATTCGTCTGATTTCCCTGAAATAAAGTCTTCCACTTTTTGGTGTGCGATCTCGTCCTTGAATTGCCTGGGAGGGGTCTTGAAGAAATATGAGGAGGGACCAATAATGGGGCCCGCGAGTTCGCGGTCAAGCGCGATCTTGGCACAGCGCACGGCGTCGATGATCACGCCTGCCGAATTGGGGCTGTCCCACACTTCGAGTTTGAGTTCGAGGTTGAGAGGTACGTTGCCGAAGGTCGTGCCTTCCATGCGGATGTAACACCACTTGCGGTCGGTCAGCCATGGCACATGGTCGCTCGGACCGACATGCACATTGTCCGGATCGATCTGGTATGGGATCATGCTGGTGACGGCGTTGGTTTTGGAGATCTTCTTGCTTTCGAGGCGTTCGCGCTCGAGCATGTTCAGGAAATCGGTATTCCCGCCGAAGTTGAGTTGATAGGTGCGGTCGATCTTGACGCCTCGATCCACGAACAGGCTGGTGAGGACACGATGAACAATTGTCGCCCCGACCTGGCTCTTGATGTCGTCCCCGAGGATGGGCAGACCAGCATCTTCAAAGCGCCTGCCCCAATATTCCGAAGAAGCAATAAAGACGGGAATGCCGTTGACGAAGGCACAGCCCGCTTCGAGGATCTGCTCCACGTACCATTTGGTCGCCATCTCGGAACCGACCGGCAGGTAGTTGATGACCACATCCGTATGGGTTTCACGGAGCAGTTTGACGATGTTTGCGGTGGGGCCGGGCGCCTTTTGGATGATCCCGCTCAGGTATTTGCCCAAGCCGTCATGGGTCATGCCGCGCACCACTGGCGCGTTCAGGTGCGGTACATCCGCAAATTTGTAGGTGTTGTTGGGTTCGGCAAATATGGCTTCCGAAAGGTCTTTTCCGACCTTGGATGCGTTGACGTCAATGGCAAGCGTGAATTCAATGTCCTTTACATGATAATCGCCCAATTGCGTGTGCATGATGCCGGGAATGCTCTCATCCTTTTTTGCATTTTTATAGAACTGCACACCCTGCACCAGGGAGGAAGCGCAATTCCCCACGCCAATAATGGCGACCCGTACCTTTTTGTTAGCCATGAAAATCTCTCCTTGATTTTTGATTACAATTCCTTGCGTCTTTTTGCGGACCAGCTTTTCAGATATACTCTTGAAGTATAATCTTACTGAAGGTTAAATATGGCAATTGATCAGGCAAAAACGCTAGCCCGTCTTTTTGAAATCACCCGCACACTCGGGGCCATGGTGGAGCTTGAGACGTATTTACAGTCGATTCTCTCCGCAGCCGCCGAGCTGACCGGGAGCGAAAGTTCGTCCCTGCTGGAATATGACGAAGTCTCGCAGGAATTTTCATTTAAGTTCGTACCGTGGTTCCATCGTGACGCAATTCGTTTCACCAAGGTCCCGTTGAATGGGAGTGTCGCGGGATGGGTATTCCAGCACGTGAAGCCGCTTGCCATTGACGATGTGGCCAAAGATGACCGTCATTACAACAAGATAGACGACCTGGCCGGGTTTAAAACCCGTTCGATTCTGGGCGTTCCGCTTCTTGTGCATGGAAGCCCCGTCGGCGTACTCGAGGTATTCAACAAGAAGGATAATTATAGCGGGGAAGATACCCTTGTCCTTGAGGCCCTCGCGTCTCTTGCGGCAATTGCCATGCAAAATACCATGCTGGAAAATAACGTTTATTCATCGCAGGATGAAGCCCGTGAACTGGACCGGTTAAAAAACGAGTTCATCGCCATTACATCCCACGAACTCCGTACGCCCCTGGGGCTGATTCTTGGGCATTCCACCTTCCTGAAGGAATTGATCGGCGATGACCATGCGGAACAGGTGGATGCCATCATCCGCAACGCATCCCGGCTAAAAGAGATCATCGAAAGCCTTGCCAGCGTCGATAATTACGAGACCGGTGGCGCGCTTGTCCGTTCGCGCAAGGTGGCTGTTTCGCGGATCATTGAAGATGTTTCCGCCTCCTTTCATGAAATGGTGCAGAGCAAGGGCATTGCCCTGGAGATTAAAAATGAACAAGGTCATGACCTGTGGGTGGATATAGACGGGAGCAAGATTGCAATTGTACTGAGTAATCTCCTGAAGAATGCGATTACGTTTACCAATGAAGGCGGGCATGTTGTCATTCGCGGTGAACAACGACCTGATTTTGTTGAGGTCGCAGTGGAAGATGACGGTGTTGGCATCCCTGCCAAGGATTTGCCGCATGTGTTTGACCGTTTCTATCAGGTTGAATCCCACCTTACGCGCAGGCATGGCGGTATGGGGTTGGGCTTATCCGTTGCAAAGGTGATGATCGAAATGCACGGCGGGCGCATCTGGGCGGAAAGCAAGGAGGGCGCCGGGAGTAAGTTTGTATTTCTTTTGCCGGTTGATAAACAAGGCACCCAACCCCTCCGTCCATTTCCCGAATAAATTCTCATCCCGTCAAGGCAGTTGACGGGATTTTTATTTTCTTGATACACTCACGCCCATGTTAAATCTCAACGTGCAATTCGAACTCATTCGCCAGTCCGCAACCGTGGCCATGACAGACCGCATCCTTGTGCTCAAAGCTAGTGGAAGGAATATTATCGGCTTGCAAGTGGGTGATCCTGATTTTGAGACACCTCCCGCCGTTGTGGATGCGGCCCTCAATGCCATGCAATCGGGGCTGACACACTACGGTCCCTCGCGTGGCTTCCCGGACCTGCGAACTGCTGTTTCAAAAAAATTGCGTCGTGACGAAGGCGTCACCTATAATCCTGACACCGAAATTCTGATCACGCATGGCGGCATTCATGCTTATTATCTTGCCATGCAATCCATCCTTTCACCGGGCGATGATGTTTTGATTCCCGACCCCTCCTGGGCGACTCATTCCAACATGGTGATCATGCTGCGCGGAAATGTGATTCGCGTCCCTGCCCCCGCCGAAAATGGGTTCATCCCCCATTTCGATTCTTGGCTGAAGGCATTGACTCCCAAAACGCGCGTCATCGTCTTGAATTATCCCTCCAACCCGACAGGCGCATTCCCTTCGCGTGAGTATCTGCAAAACCTGCAAGACTTCGCCGCCAAACACAATTTGTGGATCGTCAGTGACGAGGTGTACGGAAGTTTATATTATCAAGAGAAACCAACCTCTGCAGGCGCGCTCGAAGGCGCAAAGGGCAGGACTATCCTAGTTAACAGCCTTTCCAAATCCTATGCCATGACCGGCTGGCGGGTGGGATTTCTCGCCGCGCCGCAACGGGTGATCGAACATGCCTTGAAAGCGGGGCAGAACTCCATTACCTGTGTGGCTCCCTTTATTCAAAAAGCCGCCGCCTTCGCATTAACTGACCCTTCTATCCAAGATGTCACTGCTGGGATGCGCTCTGCCTATGCCCGCCGTCGCGAACTTGTTCTACGCGTAGCCAGAGTGCTGGAGAGTGGGAAGGTTCTAATCATTCCACCGCAAGGTGCGTTTTATTTCTTCCTTGACTTGCGTGCATTGAACAAGTCCTCTGCGGAGATGTGCGAACGGATCTTGGAAGAGGAAGGCGTGGGACTCGTCCCCGGTTCGGCGTTTGGCGAGCAAGGTGAAGGTTTTATCCGCATGGCGATCGCCGCCTCCGATGAAGATGTGGAAGCAGGTTTCAGGAAAATTGTGGCGTGGGCGGAGAGACAGTAGGGGCGGAGTCATCCCGCTCTGTATTGCGAAAACAGTGGAGCTAAAATGAAAGTAGCATTCCAAGGTGAACCCGGTGCGTACAGTGAGCAGGCGGTCTTCAATTATTATGGGGAGGTGGAAACCCTCCCGTGCGAGTCGTTTGATGTGATGTTTGATTCGGTCGTATCGGGCAAAAGCGATTTTGCCTTGGCTCCCATTGAAAATTCGCTCGCTGGGAGCATTCATCAAAACTATGACTTGCTCTTGCGACATGACCTGCATATCGTCGGCGAATATCTTTTGCGCGTGCGCCATTGTCTGATCACCATGCCCGGCGTGAAAAAGGAAGATATTAAAAAAGCGATCAGTCATCCGCAGGCATTGGGACAATGTACGGCATACCTGAGAAATTTGGGTGTCAAGCCTGAAACTGTCTATGATACGGCGGGGAGTGTGAAGATTCTGAAAGAGTTGGGGGCAAAAGATACAGCGGCGATTGCGTCGAAGCGGGCGGCGGAACTGTATGGAATGCAAATTCTGGAGGAAGGTATTGAAGATAACGCGGAAAACTATACTCGTTTTCTCGCTGTGGGACGAGAATCAGTTGTCCCTAAGGGGGAAGCGAAGACATCCATTGTGTTCACGTTGAAGAATATGCCGGGCGCGTTGTTCAAGGCATTGAGCGTGTTTGCCCTCCGTGATATTGATCTCACAAGGATCGAATCGCGCCCGCTGCAGGGCAAACCGTGGGAATATCTCTTTTATATTGATTTTGTCGGTTCGACAAACGATGAAGTTCCAAAACGCGCACTCGGCCAGTTGGGGGAGTATGCGTTGATGCTGCGCGTGCTGGGTTCGTATCCCAGATGTCGCGGATAAATTCAGTCTTGACAAAATAGAAATTGCGTTCTAAAATCGTACGATAATTGGTAACCGAATGGTTACGCGTAGGAGATCATGAGACGAGACGTATTTCAAGCCATTGCTGACCCGAACCGCCGCGCGATCCTTGCGTTGCTGGCAAATCAAAAATTGACGTTGAATGGTATAGCCGAGAATTTTCGCATCAGCCGACCTGCAGTTTCAAGACACATCAGGATTTTGGAGGAATGTGGATTGGTGGTTGTCATCCCGCAGGGACGCGAACGTTATTGCGAAGCCCGTTTCGACAGGTTGAGCGAAGTGTCTGACTGGGTTGAAAAATATCGTCAAATGTGGGAAGCGCGGTTTGACCGTTTGGATGAAGTTTTATTGGAAATGCAAAAATAGGAGGAAAAATGTCAGCCAAAAATAAAACAAGTATCGTTGCTGAACCCGGCAAACAGGAACTCTTTATCACCCGCGAATTTGATGCGCCGCGAGAACTGGTGTTCAAGGCGCACACTGACCCCGCCCTCTTTGCACAGTGGATCGGTCCGCGCGGCCTGACCACTACTCTTGACACCTTCGAACCCGTCAGCGGTGGCAGGTACCGGTTTGTCCAAAAGGATACCGATGGAAATGAATACGGTTTCAATGGAACCTTCCATGAGATTTCGCTGGAGCGAATGATTCAAACCTTCGAATTTGAAGGTTTGCCCGAACGCGGACATGTTTCTATGGATTGCATGACTCTGGATGAATTGCCAGGAAACCGAACAAGGATCACGGTTCAATCCATCTTTCGGTCTGTTTCTGACCGCGACGGTATGATCCAGTCTGGAATGGAGCGCGGAGTGACTGAAGGCTATGAGCGACTTGAAGAGATCCTTGCGGGATCGGGAAGATAAAGGCAATGGCAGTGACTCAATATCTCGCCTTGCTGCGCGGAATCAACGTCGGCGGAAAGAACATCATCAAGATGGCAGACTTGAAGGCTTGTTTCGAGTCTTTGGGATTTTCTGATGTGGTTACCTACATCCAAAGCGGGAATGTGTTGTTCAAGTCTGCTGAAAAGGACAAGGCGAAGTTGACGAACCTCATCGAAATGGAACTCCCCAAACGCTTCAACTATGCCGCCCGTCTGGTGACTGTGACTCACAAGGAACTCAAAAAGACCGTGGATACCGCGCCGCGCGGGTTTGGCAGCGAACTTGAAAGATACCGTTACGACGTGATCTTTCTGAAAGAGCCGCTCACTCCGAAAGAGGCGATGAAAAATGTCAGCACGAAGGAAGGTGTGGATGCTGCACATATGGGTGAGCATGTCCTGTACTTCTCGCGTCTTGTTAGCAGGGCATCGCAAAGCCATTTGACGAAAATCATTTCACTGCCTGTGTATCAATCCATGACCATCCGCAATTGGAATACGACGACCAAATTGCTGGCTTTGATGGAAAAGGAATAATTTATGAAAAACCAAAAATCTGGCTTCACTTCCATTGATGAGTACATTGCTGCTTGTCCGCCGCAGTCACAGGAGCGTTTGCAAACGATACGGGCGACGATCAATAAACTTGTCCCCGAAGCGAAGGAACGAATCAGTTATCAGATCGCGGCGTTTGAGTTGAATGGGAAGAACATCATCCATTTTGCGGGGTGGAAAAAGCATGTGTCGCTGTACCCGGTTCCGGCGGGGGATGAAGCGTTCGAGGAAGAAGTATCCAATTATGTGGACGGCAAAGGCACGGTCAAATTTCCGCTCGATGAACCGATGCCGATGAGACTCGTCACGAAGATCATCAAGTTGCATGTGGCGCAAAATTTGAAAATGATGAAATCCAAAAAGTAAAAGGAGAATTTTAGAAATGAAAAAGATCACCCCATTTTTGTGGTTCGATACGCAGGCGGAAGAGGCGATGAATTTTTATGTCTCGCTCTTCAAGAATTCAAAGGTGAACAGCGTTTCACATGGACCCGATGGCAAGGCGTTCACCGTGTCGTTCGAATTGAACGGGCAGGAATTCATGGGCTTGAATGCGGGTCCGCGATTCAAATTCAATGAATCGATCTCGATGTTCGTCAACTGCGAAAATCAGGCGGAGGTGGATCATTTTTGGAACGCGCTCGTTGCCGATGGGGGAGAAGAGTCGATGTGCGGCTGGTGTAAGGATAAATATGGTTTATGGTGGCAGATCATTCCGCAGCAGTTGGGTGAGTTGATGGGCGACCCCAACCCCGCGAAGGCACAGAGCGTCACACAGGCGATGCTTCAGATGAAGAAAATCATCGTGGCAGATTTACAGAAGGCGTATGATGGAGTCCAATCATGAGAAAAATTATTGTGCTTGAACACATCTCCCTTGATGGTGTCATACAAGCCCCAGGGGGACCAGACGAAGATACCAGTGGCGGCTTCGCACATGGCGGATGGATGGCGCCCTATTCCGACGCGATTCTTGGAACAGCTTTGAGAGGGCAGATGAACCTGCCGTTCGACCTTTTGGTGGGGCGCAAAACCTTTGAAATTTGGGAGCCGTACTGGCCGAAACATGCGGACGTATGGCCTGGCGTCAACACGGCGACCAAGTACGTTGCCTCGAATACCAGAACTTCGAGCGAATGGCAGCCGTCTGTGTTTTTAGATGGAGATATTGCAGAAAAAGTCGCCAAAATCAAGGGACAGCAAGGTCCCGATCTGCATGTTTGGGGGAGCAGTAATCTTATTCAGACGCTTATCAAGCATGATTTGGTCGATGTGTTCTGGCTGATGATCTATCCGATAACATTAGGCAGTGGAAAACGGTTGTTTGCCGATGGCGCGACTCCCGCGGCGTTCAAGGTGACGGAAAGCACAGTCACCTCGAAAGGCGTCATCGTCGTGAATTACGAGCGTGCAGGTGCAATCACAACCGGAAGTTGACGGCCGACCCCGACCCTGAGAAATTCAAACGGGTGATGGATGCCATGTTCAAGATGCAAAAAATCATTGTATCTGACCTGCAAAAGGCGTATGATGGGAAATAATTCGGACAAAAAATGTCTTGACCGATTAGAAAATACGTTCTAAAATATAAAACTCACCTGTGAGGAGGTTTCTATGAGCCCAAAGAAGGATACGCAGAAGTCCGCGGGATTCACGGACGAAGAAAAAGCCGCGATGAAGGCACGCGCCAAAGAACTGAAGGCGGAAGCGCGCGCAAGCAAAGACAGGGCGGCTGGAGAAAGCACCGTACTTGCGGCAATCGCTGCGATGCCAGCGCCAGAGCGAACAATGGCGAAGAGGCTGCATGAGATCGTCACAGCCGCCGCGCCGAGTCTCATGCCGAAGACCTGGTATGGCATGCCCGCCTATGCCGACGCGGATGGCAAGGTCATTTGCTTCTTTCAGGCGGCGAGCAAGTTCGGGGTGCGCTACGCAACCTTCGGCTTCCAGCCCGATGCGAAACTTGACGATGGTAATATGTGGGCGGCATCCTTTGCATTGGTAAAGTTGACCGCCGCCGAGGAAAACAGAATCATTGCGCTCGTGAAGAAAGCGGTGAGTTGAGTGTAATCTCGCCCTGACCGCTTGGAATAAATAGTTCATCCTGGGTGGGTAGAACCTGGCTTTTACCCACCCTTTGCGTTAATGTTCGGCAAAGAGTATAGAGGAGAGACAATGCCACAGGAATACATCGAAATTCACCGCGCGCGTGAAAACAATTTGAAGAACGTCTCGCTGCGCATCCCCAAACGCAAGATCACCATTTTTACGGGCGTATCTGGCTCGGGCAAATCGTCCATTGTGTTCGATACGATCGCGACCGAATCACAGCGACTGCTCAACGAAAATTTCAGCATGTTCGTGCGTAATTTCCTGCCGAAGTATTCCCAACCTGAAGCGGATTCCATCGAGAACTTGAGCATGTCCATTGTTGTGGATCAGAAGCGGATGGGCGGCGGTTCACACTCGACCGTGGGCACGGTCACCGACATCAACACGATTCTACGCCTGATGTTTTCCCGCATCGGTCAACCGCATGTGGGTCCCTCCAATGTCTTCGGTTTCAACGACCCGAAAGGGATGTGCCCGAACTGCAATGGACTTGGGCGCAAGTTAGACGTGGACTTGGATAAGTTTTTGGATGCCTCCAAATCTTTGAACGAAGGCGCAATTTTATTTCCAGATTATGCCGTCGAAGGCTGGTACTGGAGTCAACTCATCAGCACGGGCATGTTCGACCCTGATAAGAAGTTGTCCAAATATTCGAAAAAGGAAATGGACGATCTCTTACACAGTGGACCGATAAAAATCAAGACAAAAGTTGGGGCAAAAGATTTCAACATGACCTTCGAGGGCATTGTTACCCGCTTTACAAACAAATACATCAAAGGTGACCTGAAGACCAAGTCCGAGCGGACTCAAAAGATGGTGGAACCTTTCATGACAATGGGCCCCTGCACCCTGTGTCACGGAGCACGTTTGAGTCAGGAAGTCTTGAAGTGCAAGATCAATGGCTACAACATCGGTGACCTGACGAGTATGGAAATCCCAGTCTTGATCGAGACGTTGAAGAAGTTCAAAGAACCCGCTGCCGAGCCATTGGTCAAAGCGATCCTTGAACGATTGCAGAACCTTGTGGATATTGGCTTGGAATATCTCAGCCTCAGCCGTGAAACGGATACGCTTTCAGGCGGCGAGTCGCAGCGCGTGAAGGTGGTCAAACACCTTGGCAGCAGTCTCACCGATGTCATCTACATCTTCGACGAGCCAAGCGTGGGTTTGCATCCGCGCGATGTGCATCGCATGAACGAGTTGCTGCAAAAATTACGTGACAAAGGCAACACCGTCATCGTTGTGGAGCATGACCCCGATGTCATCAAAGTGGCGGATCATATCGTGGATGTGGGTCCGCATGCGGGTCCGCAGGGTGGCGAGATCGTCTACGAAGGAAGTTATGCCAATTTGCTCAAGTCCAACACGTTGACGGGCAGGCACATGCAGCAATCCGTCCCGTTGAAAGAGTCGTTTCGCGTGTCAACGGGCAAATTGCCGATCAAAAACGCGAAGGTCAACAACTTGAAGAACGTCAGTGTGAGCATCCCCACAGGAGTGTTCACCGTAGTGACGGGCGTGGCGGGTTCTGGCAAGAGTTCGCTCATCAATGATGTTTTTCAATACCAACATCCCGATGCGATTATGATCGACCAATCTGCTGTGGGGGTCAACAGCCGTTCCAACCCCGCCACATACACGGGCATTCTGGACGATGTCCGCAAGGCGTTTGCGTCGGCAAACAAGGTTCAGGCTTCGCTGTTCAGCTTCAACTCGAAGGGCGCTTGTGAAAACTGTCAGGGACTCGGCGTGATCTACACCGATCTGGCATTCCTCAATGAAGCCAAAACTCCCTGCGAAATTTGCGGCGGCAAACGTTTCAAAGATGAAGTGCTGGCATACAAACTCAACGGCAAATCCATCAGCGATGTGCTGGCGCTGAACGTGGGGCAGGCGCTTGAATTTTTTGAGATCAAAGAAGTTGTCAAAAAATTACAAGCCATGAGCGATGTAGGCTTGGATTATCTCGGGCTCGGCCAGCCCTTGAGCACGCTTTCAGGCGGCGAATGTCAGCGCATCAAACTCGCCAGCGAGTTGCATAAAAAGGGCAGCATCTACATCATGGATGAACCGACCACAGGCTTGCACATGTCCGATATTGGACATCTCATGGAAGTCATCAACCGTCTCGTGGACACAGGCAATACCGTTGTGGTCATCGAGCACAATCTGCACGTCATCAAGAACGCTGATTGGATCATCGACATGGGTCCCGAAGGCGGCAGCAAAGGCGGGCAGATCATGTTCGAAGGCACGCCCAAGGAGTTATTGAAAGCAAAGCAATCTCTTACAAGTGCATATCTAAAGAATTAAAAACTCACTTTACACGATTTCATCGTAGGGCTACCCGTCATGGTAGACCTAATAGCTAATTGAGAAGAAAGGGTCGCCCCTGCTGTGTAACACCAATTTAAAAGTAGTTCGACCTTTAGAGAATTTGGAGACTTTAACATGAAGACACAAAAAATACTTCCCCCCTCTGTTTCAGAATTGAGAGCTTTGTTCAATGGCAGAGTCATCGCCCCAGACGACCCCCGCTATGAATCCGCGCGGAAGGTTGTCTCGGGAAATATTGACCGTCGCCCGTCGGCGATCATCCGTGTGGCAGATGCGGGCGATGTCTCGCGCCTTGTCTCGTTGGCGCGTGAGCATGACTTCGAGTTGGCCATTCGCAGCGGCGGTCACAGCGGCGCGGGTCACAGCACAACGGAAGGCGGCATCGTGCTTGATCTTTCTGCGATGAAAGACTTGCAGATCGATCTCGAAGAACGAACTGCCTGGGCAGAGACTGGTTTGACCGCTGGCGAATTTACAGCCGCAGTCGGCGCACATGGGCTCGCTACTGGTTTTGGCGATACCGGCTCGGTCGGTCTTGGCGGCCTCACACTTGGTGGCGGCGTTGGTTTTCTCGTCCGCAAATATGGGCTGACGATTGACTCCCTGCTCGCTGCCGAAGTCGTCACCGCAGATGGTCAACTCCTTTATGTGGACGATAAATCGCACCCCGATCTCTTCTGGGCGATTCGCGGCGGAGGCGGCAACTTCGGCGTTGTCACACGCTTCAAATTCCAATTGCATGAAGTGGATATGGTCCTTGGCGGGATGCTCTTCCTGCCTGCCACAGCGGACACGATCGCTTCTTTCATGGTTGAAGCTGATTCTGCACCCGAGCAGTTATCCACCATTTTGAATGTGATGACCGCCCCGCCGATGCTCTTCCTGCCTGAAGAGGTGCATGGCACGCCAATCATCATGGCAATGATGGTTTATGCGGGCGATCCTGCTGAAGGTGAAAATGTGGTTGCTCCCTTCCGCGCACTTGCCACACCGTACGCCGATATGCTGCGCCCGATGCACTACCCTGAGATGTACCCGCCCGAGGAGGGGGAGTACCATCCCATTGCGGCAGCGCGGACGATGTTCCTTGACCACGTCACCCGCTCCGATGCGGAGTTGATCTTGGAGCGCTTGCAGCGTTCGACTGGCTCCATGGCGGTGACCCAGCTTCGGGTAATGGGAGGCGCGATGGCGCGTGTCCCATCCGATGCGACAGCGTTCGCCCATCGTCGATCCAAGATCATGGCGAATCTTGCCGCGTTGTATGAAAATCTTGAAAAGAAGGAAATCCATGAAGAATGGGTGACCGAATTCTTTTCCTCGTTGCAGCAAAGCGACAAGGGCATGTATGTGAATTTTGTCGGCGATGAGGGCGAGGTGCATGTCCGCGCGGCATACCCGAATGGGACGTGGGAGCGGCTGACTGAGATCAAGAAGAAGTACGATCCGACCAATCTATTCAGATTGAATCAGAACATTCCTCCCAAATAGGATTCTTTGATATGAGTAAAGTTATTTTAGGTACAACCATATCGCTTGACGGCTTCATCAACGACCGCAACGGCAGCGTGAACCCTCTTTACACCGACCTCGTGGGTTGGCTCGAAACTGATCTGGGCATAGAATCCATTCAAAACACGGGCGCCGTGGTGATGGGACGCAATTCATTCGCGATGGCAGAAGACCCCGATTGGTTTGCGGGGAATTATGAGTACCAAGTGCCGATCTTTGTCCTTACCCATCACGCCCCAAAGAAGCACCCAAAAGAGACGAAGCAATTGACCTTCACGTTCGTGACAGACGGTTTGGAAAGCGCAATTCATCAGGCAAAAGCAGTCGCAGGAAATAAAGACGTCAACATCATCGGTGCGGCGAGCACGGCGCAGCAATGCCTGAGAGCCGGTTTCGCCGATGAACTCCATGTGGATATCATGCCCATCCTGCTTGGCGGTGGGCTGCGCTTCTTTGAACATCTTGACGAGAGCCAGACTCACTTGGAACGAATCAAAGTGGTGGAATTGCCCGGCGGTAGGACGCATCTCTGTTTCCGTTTTGTTCGATGAATCATCTAAAGGAATGTTTTAGTAATAGATTCTTTACCATCAAATACGAGGAAAATCCGTCATTGCGAGGGCGCTCTTGGTTTTGCCCGAAGCAATCTCAAATTGTGAGGGGATTGCTTCGCCGCCAAAGGCAAAAGCGGCGGCTCGCAATGACGGGTGTACAGAATAAATAAGGATAATCTGTGAAAACTTTTTATCAAGTTTTAGCGAATACTGTTTTAGCCAACGTCACGAATATGACGGTTTGGTTTGCGATGATATTTTTTATTTACCTTGAAACCAGATCCGTCACTGCCACCTCGATTGTTTCAGGAATTTATCTTGTAATGACGGCTGGCTTGGGTATTTGGTTTGGCAGTTTGGTCGACCATAACAAGAAAAAGAATGCCATGATTCTTTCGGGCGTGATTTCTTTACTCATTTATATAGCTGGTTTTGTGCTTTATGTAAGCACGCCTGCCGAAGAATGGAAAAATCCAACCAGCGTTACGTTGTGGATTCTTAATGTACTCCTTTTAGTTGGTGTGATTGCGGGGAATATCCGCTCGATTGCAGTGCCAACCTTGGTGACGATTTTGATTCCCGAAGATGAGCGTGCCAAAGCCAATGGGCTCACTGGTACCGCTTTTGGTATCGCATTCCTGATCTGTTCTGCCATCAGTGGTTTGTTGGTTGGCGCGGGCGGCATGTATTATGTTTTGATTCTTGGAATCGCGATGATGCTTCTTTCAATTCTTCATATCTGGTTTGTAGAGATTCCAGAAAAAGAGATCGTGCATCTTGAACATCAACCCAAAGTGGATTTGCGCGGCACCTTTGCCGTGGTCGCGGCGATTCCCGGTTTAATGGCGTTGATCCTTTTCTCCACCATTAACAACTTTTTGGGCGGCACATTCATGGGTCTTATGGATGCGTATGGTCTATCGCTTGTTTCTGTAGAAGCCTGGGGGCTGCTCTTTGCGGTGATCAGCTGCGGTTTTATCATTGGCGGGTTGTTTATCGCTAAATATGGTTTGGGCAAAAATCCGCTGGTGGCGATGTTCGCCGCCAACATCATTATATGGATCATCTCGGCGGTCTTTACGATTCAACCGTCCATCAGCTTGCTTGCGGTGGGCATGTTAATTTACATCAGTGTTGTACCGTTTATCGAAGCCGCGGAGCAGACGATTCTTCAAAGAGTTGTCCCGCAAGAAAGACAGGGACGGGTATTCGGTTTCGCTCAAAGCGTGGAGCAATCCGCCGCGCCTTTGACGACGTTTTTGATTGGTCCCATTGCTGAGACCTTTTTCATCCCGTTTATGACCACTGGTGCAGGCGTTGGCTTGATCGGTGCTTGGTTTGGCACAGGTGCAGATCGAGGCATTGCTTTGGTGTTCACGGTTACGGGTATTATTGGTTTAGTCCTAACAGTAATTGCCATGAATACAAAATATTATCAATTGCTGTCCAATAGATATATGGACGATGTGCCTGCTGAGAGCTTGCCGGAAGGCGAGTTGGCGTAAGGAGTATGTATGCCGAATTCTAATTTCCCCAAAATCGGCGCGCCAGCCACCCGCGCCTTGGAAGCGGCGGGATATACGAATCTGAAGCAATTGACCAAAGTCACTGAAGCGGAACTTGCTCAGTTGCATGGGATGGGACCGAAAGCACTTGGCATTCTATGTGAAGCGTTGCAGGCGGAAGGCTTATCGTTCAAACAGGGCAAGGCAGGGGAGAAGTTGAGAAAGAAAGGCTCGCCTGTCAGTCGCACTGATCAGGTGGAGGAATTTCTGCGGGAACTGGGTCACCCGCTCAAAGCGGAGGTGGAAGCGGTGCGTACCATCATCAAGAGTGTTAATAAAGACATCAATGAAGAGATCAAGTGGAAGGCGCCATCCTTCAATTATAAAGGCGAGTATTTGGTGACGTTTAATTTATGGGAGACGAAACGGATATTTTTGGTGTTTCATAATCCGTTGATCCCGCAGGTCAAAAGTAAAATTCTCGAAGGGGATTACAAAGATAGGCGCAAGGCTTATTTTGCGGATATGCAAGATATAAGGGCAAAAAAGCCTCTTCTGGAAAAAGCCTTGAAAGACTTGATCAAGTTGATCGAGTTGGGATAGGCGCGGCGTTTTGATTCAGACGTTGATCGCCAACGACTTAAAATTACGAGGAGTTTTAGTAATGAAAGATAACCCTAATCATCGGCTATTTGGAATGAAATTTGCAGATGTATATCCGTTATATGTTAAAAAAGCGGAACGCAAAAACCGCACGAAAGCGGAAGTTGACCAAATTATCTTTTGGCTGACGGGCTATGACCATGCAGGGCTTCAACAGCAAATTAATAAAGGGAATAGTTTTGAAACCTTTTTTGACCAAGCGCCAGCCTTTAATCCAAATAGTGCGCTGATCAAGGGGGTGGTGTGTGGTGTTCGTGTGGAAGAGATCGGAAATCTGCTGATGAAAAAAATTCGCTATTTAGATAAACTGATCGACGAACTCGCAAAAGGAAAAGCGATGGAGAAGATTTTTCGGCAGTAAGTCGTTCGACCATGAAGAACCGCTGTTTTGTATTGTCTCACCCTGAAAGAGAGTTATAAGGAGTTTGAATGAAGATCCATTTGGTTGACGGTACCTATGAATTATTCCGTGCCCATTTTGGCGCGCCGCCTAAAAAACCCACAAGTGGACAGGAAGTCGGCGCCACTCTTGGATTGCTGCGCAGTATGCTCTTGCTCCTCTCTGACCCCGAAGTGACGCATGTCGCGGTTGCCTTTGACCATGTCATCGAGTCGTTTCGCAACAAGATGTATGCAGGCTACAAATCAAGCGCAGGCGTTGACCCTGTCATCTTGAATCAATTTCCACTGGCGGAAAAGGCAGTATCCGCTTTAGGTCTGGTGGTCTGGCCCATGGTCAAGTTTGAAGCGGACGATGCGATTGCGACAGCGGTTGCGAAGTTCAAAAAGGTCAAATCGGTGGAACAGATCGTCATCTGTTCGGTGGATAAGGATTTGACTCAAATGGTGGACGGCGACCGTGTCATCTGTTGGGACAGACGCCGCGAGATTCTATTGAATGAAAAAGGCGTGACTGAAAAATTTGGTGTGGCTCCAGAGTCCATTCCCGATTTTCTGGCGCTCGTGGGTGACTCTGCCGATGGCTACCCCGGCATTCAAGGCTGGGGTGAGAAGTCCACGGCGACGGTGTTGGCGAAGTACAGGCATATCGAAAATATTCCGAATGACCCAACCAAACTTGGTTTGAGTGTGGGGCGTGCCACGACCTTACTTGAGAATCTGCAGAAGAATTACAAGGATGCCTTGCTGTTTAGAGAGTTGTCCACATTGCGAATGGATATGCCTTTGAAGGAAACATTGGCAGATTTGAAATGGCAGGGAGCAACTCCGCGTTTGAAGAGGGTTTGTAAAGAGTTGGGCAGTGAAAGTATTTTGGAACGTGTCAAGAAGTGGGAGTAGCGGGTTAATCAAGTTTGAATTTTGAAATTTTCGCGCCTTCGTCGTGAATAATGAATCCATTTTTCTCCAACACGCGCTTTGAGGCGACGTTGTGATTTACCACTTCCGCATACAGTGGGCGGATTTTGACTTGTTCTAGAAATTCTATCACCGCCGCGCTGGCGATTCCCCTGCGCCAAAATTCCCTGCCAATCCAATAACCGACTCGCTGCTCGTACTTTCCCTCTTTCCAGCAAAGGATGTGACCCGCAACCTTCTCTTTATAGATAATGGTTCGCGCGGTCAAACTTTTATTTTTCAATATCCCTTCCCAGTGGCGCATGAACTCGCCCCGATCTTTTGATGGGTAGGCGGACATGGCAGCCGCTTCTGGGTCAAGTTGCTGTTGAAAAAGGATGGACAAATCCGCTTCGGTGACGGGACGCAGGGTGATTTTTGCCAAGGGTATTCTCTATTGGGGAATCTTGTTCACGTCATACGGCGTGACTTGATAGACATAATAATTCAACCAGTTGGAATATAACAGGTTCGCATGTCCACGCCAGCGGACAGTGGGTTCTCGTTGTGGGTCATCGTCGGGATAGTAATTCTTGGGGACGTGGATGGGCAACCCTTTATTAACGTCACGGTCATATTCGGCTTTGAGGGTGAGCGGATCATATTCCGAATGACCCATGATGAAGAGGTTACGTCCATCTTTCGACCCGACGATGTACACGCCCGCGTCATCGGATTCGGCAAGGATCTGTAACTCAGGGCGCTTCTCAATGTCTGCGCGGCGGATCT
Organism: Anaerolineales bacterium; assembly: GCA_030583885.1. Classification (NCBI taxonomy): domain Bacteria; kingdom Bacillati; phylum Chloroflexota; class Anaerolineae; order Anaerolineales; species Anaerolineales bacterium. The sequence continues at coordinate 4,058,024 of CP129480.1, read as the reverse complement.
CGGTATGACGGGAGTGGGGAGCGAGAAAAATGTCGTCGAAACCGCGCAGCAGGCTTGGGGCGCTGCCCTGAGCGTGTCGAAGGGTCCGATTGAGAATGCGGTGCTCGAAGACGCCGAACATTTTGTGGGGCAGGTCATATTTTGGGATTTCGTAGCGGTGGTAAAGTCCCGCCTGCGCTCCCCAGCAAATGTGAAAGGTGGATTCGACATTATTCAGGTTTACTTAGATTGATTTACAATAGTCGGTATGACATGGAAACCATCATACCTAACCCGAGAACAAATGGAAGAAAGACGGCTTGAAGGTGGACGGCTGTTGAAAGCTGGAAAAATGTCAAAAGCCGAAATCTCAAGACACCTCGGAGTAAGCCGGGCCACGGTCGGCCAATGGGCCAGAATCATAGAAACAAAAGGTATGCGCGGACTCCAAAAAAGAAAAGCGGCTGGTAGCGAGCCGAAGTTGAGTAATCCACAAAAGCAAAGCTTAAAGAGGAAGCTGGAACGAGGGGCTTTGGCGAATGGATATCCAACTGATCGCTGGACATTGGACCGTGTCCAAAAATTGATCAAAAGAGAATTTGATGTCACTTATCATCCGAATTACCTCAATCGATTGTTGCGCAAACTAGGTTTCAGTCCACAAAAGCCAATGCCACAGGCTATTGAACAGGAAAAAGAGTTAGTGGAAGCTTGGTTGCTAGGAGATTGGCCAAGGATAAAAAAAGTCACATCGTCTCAAAGCAAAAATCGTATTTTGGGATGAATTTGGGTTCTCCTTTCAAGAAATATTGGCTACGACGTGGGCTCGGACTGGCAAGAGACCCGTTTTTCGACGGGTAACCAAAGATCGTCGAGCGCTATCGACAGCCGTAGCGCTGACACTTACAGGCAAGATCTACAAGAAATGTTTTGAAGGTTCGATAAAAAGCGATAACTTGATTGAGGCACTTGAACACCTCCGTAGGCAGGTACCTGGAAAAATCATCTTGATCTGGGATCGAGCCCGTATTCATCTTAGCAAGCTCACCAAAGCTTATCTCTGCCAGCATCCTGAGATCATGATTGAAGAGTTACCTGCTTACGCTCCACAGCTCAATCCGGAAGAGTATTGTCACGGAAATGTTAAACAACATCTCAGAAATGCTCGTCCAACTTCTAAAGAGGAGATTCGCTCAATGCTTGATCGTGGTTTTGCTCGCTTGCGTCGTCGACCAGACTTACTTCTTGGCTTCTTTCATGCCGCCGGTCTTTCTGTTAGGCAACTTCAGTTAACCTGAATAGTCTCTGCCCAATCAAAGATTTGAGTGAGCTCATTCCAATAATCGACTTCTTCGAATGGCATCTGCTCGACGGGCGCGCCCGTGACGATCAGCCCATCGAATTTTTCATGTTTCACATCTTCATAGGTGAGATAGTGATTGAGCAGATGGTCCGCATTAGTATTTTTTGATTCGTGCGTGGCGGTGTGCAGCAGCGTGACCTCGACCTGAAGCGCCGAGTTGGAGAGTAGACGTAAAAGCTGGGTCTCGGTGGTGATCTTGGTTGGCATCAGATTCAGAATCGAAACGCGTAGAGGGCGAATATCTTGATGAAGCGCACGATCTTCATCCATGATGAAGATATTCTCGCGTTCAAGTGTCGCGCGGGCGGGCAGGGTGGCGGGGATTTTTACAGGCATAATGTATTTTCCAACATCGGTAGTTGGGTAGCCTGAGGCTATAGCCGAATGTGTATCGAAACCAGCGGAGTATTTATGATAGCGCCTGGTCGATATCCCAAAGAATATCTTCGATATCTTCAAGACCTATGGAGAGACGAATAAAATCAGGACTGACACCTGCAGCTTTCTGTTCCTCATCCGAAAGCTGGGAGTGTGTGGTGCTGGCGGGATGAATGGCGAGCGACTTGGCATCGCCGAAGTTGGCGACATGGCTGAACAGCCTCAGGCTGTTAATGAACTTTGCGCCCGCTTCGCGTCCGCCTTGGACGCCGAAGCCGATGACTGCGCTTGGACCTTTGGGGACATATTTCTTTGCGCGTTCGTGATCGGGATGATCGGACAAACCTGCATACTTCACCCAACTGACTTTGGGATGGTCTGCCAAAAATTCTGCCACGGCTTGCGCGTTCTGCACGTGACGGTCCATGCGCAGGGACAAAGTTTCGAGTCCCTGAATGAACAGCCATGAATTGAATGGCGATTGACTGGTGCCAAGGTCGCGCAAAATGCCAGCGCGCGCCTTCGAAATCAACGCCAGTGGACCAAAATCTTCTGAATAAACAACATCATGATACGAAGGGTCAGGTGTGTTGAAATTCTTGTGGCGTTTGCTGCCAGCCCATTTGAACTTGCCGCCGTCCACGATCGCACCGCCGATTGAAGTGCCATGTCCGCCGATGTATTTCGATGTGGAGTGGGTGATGATATGCGCTCCCCATTCGAACGGACGGCATAAATACGGTGTGGCAGCCGTGTTGTCGATCATCAAAGGAATTCCAAACTCATCCGCAATTTTCGCCACTTCTTCGATGGGGAAAATACTACCAAAGGGATTGGCGATGGTTTCACCAAAAAACAGTTTTGTATTGGGTTGAATTGCCTTGCGGAAATTTTCAGGGTCGGACGGGTCAACCAACGTCACGCTGATTCCCAAACGTGGAAAGGTGTACTTGAATTGACTGACCGTCCCGCCATATAACGTGGACGAAGATACGATGTGATCGCCCGCTTCGCAAATGGCAAGAATGGCGGTCGTCTGCGCGGCGTGACCCGAACTCACTTCCAATGCCGCGATGCCGCCTTCGAGATCAGCAATACGTTTCTCAACAATGTTCGAGGTCGGGTTGCCGATGCGTGTGTAAATGTTGCCCGCTTCCTGCAGCGCGAACAAACGCGCGGCGCGGTCTGTGCTTTGCAGATCATACGCCGTGGTCTGATAGATCGGCGCGGCGCGGCTGCCCGTCGTCGCTTCGGGGTCATAACCCGAATGCAATTGACGCGTTGAAAAACCGAATTGTCGTTCTTGTGTAGCCATGTGAGTCTCCTCTTGAATATGATGTATCCGCCCGTCAGAAGAGATTGATAAAAAAACAAACCTCTTCTGAAAGTACAAGAAGAGGTACATACGATACCGTCCTCTCATCTTCCAGTGCTTGAATGACATTGCCATTCACTGTCGGAGTTGGCACCATAACTTTCGTTTGGTTGCCGAGACGTCAAAGGGCCGTTCCCTCGGTCTCTCTGGATAAGAGCGAATATTTAATTTCGTGGTTTATATCATAGTGATTTGTTTATTGTCAAGTAGGGGCGAGGCCTCCTCGCCCAGATCATAATAGTCCTTCATTCAACAACAACTCTGCATTATAGATGGATGCACCCGCCGCACCGCGGATCGTATTGTGCGAAAGCACCACAAACTTAAGATCAAGAATGGGATCACGCCGCACACGACCGACGACTGTCATCATGCCTTTGCCTGCCATTCGGTCAAGTCTTGGCTGGGGACGATCCGCTTCATCTCTGACCTCGATCACTGGTCGCGGCGACGAAGGCAGTTCCCTCGCTGACGGCGCCGCCGCATAATCGCGTAATGCTTGAATAGCCATTTCCGGCTCTACGGATTTGTCTAACTGCACGCTCGCACACACGGTATGACCATCAATGACAGCCACCCGATTTGTATGTGCGCTGAACGCAATATCTGCCATGTCGATCTTGCCTTCATAGAATTTCCCGAGCATCTTGCGCGGCTCCCATTCCACTTTTTCTTCTTCGCCGCCATTGCCCACATTTGGGATGATGTTATCCATGATGTCGAGTGATGGCACGCCAGGGTAACCGGCACCAGAAAGCGCCTGTAACGAAACCATGAAAACTTTTTTCACGCCGAAGGCTTCATCCAGGGCTTTGAGCGCGATCGTCAGACCTGTGCTCGTGCAGTTCGGGTTGGTGACAATGCATCCGCTCCAGCCTTTGTTCTTGCGCTGTTGCTTCACCAGTTGAATATGCTCTGCATTGATCTCAGGCAATAACAACGGCACATCCTCACCTCTGCGATAGGATGATGCGTTTGAACAAACTGCTGCACCTGCTTTTGCAAATGCAGGTTCTAGTTCATTTGCAATTTCGGTATGCAACGCCGAAAAGACGATTTTCGCCTGGACCGCATCCGTGCTGGCAGGGACGATGACCATGTCGCGCGCATAATCGGGCATGGGCGTATCCAACACCCAACGTGTTGCCTGTGAATATTTTTGTCCAGCCGAACGGTCCGACGCGGCGAGCGCCACCACCTTGAACCATGGATGATTGTCGAGCAAAGAAATAAATCTTTGACCAACAGAACCTGTCGCGCCGAGCACGGCAACGGAAATTTGAGATTGGGACATGATAATTTCTCCTTTGATTTATACATCGGTGGTTGAGTGGCCCCGAATGTTCTTTGAGGGGCATATCGAAACCGGCGTTTTTTATTGGATAATCAATTCATGCAGTGCTTTCACTGCATTCTCCGTATCTACCGCCTCGACGACGAGGGAAATAGAAACTTCTGAAGACCCTTGCGCGATGGCGAGAACGTTCACACCGTCATCCCCAAGTTTGCTAAAGACCCTGCCTGAAACGCCGGGCGTGTGCCGCATCCCTGCACCGACAACGGTGATGATTGAAACGTCCTCCGTTGCCCAAACGCGGTCAATATCATCGTCTTCGATTTCGCGGGAAAAGGATTTTTCGAGGGCAGATAAAACTGTGAGAGTAAGTTCGGATGGCACGGCAAAACAAATGGACTGTTCGGAAGAAGCCTGCGTGATTAGCGGAACGCTCGTCCCTGTGGATGCTACTGCCCCAAAGGCGCGCGCCGCCACGCCGGGGACGCCCAACATACCGCGCCCCTCAATGGTGATCAGCCTTTGCTTGCGGATGGCAGTCACAGCTTTGATGACCTTGCCATTCACTTTGCCATTGTTTTTGATGGTGGCGGTCAACCGTGTGCCGGGATGGCTGGGATTGAACGTGTTGCAAATCCGCAGGCCAATGCCCGCATCCAACACGGGTCGGATGGTTTTTGGATGCAGGACCTTTGCACCGTAATAGGCCAGTTCCGCGATTTCGTTGTAGCTGATTTCTGGAAGAGTTTGCGCTTCCTTCACAATGCGCGGATCGGTGGTCATCACGCCGTCCACATCGGTCCAGATCCACACATCATCCGCAGGGAGGACTGCGCCGATGATGGCGGCGGAGTAGTCACTGCCGCCGCGCCCGAGCGTGGTAATTGTGCCTTCAGGCGTTGCGCCGATAAAGCCAGTGATAATGGGAATAATGCCAGCATCCATCAATGGATGCAAAATCTCACGCGTTTTTTTGGTCGTGGCTTTGAAGTCCGGATGGGCGTTCTGATAATTTGCATTGGTGACGATGAACTCCGTCGACTCAACCGCTTTGGCGTGGATGTCTGCATCATTCACAACAGCCCCCAATAAACGGATGCTCATCCGTTCTCCGAGTGACACTACCGCATCCATCGCGCGCGGACTGGCTTCGCCAAGCACGGCGATGGCTTTGCACAGATCTACAAGGGATTGGATGAGCGTGTTGATCCCGGCTTTTGTTGCTTCGCACAGTTTCTCATCCCTGATGAGCGTCTCGGCGGCGGTGAAGTGTTTCTCTCTCAGTGTGGATTCGGCCTCTGAAAGCGAATCAACCTTCCCGTGCGAAGCGGAAGCGGCCGAGTCCAATAGCAGGTTCGTCACGCCGGACATGGCAGACGTCACCACGACGATGCGATCCCAATCCTTTTTCGCTTCCCGAATGATCTGCATGGTGGATTGCATCGCATCGGTTGAACCGACAGATGTTCCTCCGAATTTCATCACAAGCGTTTTTTGCATGGCATTCTCCTGTGAGGTGATAAATAAAAACGCCCCGCGTTTCCGTGAGGCGTTGTGTGTTTTGAGATAGCCGTTATTTCGGTTACTTCATTCCAAGCACAATTTCCTCACGGAGAGCCGGGAGGTATTCATGGTCATGGTGAAGTGAGCCGAGTTCAAGCTACTGTTCATATTGGGCGCTATTCTATGGCAGGGAGGAGGATGTGTCAAGTATTCCGACGTATTGGATTTGGGTTTTGTAATTGGAGATTGGTGTTCAATTTTCCTGTACGTGCTTGGGATTCCCCGGATCTGCCTGCATCCAGCCCCTTGACGGATTTATGATTCCGCCTATAATCGGGCGGAAACTACAGCCCATGAATCCATTGTTGTTTGCCCTCTCCCTTATTATTGTCGTCCTTGCGGTCCTTATTATTAAGGATCTAGTTTCGGTTAGGATGGCAATGGTGAGAGTGAGAAAATAATCACACCTTCGCAAGTGCAAAGAGCCGCCCTGACCACGGGCGGCTCTTTTTATTTTGACCTCACCCCCACATCCTCTCCCAAAAGGAGGGGGGAGTCAAAGGAAAAGAGTTATGCGATCAGATACAGTCAAGAAGGGTTTTGATAAAGCGCCGCACCGCGCGTTGTTGCGCGCCACGGGCTTGCAGGACGACGATTTCAACAAGCCGTTCGTTGCCATCGTCAATTCATATGTGGATGTGGTTCCCGGGCATGTGCATTTGCAGGAGTTCGGCAAACTGGTGAAGGATGCCGTCCGTGCGGCGGGCGGCGTGCCGTTCGAGTTCAACACCATCGGCGTGGATGACGGCATCGCGATGGGTCACGCGGGAATGAAGTACTCGCTTCCCTCTCGTGAACTAATTGCTGACTGCGTCGAGACCATGATCGAAGCTCATCGATTCGACGCGATGGTCTGCATTCCGAACTGCGACAAGATCGTGCCTGGCATGCTGCTGGCTGCCATGCGCGTGAACGTGCCGACTATCTTTGTCTCTGGCGGCGCGATGAAAGCGGGGATGACTCCCGATGGCGAGACGATCGATTTGATCTCCGTTTTTGAGGGTGTTGGTGCATTCTCGGCGGGGAAGATCGATGAGGAGCGATTATCCATTTTGGAAAAATTTGCCTGCCCATCCTGCGGCTCGTGCTCCGGGATGTTTACCGCGAACTCAATGAACTGTCTTATGGAAGTTCTCGGTCTGGCTCTACCCTATAACGGTTCTGCCTTGGCGAAGACGCCCGAGCGTGAGGATTTGGCGCGTAGGGCTGCGGCGCAGATCATGACCTTGATCGAGCGTGATATCAAGCCGCGTGACATCGTCACTGCGGATGCCATTGACGATGCGTTTGCGCTGGATATGGCGATGGGCGGTTCGACGAATACCGTGCTGCACACATTGGCCTTGGCGAATGAAGCCGGCGTGGACTATCCGCTGGAGCGCATCAATGCTGTTGCAGACAAGGTGCCGCATATCTGCAAGGTAAGTCCGGCGGGTAAATGGCACATGGAAGATGTGCACCGCGCGGGCGGAATCCCTGCAATATTGAACGAAGTCCAACGAGGGACGGGGATGTTGCATCTTGACCGCATCACGGTCACTGGCAAGATCTTGGGGGAATCAATTCAAGGCTGCGATATCAAAGATGAAGAAGTAATCCGACGTTATGATAACGCTCATTCCAAGCGCGGAGGCTTATCCATTCTGTTTGGCAATCTTGCGCCAAATGGTGCGGTTGTTAAAGTCGGAGGGGTGAGCGAGGCGATGATGAAGTTCGAGGGGCCTGCTGTCATTTTTGAGTCACAAGATGAGGCAATGGCGGGGATTTTGGCTGGCAAGGTCAAAGCCGGTGATTGTGTTGTGGTTCGTTACGAAGGACCGAAAGGTGGACCTGGGATGCAGGAGATGTTATCACCCACGTCCGTGATCATGGGACAGGGGCTCGGCGATAAGGTCGCGCTCATTACAGATGGTCGTTTCAGCGGCGGGACGCGGGGTGCGTGCATCGGTCATGTCTCACCTGAGGCGGCGGCGGGTGGTCCGATTGCGGCGCTCAAAGCCGGGGATCTAGTCCAGATTGATTTGGCGGCACGCAAACTCGACGTTAAGTTGAGCGAGGCGGAGATCCAGAGTCGGCTTAAGGCGCTGCCTCCGTTCGAGTCCAAGGTCACATCGAAGTGGTTGAAGCGGTATTCGTATTTTGTCACCAGCGCGGATACAGGCGCGGTTCTTCAATCGTAGGTCACGCTTTGAGCGTGACAGGTTTAGTAAATTTTGTTCGTCACGTTGCAAACGTGACCTACATCAAGGAGCGAGAATGAAATTAAAAGGTGCAGAGATTATTTGGGAATGCCTGACGCGCGAAGGGGTGGAGGTGGTGTTCGGCTACCCTGGCGGTGCGAATATGCCGATCTATGACGCGATGTTGAATTATCCCGTGCATCATGTGTTGGTACGGCACGAGCAGGGGGGGGCACACATGGCGGATGGATATGCGCGCGTTTCGGGAAAAGTGGGAGTGGCAATGGCAACCTCCGGACCCGGCGCAACGAATTTGGTGACGGGTATTGCAACGGCAATGATGGATTCAGTCCCTGTTGTCTTTATTACTGGACAGGTTGCGGCACATTTGATCGGCGGCGATGCGTTTCAGGAGACCGATGTTACAGGCATTACCCTGCCGATTACGAAACATAATTATCTTGTGACGCGCGCTGACCAGATTGCGGAAACGATCTGTGAGGCGTTTTATATCGCGCGCAGTGGACGACCCGGCCCCGTGTTGGTCGACATTTGCAAGAACGCACAGGTGGAGTCGTGTGAATTTGTTTACCCGGAAGAAGTGAAACTGCCCGGCTACCAGCCTGTGACGCGGTCGCCGCGCAATTTGCTGGAGGATGCTGTTGCGTTGATACAGAAGGCGAAGAAGCCCGTCATTCTATGTGGACATGGCGTGTTGATGTCGGAGGCCGAAGAAGAGTTGATGCAATTTGCTGTGAAGACTCAAACGCCTGTGACCAGCACGTTGCTGGGCTTGGGCGCGTTTCCCGCGTCGCATCCGTTGAGTCTGGGAATGATGGGGATGCACGGCGAAGCGTATGCGAACATGGCGATCCAAAATTCCGATCTGATCCTTGCCTTCGGGATGCGCTTCGATGACCGGGTGACCGGTACATTGAAAACGTACGCGCCGAAGGCAAAGAAAATCCATATCGAAATCGACCCGTCTGAAGTGCATAAAAATGTGTTTGTGGACGTTCCTCTGGTCGGCGATGTGAAAACGGTCGTGAGTGATCTGATTCCCCTGGTGGATGAATACGACCATGATGAATGGCTGGAGGAAATCAATAATTGGAAGAACGAAGCCGATTCCCGCTCGATCATGAATTGGGAAGATGACGGCAAGTTGTACGTGGCACATCTGATCGGTGATATTTGGAAAGCGACAGGTGGCGGTGCGATCGTGACGACGGATGTAGGTCAGCACCAGATGTGGACGGCGCAATATTATCAACTGGATAAGCCGAACCGCTGGATTACTTCGGGCGGCGCGGGGACAATGGGTTTTGGTCTCCCATCAGCCATCGGCGCGTGGTTTGCAGCGAAAGATCAGGAGATATGGGCAATTGCCGGTGATGGCGGATTCCAAATGACCGCTGCCGAGTTGACCACTGCCGTTCAGGAAGGCGCGAATGTGAAAGTCGCCATCATGAATAACAACTTCCTCGGCATGGTGCGTCAATGGCAGGAGTTCTTCTTCGAGAAGCGCTATTCCGCAGTTAATATGCTCACGCCTGATTTTGTCAAACTGGCAGAGGCGCATGGAGTCCCTGCACGGCTTGTAACCAAACGTGAAGAAGTGGGTGAAGCCATCGAATGGGCGCGCAAGACCAGGGGGCCTGTTGTACTGGAGTTCCGTGTGGAACAAGAAGATGCCGTGTATCCAATGGTTCCCGCCGGTTCGGCATTGCATGAAATGATAAGAAGACCAGTCAAACAGGCTGCACAAAAATAAACTCTTTTCTCTTTTCGTTTGAGACACAACGAAAGATGAAAGGCGAAAGACGGATAGGAGTACAAATGAATTACACCTTTATCGCATTAGTAGAAAATAAACCCGGCGTGTTGAACCGCGTGGCATCGCTATTTCGCCGCCGCAATTTCAATATCGAGTCTCTCGCCGTCGGGCGGACGGATAACCCCGATGTGTCGCGTATGACCATCGTGGTGAGTTGCCCGAATGGGGATGTGGATGCACACCGCATCGAAGCGAACCTGTATAAGCTGGTCAACGTGATTGACGTGCAGGACGTCACGCATCAGCCTTCGGTGACCCGTGACCTGGCTCTGATCAAGGTCAAGGTCGCACCCGAACGCCGCGCCGAAGTCAATGGGCTGGCTGAGATCTTCCGTGCCCGCATCGTGGACGTGGCTCCTGATTCGGTCATTGTCGAGATCACCGGCACGGAGGACAAGATAGAAGGCATGATGGAACTGCTCCGTCCGATCGGCATCGTGGAGATGGTGCGCACGGGACAGGTCGCAATGACGCGCGGCGTTAACGATGGCGTGCGCCGTATGCCTGGCATGAGCGATCGTCATTATGAGGACGTGTCCGTCGCGGCGATGGTGCCGTAGAGTGAGTCTGTCATTGCGAGGGCGACAGCCCGAAGAAATCTTGAATTTAATCATCAATACTTTCATTGTAGGTGCGTTGAGATTGCTTGGCTCGGCTCGCAATGACATAAAAAGGAGAATTTGAAATCATGGCAAAGATAAATTTTGGCGGTGTGGAAGAAGAAGTTGTTACACGTGATGAATTTCCACTGGAGAAAGCGCGGGAAGTTCTCAAGGATGAAGTGGTGGCGGTGTTGGGCTACGGCGTGCAGGGACCCGCACAGGCGATGAACATGCGCGACAACGGCATCAAGGTCATCGTTGGTCAGCGTGCAGGGACGAAAAATTGGGATAAGGCTGTGGAGGACGGCTGGGTCCCAGGTGAGACGTTGTTCTCAGTGGAGGAAGCCGCGGAGAAGGGGACTGTTATTCAATATTTATTGTCTGATGCGGGTCAGCGTTCACTGTGGTCAAAGATCGTGGAATGTTTGAACGAAGGCGACATGCTCTACTTCTCGCACGGATTTTCCGTCACCTTCAAGGATGATACGGGCGTGATCCCGCCTCCGCACGTGGACGTGGCGCTTGTCGCGCCGAAGGGATCTGGACGAAGTGTCCGCTTGAATTATCTCGACGGTTCAGGCATCAATGCCAGTTTCGCCGTCCACCAGGATGCGACGGGGAAGGCGAAAGACCGCACGATCGCGTTGGGAATTGCCATTGGCGCGGGCTATTTATTCCCCACCACATTCGAAAAGGAAGTGTATTCCGACCTGACGGGCGAACGCGGCATCCTCATGGGCGCGCTGGCGGGTGTGATGGAAGCACAGTACAACGAACTTCGCAAGCATGGACATTCTCCATCCGAGGCGTTCAATGAAACGGTGGAGGAACTTACACAGTCGTTGATCCGGTTGGTGGGACAGAACGGCATGGACTGGATGTACGCCAACTGTTCCACCACCGCCCAGCGCGGCGCGCTCGATTGGAAGGACAAGTTCCGTGATGCGGTTGCGCCCGTATTCACTGATTTGTATCAAAGCGTGGTTTCAGGCAACGAAGCGCGCATCACGCTCGAAGCCAACAGCCAGCCCGATTACCGTGCAAAACTCGAAGTGGAACTCGCCGCCGTCCGCGATTCGGAGATGTGGCGCGCAGGCGCAGCGGTGCGGTCGTTGAGACCTGAGAATTGGAAGAAGTGATAATCGGTGATTGAGCGCAAGCCGTCGAAACCACCAGTTTGAGTCAAAGTTTAAGTTTTCATGTAAGTGTTGGTTTCGATACGCCCCGACGAACACGGGGCTACTCAACCAACGGTGAAAAGAGGTTTAGATGACAAACACCAATTACGTCAAGATATTCGACACAACATTACGCGATGGTGAGCAATCTCCGGGCGCGACGATGACCTCAGCCGAGAAATTGGAAGTGGCGCATAATCTGGCGCGGCTTGGCGTGGACATCATCGAAGCAGGATTCCCCGCAGCGTCTCCCGACGATCTGGAAGCCGTCCGCAGAATCGCGCTTGAAGTGGGCAACCCAGCCGTCCCCGCCGCCCTGAGCGTGTCGAAGGGTGAGCATGAGGCGAAGATTCCCGTCATCGCAGGGCTGGCGCGGGCGAACAAATCCGATATTGACAAGGCGTGGCAAGCCGTCCAGGGTGCGAAGAAGCCGCGCATTCACACCTTCCTTGCCACGTCGCCGATCCACATGCAGCACAAGTTGAAGATGGATCCCGAAGAGGTGGTGCAGCGCGTGAGCGAGATGGTGGCGTATGCGAAGTCACTGTGTGACGATGTGGAGTTCAGCCCCGAAGATGCGGGACGCTCCGACCCTGAATTTTTGTATGTTGTGTTGGGCGAGGCGATCAAAGCCGGTGCGACCACGTTGAACATTCCCGACACGGTCGGCTACACCACGCCCGATGAATTTTATGCGCTCATCAAAGGCATCATCGAGAACACGCCGGGGATGCACGCAGGCATCACGGTCTCGGTGCATTGCCATGATGACCTGGGCATGGCGACTGCAAATTCGCTTGCAGGTATCCGCGCAGGCGCACGCCAGGCGGAAGTGACGATTAACGGGATCGGTGAGCGCGCTGGGAATACTTCGCTGGAGGAGGTGGTGATGACGTTGAAGACGCGTCATCCTGTCTTTGGGCTTGATACTGGAATTGACACTCGTCAACTCTCGCGCATTTCCAAACTGGTCAGCAATTACACAGGCATTGTCGTCCAGCCGAATAAGGCCATTGTCGGGTCGAACGCGTTCGCGCATGAAGCGGGCATCCATCAGGACGGCATGTTGAAACACCAAACCACCTACGAGATCATGCGTCCCGAAGATGTGGGCGTTAATCAGACGAATCTCGTGCTGGGCAAACACTCGGGACGCCACGCCCTGCGCAACCGGCTCGCGGAAATGGGACACTCGCTCGATGAGGTCGAGCTCGATAAAGCCTTTGCGCGTTTCAAGGAGCTGGCAGACCGCAAGAAGGTCATCACCGATCTCGACCTCGAAGCCCTGATCGCGGACGAGTTCTACAAACCGCGCGATGTGTACCTGTTGAACGGCTTGCAGGTAACCTGCGGGACAATGGGCATGCCGACCGCCACCGTCCGTTTGCGCGGGCCCGACAGCGTCGTCCACACGCACGCGGCGATGGGCACGGGTCCTGTGGACGCGACATACAAGGCGATCAACGCTATTGTCAATGTGCCGTGTACACTGCTGGAATTCAACATCCACGCCATCACCGAAGGCATTGACGCGCTCGGTGAAGTGACCGTGCGCATTCAGGGGAAGAACGGTCACACCACGATGGACGCGCAGGCCGAAGTTGAATATCCGCGCGTCTATGGCGGTCATGGCGCGGATACGGACATCATCGTCGCCAGTGCCAAGGCGTACATCAATGCGCTGAACAAGCTCATCATCGCACAGACGGAAACACATGAGCGTGTGGTGAATGATTTTGGTGTGATGCTTGGATAGTATATCGTTGCGAGGCGCCGCTCCTCGCAATGACATGTTGAATAGGAGAAATTGCCATGAACACACAAGAAGAACGCGACGTCGTTGAGACGCACTGGTTTGACCCGTTCCCCGAACCACAGACCATTCCAGCTGGCTGGGACTTGAGCACGCTTCTCTCCAACCCGCAACCTGCTTCTGCCTCTGAATCTGATGCCTCCCCGGAAAATTCTTCCTGCTAGCCTGCCGCCCTTTGCGGATTACGCATCACACATCACGTATTGCGTAATCTGTAATTCGTAAAAACCAAGCCGAGAATATAACTATATGCCAAAGACACTCTTTCAAAAGATTTGGGACACGCATGTCGTCACCGAACAGGAAAGTGCGCCTGCTGTTCTTTACATTGACCTGCATCTCGTCCATGAAGTGACCTCCCCGCAAGCCTTCACGGGCCTGCGCCAGCGCGGGTTGAAGGTCCGCCGCCCCAATAAAACGCTGGCGACGATGGATCATTCCATTCCCACCACGCCCATTGACGTTCCGATTGCCGATGCAATGGCTGCGGCACAGATCAAACAGATGGAAACCAACGCCGCTGAATTCGGCATCACCCTGCACGGCATGGAGAGTCCGCATCGTGGCATCGTCCACGTCATCGGACCGGAACTCGGGCGCACCCAACCCGGCATGACCATCGTCTGTGGTGACAGTCACACCGCCACACACGGCGCGTTTGGAGCTTTAGCCTTTGGCATCGGCACGTCCGAAGTGGAGCATGTACTCGCGACTCAATGTTTGCTTCAAAAGAAACCCAGGACTTATGAAGTCCGCGTGGATGGCAGGCTCGGTTACGGCGTTTCTGCCAAGGACATCATCCTCGCGCTCATTGCCCGTATCGGCGTTGGTGGGGGAACGGGTCATGTCTTCGAATACACCGGCGAAGCGATCCGCGCGCTGACGATGGAACAGCGCATGACCATCTGCAATATGTCCATTGAAGGCGGCGCGCGCGCAGGCATGATTGCTCCTGATGACAACACCTTTGAATACCTGCACGGACGCGAGTTCGTTCCGCAGGGCGAAGCATGGGATAAAGCCGTCGCCAAGTGGCACACACTTCCCTCCGATGAAGGCGCAACCTACGACAAGTCCATCACGCTCAACGCCGCCGACCTCGAACCGATGATCACGTACGGCACGAATCCCGGCATGGGCATGAGAATCACAGACCGCATTCCCACCGTTGACGCTTTTACCGAAGCCTCACAGAAAGCCGCCTTCGAAAAAGCCATGACCTACATGGGGTTGCAGCCTGGTCAATCCCTGCTCGGTCAAAAAGTGGATGTCGTTTTTATCGGTTCCTGCACCAACTCACGTATCTCCGACCTTCGCCTCGCGGCCGGAATGTTGAAAGGACGCAAGATTGCCCATGGTACGCGAGTGATGGTCGTTCCCGGCTCGCAGGATGTCAAGAAGCAAGCCGAACAGGAAGGTCTCGACAAAGTCTTCAAGGAAGCCGGAGCCGAATGGCGCGAAGCGGGCTGCTCGATGTGTATCGCGATGAATGGCGATCAACTTCAGCCCGGTCAATACGCCGTCTCCACCAGCAACCGCAACTTCGAAGGCCGTCAGGGCAAAGGCGGTCGCACCTTCCTCGCCAGCCCAGTCACTGCCGCAGCCACCGCGCTGAACGGCGTTGTCACCGACCCGCGCACGGTGCTCGATACTCGATAATTCGATACTCGAAGATCTATTATCAAATATCGTTTTCATCGACCTGAAACCTGATACTTGAGACTTGGAACCTAATCATGGCTCAATTCACCTCCCTAACCTCCCGCGCAATTCCACTCCCTGTCAACGACATCGACACGGATCAGATCATCCCTGCGCAGTTCCTCAAAGTCACCGACAAGAACGGTCTCGCCGATGCTCTCTTCTTCAACTGGCGTTATACCGATGATGGATCTCCCAACCAGGATTTCATCATCAACAAACCTGAATCAGCGGGCTGTCAAATTCTCCTCGCGGGCGACAACTTTGGGTGCGGGTCGAGCCGCGAACACGCGCCCTGGGCGCTCACCGCGTACGGCTTCCGCGCCGTCATTTCCACCTCCTTTGCGGATATCTTCCGCAACAACTCGTTGAAGAACGGATTGATTCCCATCATCGTGAACGACGCGACTCACAAGATGCTCTTTGACCTCGTGGAGGAGACGCCTCGTGCCGAGCTGACAGTTGATCTTGCGACCCAGACCTTGTCCCACCCTGGGGGCTCTGTGAACTTCCCGATAGATCCATTCAACAAAGCATGTTTGTTGAATGGCGTGGATGAACTCGGCTATATCATGGGCTTTGAAAAAGAGATAGCGGCGTTTGAAGAAAGGATGTAAGCAAAAGGTATCAACATGGATTTACCCCTTATCCAAATCTACGACACCACCCTGCGCGACGGCACACAATCCGAAGGCTTCAACCTTTCAGCAAATGACAAGGTCCGCATTGCGCAAAAGCTGGATGAACTCGGCGTCGCGTTCATCGAAGGTGGCTGGCCCGGCTCCAACCCTAAAGATGTGGAGTTTTTTGAACACGCCCGTGATATAGAATGGAAGCACGCGCTCATCGCCGCATTCGGTTCCACCTGCCGCGTCAAAGGCGGACCTGAAGACGATGCCAATATCAAAGCCCTGCTCGATTCGCAAACACCTGTCTGCACCCTCTTTGGCAAGACATGGACATTGCACGTCACCGACGTTCTGCTCACCACAAACGATGATAACCTGCGCATCATCGAACAATCGGTGGCATACCTCAAAGCCAATGGAAAGCGCGTCATCTACGATGCCGAACACTTCTTCGATGGTTGCAAAGCGGATGCATCCTATGCGCTCGAAACTTTGCGCGCTGCGATTCGCGGCGGCGCGGAAACGGTTGTCTTGTGCGATACCAATGGCGGGACGCTCCCCTGGGAGGTGGAAAAGATCCTCCGTGAGTTGAAGCCTTTATTAAATCATCCGTTCGGTATTCACACGCATAATGATTCGGAGTGTGCGGTTGTTAACTCACTGATCGGCGTGCGCGAAGGCGCAATTCAAGTGCAGGGGACGATCAACGGGGTGGGGGAGCGCTGCGGGAATGCCAATCTCATTTCCATCATGGCGGATCTCGAACTCAAAATGGGATATCCGTGTCTGCCCAAGGGAAATATTCAATACCTGTACGATTTATCCCATTTTGTGGCGGAGGTGGCAAACGTCGCGCCGGATGAACATCTGCCTTTCGTGGGTAAATCCGCATTTGCGCACAAAGGCGGTGTGCATGTGGCGGCGATGCGCCGCTCATCACGGTCCTATCAACACGTGGAGCCTGAACTCGTCGGCAACAAGATGCGCGTGGTCGTCTCCGATCTTTCCGGTCGTGGGAACCTGCTCAGCAAAGCGGAGGAACACGGCGTGGAAGTGGATGGCAATGAGGTCATGCCAGTCTTGAATGAGATAAAGGAGCTTGAGGCACGCGGATTCTCGTTCGAGGCGGCGGAGGCATCTGTGACAATGATGCTGAAGCGGCAGGAATACGGCTACAAGCCTCCCTTCGAACTCGTGGACTTTTTTGTTAATGTTGAGCATCGGCAGGGACGCGGCATTTTTGCCGAAGCCACGGTCAAAGTGCGTGTGCAGGGTGAATTGTTGCACACCGCTGCGGAAGGCAATGGTCCCGTCAACGCGCTGGACAACGCATTGCGCAAAGCCCTGCTGGGATACTACCCTCAACTTGCGAACTTTCATTTGTCTGATTACAAAGTCCGCATATTGGACTCTGATCATGGCACGGAAGCCATCACCCGCGTATTGATCGACACACGCAACAACTTATCCCGCTGGAGCACCGTTGGCGCAAGCACGAATATCATCGAAGCCTCCTGGCGCGCACTGGCTGATTCGGTGGAATATGGGTTGATGATGGCACATTAATTAAATTGTAGGCGGGGTTTCCCCGCCCAAGATTTTATAAGAACGGGGCGAGATGACCTCGCCCCTACGGAATGGAAATATATGAATTTCAAAATCACCCTCCTGCCCGGTGACGGAATCGGGCCCGAAGTCGTGCATGAAGCCGTGCGTGTGCTGGATGTTATTGCCAGCAAATATGGTCACACCTTTGATTTTCAAGAGCGCCTGATGGGCGGATGCTCCATTGACAAACATGGTTCGTCGCTCACGGACGAAACTCTTGCGGACTGCCGGGCCTCCGATGCAGTTCTGCTAGGCGCGGTGGGCGGTCCGAAATGGGATGACCCGAACGCCAAAGACCGCCCTGAACGCGGTTTGCTTGCCTTGCGAAAAGGACTTGGTGTATTTGCCAATTTACGTCCCGTCAAAGTACACCCTGCGTTGATGGATGCATCCCCGCTCAAACCAGAGAGACTCAAGGATGTGGATATCCTTGTCATCCGCGAATTAACGGGCGGATTGTATTTTGGCCAGCCCAAAATGCGCGAGATAAGGGACGGACACGAACACGCAGTGGATACGCTCGAATATTACGATTACGAAGTGAGGCGTGTTGTTGCATTGGCGTTCAACCTTGCAAAAGGAAGAAGGAAAAAAGTAACATCCGTTGATAAGGCCAATGTGTTGGAATCGTCTCGGATGTGGCGGCAGATTGCGACTCAAATCGAAAAAGAGAATCCAGACATCCAGCTCGAGCACATGCTCGTGGATACCGCCTCAATGAAACTGATCACTGCTCCAGCCTCGATGGATGTGGTCGTCACCGAGAATATGTTCGGTGATATTCTCACGGACGAAGCGTCCGTGCTGGCAGGATCGATGGGGATGCTGCCGTCTGCCAGTTTGGGTGAATCAGGTGTCGGGTTGTTCGAACCGATCCACGGATCTGCGCCAGACATCGCAGGCAGGGGCATTGCAAATCCGATTGGCACCATCCTTTCAGCGGGATTGATGCTGCGTCATTCATTTAAGTTAGAATCCGAAGCTTGTGCAGTTGAGCATGCAGTGGATAAAGTCATTGCGAGCGGCGCACGAACGGCAGACATCGGCGGTACGTTAACGACCCGCCAGATGACGGATGAAATCATCAAAAAATTATAAGGAGAATGAGTTATGGGTATGGAGTCGAAGTTTATCTGGTCGGACGGAAAACTGGTGGAGTTCGAGAAAGCCACTGTTCATATGTTGACTGCGGCACTGCATTATGGTGCGGCGGTCTTTGAGGGAATCCGCGCATATAAGACGGACAAGGGCTCCGCGGTTTTTCGTCTGCAGGAACATTCGGAACGCTTGCTCAAATCAGCCGGGATTTTTGGTTTCCGCGATCTTCCATATACTGCGGATGAAGTCACCAAGGCAATCAAGGAGACTGTGAACGCGAATGGGTTCGAGGAATGTTATATCCGCCCGCTGTTGTACTTGACGGGTGGTGCATGGAATTTGAACGTGGATGCGGGCAAACCCGCCCTGATGATCGCCGTCTGGGAATGGTCGAATTATCTCGGGGAGGAGGCGCTGGCGAAGGGAATCCGCGCGAACATTTCATCGTTCACGCGCCATCATCCGAATGTAATGATGACCAAGGCGAAGATCGCGGGTAATTACGTCAATAGCATACTTGCCAAGACCGAGTCCGTGCGGCTGGGATTTGAGGAAGCCATCATGCTCGACCCCCAGGGATACATTGCCGAGTGCACGGGTGAAAATCTGTTCATTGTTAAACGCGGCAAGATATTCACCCCGTCCACCGCGCCGGTTTTGGAGGGAATTACACGTCATTCCATTCATACGATCGCAAAGGATTTAGGCTACACTGTGGGTGAGATCCCCATTTCGCGCGACCAGTTGTACAATGCTGATGAGGTCTTTGTGTGTGGTACGGCGGCAGAGGTGATCGGCTTGAGCGAAATCGACTTCCGCAAGATCGGTGATGGCAAATCAGGCAGAATTACGCGCGAAATCCAGAACGTGTATCACGATGCCATTCGCGGCAAGGTGGCAAGGTACGCGGCGTGGTGCGATTACGTGGGATGAGCAGGACACTGCTGACCGCAGGCGCAGTCAGCAGTGTTTTTATTTCGCATCAAAAATTGTGTTATAATCCCGCCGCTTTGAATCCTTTGACAATGTTCAGGATAAAGGCATATTTTGCCTGGGACGGGCAACAAGCGTCCCTGAGCGGGTTCGCATCCCCGCTAAACTCATCCCGTTCCGCGCCATTCATTGAACTGCGCGCTGGAGAACGGAAAAGGTTAAGGAGTAAGAATGGCTGTCATTTCTATGAAAGCCCTGCTTGAGAGCGGCGTCCACTTTGGACACCGCACAAACAAGTGGGACCCCCGTATGAAACCGTATATCTTCACTGAGCGTAACGGTATTCATATTATTGACCTGCAACAGACCGTGAAACTGTTGAACCAGGGGTATACCATGATCCGCGATGCGGTTGCAAACGGCGGGACTGTGCTGTTTGTCGGCACCAAACGCCAGGCACAGGAAACTGTGGCGGAGGAAGCCGCCCGCTGTGGAATGCCCTATGTTACCGAGCGCTGGATGGGCGGCATGCTCACGAACTGGGCTACGATGTACAAGCGCATCCAGGAACTGGAACGCCTCGAAAAAGTGCGTGATACAGACGAGATCAATCGCCTGACCAAGAAGGAAGGCTTATTGGTCGAGCGCGATATCCTCCGCTTGCAGACTCGTTTGTCCGGTGCCCGCACCATGAAGCGCCGCCCCGACCTGCTTTTTATTATAGACGTGGGACGTGAAGAAGCGGCCGTCCGTGAAGCGAACCTGCTCAAGATCCCGATTGTCGCTTTGGTGGATACGAACTGCAATCCCCAGAATGTTGATTATGTGATCCCTTCCAATGATGACGCCATCCGTGCCATCAAACTCCTGGTTGCCAAAATGGCGGATGCCGTGCTGGAAGGCAAAGCCATGCGCAAGGAAGATGAACCGGAACAGCCCGAAGAGGTTAAAGCGGACGGCAAGTCGAAATCCCGCCCGTCCCGCAAGCCTGTTGTTGAAACGGAACAGGATGATATGGGAGATGAAGTGTTGCTCGGGGAAGCCACACTCGCGAAGCTGAATGCCACCCGTCCGGTGGATGATGCTGCGACTGCGGATGCTCCTGTTGAAAAGGCTGACGTTCCCGCCGAAACGGCGGTGGAGGAAAAAACGCTAGATGAAGCAAAAACAAAAGATGATTCCGCTGAAATAAAAGCAGGGTAATTAATGAGAACTGGAAAGCCGGATACAAGGATTGTGAAATGCAAATAACAACTGAGATGATCAAGCAGCTGCGAGCCGCAACCAATGCCCCCATGTTGGATTGCCGCAAGGCTTTGCAGGAGGCGGATGGAGATTACCAGAAGGCTGTGGATTGGCTGCGCGAAAAAGGCATGGCAACTGCCGCCAAGCGCGCGGACCGTGACGCCTCCAACGGCGTGGTGGAACTGTATTCCCACGGCGGCGGACGTGTGGGTGTGATGGTTGAGATTAACTGCGAGACGGATTTTGTCGCCCGCGCTGAACAATTCCGGACCCTGGCGCACGAAATTGCATTGCAGATCGCCGCCAGCGCTCCGAAATATATAACAGCGGAAGAAATCCCTGCGGCGGAGCTAGAGCATGAGGCGGATATCGCCCGTGCGCGCGCCAGGGATGAAGGCAAGCCCGATAAGGTTCTTGCAAAGATCGTGGAAGGCCGCGTTGAAAAATATAAGGATGAAGTCTGCCTGATGCGGCAGTCCTACATCCGGGATGAGTCGCTGACCATTGAAAAACTCATTTTGCAGAACGTAGCTGCCATCGGCGAAAATGTGATTATTCGCCGCTTCCAGCGCTGGGAGTTGGGCGAAAGCACGAGTCAGGAATAAGTATTAAAAAGCCAGCCTTCGGGTTGGCTTTTTTCTAAAATGGTCAGATCAAGGAATGTTGGAGGTATGAATGGCTGAATTGAAATATAAAAGGATCCTGCTCAAGTTAAGCGGGGAGGCGCTGGGCGGCGCGTCAGGTTTTGGCATTGACGTGGATGAAGCCGAGTCAATAGCCAGCCGCATTAAGGAAGTCCGCGAGATGGGCGTGGATGTGGCTGTGGTCATCGGCGCGGGCAACCTGTGGCGCGGTAAGCAGGGTTTGGAGCGCGGCATGGATCGTTCCACTGCGGATTACATGGGCATGCTTGCCACCGTCATGAATGCAATGGTGTTGATGGATGCGCTTGAACGGCAGGGAGTTTTTACGCGCGTTATGTCTGCCATTGAGATGCGCGCCATTGCCGAGCCGTACATCCGCCGGCGTGCCATCCGCCACCTTGAAAAGGGACGTGTGGTCATCTTTGGCGCAGGGACGGGCAACCCGTTCTTCTCCACAGATACGGCCGCTGCCTTGCGCGCCACGGAAATAGATGCGCAAGTCGTCATCAAAGCCACCAAGGTGGACGGTGTCTATGATGACGACCCGAAGAAGAACACGAATGCAAAAAAGTTCGACAAACTGAGTTATATCGAAGTCCTCAACCGCCGTCTGGAGGTGATGGACAGCACCGCCATAACCCTCTGCATGGAAAATAACCTTCCGATCCTTGTGCTTAACCTGTGGGACAAAAAAGCCCTGGTCGGGGCTTTGCGTGGCGAACATGTGGGAACCCTGGTTGCATCCTAATTCGCCGTGCTAGGTTTTTCCTGAAATAGGAGACCGCCACTTTTATTGCCAGATCAGGGTGACTGCTTTTTCTGTTCATGCATTGAGGGACTCTCAAGTTTTGGCATAAACTCTCATATTTTTGCATTCCCATAGCCTAAATTCTCGTTTTAAGGTATCCTTGCATTGTTATCATTTTCAGGAGGAAGATCGTGAGCACCGACGAAATTAAAGACCTGTTGAAAGATGCTGAAACCCGCATGAAAGGTGCAATCCAAGTCCTTGCCGACGACCTCGCCGGCATCCGCACCGGGCGCGCCAGCCCTGCATTGATCGAAAAGCTGCCCGTCGAATACTATGGCACGTCAACACCCTTGATGCAGCTTGCGACCATCAGCGTTCCTGAACCGCGCTCTTTGATGGTCAAACCTTTTGATGCTTCGTCCATTAAGGATATCGAAAAGGCGATTCGTGCCTCGAATATCGGCCTGAATCCCAATTCTGACGGAAAGATCATTCACCTGAACCTGCCTCCGCTCGATGAAGAGCGCCGCCGCGAACTGGTCAAACACATGAACCACCGTCTTGAAGAAGCGCGGATCGCAGTACGCAACATCCGCCGCGACCTGCATAACGACCTACGTGACTACGAAAAGGAAAAACTCATCACCGAGGATGACCTTAAGCGCGGCGAGGATGATCTGCAAAAACTGACCGATAAATTTGTGGAAGAGGTTGCCAGGCTTGGCCAGCATAAAGAAAAAGAAATCATGGAAGTCTAATTTGGAACGATTTTCGATGCCGGAGCCGGCATCGAAATGAGCGTTTAACATATGGCTGAAACCCCCTTGAATGTTCCTCTTGAAAAAGTTCCTCAACATGTTGCCATGATCATGGATGGCAATGGACGTTGGGCGCTTCAACGTGGCTTGCCGCGTCTGGCAGGACACAAGGCAGGGACGGAGAACCTGCGCCGCGTCATCCGCTCCACGGTTGAGTTTGGCGTCAAGTATCTGACGATCTATGCGTTTTCCACCGAAAACTGGGGGCGTCCGCCTGAGGAGGTGCAGGGGTTGATGCTCATCCTTCAGAATGTCATTGACCGTGAATTAAATGAGCTTCACAAGGAAGGCGTACAGCTGCGTCATATAGGACGACTGGAACGACTTGATCCCGGCATCCAGAAAAAAGTCTTACATGCCATTGAACTGACAAAGAACAATGACCGCCTTGTCTTGAATGTGGCGTTCAATTATGGTGGACGGGATGAGATCGTCTGCGCGATCCAGAAGATTATCAAGGACGGCATTCCTGCCGATGAAGTGACCGACGACATGGTGAACAAATATTTGTTCACAGCCGGTGTGCCAGACCCCGACCTCATCATCCGCACGTCGGGCGAATTACGTGTGAGTAATTTTCTCATCTGGCAAGCCGCCTACTCGGAATGGTATATCACCCCCACCTTCTGGCCTGATTTTGACAAGGAAGAATATCGCCGCGCACTGGAGACATTTGCCCACCGCGACAGGCGTTATGGAAAGGTATCCTCGGGAGAATTACAGGAATCCAATGCGTAGAAGACTTATCACTGCTCTTGGATTGGCTTTGATTGGAATGCCCGCCATACTGCTTGGCGGCATCTTTTATTTTCTATTAATGGGCACCTTCATCATTGGTGCGGCATGGGAATTTGTGCATCTGTTCCGCGCGGCGAGCGTTGAGCCGCACATGCACATCACAGTCGGCGGCGTGGCTTTGATTCTGATGGCCCGCATGTTTTTTCCGCAATATGCCATGCCCCTTTTTGCGGGGGCCATCCTGATTGCGCTGACATATCATCTTTACGCCTATGAGCGCGGGCGGGACCAGGCCGCGCTTGATTTTGGTATCACCCTGACAGGGCTGGCTTATCTCGGCTGGATCGGCGCGTATCTTCTTGACTTGCGCAACCTTCCCAATGGCGGCTGGTGGTTTATGCTGGTGATGTTCTGTGTTTGGTCGGGAGACTCGGGTGCATACTCGATTGGCAGGGCATACGGAAAACATAAAATGGCGCCGCGCCTCAGCCCCAGGAAAAGCTGGGAGGGCTATGCGGCGAGTGTCTTCACGGGGGCGATTACCGGCGGTTTTTATGTATATGTATTTACCACGTTTGGAAGCCTGGCGAGCGACATTGCCATCTGGCAGGGTGCGATGATGGGGTTATTGCTCGGAGCCTTGCCGCCGCTGGGCGATCTCGGGGAAAGCATGATTAAACGCCAGTCGGGCATCAAGGATTCGAGTGACATCATCCCCGGTCACGGCGGCTTCTTTGACCGTATTGATTCATGGTTATGGGGCGCGGTCATCGGGTACTACTTTCTTGTTTGGTTCATTCTATAAGGTAGGAGACATCATGGATGTTCTTGGCGCAACCCCCACACGCAACCTCGCGCTTGAACTTGCGCGTGTCACCGAAGCCGCGGCGATGATGGCGGGTCGCTTTATGGGTCGAAGCGATAAGGAAGGAGCGGATCAGGCTGCGGTCAATGCGATGCGTTTAATCCTCAGTACAGTGGATATGAACGGGGTCATTGTCATTGGGGAAGGGGAAAAGGATAAGGCTCCGATGTTGTTCAACGGCGAGATCGTGGGCAACGGTTCAAAACCGGACGTGGATGTTGCCGTAGACCCTATTGACGGGACACGCCCCCTGGCATTTGGCCGCTCGAATTCGCTGGCGATGGTTGCGGTTGCCCCGCGCGGGACAATGTTCGACCCGGGTCCTTTTGTTTATATGAACAAGATCGCAGTGGGACCGGAGGCGAAAGGGAAGATCGATATTGAAAAATCCATCACTGAAAACATGAAGGCAATTGCAAAGGCAAAAGGCAAGGCGATTGAAGATTTGACCACCATCATCCTGGACCGTCCGCGTCATGTGGACATGATCGCTGAGATCCGCAGGGCGGGCGCTCGCATCCGCCAGATCCCGGATGGCGATGTGGCGGCGGCTTTGATGACTGCGAGTTCTGATTCAGGCGTGGATGTCCTGTTCGGCGTCGGCGGTACGCCCGAGGGTGTCATCACGGCTTGCGCCCTGCGCGCCATGGGCGGCGAGATTCAGGGCAAGTTATATGCGCGTGATGAGGACGAATTGCGCCGTGGCCGCGATGCAGGTTTTGACTTCGACAAGGTGCTGACCATGAACGACCTGGTTTCTTCCGAAGATGTGTTCTTCGCAACCACCGGCATCACGGACGGCGAACTGCTCAAGGGTGTGCGCTATTACGGTGACCACATCACCACCGATACACTCGTGGTGCGCGGCTTGACCGGCACTGTCCGCCAGATCACCGCCACACACACGACGGATAAACTGGAGAACCTGAGCGCGATAAGGTATTGACATCCCCTGCGCTTATACATATAATGTCGTTCGCTTTCCTTGCTAGCTCAATTGGCAGAGCGAGCGGCTGTTAACCGCTAGGTTCTAGGTTCAAGTCCTAGGCAAGGAGCTATGTACGAAACGAATTTGCCCTCAGCTTTTTGGTTGGGGGCAAATTCGTTTCGTAAAACAAAAGCTATGTATAATATGCCGATATATACAAGTAGAACGGCAATTCGAAAGGATAGAATCAATGCAATCTTTCAAACCCGCCATACGCTGGTGGTCTGTGGTGAACCCGCGCATCATTGCTCATTTTTCGGAAACATTGGACGTGTATGAGGATCGACTGATGTATCGAAAGGGGATTCTGGGCAAGAACGAGGTCATCATTCCCTTTTCGCGGATCACCAACTATGCCGCCGACCAGAACCTCTTTGACCGTATTTTTGGGATCGGCAATTTCAGGATCGAAACCGCTGGTTCGGTTGCCCCGGAACTTGAGCTGATAGGATATTCCTACAAGCTCAGGGATATTCTGATTCACTCGCTTAAAGCCGATTAATCAAATACCAGCATCAATAATGTCCTTGAAAAAATCAAAGGCTTATTGCTTTTACATCTGTGCCATCTATGCAATTTGTGGATTTACCTCTCGGGCCATGGAATCTCAATGAGACCCGCATGGCTGTGCTTCTCCTGGTTGTACCTGCACCTGCGCGAGGTCATTCATATCTGCATCTCTATCTGGTGAGTTCCAGGAGTAATTTGCGGTGTTCCTCAACGATGTCATGATATTGGGGATCGTTAACGATGTTTTGTAACTGATAAGGATCTTTTTCCAGGTCGTAGAATTCGGAAATATCGCCGAGTGTTTCTGCGTATACATAATTGCCGGTATGGACAGCACTGTAAATGCCCCGCGGGGGCCAGCCTTCGATTAGTACCCCCTCCCGCCAATTGCCGTTACCTGAGAGAAGTTTTAAAATGGACATGCCATCCATGTCCTTTGGAATGGGGATTCCTGCAATGTCTAGCGATGTGGGGGCAATGTCTATATTGGCAACGACATGTTGTCGGTCAATGTAGGGTCTAGGCACAAGCGAAGGATAGCGAAGTGCGAATGGGACTCGATTGGTTTCATCATAAATGGTGCTTTTTGAAAACAACCTATGCTCTCCCCAATGGATGCCATTGTCTGAGATGAAAATAATAACGGTATTATCGAGCATATTTAGTTCAGCAAGTTCTGTCATAATGCTGCCAATGGTACGGTCTAGCGATACAAGCGTGCGGATTTGATTCAAACGGAAATCATCAATCATTTTAATGATATCCGGGTGTAATGGCCCATCTCTTAACATCCATTCAGGTTTGTCTGCAATATCAGGTTCATCGAAGCTTGGAGGGCGGTGGGGAGGTAGGTCTGCGAAAGTATTTAAGTCTTCATCAGCAGGTGTGGCGGGATTATGAGGGGCATTGGGTGTGTAAATAAGAATAAAAGGCTTATTTTTCTTTTCTGCTTTTCGAAGAAAGTCGATCACATAATTCCCTAAAGAATATGTGACATACTCTCCTTGATGACGTATCCATTCCCCGTTTACATTCAGGCGTGGATTGTAGTATCTTGTTTCTCCAAATTGGAATGAAATCCAGTAATCATATTCTGGGCGCGGCTCTCCCTTCCACGAATTGAGGTATTTTCCGACTAACCCAGTGTAATATCCGTTTTTCTTCATTAGTTCGATAAAGGTTGGATACTCCAATTCCGCGTTGTTATTTGTGACGCCATGTTTGTGGGCGTACATTCCGGTGAATATGCTTGCCCGGCTTGGGCAGCAGAGTGGGGTTGTGACAAAACCATGCTGGAAGGTTACCCCCTGATCGAAGATGGCGGCCTGTGTTTGTGGCATGAACTCCATGGTATCGTACCGCTGGTCGTCTGTAACAATGATCAGTATGTTCGGGCGCCCATCTTTTTGGAAATGCGTTACGCATCCACTGAGGGTCAATAGAAACGTTGCGATGAGAAATGTCCACAAGCGGACGGATGTTTTTACTCTCATTGATTGAATTCCTTCATATGTTTGGTTTTGTGCTGCAATGGCTTAAATTATATCCTGACCACAATGTTGTTGGGGGTTACCTCTCAGGCCACGGAATCTCAGCGGGACCGGCGTAGCCGTGCTTTTCCTGAATGTACACGCGCCCGCGGGAGGGTTCATCACAGCCGACTTCGTCCATGAATGAGATAAAGGCGAGTCTCGAGCCGAGAGTATCGAAGACAATCTGCCCGTCTTTGCAATACCAGACTTCGACAATGTAGGGGAACATATATTCATTTTCATATTTGCCCGGGCTGACGATGATCTCGATCCACGATACAATGACTTTGTCTCCTTCGCGGGTGGATTTGAGGACGGTAGTCGGTCCGTAATAGGGTGAGACGGGGATTTTATATCCATCGGGGTAGACGGAGCGGAGTTGTTTCATGTCGCCCGACGCCTCCACGAATTGCGAGTTTACCCAGCAATCCTGCTGACCGTTTTCCACCAATACCCAATGGTTCCCTTTCGCCTGCCCGATAATGGTGATGGGCGTCCCCTTGTTGAACGAGAAAAGATACAGGTAGTTTGCGCCCGGTCCATAGCGGCAAACGAGTTTGTCCGCAGTCACCGTGGCTTTCAGTTCGTCTACGATCGGGATGGGCGTGCTGGTTTGGGTGGGCAGGGGTGTGGATGTTTCGGTTGGCGGTGCAAGCGTTGGGGATGCGGTTTCCGATGCGGGGATAAATCTCTCGGTCACAGCAACAGGCTCAGAGTTCGGAGGGGAGGCGTTGAGACTGCAGGAGGTCAGGAGAAATATTAAAGTCAATAATGTCGGTGATTTTTTCATCATCTATCTTTTCCATTCCATAAAAATGACCGGCTCAATGTCGCGGACGGGGAGCAGGGTGAGTTTGTCCTTGCGCCCGCTGCGGGTGTATATCTTGTAGAGTGCCTCTTTCGCGGACCTGACCTTTGCTACCAGGTTCACTTTTTGATTCACCACCCCGAGAAGGTCGAGCCGTTTGACGAAGACGAAGGATGTTCCTTTTTCGAGCGCAATCAAATCCGCCCTGCCAAACAGCCAGCCGATTTCGCCGCGCACGTTGCGGAGCTCGACCCAGATGAAGTCGGCTTGTGAGTTGTCGTCGTTCCGCTTGATGCGCTTTTCGCTTTTGACTTCGACCTTATAGGGTTGACCCTCTTTTTCGATCCGGAAGTCCCAATGTTCGTCGATGTTCTGCTCTTTTGTGGCAGCGGAGATCTTCCAGCCGCGCGCCTTCGCCATCTCTGTGAAGGCCACTTCGGCGTTCTCACCCAACTCAAGCGAATCTTTTTTATCGAAGCGATTTCTAAAATTGACGGTTGGCATAATGGATGGATTATTTTTTTCCAGCTTTTGGAAGTTCAAGTTTCGATGCGGCATGGTCAAGCACGCGCTTGCGTGCAAGTTCGCAGTATTTTTTATCCACGTCAATACCGATGCCTTTTCGGTTGCTGGACACCGCCGCGATCACGGTTGTGCCGCTTCCGCAAAATGGATCGAGCACCACATCATCCACATAGCTGAATAGTTTCAAGCATCTGCGCGGCAATTCGATGGGGAACGGTGCGGGATGCCCGATCTTCTTTTTGCTCTCGCCGTTGAACGTCCACAAGCCGTTCGTCCATGCCATGAAGTCGTCGCGTTCGACATCCGAGATCTTGCTTCCGCTGGTCTTCTTCCAGTTCTTTTTGTACAAGACCACGATCAATTCCACGGGCGCGATCACATACGGCGCAGAGGCGCTTTTCCACGAACCCCATGCTGTTCGGCGTGAAATATTGCCTTCATTCCAAACGATGGTGGAGTGATATTGAAAGCCGATTTCCTTCGCTAGCGTTGTCAGATCTGCGCCGACGCTTTGCTGTCCGCCCTTGTTCTTGTCGAGCGGGATGTTTAGACAGAATCGCCCGTCATCCTTCAGCCAGTCGAGACAGCGTGTCATCCATTTTTTGCTGAACTCCAGATACTCCGCGTATGTGACATCGTCCTTGTGGGAGTTGTATTGGATGTCCACGTTGTAGGGCGGCGATGTGACGATCAAATCCACGCTGGAATCGTCCACATGTGGCGTAGTCAATACATCCCCTTGAATGAGCGTGAACTTGTCGTTTTGGAAAAATATCTTGGATGATTTCATCATGGCGATTATAGCGCATGGCTATAAACTTGGCTTTTGCCTCAACGCCTCTTCAATGTATTCCTTCAGGATTTGAAACGGCTGTGCGCCTTCGACTTTGAACCCGTTGATGAAGAACGTCGGCGTGGCGCGGACCCCCGCCGCCTGCGCCTGCGCCGCATCCTGTTCCACCGTCTTTTTGTGTTTCCCCTCGCTTAGGCAGGCTTCGAACTCCTGCAAATTCAAATTGAGCGCCCCGGCATACTTCACAAGTTTATCCTGTGTGTAATCGCCCACGTTCTCGCCTGTCCAATTGACAAACAGCGTGTCATGATATTCCCAGAAGTTTCCCTGGTCGCCCGCGCAGTATGCCCCCTCCGATGCCCACGCGGATTCCGGTCCTAGAAACGCGCCCATGGACCGATATTCGAAATACACCCTGCCTGTGTTCACGTATTCCTCGATCAACTGAGGCTCAGTCTCCCTCCAAAATTTCAGGCAGTATGGACACTGAAAATCGCCGTACTCTATGATGTGGACCGGCGCGTTCGGGTCGCCCATGGTATTGCTTTGTGTCATCGTGCGCGGAATTTCCTCCGCAACCCGAACGCTCGCTGGAACAAACTGCCTGATGTAATCTCCGCCGAAAAGGACAAGTGCACCGCTGAAGATGCCGGCGCATATCAATACCGAGCATCCGCCGGCGGCAAGCCATATCCTCCAATGCGGTTTTGACCTTTCCTGCGCGGGTTCATCTGGAATCTGTTCTTCGATCATTTTGCTCCTCTGGGATTTTCAGATTGTACCGTGAAAAGATGGGATGCTTCCTATGTATTATGGCTTGTACATCCGCGTTCCTAATCTAAAACTTATATAAACACTGCAAATGCGGGGGATTTTTTCGTTATAATCATTCGCATGGATACACTCATGTCTCGCCGTAATCTGATGAATCATATCCTTGCCGCGTTCATTGCAGGATTTGTACTGTTCATTGCCATTGTCCTTTTTTGGATGATCGGATATCAACTGGTTTACGCGGGACGTATTTTCCCCGGCGTCTCCGTCGCGGGCGTGGACCTCTCCGGTCTCTCACCAAACGCCGCCGCGTTGAAATTGAATCAGACCCTGTCCTATCCCATCACCGGGAAGGTATTATTCCGCGACGCAGAAAAAGTGTGGGTCGCCTCTCCCGTGGAACTGGGCATGGTCTTCGACCCTACAGCAAGCGCCCTTGCCGCCTATGGGCATGGACGTAAGGGCGGGCTGTTCGCCGCCCTTGCAAACCAGATCCGCGCGCGCGGACTTGGCTCTGACGTTTCTCCTGTTGTCATATTTGACCAGCGTGTGGCGTACACCTATCTGCAAAATATTGCAGCGCAGGTGGATCAGTCCGTTGTGGAGGCAAGTCTTCGCGTGGAGGGAACGAACGTGGTTTCAGAGCCTGGTCGCCTGGGTCGTTCGTTAAATCTGGACGCCACCTTGATCTATCTCGGCTCCCAATTGCAGTCCTTCCGCGACGGGGAAGTGCCTCTCGTCATTCGGGAGACTTCGCCAAAACTGCTGGATGTCTCTTCGCAGGCGGATGCGGCGCGCCGTATCCTCAGCCGGCCGCTGACGATCACCGTGCCGAATTATCGCCAGGGTGATCCCGGTCCATGGACCTTTGACATCCCCGTCGTTGCGAACATGCTCGCGGTGGAAGTCCTGGATCATGGCGGGTCGGTGGAAATGCAAGTCGGGCTGAGTCCCGTTGCCTTGCGCAGCTCGTTGAATGACTTGAAGGTTTTGGTGGATCGCAAACCCGAAAATGCGCGCTTCGTTTTCAATGATGAAACGGGTCAGATCGAACCGATAGATGTATCTGCCATTGGCCGCGTGATGGATGTGGAAGCCAGCATCCTTGCGATCAATGATTCGTTATTGCGCGGTGAACATGCCGTTGTGTTGAGCGTTGCCGAGCAACAGCCTGCCGTTGCTGATACAGCCACCGGCACAGAATTGGGCATCACCCAGTTGGTGTCGGAACAGACGACGTATTTCTACGGTTCCAGTGCCGCGCGTATTCAAAACATCGAAGCCGCCGCAAGCCAGTTCCATGGCGTACTGATCGCCCCTGGCCAGGTCTTTTCCATGGCGACCATTCTCAGCGATATCAGCCTCGAGAACGGGTTTGCAGAAGCGCTCATCATTTACGGCGGGCGTACCATCAAGGGCGTTGGCGGTGGTGTCTGCCAGGTCAGCACCACGCTCTTTCGTACGGTGTTCTTTGGCGGGTACCCGGTCATCGAACGTTATTCGCATGCCTACCGCGTATCCTATTACGAGATGGACCGCAGCGGCGCAACGGATACCCGGCTGGCGGGTTTGGATGCCGCCGTCTTCTTCCCGCTTGTGGATTTCAAATTCCAGAACGACACCCCCTACTGGCTCTTGATGGAAACCTATGTTAATGCTGCCGCACGCACCATCACGTGGAAGTTTTATTCCACCTCCGATGGACGCAGTGTGACCTGGGAGACAAGCGGTCCCACCAACGTTGTCCCGGCGCCTTCGCCGGTCTTCGAGGAAAACCCCGAATTGAAAGTGAACCAGATCTCGCAGGTGGATTACGCCGCGCAGGGCGCGGATGTGACCGTCAACCGCAGCGTTTGGCGTGGTGGACAGGTCTATTTCTCGGATAAATTCTTCACCCACTACGAACCCTGGCGTGCAGTCTGTCAGTATGGTGCTGGAACCGAGGAACCTGAAAGGTTGGCCAAAAAGAACAAGATTTGCCTCTCTCCAAATACCTGAATTAATCACGGTATTTCCGCATGGTACAATCCCTGCCTGAAAAAGGAGAACTACATGGTCAGTTCAGAACTACTTGAAATATTGCGTTGTCCGCATTGCGTGCGTGAAAAAGACGGCATGTTGGTATTGCACAAGGACACGTGGCTTATCTGCCAGGATTGCGGACGCAAATACCCAATCGTGGATGACATCCCCGTCATGCTGATTGACGAAGGGGATAAGTGGATCGGCACCGCACAGGACGCGCTCCCCATCCCCCCGCCTGCCAGATAAAATGGAAGACCTTCTCGCTGAATTGACCAGTGGGGATGACGAACGCGCTGAAAATTCCATTCCCGCGCTCACAGCCCTGGGGTTGGCGGCGCTTCCCGCCCTGCTGGATTTAACTCGCGCAGAAGAAGCAGATACCCGCTGGTGGGGGGTGCGTGCCCTTGCCGCCTCGCCTCACGCACGGACCGTTGACCTGCTTCCGCTCTTGAGCGACTCATCCCCTGAGGTGCGTGCCGCCACTACCCTCGCCTTGTGCAGTCATCCGCATGCAGATGCGGTGGAGGCGTTGACCCGCTCCCTTACAGATGATGATCCGCTTACGGCGGGGCTGGCAGGCAATGCCCTCGTGAAAATTGGAAGCCCCTCGGTGTCGAGCCTGCTCGAGCTCATGAACGAGGCGCCGACAGGCATCCGCATTCTGGCGTTGCGTGCATTGTGCGAGATCGGTGATCATCGTGCCATCCCAGTGATGATGAAATGTATGGGCGAAGAGTCCGCCGTGCTGCAGTACTGGGCACAGGAAGGCTTGGAACGGCTTGGGCTGAATATGGTATATATTAAGCCCTGAGGTTTTTGAAAAAATGAATAGACTTGAAATCCTGAAAAACATAAAAATTGGAAAGCCCACTATAAAACAAATGATCTTCTGGGGGGTGACTGCGGTGTTAGGTATTACTGCGTTCATCTTTATAAAGGGGCTTGCCACTTGTTGGAACCTGACCGACCTGCCGGGCATACCCCCTGCCAGTTGCGGGGAGGTTTCAGGCGGTTCCGGGTTTGCGGTGGATGAACAGGGCACGCCGGTTGCCGACCTTCCGCCTGCGCCGATTGCCCCTGGTGCTGACTTGCCTCCCGCGTGGGATGGCGCCAGCCGCATCAACATCCTTTTTATTGGTCTTGATGCCCGTGATCTGGAGGAAAATAACGGTCCGCCCCGAACCGACTCCATGATCCTGTTTACCGTGGACCCCATTAGTAAGACGGCGGGTATGCTTTCCATCCCGCGCGATATGTGGGTAAACATCCCCGGGTTTGGCTACAGCCGCATCAACACGGCCTATCCCAGTGGAGAGGGCGCCCTCCTGCCTGGCGGCGGCCCCGGGCTTGCCATGAAGACGGTTTCCCAATTTATTGGCGTGCCCGTGGATTATTACGTGCAGGTGGATTTCAATGTATTTGTAATCATGGTTGATGAGCTTGTCTCCATAGGTGGATGTCTTGATGTCCACCCCACTGAAACAATGGTCCTGGACCCCATTGGTCCTGGATTGGATAAAGTGCGCCTGACCGCCGGGAATCGTCAATTGTGCGAAGGGTGGAAGGTGCTGGCGTACGCCCGCCACCGCAAAACATCCGGCGGTGATGCAGATCGTGCCCGCCGACAGCAGGAAGTGATTCTCGCCCTGCAAAAAATAATTTTTGAACCGCACAACTTCCCTGAATTCATTCGGCGTTCTACCACCCTGTATAAACGGCTGGGCAGCGGGATAAAGACCAACATGTCGTTCGATGACGCCATCGAACTGGCTGTGTTGGGCAGGGATGTTTCCAGGGAAAATATCAAGACAGGGGTGATCGACCCTCAACAGGGCATGGCAACTTTTGATAATACGATTCTTGGCGGGGAGGATGCCAGCGTTCTAAAACCCATTACAGACAAGATCCGCATCCTGCGCGATGAGATATTCACCTCGGGCGGCGCGCTCAGCCCAATTGCGCAGGGTGATCCTGCAACCCTGATGCGCGAGGAGGAAGCGCGCGTGCGCATCCTGGACGGCACCTATTCGGGTCTGGATCAACGCGCTGGTGCGCTCTTCCAAACCTATGGCATGAACATCACCGAAGTGGCCGGATCTCCGGAAGGCTACAGCCAGACGATTGTGATCGTGTATGGTCCAAAACTGTATACGATTAAATGGCTGCAAAGCACCTTCGGGATTTCAGACAGGCAGATTCGTTTCAGCCCCGATCCGAGTGCAACAGTGGATATTGAAATACGGCTTGGCACGGACATTTCGGGAAGTATTCCGTAACCCCATTTCAAAATTTTAAAAATCATCCCCTTCATAAGAAGGGGATGATTTTCATTAACCGGTCAATGTGCTCCTCACCCAGTCGCCGACAAGCCAGTATTTGAAATCCTGTCCCTGGCTGGCTTGGATGCCGCCGTACACTCCGTATCCCAAAGCCACCAGGGGCATGGCGCTGATGATGCAGGCAAAAGGAATGCACAGCAGGCCGATCAGCACTGCGCTCAACGTGCCGGTGATCGCCCATGCAACGCCGGTTAGGATGCCCCCGCCAACCCACCAGATGAGCTGGAAGATCAATCCCTGCAGGGATTGATACGCCACATACCGCGAACGGTCCTTATAGATCATGTAAACTGCCAGCGGCACAACGGGCCCCAGAAAACCTGAGACCAAATTCACCAGCACGCCCAGATGAGCGATCATCGCCCATTGACGTTCTTCCTCGGGGCTGAGAGGGGCGGGAGGGGTTGCAGGTATTTGTTCGTTCATCATTTTCTCCTTTTATGATGGGACGAGTTTATCATGGAAACAAAAAGGACTCGCAGAATTTCTGCGAGTCCTTTTTGTAGGCGGATGGGTTATGCCCAGCCCTGGTTGCGAATGAAATCGCTGATCATCGGGATGCGCACATCCTGACCCTGATATGCCTGATAAGCCCAGTAGAGTATGACAAGGAACAGCACGGCGCCAAAGCCGCAGGTTACCGTTGAAATGATGGAAAGCACGACCGTGGCGACCAGGGACTGAACCGCATTGAATTTTACGTACGGCCGGCTCTTCTTGTCTTCCATGAACAATACAATGAGAGCGATCAGGGGGATCAAATAACCGAGCGCAGCCCACAGCTTGTCATCACTGCTGATTTCAGGATTCATTGATTCTTGAGACATATTTTATTCCTCCGAATAAGTTGGGTTTGGATTTACAGTATTTTACAACCTTTCAAGTCAAAACGCAAATCAAAACCTTCGTACTTTAGTACCATGCCTTGGCAGTGTGTTAAAATTTGCACATGTCCATCAAAGTTGCTTTCATGGGCTCGCCCGATTTCGCACTGCCGGCCCTGCGCCTGCTTGCACAGAACTATGATGTGGTTGGCGTCGTCACCCAGCCGGACCGCGCCTCCGGGCGCGGCCGTGAACACAAAGCACCACCTGTGAAAACCCTTGCCCTGGAATTGAACCTTCCCGTTATCCAGCCCGAAAAACTACGCGAGCCCGAAGCCCTGAAACGACTTCAGTCATGGAACCCTGATCTCATCGTTGTTGCGGCATTTGGTCAAATCTTGAAGAAGACCATCCTCGATCTTCCGAAATATGGATGCGTCAACGTCCATGCTTCGCTCCTGCCGCGCTGGCGCGGCGCGGCGCCCATCAATGCCGCCCTCCTCGCCGGAGATGAAGAGACGGGTGTGACCATCATGAAAATGGATGTGGGCTTGGATACAGGACCCATGCTGGCAAAGCGATCCATCCGCCTCATGCCTGACCATACGGCTGGTTCGGTCACCCAAACATTATCCACGCTGGGAGCGGATTTGCTGATCGAAACACTGCCCGATTATTTATCCGGCAAAATTCAGCCTGTGCCTCAGCCCGAAGAAGCCGCAACCTATGCGCCTCTGTTGAAAAAGGAGGACGGCAGGCTCGATTTCACACGTCCCGTTAACGATTTGGAGCGAAGAGTCCGTGCAATGAACCCGTGGCCGGGGGCGTTCCTGGATTTTGATGGGACGATTCTCAAGGTCCATCGCGTGCATGTGGAAGCGGGGCATGAATCAGCGGGGAAGAAGTTGGTTGTTCAGGATCAGCCTGCGGTCGGGGCAGGAGGCGGGATTCTCATCCTGGATGAAGTGCAGCCGGCTGGGAAGAAGTCCATGAGCGGAAAGTCGTTTTTGGCGGGCGCGAGAACTTGGGCCGAATGACCATCCAAATAATGACGAATGCAACGTTACATATTCATGGCTGGGTATATGATTAAAATGATGTTGTGCTTTTTTGCGTAGTGATTTATCACTGCCTTTACTTATATATCATAAGGAGAATAAAAATGAGCGAAGAAAGCAAGTGCCCGATCACAGGCAAAGCTGGCAGCACGACTGCCAGCCGGGGAACATCCAACCGCGAATGGTGGCCTAATCAACTGAACCTGAATATTTTGCACCAGCACGCACCCGCTTCCAACCCGATGGATGCTGATTTCAATTACGCCAAGGAATTCAAGAAGCTCGACCTGGCGGCGGTCAAGAAAGACTTAGCCGACCTGATGACCAATTCGCAGGAATGGTGGCCCGCCGACTGGGGTCACTACGGCGGACTGATGATCCGTATGGCCTGGCACAGCGCCGGCACCTACCGCACAGCCGATGGACGCGGCGGTGGCGGCACCGGCAGTCAGCGTTTTGCGCCGCTGAACAGCTGGCCCGACAACGTCAACCTCGACAAGGCGCGCCGTCTGCTCTGGCCCATCAAACGCAAATACGGCAACAAACTCTCTTGGGCTGACCTGATGATTCTGGCGGGCAATGTGGCGCTCGAAAGCATGGGCTTCAAGACCTTCGGTTTTGGCGGGGGACGCGCCGACATCTGGCAGCCTGAGGAAGATGTCTATTGGGGTAGTGAAGACAAATGGCTGGGCGGCGACATTCGCTACGCCCACGGTTCCGAGGGCGTCGAAAAAGAGGGCGCGGTGCTCGTGTCCGACGACACGGCGGATGGGAAGATGCATGGGCGCAACCTGGAGAACCCGCTGGCCGCAGTGCAGATGGGCTTGATCTATGTCAACCCCGAAGGCCCGGATGGCAACCCCGACCCGGTCGCTTCGGGCATTGATGTGCGTGAGACTTTCGCCCGCATGGCGATGAACGATGAAGAAACCGTCGCGCTCGTCGCTGGTGGACACACTTTCGGCAAGGCGCACGGCGCCGGCGACCCGAAACTGGTCGGACGCGAACCCGAAGCTGCCCCGCTCGAAGAAATGGGCTTGGGCTGGAAGAACAGCCTCGGCAGCGGCGTGGGCGTCCACACCACATCCAGCGGCATCGAAGGTGCCTGGAAACCCAACCCCACCCAGTGGGACATGGGCTACTTCGACGTGCTCTTTGGCTATGAATGGGAATTGGTCAAAAGCCCGGCAGGCGCGCAGCAGTGGACTCCCAAAAACTGCAAGCCCGAGCACATGATTCCCGACGCGCACGACCCGTCGAAGAAACATCCGCCGATGATGACCACGGCTGACCTGTCGCTGCGCTTTGACCCGATCTACGAACCGATCTCGCGCCGCTTCCACCAGAATCCCGAAGCGTTTGCCGATGCCTTCGCCCGCGCCTGGTTCAAACTGACCCATCGCGACATGGGACCCAAAGTCCGCTACCTTGGGGCGGAAGTGCCAACCGAAGATTTGATCTGGCAGGATCCGCTCCCCGTTGTGGATCATCCGCTGGTGACGAAGAAGGATATTTCGACTCTCAAAGCCAAAATTCTGGATGCGGGTCTTTCTACGCCTGAGCTTGTTTCTACAGCCTGGGCTTCTGCCTCCACCTTCCGCGGCTCGGACAAGCGCGGCGGCGCCAATGGCGCGCGCATCCGCCTGGCTCCGCAGAAGGACTGGGACGTGAATCAGCCTGCCCAATTGGCAAAGGTTCTTTCCGCACTCGAAGGCATTCAGCAGGAATTCAACAGCGCCCAGAAGAAGGGCAAGAAAATTTCGCTGGCAGACCTGATCGTGCTGGGCGGCTGCGCGGCGGTCGAAGCTGCGGCGAAGGCGGCTGGCTACGAAGTGGAAGTTCCCTTCACCCCGGGCCGCGCCGACGCCACGCAAGACCAGACCGACGCCGAATCCTTCGCCGTGCTCGAACCCGAAGCGGACGGCTTCCGCAACTACCAGAAGACGACCTACACCGTATCCGCTGAAGAAATGCTGGTGGACAAGGCGCAACTGCTGACCCTCAGCGCGCCCGAAATGACCGTGCTGGTCGGCGGTCTGCGTGTGCTCGGCGCAAACGTCGGCGGGACACAGCATGGCGTGTTCACCAAACAGGCTGGCAAGCTGACCAACGATTTCTTCGTCAACCTGACCGACATGGGCGTTGTCTGGCACCCCACTTCGGAAGCCGCCGACATCTTCAACGCCCACGACCGCAAGACTGGCGAAGTCAAGTGGACTGGAACGCGCGTGGACCTCGTATTCGGCTCGAACTCGCAGTTGCGCGCCTTGGCCGAGGTCTATGCTCAGGACGATGCGAAGGAAAAGTTCGTGCGCGACTTCGTGGCGGCGTGGAACAAAGTCATGAACCTCGACCGCTTTGACCTCACTTAAGCAAGTGAAGGAACGGGTGATTACGCCAGAATAGCATGAGGCATTACAAACAAGCAGCTATCTGATAAAAATAGATAGCCGCTTGTTTCGTTAGACTTTATCGGCAATGGCATTCGTTTCGATCTTATCCGCAGAGGGTGCAGATTTTTGTCGGTTTTTCTCTTGAAAATTTCAAATCTGCATCATCGGTGAAATCTGCGTATCAAATTAGGAATTTATGCATCGTATCGTATCGAGAGTTAGAGGGTTATATTCTGTATCAAATTACATCCTGGAGTGGTCATGTTTAATTCAAAAACGTTTCTGGTCGAATTCATCGGCACCTTCGCGATCGTGTTCATTGGTGCTGGCGCGGCTGTGGTTGGCGCTGGGATTGTGGGTGTTGCCCTTGCGTGCGGCTTTACGCTGGCGGTCTTTACCTATTCTTATGGACATATTTCCGGCGCACACCTCAACCCGGCGGTGACGTTCGGGTTGGCGCTAAACGGCACGGTCAAGTGGTTACAGACGGTTGTCTATTGGGTGGCGCAATTTGCAGGCGCGGCGGCTGCGGCGGCTTTGCTACATTATGCGGTAACCCCGGTGGGCGGTTCACTCAACCCCGCAGCGACCGTTGGCGTGCTGACGGAATCCCAGCCCATCTGGGCAATGGTGATCGAGATCGTTCTTACATTCTTCCTTGTAAATACAATTTTACAGACAGCTGTGGCGGGCAGGGGCGGGGATATGGCAGGATGGGCAATTGGTACGACGTTCGCCTTCTCGATCCTTGCGGGCAGTGCGCTGACGGGTGCATCGCTCAACCCTGCGCGGACGTTTGGTCCCGCCATTTTTGCCGGGCCGAATTTGGCAAATGTGTACACCTATGTCATTTATTTGTTCGGTCCGTTGATCGGCGCAACTCTGGCAGTGATGGCGTTCAATTTCTTCAATGGGATGGATGAAGAAGATGAAGTGGAACACCCCGCGTCCGCTGTGGAGAAGGTTCCCGTGAAGGCGGTCCGCAAACCCATTGCGCGCAAGACGACGAAAGCTGTGAAAACAGCCAGAAAGTGACCCGCAACGACGAAAGTCATGTCCCCGTCTGCAGACGGGGACTTTTTGTTTTACAATTAACCTGTGAGGTGAAGATGTCCAACTATGTTGCTGCAATTGACCAGGGTACGACCAGCACGCGTTTTATTATTTTCGATCATGGCGGGAATATCGTTGCTGTTGAGCAGAAGGAACATCAGCAGATGTACCCGAAACCAGGCTGGGTGGAGCATGATCCATTGGAGATTTGGGAGCGTACCCAGGAGGTAATGCGCGGTGCCCTGCAGAAGGCAAGTGATCGGTATGGGGTCACCCATGAACAGATCACAGCAATCGGTGTGACGAACCAACGTGAGACGACAGTGGTGTGGGATAAGAAGACGGGCAAGCCTGTTTACAATGCCATTGTCTGGCAGGATACACGAACAGATGTAATTTGCGCCAAACTTGCAAAGCAGGGTGGACAGAACAGGTTTAGAAGAAAGACCGGGCTGCCTCTGGCCACTTATTTTTCAGGCCCCAAGATCAAATGGATTTTGGATAATGTCAAAGGTGCGCAGGCAAAAGCGAAAAAGGGGGATCTGCTGTTTGGCAATATTGATGCATGGCTGATTTGGAATCTGACAGGCGAGCATGTCACCGATGTCACCAACGCCTCCCGTACGATGCTGATGAATCTCAAGACGCTGGATTGGGATCCCGGGATTTTGAAGGTGATGGGCATCCCGCGCGCGATGTTGCCAAGCATAAAATCATCTTCCGAGGTGTATGGTTCCGTAAAGGAGGCGGGTCAATCTCCCCTGCGGGGCATCCTCGTCGCGGGCGATCTTGGGGACCAGCAGGCGGCATTGTTTGGTCAGACCTGTTTCAAAGCGGGCGAAGCGAAGAATACATACGGCACAGGCTGTTTTATGTTAATGAACACAGGCGAGAAACCTGTGCGAAGCAGGGCAGGCCTGTTGACCACCCTCGGATACAAAATCGGGAGCAGGAAGGCCGTGTATGCGTTGGAGGGGTCCATTGCGATTACGGGCGCATTGATTCAGTGGCTGAGGGACAATCTGGGGCTGATCCAATCGTCAGCGGAGGTGGAGGCGCTGGCAAAGTCAGTCGAAGATAACGGCGGGATATATTTTGTCCCGGCATTTTCCGGCCTGTATGCGCCGTATTGGAAATCTGACGCGCGCGGTGTGATCGTTGGGATGACGCGCTACGTCAACAAGGGGCATATCGCGCGGGCGGCGCTGGAGGCAACTGCGTATCAGACCCGCGAAGTATTGGATGCCATGGAAAAGGATTCCGGTGTGCGGCTCCGCTCATTAAAGGTGGATGGCGGCATGGTCTTCAACGAATTGCTGATGCAGTTCCAGTCTGATATTTTAAATGTGCCTGTAGTGCGCCCGCAGGTTGCTGAAACAACCGCACTCGGCGCGGCATACGCGGCGGGGCTGGCAGTTGGTTTTTGGGAAAACCTTGACGAGTTAAAAGCCAACTGGGGGCGTGATAAGGAATGGATGCCGGACATGAATGCGAAAGCCCGCAAGTCGCTTTATGCGGGCTGGAAGAAGGCGGTCAGGCGTACGTTCGATTGGGTTGACTAAAGGTGTGAAACATGAAACGGGCGTAAAATAAATGCGGCTTTGTGAAAGGGCTGATGATGAACCGTAACGAGATTTTCAATTCGATAAAAAACAACTCTGATATTTCTGTTCTGATTGTTGGTGCGGGAATTAATGGCATCGGCACATTCCGTGACCTGGCGCTCAATGGCGTGGATGTGCTGATGATTGACCGCGCCGATTTTTGTTCGGGCGCGAGCGCGGCCTCCTCGCATATGGCTCATGGGGGAATCCGCTATTTGGAGAATGGCGAGTTCCGCTTGGTGCGTGAAGCGGTGCAGGAACGCAATCGAATGATCCGGAATGCACCGCATATGGTCAGTCCGCTGCCGACGACGATCCCGGTCTTCAAGTATTTTTCCGGCATTCTCAATGCGCCGCTCAAGTTTTTTGGCTTGCTGGATAAACCCTCCGAACGCGGTTCCATCATTATTAAACTTGGTTTGATCATGTACGATGCCTATACGGGGAAAAACCGCACGGTTCCGCGCCATCGGTTTTTGTCGCGCGCCTCTTCGCTGAAATTATGGAATAAACTCCATCCACGGGTGGTTAATACCGCCACCTATTACGACGGCTTGATCTCGAACCCTGAACGGCTTGCACTTGAAATTTTACTGGATGCCGAAGTGGACAATCCTAATGCGCGTGCTTTGAATTACGTGAGCATGGTCAAGGGTGAGAAGGATGCGGTCATTCTGCGCGATGAGTTGAGCGATGAAACCTATGAAGTGCGGCCGAAGCTGGTCATCAACGCCGCGGGTCCATGGATCGATTTTGCCAATCACAATCTGGGTTTGTCCACGCGGTATATTGGTGGCACGAAAGGCTCGCATCTTGTTTTGGATCATCCTGAACTGCGCGTTGCGATCGGTGATAATGAATTTTTCTTTGAAAACAGGGATGGGCGCATTGTACTCATCTTCCCGTTATATGACCGTGTGCTGGTCGGCACATCGGATATCAAGATCGAGAATCCTGATGAGGCACGCTGTACGGATGAAGAGGTGGATTATTTCATCGGCATGATCGAGCGCGTGTTCCCGTCCATCAAAGTGACGCGGGAACAGGTTGTGTTCCGCTTTACCGGCGTGCGTCCATTGCCCAGTAGCGGTGCAAAGACCACGGGGCAGGTCAGTCGCGACCATCATATCGAAGTGTTGAGCGGGGATTGGACAGATTTGGACTTCCCC
Source organism: Anaerolineales bacterium (assembly GCA_030583885.1). NCBI lineage: Bacteria > Bacillati > Chloroflexota > Anaerolineae > Anaerolineales > Anaerolineales bacterium. The sequence continues at coordinate 4,015,037 of CP129480.1, read as the reverse complement.
GTTTACTCTCTCGTGGGCGGCAAGTGGACGTCCTTCCGTGCCTTTGCCGAGCAGGTGACGGATAAGACACTGGCGTACCTTGGACAAACGCGTCAAAAGGATACGCGCGATCTTCCCATCGGCGGCGGGCGTGGGTATCCGCAAGGCGAGGAAGAGCGCAGGAAGCATATTGAAGGTCTTGCTGCATGGACCGGCTTGAGCAGGGATCGCCTCGAAGTATTGTTCGACCGTTATGGCACACGCACGGAAGCGGTCGCGAGCTTTATCAAACGGGCGATGGATGTGCCGCTCAAATCCCTGCCGGATTACACCCGGCGGGAGATCATGTTCCTTGCACAGTATGAAAAAGCCGTACACCTCGATGACATTTTCCTGCGGCGTACCATGCTTGCGATGCTGGGCCAGTTGACAAAGGAATCCGTGGATGAACTTGCGGATGGTATGGGCGAATCCCTTGGGTGGAGCAGGGAACAGAAAAATGCCGAGGTGGCGCGCGCGCGTCGTTTGCTGGCTGACAGGCACGGGGTCCAATTGTGAGGCAGGTATAATTTCCCATGCCAAATATTTCAGTCGTTATCCCGGTATATGGCGGCAGTCAGACCATTCCAGTGCTCGTTGAGCGTTTGGGAAGGACTTTGCCAGAGATCGCAGATTCATATGAAGTCCTGCTTGTCAATGACGGCAGCCCCGATAAAAGCTGGGCGGTCATTGAGAAACTTGTAAAGGAACATGCCTGGGTGCGGGGTGTCAACTTGATGCGCAATTATGGTCAGCATAATGCGACTTTGTGTGGCGTGCGCACAGCCCGCTATGAGATTGCCGTAACGATGGATCAGGATTTACAGCATCCACCCGAGGAAATCGCGGCATTGCTTGCAGAATTGAATGAGGGGTTTGATGTTGTGTATGGTGCGCCTCGCAAACTGCCGCAAGGCTTTCTGCGAAATTTATTGACGGCGAACATCAAGCGTTTGCTTGCGCGTGTAATGGGCGTGCCCTCGGTGCGTAATATTTCCGCGTTTCGCATGTTTCGCACAAAATTGAGGGATTCATTTGCGAATTTCCAAAGCCCTTCGATGACCCTGGATGTCCTGCTTTCATGGGGAACGATACGGTTCACGTCCATCTATGTGGATATCCCCCCGGCGGAAACTTCAAATTATGACTTTTTTGCGCTGGTTCGTGCGACAATGCTTATCCTGACGGGGTATAGCACGTTGCCGTTGCGCCTGGCAAGCTGGGTCGGTTTTATCATGACCGTGTTTGGTGTTGGTGTTTTTATCTACGTATTGGGGGTCTATTTTATTCACGGGAGTTTGCCGGGCTTCCCGTTCCTGGCCTCGATCATTTCGCTTTTCAGCGGTGCACAGTTGTTTACCCTGGGTATCTTTGGCGAATACCTGGCGCGGATTTTCGACCGCAGCATGGACAGACCGCCGTATGTCGTTGATACATTCATAGGAAGCGGGCAATGAATGTTGTCATCCTGCAGCCTTCCTATATTCCCTGGCGCGGCTATTTCGATCAGATTCGCCGCGCCGACCTTTTTATTTTTTATGATGATGTTCAATATGATAAACATGGCTGGCGCAACCGTAACCAGATCAAAACGGCTCAAGGTAAACAATGGCTGACCATTCCAGTACACAGCAAGGGCGTGACAGACGGAACGCCGATCAAGGATGTGCGGATTGACTGGTCAAAGCCCTGGGCGAAGAATCATCTTAAGGCATTGACCTTTGCCTATGTCAAGACACCCCGTTTCGCATCCTACGTCCCCTGGCTCGAATCTGTCTTCGAGCGCCGCGATGAACATCTGGCTGATTTCACCATCTGGCTGACGATTGAAATTGCACGCTTGATCGGGTTCTCCCATACACGCTTTATGCGTTCTTCTGAAATCTCAGGGGTTGACGGCCAAAAAACAAACCGCTTGATACAGATATTGAAACAGGTGGGAGCCACGCACTATATCAGCGGGCCCTCCGCGCGTGATTATGTCGAAAAGCCAAAATTTGACGAGGCGGGCATTACCCTCGAATTTATGGAATATAATTACCCGGATTATCCCCAGCTCCATCCGCCTTTCGACCCCTACGTTACAATCCTTGATTTGCTGTTCATGGTGGGAAATGAAGCCGGGCGCTATATGAATCCGCTTTGAAAAGGAAACGATGTCCAAGTCTTTTGAATTGAACAAGGTTAAAAGTTATTTTACAGAAAAATTGAAATTGCACGGTGCAACCCACCGCGGCGTGGACTATAATTCGACCGAATCCCAGGAAGCCCGTTTCCAGCAACTGATCAAAGTAATCGATCCGAGCGTTCAATACTCCCTGTTGGATTACGGGAGCGGTTATGGCGGGATGTATGATTATTTGCTGGGACTGGGTCATGATCTGCATTATGTCGGCTACGATATCGCAGAGTCAATGATATCAAAAGGACGCAGCCTGCATCCCGACAACCCACATTGTATGTTCACGAGCAGGATCGAGGAAGTCCCTGTGCTGGACTACGCTGTTGTGAGCGGTACTTTCAACATGAAACTGGATGCCAGCCCTGATGCCTGGACGCAAATTGTCATCGAATCCCTTGGGCAAATGAATATACATTCGGCGAAAGGCATGGCCTTTAATATGCTTACCAAATATTCCGATGCGGATAGAATGCGTCCGGATCTGTATTATGCTGATCCATGCTTCTTTTTTGACCATTGCAAACGCAATTTCTCACGCAATGTGGCGTTGCTTCACGATTACGATTTGTACGATTTCACCATCATAATCCGCAAATGAAAACACCCGACATCCGCGTAGATTTCAATCGTCCTGTTCCTGTGGGGAATGAACTTGAATATATCCGGCAGGCTGTTGCCGCTGGTCACTTATCCGGTGATGGACCGTTCTCCAAAAAATGCCACGCTTTTCTGGAGAACGAGCTGGGTGTCAGGAAGGCGTTACTCACCACTTCATGTACGCACGCATTGGAGATGTCCGCCATCCTGCTGGATATTCAACCCGGCGATGAAGTCATCATTCCAGACTTTACTTTTGTTTCGACCGTGAATGCCTTTGTGCTGAGGGGCGCGACTCCGCTCTTTCTGGACGTCCGGCCTGATACCCTGAATTTGGATGAATCCAAACTGGAGGATGCCATTACCCCTCGGACGAAGGCAATCGTTCCTGTGCATTATGCAGGCGTCGGTTGTGAAATGGATTCGATTATGGAGATCGCAGCCCGCCGCAATCTCCATGTGGTGGAAGACAATGCGCACGGCTTGTTCGGAAAATACAAGGGGAAATACCTTGGCACATTTGGTTCGATGACAACGCAATCTTTTCATGAAACGAAAAATTTTTCATGCGGAGAGGGCGGCGCATTATTGATCAATGATTCGGAACTGGCGGATCGTGCCGAGATCATCCGTGAAAAGGGGACGAATCGCTCGCGCTTCTTCCGCGGACAGGTCGACAAATACACCTGGGTGGACATCGGTTCCTCCTACCTTCCTTCCGACATGCTTGCCGCGTTCTTGTTGGCCCAGTTTGAAGAACGCGAGCGTATCCAATCCCACCGCAAGCACGTGTGGGACATGTATCATGCGGGGCTGAAAGAGTGGGCCAACTTGCATGATGTTCGCCTGCCGATCATCCCTGAAGGATGCGAACAGGCGTATCACATGTTTTATTTGCTGATGCCCAGCCTTGACGTGCGCCAGAAGTTCATCGCGTATTTGCGCGAGCGCGGAATTTACAGTGTTTTCCATTATCTTCCGCTTCATCTCTCTGATATGGGACAGTCCTTTGGCGGAAAAACGGGGGATTGTCCTGTGACGGAAAGAATCTCGGATCAATTGGTGCGCCTGCCTTTTCACAATGCTTTGACTGGAAGCGAACAGGAACTGGTGATGGAACTAATTCTGGAGTTCAGGTTCGAGTGATGGCCCTGCGTGTTGGGGCAATCAGGCAGGAGGTCCGATTGAGAAGCGCGTGGTAGAATCTTCATATGCCAAAGAAAAAGATGGATGTGGATATTGTCATCCCCGTCTTTAATGAAGCCGAAGCAATTGAACGAACCTATGCGGATATTCGCCGCGTGGTAGCGTCCCTCCCATACAGGTTTCGATTCATTTATGTGGACGACGGCTCAAACGATGGGACGGTGGATACACTCCGAAAAATAGCGGACAAAGACCCGCGCGTTTCCCTGCTCCAACTCAGCCGCAACTTCGGGCATCAAGCCGCGCTGACCGCCGGCATGGACGCGTCACGCGGCGATGTGATGATTTCCATGGACGGGGATGGGCAGCACCCGCCGGAGATGATCCCCCAAATGATACGCCTCATCCGGCAGGGTTTTGACATCGTGCAGGCGCAACGCATGGAGGACGACGGCTCGCTTTCGTTCAAAAAAATTACATCCAATCTATTTTACTGGCTGATCAATAAAATCAGCGGCACGCAGGTCCTGCAAGGCGCGGCGGACTTCCGCGCGCTTTCGCGTAATGCACTGGACGGACTGCGCTCGATGAAGGAGTATCACCGCTTCCTGCGCGGCATGATCTCATGGATGGGATATAACAGCGTCATCCTCCCCTACCACGAGCCTGCCCGCGTGGCGGGAAAATCGAAATATTCCATCGGCAAAATGATCCGCCTTGCATCGGATGCGATCTTTTCATTTTCACTTGCGCCTTTGTATATTGGATTAAGTACGGGCTTGATGTTCTTTGTACTCGCTGTCACGCAGCTGGTGTATGTGTTGACATTGTGGCTCACCGGCCACACGGAACGGGTGGTTGCGGGCTGGAGTTCTTTAATGGGGGTGCTTTTGATTGCCAGTGGAATTATCATGATCCTGCTGGGATTTATCGGTGTTTATGTTGGCTATATTTTTCAGGAAGTCAAACGCCGCCCAGTGTACTTGTTGAAGGGGAAGATAGCGGACGATGGAGAGTAAATCGAGGTCATTTCATATTACCCTGCTGCGTCACGGAGAATCGGTCGGGAATGCGGAAGCCCGCTGGCAGGGGCAGGCGGATTTTCCGCTGACGGAAAAGGGGCGCGCGCAGGCGCAGGCCCTGGCGGAGCGTTGGAAAAGGGAGAACCTGAAATTCGACCACCTGATTTCCAGTCCGCTCCTGCGTACGAAGGAGACGGCGGAGGTCATTGCCTCTGCGCTGGACCTGAAAATCGAGTTTGAGCCTTTATGGCTGGAACGTGACAACGGCGAGTTTGCCGGGCTTACCGCCCATGAAGTCCGCCAGAATTTTTCACATCCGGAATTCATCACGCCGTATGATCCCGTCGGTTTTGATGGGGAGGGTGACTGGGAATTGTTCCTGCGTGCGGGACAGGCATTGCACAATCTGTTGAAGCGCGAGCCCGCCAGGTATTTGATCGTCTCACACGGCGGATTGTTGAACCAGGTCATGCATGCGGTTGTGGGAGTCGCTCCGCAAGCCAATAACACGGGCACACGTTTCCGTTTTGGGAATACCGCATTTGCACAGCTGATCTATTCCCCGCATCAACATCGCTGGGCAATTGACAAACTCAATGACCACATTCACTGGCAGGATGCGGACTAATATCGGAGTCTCATGGTACAACCTCGTTCTCAATCTTCCGGTCTGAAATGCCTCTTCTTTGGTGCGGGCGCCATAGGGACCTACGTTGGCGGGTCACTGGCGCTGGCCGGGAACCAGGTCGTCTTCGTGGAACAGCCAAAGATGGTGACCGAATTGCGCGCGAAAGGTATGCGGTTGGATCTGACGGTTGATGAAAGGCGAAAGACGAAGGATGCCTATATCGTTCCGCCGCGCTCCTTTGTGATCGAGCCTTCACTTGAAGGAGCCTTGCAATTCGGTCCGTTCGATGCCGCAATTTTCGCTTTGAAATCCTTCGATACCGCCTCCGCGCTGGAAGGGTTGAAGCCCTTTGCGGAAAAACTTCCGCCAATCCTGTGCCTGTCCAATGGCGTGGACAATGAACCGATCATCGCGCAAACCCTTGGCACGGACAAGGTCATCTACGGCACAGTCACAACCGCCATCGGCCGCCGTGGACCCGGTGACATCGTTCTTGAAAAATTGCGCGGTGTAGGCGTCGCGGCAGGGCAGCCGCTGTCGGAAAAACTCGTGGCCGCCTTGAATGCCGCATATCTCAAATGCCGCCTGTATCCCGAAGCGCACAGCATGAAATGGTCGAAGATGCTCACCAATCTCATTGCCAATCCCACCTCGGCGATCCTGGATCTGACCGCGGCACAGGTTTTTGCGAATAAGGATTTGTACAAACTTGAAATTGACATGCTCCGCGAATGCCTCGCGGTGATGAAGGCGATGAACCTCGAAGTGGTGGATTTGCCCGGCACGCCCGTTGCGGCATTGGCATTTGCCACAAAATTACCTCTCTGGCTTTCGAAGCCCCTGCTCTCCCGCGCCGCGGGCAGTGGACGAGGCGCAAAAATGCCCTCCTTTCATATTGACCTGTATTCCGGGCGCGGTAAAAGCGAGGTGGAATACCTGCATGGCGCCGTTGTGCGTGAGGGCAAGACCCACGGGATCCCCACCCCGGTCAATGCAGCGCTCACAAACACCCTGCTGGCGCTGACGAACGGGGAAATTCCGCTGGACGAATTCGCCGGCAAGCCGGAAAAACTATTGTCAAAGTTAAAAAGTTGAAAGGATCAGGCTGGAAGGCCGCAGGAAAAATCACCTTCCAACCTTCCAACTCATGTCCATTAAAATCACAAAGCCCAATCCGAATATCGAAGTTCATTTGCCGGACGGCAGGACGCTGAGCGGCCCTCGCGGCACGCCGGTGGGGGCATTCCTTGCGCAGGTGAGGGACGATTTTTCCGCGCCGATCGTCGCCGCGATCATCAACAACCAGATCCATGAACTGACCTACCCGGTCCATTTTGAATCCCATTGCCTGCCCGTCACCATGGATACCGCCGACGGCGCGCGCATCTACCGCCGCTCGCTGGTCTTTTTGCTTGAAATGGTCTTTGCCCAGCTTTTCCCCGCCGGAAGGCTGAACATCGACCATTCTGTTTCCTCCGGCGGATATTACTGCGAAGTGACAAACCGCGAACCGCTCTCGCAAAACGAGATCGATTCCATCAAGGCGCAAATGCAGAAACTGATCCGCGAGGATCACCCTTTCATGCGTAGGGAAGTACCCATTCGGGAGGCGGTCGAATATTTTGAACAGCGCGGATATGAAGACAAACTGCGCCTGCTCAAACACCGCAGCAAGGACTATCTCACGCTGTACAGCCTGAACGGTCAGATGGATTACATGCACGGCTACATGGTCCCGTCCACCGCCTATTTGAAATGGTTCGACCTGAAAATGATCAACGGCGGCTTCACCATCCAGTTCCCGCGCCGCCATGCGCCCACGCAGCTCGAACCGATAGACGATTATCCGAAACTGTTGAAAACATTCCGCCAATACGGCGACTGGCTGAAAACCCTCAATATCGACAACGTCGGCGCGCTCAATGACGCCATCGAAGCGGGCCGCGCAGATGAGATCGTGCTGGTCTCGGAGGCGCTGCACGAACAATATGTCGCCGATATTGCCCAGCAGATCGTGCAGAAACAGGCCCGCATCATTTTGATCGCGGGCCCCTCCTCATCGGGCAAGACCACCTCCTCGCGCCGTCTTGCGATCCAGCTGCTGGCACGCGGCATCTCGCCCTATCCGCTCGAATTGGATAATTACTTCATCGACCGTGATGAAAGCCCGCTGGATGAAAACGGCGAACTCGATTTCGAAACGATCGATGCGCTGGATCTCGCGCGGCTCACGCAGGATATGGAAAAACTTCTCAGCGGGGAAAAGGTTCAATTGCCGCGATTCAACTTCAAGGAAGGACGAAGCGAAGCGGGCGATATCATCCAATTGACGCATGGACAGCCGATTATCCTCGAAGGCATCCATGGGATGAACCCGCGCCTCATCCCGGACCGTTGGGCTGATTCGGCCTTTCGGGTGTATGTCTCCGCCCTGACCCAGCTCAACCTCGACCGCCACAACCGTGTTTCGACGACCGACACGCGCCTCATCCGCCGCATTGTGCGCGACGCGCGCGAGCGCGGATACTCGGCGCAGGCCACGATCTCGCGCTGGGAATCGGTGCGGCGCGGCGAGAAGCGGCATATCTTCCCCTACCAGGAGAACGCGGACGTGATGTTCAACTCTGCATTGGTGTTCGAACTTGCGGCGCTCAAGCCGCTGGCCGAGCCGCTTCTGCGCCAGGTTCCGCACACCGTGGCGGAGCACATCGAAGCGCGCCGTCTGCTGGCATTCCTCGAATGGTTCCTGCCCCTGGATGCGGGCCTTGTGCCCGCCAATTCCATCGTGCGCGAATTTTTAGGCGGTTCGAGCTTGAAGGATTTCAAGATCTGGAGGGGATAATAAAAGCAAGACATCCGAGGGTTTTCCCGGATGTCATTTTGTTTACTTCAAAATATTTTCGATCTCTCCTAATTCTTCTTCTAAGAATTTCGAGTTATTTAGCATCCCCACCGCATCTTCGATCTGGCTGACCCTGCTCGCCCCGATCAGCACGGAGGTCATCGTCTCGTGGCGCAGAACCCAAGCCAGCGCCATTTGCGCGAGGGATTGTCCGCGCGTTTTTGCCAGCTCATTCAATTTTTGTGCCTTTCCAATTTTGTCAGCGGTGATCTGGTCGGGCTTAAGAAAGCCATGCGCCTTGGACGCTCGTGAACCTTCGGGAATGCCGCCGAGATATTTATCGGTCAGCAAGCCCTGCTCCAGCGGCGAAAAGGCAATACAGCCGATACCCTCCTCTTTCAGCGTACCCAGCAAGCCATCCTCCACCCAGCGGTTGAACATGCTGTATACAGGCTGGTGGATCAAACAAGGCGTGCCGAGTGATTTCAATATCGTTGAAGCCTCGCGGGTCCTATCGGCGGGGTAATTCGAGATGCCCGCGTACAACGCCCGCCCGCTGCGGACGATGAAATCCAGCGCCTGCATGGTCTCTTCGAGCGGGGTTTCGGGGTCGGGGCGGTGATGGTAGAAGATGTCCACGTACTCCAGGCCCATGCGCTCGAGGCTTTGGTCGAGGCTGGAGACCAGGTACTTGCGCGAACCCCAATCGCCGTAGGGACCGTCCCACATGGTGTAGCCCGCTTTCGATGAGATGAGTAGTTCATCGCGGCAGCTTCGCAGATCCTTCGCCAGAATCCGGCCGAAGGTTTCCTCCGCCGATCCCGGCGGCGGACCGTAATTGTTGGCAAGGTCAAAATGTGTGATGCCGAGGTCGAAGGCGCGCAGGACCATGTCGCGGCTGTTGGAGAAGGTGTCCACGCCGCCGAAGTTATGCCACAAGCCAAGCGAAACGACAGGCAGTTTCAGTCCGCTGCGCCCGCAGCGGCGGTATTGCATGGATTGATAACGGGTGTCGGAGGGTAAATAATTCATGATTTCTCCAATCATTGAACGGGAGATTGCCGCGCCGCCAAAAGCGCGGCTCGCAATGACATCTATGCAAAGCCCTGCTCGATCAAACTTTTTGCCATGGAAATAATGGCTTCCTCCTTCGGGCGCGGTGTCCACTTGAGGATGCGCCTGGCTTTTTCGTTCGAGAGCTCATAATCCCAATCCAAACCGCTGACGACCAGCGCGATCTTTTTATCGAACAGGGCAAGCACGCGGACGAGAAAATTTGGAAAGACGATGCGCGGAATTTTTTTATACTCCGCATTTGCAAACCCTCTGCGCAAAATATCCGCGATATCCTTGTACCACATCGTGGCGGCGGGACAGGCAAAGCGCTGTCCCGCCGCTTCAGGCGTCTGCATGGCAAGGATGATCGCGGAGGCCACATCGCGCACATCCACAATTCCCATTTTCAAGCGTGCCACGCCGGGTACTTCGCCGCGCATGAACACGCGGATCATCTCCGCGGAGGTGGGCAGGTTCTTGTTTGGGATGGGTCCAAGGATCAACGGGGGGTTTATGACAGCCAATTCCATTTTTTCTGTATTTTCCGCGCCGTTGATAAACTCCCAGGCGGCACGTTCGGCCAGCGTTTTACTTTTTGCGTATGCGCCTACCTTGTCAGGATTTGTCCAATCTGCTTCTGTAAACGTTTTATTCTCACCCTCATGTCCTGATGAAATTGCCGCATTGGACGAAACCTGCACCACGCGTCTGACCTTCGCCTTGTGCGCGGCGCGCAGCACTCGCAGCGTCCCCTGCACGGCGGGGATGATGAGTTCGTCTTCGTGTTTTGGTTCAAATAACGGAAACGGAGACGCGACATGCAAAACATGTCCAACGTTTTTCATCGCTTCATCCCAGCCTGCATCCTGCCTCAAGTCTGCGGGCGTGAACTCCAGCCGGTCATTTGCCTGTACGTACTTTGAGATCGTCCCGCGGACTTCCGACTCTTTGGACAAAGACCGAATCGTTCCGCGGACGTTATAGCCCTGCTCGAGCAGTTGGAGGATGGTGTGAATGGCGACGAATCCGCTGGCGCCGGTGACGAGGATGGGGGAGGCTGGCATGAAATACCTTTCGGGTCAGTCTACATTAAGGTGAATAGCATTGCTACACTGACCCCAAATGCGCCGCATGCAAAGTTGACCCAGTCATTGTCCAGCCACTTCCAGCCGCGCAGGTGAACAGTCTCCGTGCCGCAGGCATGGATGGGATGTTTCTCGGTCTCTTTTTTATCGGTGGGGCAGTAGTACATGGCTTGGATGGTTCCGCCGAGGAGCGAGTCGAAAAGGGAGCCGCCCAACCCTGAGAAAGTAATAAGCAGGAACAATGACCATGTATCCGTTAAGAAAGAAGCGAGGAATGCAATTAACGCGGAGCCTGCCAAGGCGGCGAGAGTACCCATTAAGGAGATCCCGCCCGAGGTGCCTTTTTCCACAGCCTTCTTCAAGTTGGTGATCATGCGCGGGGGATTTGGATCCAACACGCCGAGTTCAGTCGCCCAGGTGTCGGCGTTGACGGCGGCGAGGGCAGCGGCAAACCCGACCCAGGGGATGATTGATTCGGGAAAAAAGAAATGAAGCACGGCAAAGAAGGTTGCGATGCCGCCGTTGCCGAGAACCTGGCCTGCGTCGCGTTCGTGTCCTTTTGAAAATTTTTCATCGAGACCCTGTTTGCGTTTTTTGAATGCGCGGCTCAATGCGGATGATGTAATGAAGAATGTGAGCAGGAGGATTGCCCAGTCCCAGCCGCCAATGCCGAAGATGACCGTGCCGGTGAATGCGGCCGCCAGCGCTCCGCTCATGGTTAGACTGCGGGCTTTGTAGGCGAGGATGGAAATGAGGATGGCGAGGAGAAAACCGAGGGACAGCTGCATGTTGGGTTTGAAAGTTGAAAGGTTGGAAGGTGTTTAACTTTGGAACTACACCGGCGTGGTGATGATGAATAGAACCGCCAGCAAAAACAGCAGGCTGCTGAACGTGCCCGAACCCCAGACGATGAACGAAAGCACGCGCTCGCGTTCCCAGCGGTAGAAGTACAAGCCCGCGATCCACCCAGTGACGGCGAGCAGAAGGCTTGCCACCGGGAAGATGATGAGCTGCGAGGACGGCACGGTTTCGAGTTCGCTTCCAATAAACTGCGGACCGAGTGCAACGCGCGGCGCAGCCGGGATGATAAGGCTTGCCCAGATGAACAGACCTAAATTCAGGAATAAGGCCGTGAGCCACAGATAACGCGCAAGTCCGCTGCGCCATGCCTGGGTGACGACAAAGGACGGGTACACGGATTTCGCTTCGACGGGAGTCAGGCTTCCCAGCTCGGTTGCGCGTGCAAAGGTCTGTGCGAGCGCGGCGGGGTCTTCGGGGGAAATGACAAAAATACGTTTGGCCGTTGCGATCAGCAGAAGCTTTTTCGCATCGGATGCGAGGAATTCCACCGTGCCGAGATCGGGGTGACGGCGCGTGCCCAGCAATCCACCGGGCAGTGGCAGCGACGGCAGGGTAAGCGGGTGGGTCAGGTCTTCAACAGAGCGCATCCATTCGATGTCTGAAAGCGGGATGTTTTCCACGCGCAGGCCCCAGTTGATGGCAAGGCTGTCGCGGTCCATGTAATAGCCGGCACGCCAGAGGGAGTAGGCGCGGTACCCAAAGAAGGGGATCGGCACAAAGGAAGCCAGCGAAACCAAAAGCGATATCAGGAATATGGGACCCACCTCCGCGTTCGAGAGATTCACGAATCCGGTCACGGCGATGACCGTCAGCACCAGGATGATGAGGCTATGAATGATCAAGCCGCGCTGCTTGGGTGGGGGGAAGTGTCCGGGGTTCATGGGGTAGAGGGTTTCCAAATACACATCCTTGATGAATGCGATGTGCGTTTTTTTTCATGTGCCGGCAGTGTCACCGGCTGGCCTGCCTTCAAGCTGCGGGCGTAGGTGTTTTTCTTGACACGGTTCCTGTATTGGCAGGTTTGGCCGTTGACATTGTACTCGTAATGAAGGATGCGGTCTTCCCGCTGTTTGCCTGAGGCGATGATTTCGATCTCGGTGATATGGCCTGTGGTCTCCATCCCATTGACGATGGTGGAGACGATCAGGTGGCATCGCCAGTGGAACGCCAGCAGCCCGATCGGTGTGAGGACCAGGGCGAGGACCAAAAGAAAAGAAGTGGCCTTTCCTTCAAATGCAGTGTCAATAAAATAGAATACCCATCCCGCAAAGATCATCACAAAGAAGTTCTGTCCAAGGTAGTCGGTGGAGATGATCTGAAACAGCGTTGGCGTTGTATCTTTGCTCATTTCGTTAATAACGATTGAGACGGTTGCTAAGGAAGATCCTTACAGGAGTTCCGATATGGATTTCAGGTTCAGGATTTTCTCCAACGGCAGGGCGCTTCCGCCCGCCGCTGTGCGGAGTTTCAATTCTATCAGTCCGTCCTTTAGCCCCTTTTCCCCAACCGTGATCCGCAGCGGACAGCCGATCAAATCCGCGTCGTTGAATTTGACCCCTGCGCGTTCGTCGCGTTCATCGAACAGGGCGGAAATTCCCGCATTCTGCAGGGCAATATAGATCTCCTCCGCTTTTTCCAACGTGTTGACCGTCTTGCCCGTCAGGTGCATCAGGTACACGTCGAAGGGCGAAGCGGAAAGGGGCAGGCTCAAGCCCTTGTCATCGTGATGCGTCTCCGCGAGGGCAAGCAGAATGTTTTCGAAATCCACCCCCCCGCCGCCAGCCAGGTTGATGGCAGGCAGGATGGAAAGTGGTTTGCCGCATTTCACGCACTTGTCGCCTTCCTGCGCCTGCACCAGATCCGCAACGATCCCGGCTGTGTAATCGCGTCCGTGGTTTGTGTTTTTGAGGTGGTATTCCGCCTCGTTTGCACCTGCGACGAGGTTGGGCGAGTGCGGGATGAGAGTATCCACAACGATCAGTATATCTTTCAACCCGATTGGGGATGCGAAGCCCGCCTCCGCGCCCGACCTTCGAATTGATACTTCATCCGCAAGTTTTACATCCCCGACGGCCTTGCGCAGCTTCGCCTCGCTCAGGGTCATATCTCCGCGCACCACAACGAAGACGAATTTGTTGTCAGCCGCGCGGGTATACATCAATGCCTTGGCGGTTTTCTCTTTTGGGATATCCAGAAAATTCGCAAGCGCTTCGATGGTATGACAATCGGGAGTCAGCACCTTTTCGAGTGGAAGTTCACCTTCCTTTGAAAAGGGAGTCTTTTTGAATTGGGCAAGTTCGAGTCGTTCGGTGTATTTGCAGGAATCGCAATGAGCGATTTGCATGTTCCCGCTGGAGAGCGGAAAGTAGATGTCGGTTTCATTGTACATGACCGGCAGGGAAAGGTGAAAGAGGAAGGCCGGGTCGATGGAAAGTTCCCGCACTTTTGCAAGGGCCTGTTCGCCAAGCGGCAGGAGTTCGTTTTCGCGGGTCAAATATCCCGCGCGGACAAGCCAGCCGAAGCCTGCAGTCCGCGCATTGTTGGGGAATTCACGCTGGGTTTGAATTTTCAGGTCTGTATATTTCATGGGAAATAATATCGTAGGGACACAGCGGCGCTGTGTCCCTACGAAGGGCATTCAGGATTCGGCTTTCTTCTTCCGCACAACCTTCGTCTTCTTGACTGTTGGGGCAGGCTCAGGCACCTGGATCGGCACCTGCGCAATGGACTCTGCCTGGGCGGCTTCCGAAGGCGTGGATTCAGGAGCCGGCTCGAGGTCCAGCTCGACCGTTTCCTCCATACGGATCTGTCCGCGCAGGAAGGCGCCTTCCTCGGTCACAAAGGCGGTGGTGACCACGTCACCCCATACGCGCCCGGAAGCGCGGATTTCCAGTTTTTGGGTGGTGATGTTGCCGCGCACCGCGCCGGCGACGATGACGGCATTGGCGCGCACGTTCTGGCAGGTGACGCGCCCGGTCTCGCCGACGACCAACATCCCGCGCAGGGCGATCTCACCCTCGAACGCACCTTCGATGCGGACACCGCCCGAGCCGTTAATACTGCCGTGCCAGATGACACCTGAGCCAAGCACCGAGGTGATGCGTTCCACGGCCTGGACGGGCTGCGGGGAATCCGTGGGAGTTGCGCTGCGTTTGAACATGTTGGGTCAATTTTACCTTAAAAGAAAAGGACGCTGATTTTGTAAACCAACGCCCTTCATTTCTCACTTTTCGTTCCAATTTACCCGGATTTTTCTTCCTTCCCGCTCATCTGCACACCGACGGTATTGAAGCCCGAGTCCACATACAGTACTTCGCCTGTGATGCGCCTGGAAAGGTCGGAGGCAAGGAATACGGCCGAGTTGCCCACATCCTCAATCGTCACGTTCTCGCGCATGGGGGACATGTCTGCAAAGTGCTTGTACATGTCACGAAAGCCGCCCACGCCGGCCGCGGCCAGCGTGCGGATCGGTCCTGCCGAGATGGCGTTTACGCGAATCTTCCGTGGCCCCAGGTCATACGCCAGATATCTTGTGGATGATTCCAACGCGGCTTTTGCCACACCCATCACGTTGTAATGCGGCGCGACCTTCACCGAGCCGTAATAGGTCAGGCACATCACCGAAGCATTGGGGTTCAGGATCGGCAAAAACGCATTCGTCAAAGCGATAAAGGAAAACACGCTGATATCCATCGCGGTCTTGAATCCCTCGCGGCTGGTTTCGTGATAGGGTTTGCTCAATTCGTCGCGTCCTGCGAAGGCGATCGAATGCACCAAAACATCGATCTTCCCAAAATGTTTGGCGGCTTTTTCCGCCACCGACGCTATCTGGTCATCCCTGGTCACGTCACATTCTTCGACCCATTTGCAGTCCACCTGCGCGGCGAGCGGCTTCACACGCTTTTCAAGCATCTCGCCCGCGTAACTGATTCCCAGATTTGCACCTTCGCGTTTAAACGCCTGCGTGATTCCCCACGCGATCGAACGTTCGTTTGCCAGACCAAAAATTAAAGCATTCTTGCCATCAAGTAAACCCATCGTTCCTCCAAGTTGTATTTCGTCATTGCGAGCCACGAAGCGGTGAAGCAATGACATGGTCTTTGACCAAAAAACGCCACGGCTTGGACAGCCACGGCTCTGGCGTATTGTTTAAACCCACGCGTGTGTCAATCGTCACGCTTGAATCCGGCGTGAAAATTCCCGTCTCGATTCTTAACAGGGAGGTTGGTTCTGTCAGATCGACATTATTCTCGTTTTTAGTGATCCCCATGGCCTGTGTCAGTTTGCCCGGTCCGAACGTATCCCGCCCCTGACGGCGTTCCGCCATTACGTCAATTCCTTCCACCGGTTGTATCGCACGGATCAGCACTGCTGCAGGGAAACCCTCACGCTCCGTGACCGCGTTCAGCATCCAATGATGCCCGTACGTGAAATAGATGTAGGCGTGCCCGGGCAGGCCATACATGGGGGCGGTGCGCCTGGTCAAGCCCGCTTTTGCATGGCAGGCGAGGTCTTCTTCGCCGATGTAGGCCTCGGTTTCGGTGATTAATCCCGTCAATTTTACGTTATCCAAAATCCGCACCAGCCGCGCACCGATCAGTTCGCGGGCGACGGTCAACGTGGGGCGGTTGTAGAAGGAGCGGGGTAAAGTCATTATCGTTGGCAAGTGGAAAGGTTGGAACATTCAATTTGTGAACTTGAAAACCTTCCAACTTTCAAATGTTTTCATTTGAATCTGGGATCCCGCTGAAGGGTCAATCTCAATCCTTCTTCGAGCTTAATTGAAGGCGTAAACCGCAGTTTTTCCTTTGCAAGATTCGGATCCGCCCTCATGTGGGAGACACCGCCGGAGGTCTGGGAATTGTAGACCACGTTGGCTTTACTGCCCGTCACTTCCAACACGATACGGATTAAATCCTTGATGGATGTCTCCACTCCCGAGCCGACATTGATGACCAAACCGTTCACGTTGGGTGCCGTGGACGCCGCCACCATTGCGCTGACCACGTCATCCACATAGACGTAATCGCGGGTCTGGGCTCCATCTCCGTGAGCGACCAGTGTCCCGCCGCGCAGGGACTGGCGAAGGTAATGCGGGACTACGGGCGGATGGGATGGCGGCAGGTGTTGACCGGGTCCATAGGCGTTGAAGATGCGCAGGCTGACGGTTTCAATATTCCACAAATTGCCGATCGTACGGACGTAATACTCCGCCGAAAGTTTGGAGACGGCATAGGGGGAGCGCGGATTTGGTGTGGCAGATTCTATCAGTGTAGAGTCGCCCAGGTCGCCGTATACAGCTCCGGACGAGGCCAGAACGACGCGTTTGACTCCCACGTCACGCATGGCTTCCATCAGGGCAACCGTCCCGCCGACGTTGACATCGTTATAGTCCCGCGGATACAAAATGGATTCCTGCACCGAAACGCGGGCCGCAAGGTGATAGACCACATCCACATCCTGGAGCAGAGTCCACAGTTTGGGGCGGTCGCTGACATCCCCGCGCGTAAAGTGGACATCCGGCGCGAGCACCTTGGGGTCGCCGGTGGAGAGGTCGTCCAGTCCGCGGACTTGATGTCCCTCGCGGGCGAGGTGGTTGGCAAGAGAAGAGCCGAGGAATCCCGCGGCTCCGGTGATCAGAAAGTTCATGGTGTGATTATACTGCCTGAAAGGAGGTCATTCGCGCGAGCGGACATAATAGATGCTTCCGCTTTCACTCTGGTGGATCAATTCCAAATGCGCGAATTGTCCGAGCTCCTGCGGGGAAAGGTAATGCTTGAATTCATTGGGTTCGAACCAGATGATATACCCGGGTTTATCGTGGGGCCAGCCTTTATCCGTATTGTTGATGAATGGCAGGAGGGAGACCGGGTTGCGGGTATAAAACCAGGCGGCATCCACATAATTGCTGTAGATCAACGCGTGCGGGTGATCCTTTGCCAGTTTGATCATTTCAGCAACGACGGGTGTATCACGGAATTCACTGGAATTATAGTAGTTGTAGTTGCTGGGCTCCCCGATCTCGAGGGATCTTTGCAAATATTTTCCCATGCCAAGCAAAGGATATATTGACAACAGGGTAAAGATGGCGACCAGTGCAACTTCCGCCCGTCGGGTGGATAATTTCAAGTGCGGCAGGATGAGAGTGTCAACTGTGATCAGAAAAAGCACTGCGGCCGGCACAAGCATAATAGTGTAATAACGGTCGGAGGTCAGATCGAGGTGGTCTTTTGTGACGATGGTCAATGCAACGGCAGTGAAATATACCGCGCCGTGGAGCAGGGTTGGATACGTGGACGGCTCGATGGATTTTTGCAGCCAGGCGCGCCAATTTTCCTTTTTGTTTATCAGGAAAAGGATGAATAGTAGAATTCCCAAGGGTATCCACGGGCGTGTCAGAATCGGCATGAGCAGGGGATGATAAGGCACAAACCAGTGCAGCATCTTGGTCAGTGCGAGCATGATGTTTTTTACCACATCCGTCGCTGGGCTGCCCGTGCCGAATAATGTCCCGTAGGTCATGATATTGCGCAGGATCAGCCACCAGCCGATGGGAAGCGCGGAGAGGAATCCCAGCACAAAACTGTCACGCAGGAGGATACGGTGGGACTTCCGATTCTCGGTGAAGATCACGATCACCGCAGTGACCGCCAGCGCCATGCCGATGTAACGTTGCATGGGGGCAAGTGCGCTGAAAACGACCATCCATGCGAAGGCGCGGGTTGACCTTGTTTTGATGTATGGATGGATGGCCAGCAGAAAGCCGAGGGTCAACGTCAGGTACAGTGGGTCGGAACTGATGGTGGCGTGGATGCGCAGGGACGAGAGTGCGGTCAGCACAAAAAGACTGGCAAGGCTGGCATACAACAATTTTTTCTGAAAGATGCGGAAGAAGATCAGCCCGCTCATGAAAAGGTTCAGCCCGATCAGGAAGACGTTCAAATACCAGCCGGCGACGAATACATCCCAGCCTGTCGACAGGCTGAGACCTGCCAGGGTCATGGAATACAGCGGAGGCCAGGAAAGAAGCGGCGCGCCGAGGTGATTGACGAATCCCCTTCCATCCAGCAGGCTTTGCGCCACCGCCAGATATTTAACCGAATCGGATGCAACGCCCGCGCCATACTTGGAGGTGGTCACTCCCGCAGTGACCCATGCCATCAGGACAAGGACGGAGAGGAACATCCAATATGCGCGGGGACCGGCAAGAGAAGAGCCGGGGTCTCCCGCGGCTCGAATGGTCGAGAAGTTCATAGACCGAATATTATAATCTTAATTTTGATGCCCATTTTTGATTGACGCCCCTACTTTGGTGTGTTATAGTGACTGCCAGATAGGAAAACGGTACGTTACGTTGGTTTGAAGAACATCAACAGCTTACAGTTTGACTGTAGGCTGTTTTGTTTTGCCCTCCGATGGAACAAACAGATTTACCTACAAACTTTTTTCACTTGCCAAAGGAGGCAAAAATGTCTGATCGTATAACTGGTACAGTCAAGTGGTTCAATGGTGACAAGGGCTTCGGCTTCATCGAGCGCGAAGGCGGCGCGGACGTGTTCGTCCATTTCTCCGCCATTCAGGGTGACGGTTTCCGTAACCTGCAAGAAGGCCAGAAGGTCGAATTCACCGTCGAAAAGGGACCGAAGGGTCCACAAGCCACGAACGTAACTGTTCTGAGCTAGTCAACGAAAAAAGGAGCCCGACGCGAAAGCGTCGGGCTCCTTTTTTGATTTAAGTCTTAAATGGTCAGGAGTCAAATCGCATTCTTTGATCTTGCCTGTCTGTAAAGTCCGACAGCCACGAACAGGTAAAATGCGGCATACAATACGTTGATCGTAGCACTGCCAAAATTCGTACCCCCCGCCGGGTTTACCTCAAAGGTACCCTGCCAGACGGCCCATGTATAAAGCAGGTCTGATACGGCTGCGCAAAAAAAGCCCAGTGCGACCAGCCCCCAGGAACGGAACAGTGTGCCGTCGATCAATACCATCAGCAGGACCGCCGCAAGAAAGCCGACAATCAGATCGCCGATCGGATACAGCAGGTTGACGGTCTTTTCGAAGACCCTGGTGGTATCCGCGTCGGTATAGATGGGCAGGAGGATCATCCAGACTGCAAGGCCGAAAAGCCCCAAATACACCGCCAGACTGGCGATCTGCCAGCCTTTATTTGGGATGACCCCCAGCATGTAATATCGCAGGCCCAGGGCGAAAATCAGCGGGAAATACCCCAGGATCCAGAAGACATCCGCCATCGAGGGATAGGGCAGGGAGTTTCCTCCCCAAAGCTGGTCTGAAGACCAGATGATCTCACCCAACGCCCATAGAATCAATCCCGTTGCGATATATCCCCAGACCAGGCTTAATTTTTCGCCTCGCTCGTGTGCGCGCCACAGATGGGTGGCAAGGAAGGCTGCATAGATGGCAGCGCCGGCAACGATCAGGTCATAGATGACAAGGGCCCATAAGGGTCCGAGCAAACGGGATATCCCGGGAACATGGATCAACAGGACGATGACCGCCAGGCTGATCGCAAGGATGGCCGGCTGAAAAGGCCGATGCCTTGGGGGAATATCAACGTTGTGTTTTTGTGACATCATTTCACCTCGTTTTATTCGTCCGAAAATATCCGCAGGTCCATTTGCGAGATCAGCTCGAGCGTCCCATGCCCAATAAACTTATCGATCAGCAGCATTTCCCGTTTGACGATGCCCTTTCCGATCACATTCACCGCATAGTCCACGGCGGCACGCAACAGGCTGCGGTAGCCTTGAATATCGATATTCCTATTCGTGAATTTCAGATATCCGTTTTCCATATGGATCGGAAGAGCCATCGAATGTGCCGTATTATTGGCAACTTTTTCGAAGGCCGCTCTCGAAGCCGTACCTCCAATGCGGGCGAGCATGACTTGAAGCGCATTGAACTGGGCAACCAGATAGGATTGGGTGAAGGTCCTTGGCTCCAATGCGTTCCGCGGATTCATCTCCATTTCGACGTATGCTTTTATCACGTCCGAATGCGAGGTAATTCGTATCGCCTCATCCGGGACCGTGTTGCTCTGTGAGCCGGACTTGAGGACGAGGTCCACCCCCATGAAATCCCCGCCTTCGTCGAGGGCGGCAACCAAGGTGCTGTCATACCGGATCACATCACCCGCCCTGAAATGACGGGTGACCAGAAGATCCTCGACGATCAGTTTTTTCCTGATGGCCTCGAGCAGCTGTCTGGCAGCCGCGGCATCCATCATAAAAATTGCGTTTAAAGGCACGCCGGAGAGGATGCCGGCAGCCATATCTCCCATGCTGCGTGCAAACAGGTGATCGGAGAAAATCACATCACCGCTCGAATTGGAGAATACAAAAGATAATACAGGGTCTGGCTGGGTTTGTGAAGCGGGGTTTTGATCCATGGAGTCCATCGTGTGCAGGTCCTGTCGTGCAATATATCATAAAAATACCGGCTGGATCGCCCGGTTTTTATAATGAACAGGACAGGCAATCAGCCTGTCCTGCGAACTTACTTCTTCCTCGGCGCGAGCCTGTTCCTGCCATAACTCTTTGGGGTGTGGGCGGGCTTGGGCGGGCGGCGGGAGTCCTCGCGGGGGGCGCCTCTGCCTCGTCCGCCGGAAGCAAACCTCGGCGGGGCGGGACGCGTGTAATCGAAGTCTGCGAGTGTCTCGCGTTTGATCGGTCCTCCCATGATGCGTTCGAGAATTCGGATGATGTCATTATCTTCGGGCGTGACCAATGTGAACGCATCGCCGGTACGTTCGGCGCGGCCCGTCCTGCCGATGCGGTGGATGTAGGCGTCGGCCGTGTCCGGCATGTCGTAGTTGATAACGTGCGAAATGCTTTCGATATCCAACCCGCGCGCGGCGATGTCGGTGGCGACCATGATGGGATGCGTGCGGTCCTTGAAACCTTTGAGCGCGGCCTGGCGCTGACCCT
Source organism: Anaerolineales bacterium (assembly GCA_030583885.1). Lineage (NCBI taxonomy): Bacteria > Bacillati > Chloroflexota > Anaerolineae > Anaerolineales > Anaerolineales bacterium. Next base: position 3,993,651 of record CP129480.1, on the reverse strand, counting down.
GCGAACGGTCGCCGTGCAGACTGGTCACTTTGAAGCCCGCGCGTAAAATTTGCTGCGAAACTTTTTGCGCGCGATATTTTGTGCGCGTGAAGATCAACACCGAATTAGTGGATGTGCGTTTGAGCAGTTCGATCAGCAGTGCGGATTTCAAATGCGGCGATACGGGATACAGCGCGTGCGACACCGTGTATGCGGGGCGGCTGATTCCCATCGCGATCTTCTGCGGTTCCTTCAGGGCCTGCTTTGCAAGCAGTTCCACATCGGCGGGGAAGGTGGCGGAGAACAACATCGTCTGCCGTTTCTCCGGCACGGCTTTCACAATGCGGCGCACGTCGGGCAGAAAACCCATGTCGAACATCCTGTCGGCTTCATCGAGAACAAGGATCTCGATATTCGCCATCTTCGCATGTCCCTGCTGGATGAGGTCGAGCAGACGGCCCGGGCAGGCGACGAGGATTTCAACCCCGTTGCGCAACGCCTGGATTTGGGGATTCGCTCCGACTCCGCCGTAAATGGTTGCGCTGCGGATCTTTGTCCCCGCGGATAGAGTCTTCACCACGTCATTAATCTGCTCGGCGAGTTCGCGCGTCGGCGTAACGATGAGCGCACGCGCGACATTGCGTTGACCGGAGAGCAATTTATTTAAGATGGGCAGGACGAAGGCGGCAGTCTTGCCTGTCCCGGTCTGTGCCGTGCCGATGATATCCCGTCCGCGCAGGGCGGCGGGCATGGCGGCTTCCTGAATGGGCGTGGCCGTTTCATAGCCTGCCTTTTTGATCCCCTGCATCAGGCGGGGATCGAGTTGAAATTGATTGAAGTCCATAGATTCCTTATTCGTTTAAAACCACGAGGGATCCTAGGTATACTAGGGGGGTGTGGGATAGCGTCGCACCTCATTTGATGAGAAAGATCAACCTCATCAACAAGAATCCGCCCGTAGGGTGCGACGCAGGATTCGCGTGAAATAGCGGGTAGGCGCTACAAATTTATTATATCCCTGATATGGCTGGGGGGTAAGGCGAGTTTTCACGCGCTCGGAATTGCTTGACCATCAGGGTTTCGCAATTCGGACCGCGTCAGGATCACGACTGCCGTCAGGATCAATCCGCCGCCAAGCAGGACGATGGGCAGCAGAGTTTCTCCGAACAGCCACCCGGCGAGCAGGACGGTGACGACGGGTTCCAGTGTGGAGAGCATGGCTGCATTGGTCGGACCGATGCGCTCCAGACCTGCGAGGAAGGTGACGACAGGGATGATGGTGGCAATCACGGTGATTCCCAAAATGGCGGACCAGCCATCGTTGCTGGCAGGGAAGGTTGCGCCATTGATGAGTGTCAGTACTCCATACACCGCGCCCGCCGAGGCAAAGATCACCATGGAGGATTGCACCGCCGAGACATGCTTCATCACATTTGTGCCGACGATGATGTAGATGGAGTAGATCATCGCGGCGGCGAGGGCGAGCAGGATGCCGGTGATCTGCCCGCCACCAGGACCCACAGTGAACAATGTCCCTGCAAATGCAATGACCAGCGCGATGATCTTCACGCGGGTCAATTTTTCATGCAGGAAGATGGCGGAAAGAATTGCAACGAAGATGGGATAAAGATAGAGCAGAAGCGCAACCAGTCCAGCCGAGGCATGCTGGATGGCGGTCAGATATGAAAACGATTGCCCGACATACCCCAGGGCACCCATGCCGACGAGCTGTGCGAGAATCCGTCCGCGTGGGAAAGGCTCTCTGCGCAGGAGCAGGATCACGGTCATGAATGCGGCGGAGAATCCGAAGCGCAGAAAGAGGACGGTGAAGATGTCCATGCCGTCTGCGTAGGCGAACCTGCCGAAGATGGCGAGCGTCCCGAACGAGGCGGCGGAGATGGCGATGAACAGGATGCCGGTGAGTCGTCTCATAACGGGCGAATATATCACAATAAAAAATCCCCCCGCAGGGGAATTATGCCGGTGCCGCAATAAGTTGTACGAGGCTTTGTCTGTGTGAGAAGCCCTCCCAGATCTCCTGCGGATAAATGATGTAGTTCGTGCCTGGCAAGTGCTCCATGGCGAGACCTGTGTTGAGGTTGATGCCAACGCTTTGATAGGCCTTGTAGGCAAGCTGGCTGCAATAGAACGCATCCTCTCTTTCGGCGTTCAAGAAGTTGAGGTTATACGGCTTGCCGATCTGCGCGAGCGCATATGTTGCGATTGCTGTGCGCATGTGGATCTCTTCGTCATTCGAAATTCCCAATGCGTCCAGCGGAGAAGCGACGCCGTAAAAAGTATCGAACAAAAGTCCGCGCTGGCGCGCCATGAGTTCCGTGTTCCAATGCCCGTTCGGCATATCGAATGCGATCACGCCGCGCGCGCCCGCCTCCACACAGCGGCCATCGGGACCAATGTAAATTGCCACATGGTCAACGTCGCCCGGCACGAGCCGTCCGACCAGCCGCCAGAATTCTCCGGGCAGAATATCGGGCTTGCCGTTCATCGTGCAAATAAGATCGCCTGTTTGCACAGGCATGCCATTGATCTGATACGTGTGAATCATCGTATCCATTATACGGAAAACCCCCCCTACCGTTTCAGTCATTCATCACAAAAACGAACGCAGAAATTCACGGATCTGTCCTGCCGTCTGATCCCATTTTGGTTGACCTAGATAACGGTTCCGCGCCGCGAGACTTAACTGGATGAGAAGGTCGCGCCTCTCATTCATAATCTGGAGCTTGCCTGCCAACGAGTGAGCATCCCCCGGCTGGATGAGGAATCCAGTCGCCCCGTCCTCGATGATCTCTCCCGCCGCGCCGGCCGTCGTGCCGATGGCGGGCAGGCCAAACCCCATCCCTTCGAGGTAGACGATCCCAAAGCCTTCATAACTAGATGGGACGACGAGGACATGGGCGTTGCGCAGCTTTTCGATGAGGGGTTGGTTGCTGAGCACCCGATGAAAATGGACGATGGACGATAGATCCCTGGCTGTGACAAAATCCTGCATTTGTTTGGCATAGGCCGGATCCATATTGAGGGAGCCGACAATATCAACCTGAACAGTTGCCGGTTGATCGCTGACCGCTTTCAAAAGTGTGTGGAGTCCCTTTCGCTTGATTATGTTGCCCAGAAACAAAATCCGCAGTTCTGTTGTTTTACTTCTTTCCTCTATTTCCTCTTCCGAAATCGCTTCTCCAAACCTATCGGTAGGCGGGTACGCCACCAAGGACGGTTTTCCCCGATCCATTAATCCATTAACCATGCCCTTCGTCGTCTGTGAGTTGAAGATGAACCCATCGACGCTTTGCAGGTATTTTTTCTCAAGGATGCGATAAAGCGCATTCTTCCATTTTGGGCGGAGTTCGGAGCAGCGCAGGTGATGGACAAGGCTGACGATGGGGCAGGGATGCGGTCTGCGATTGGCGGCAATGAGCGAGGGGTGGTTGAGTTCGTCTTGAATCAGGATATCTAAATTGGAGGGAAGTTTGAATGTGAAATTATCGGTCAAATGCGCGGCGTAATTCCGCCAGGGGAGCGAGATGATCTCCACGGTGTCGCCCTGGGATCGGAGATACTCCACCAGCCTGCGGTCATACATGTACCCGCCGCTGAGCGTGTCGAGCGAGCCGTAGATAAGGAAGCCCAGTTTCATAGTTACCTGGTTTTGTAGTGGCGTAGTTTGATGGACTTCAACTGCCTGACTATAAAACTATCCAACTATCGAACTACCCGATACGCCGCCCATGCATGTTCATGCTCCCACAGCACCACTTTCAAACAAGTGGTATGTTCCGCTTTGATTCTTTCATTCAGCATGGTTGCCAAAATTCGCGCGAAATGTTCGATGGAGGGGTTCAACCCGGCGAACTCGGGCTTTTCATTGAGCATTTGCTCCTTGTAGTAGCCGACCACTTCATCGAGATGCTTTTCCACATCCACGATGTCCACAAGGTAGCCGTGCTGGTCGAGGTTTCTTCCTTCGAGTTGCAGTTCCAAAATGTAACGATGCGAGTTGGGGAAGTTTTCAGGTCCCCAGTCCCCGCCGATCAAAAAGTGACGGGCGATGAATTCCCGCCGGACTCCGAGTGTGTACATGATGCACCTCTACCTTGAGATTTTTAAATTCAATTGATGTTCCACCGATGCGAATGTTTCCTTATCCGCCAGTACGATCAACGTGTCGCCTGCATACAGGGTAACCCCGCCGCTGGGCATGATGAACTCATGCGCGCGCGCGATCAGGATGATAAGGAATTCTTGTGGGAGATACAACTCTACAATAGTCCTGCCATCAGCAGGCGAGCCTGCCGGGATGGCGAGTTCTTTTAACTCGCTCTTGAATCCGCTGATGGGGGTGAACTCTATTGGGTAGATCGGCTTTTTTACCACGGGCACATCCACGCCCAGCCATTTGGCAACGTACGGTATCGAAGCGCCCTGTACCATGGATGATGTCAGCACAACAAAGAAAATAATATTAAATATAATCTCTGCCTGCTCAAGTCCTGCAATGAGCGGATAGGTGGCAAGGATGATCGGTACCGCTCCACGAAGTCCCACCCAGGAGATGAAGAGCTTTTCCTTGAAGGTGTAGCTGGTTGGCAAAAGGGTGAGGAAGATACTGATCGGACGGGCGAGAAAGATCAGGGAGGCGGCGACCAGTAGTCCCGTAGTGATGACCGGAGGGATTTCCGATGGAAAGACCAACAGTCCGAGTGTCAGAAACATTGTGATCTGCATCAACCATGCCACACCGTCATGAAAGCGGATGACGCTGCGGCGATGCAAAAAGTCCTGATGTCCCGCGACAATCCCTGCAAGATAGACCGCGAGAAACCCGTTCCCATATAACAAATTCGTGGCGCCGTATGCAAGAAACACGATCGAAAGAGTTAAGACGGGATATAGACCATCGAAGCCGAGTTGAATGCGGTTGGCGAGAAAGACCAGGAGTTTGCCAAAGAAAAACCCGCATAGAACGCCGACGGCCATTTGTAAAACGAACACGCCGAACAGATCCGTGACCTGCAAGTTGGGTTGGGTTAACAACTGGATCATGCCAACCGTCAGGAAGACCGCCATCGGATCGTTGCTGCCTGATTCAAGTTCAAGCAGCGGGCGCAATCTGCCTTTCAACCCCAAACTTTTGGAACGCAAAATCGAAAAAACCGCCGCCGCATCGGTGGATGAAACGATCGCGCCGAGCAACAATCCCTGATAAAGAGTGAAGCCCAACAGGTATTGCGCTGTAATCCCCACGATCAGCGCTGTAATCAAAACCCCAAGGGTGGAAAGCACAACCCCGTGCTTCACCACAAAGCGCACGTCCTTCCATTCGGTATCCAGCCCGCCTGCAAAAAGAATGAGGTTCAACGCGACAATGCCGATGAATTGCGTCAGCGATGGGTCGTCGAAATAAATCCCGCCGAGTCCATCCGAACCAGCCAGCATCCCGATGGCCAAAAACAACAGAAGCGCAGGGATGCCCGAACGGTCGGACACCTTGCTAATCAACACACTGATGAGCAAAAGACCCGCGGCGATGATCAGGATCATCTCAAACGACATCATTTTCCTTCACCGCCTGCATGATGAGATGGCCATTTTCGCGTCGAATCGGCATGGCAAAATAAAAGGCATTGATGCGTGAGCAATAATCCAGATCGGATTTGGGAAATTGCGGATGGTCAGGCATGTGCTGCAACGCGTCTCGTGAGGCATATACCCGCTGGGTGAAGCTCTGCGCCTCTGTTTCCTGACCTGTGAACTGCTTCTCCAAAAATTCGGCACATGCCACATCCTCATCATTTCCCATCCCGCCTGTGATGACAAAGGTGATCTCCTCAGGTTTTCGTCGCAGGACATAATCCATCGTTGCCTGTGCGACGACAAAACTCGTCGCCAGCATCATCTCTGCGTTGACGCAACGCACAGCACCCTGTGTCCCCGCCCCTGTGCGTTGGACAAGTGTGATGCCCGTCAAGTCATGTTCAAGGATGCGGGTGGGGGAATTGCCGAAGTCGAAGCCTGCGGGCGGAAGCCCGCCCACTTCACCCATGGCTTTTGCGTTCGGAAGTTTGGATGTCAAGTCAAGTGCTTCCTGCACTCCGCTGACAAGGTGAATCTTCTTCGCACCGCGCGAGAAGGCATAGGCGGCAGTGGAGAATGCGCGCAGCACGTCGATGATGAGGACGATGCCTCCTGCGGTATGGCAGGTATCGAGGGTGGAGTAATTATATTTCATACGTAAAAATTACCTGTATCGTCTCCTGTGGACGTTCATCCAGCAGTTGATATGCCTTCCCGGCGTCATTGAGCGAAAAACGATGCGTGATCCACTTCTCAGGCTGGATGCGTTCCAGGGCCCTCCACGCCACGTCGAATCGACGAGACTTGTCCCAGCGCCCGCTCAGTTCTGGTGAGATCGTGCTGACCTGCGAAGCGACCAACCTGATGCGCGAGCGGTGGAATGCGCCGCCGAGGTCGATCTCTGCGCGCTTCTGCCCATACCACGAGCCGATGACGATCCGTCCGCTGAAGGCAGTATGTTCGATGGCATCGTTCAGCGCGGAGGGGGAACCGCTCAATTCAAATGTCAAGTCGTTTGGGTCGCAAGTCGCAAGTCGCAAGTCGGCTGGTGGCATCCTTTTGACTTGTGACCCGAAACCTGTGTCATCCAGCGCATTCATCCGCAGCTCAAATTGATCCACGACCATCAACCTTTCCAGCGGGAACTCGCCCAATAATGAAGCCGTCAGCAAGCCCACCACTCCCTGTCCTAAAACCAAAACGCGTTCCCCTAAAATGGGAGCACCGTCCTGCACGAGATTGACCCCTGTTTCCATGTTGTGAAGGAAACAGGCATTTTCGGGAGATACTTTATCGGGAATAGGGAATAAAGATCCGGTCTTTGCAACAAAATGTGACGTATGCGGCTGGAATGCAAATACCAATCTATTTTTCCATTCTCTATGAATCGACCTGCCAATTTCCATCACTTTCCCCACACACGCATACCCATATGCCAGCGGATACATCAACTCACTGCTGACCGCATCATGCACGTCGGTCAACTGCGGAAACTGACCGCGATAGACCAGCATCTCCGTCCCCGCGCTGATGGCGGAGCAGATGGTTTCCACCAGCACTTCGTCATCTTTCAGTGCAGGCAGAATCGTCTTGCGAACCTCCACTTTTTGAGGCGCGATAAAAAAAAGCGTTTTCGCATTTTGCATGGACGAAGTTTAACATAAAAGTGACAGTCATTTTTCGGCTGTCACCCTGGTTTTGATGGGAGCTGCTTCTGTCCCGGAGTTGGCGGCTACTGCCGCAACTCGCGGTGGAACTCGTAATTATGAATGACGGATTCGATCATCGTCTTTTGCGCCTCGGTCACTTCCTTGAATTCAAAGCCAACATTGTAAAACTGCGGACTCAGATCATGCTCACACCACACCACGCGCGCTGGCAGGGTTAGGCGCCGGGTTTTTACATGGGGCAGTTCGGGCAATTCGATGGCAAGCGTGATATCGGTATTCACCTGCATGGTATCCTCGGAAATCGCCATTGCCCCTTTCAATGTCAAATCCCCAAGATATCCGATTCGGGAACCTCCATACAAGTCATAGACCTGTGTGTAGGCAGCCAGACCCTTGCGTTCCTGTTTGCGCCGTTCCTTCATTACACCTCGTTATCCATAGTGTACACGGACTGATCATTAAAATTCATTGCCTTTTTATGGTAAAACTGCCTGATGCGCTGGATATACATTTCCCCCCATCTCGATGATGCCGTGCTTTCCGCCGGTGGATTGATATACGAGCAGACCCGCGCAGGGGACCAGGTTGAAATCTGGACACTCTTGTGCGGCTCTCCGACAGACCAAGAACTGTCCTCTTTTGCCCAGGTGCTTCATTACAGTTGGGGCATTTCAGACACGGCCGAACTCATCCGCGCGCGCCGCGCCGAGGACTCCCAGGCCTGCAAGCTTGTTGGCGCAACTCCCGTCCACTTTGATTTTCTTGACTGTATTTACCGCCGCGGAAAAAATGGCGAATGGCTGTATGGGGATATCTACGCCGCGGTACATGAGGACGAGGCGGATTTTCCTGCCCGAATCGCAGAAGCCGTATCCACGCGTCTCCAACCGACCGACCAACTGGCCTGCCAGCTTGGGCTGGGTTCACACGTGGACCATGTTCTTGTCCGGCGTGCCGTGGATTTGCTCCAGCGTCCCACGCTGTATTATGCTGATATTCCCTATTTTTTCAAATCACCCGAGACACTCGGTCTGCACACGGCTGGGATGAAGGAAAATGCCTATGCGGTGGGCGAGGCAGGTCTATGGTCCTGGCAGGAGGCGGTTGCTGCATATACATCCCAGATCGAAAGTCTGTTTGATAGTCCAGAGGCGATGCGCGGGCAAATCCAGCAATATTGTTCGGAAAATGGCGGAATCCGTCTCTGGTCTTCTGACTAGACAAATTTCTCATGCTTTTGGGGCTTGAATCTCGTTTTGAATCATGATATAGTAAGCGCACCTTTCCGGCCATGCCACCGGAAATTTTTAATCGCTTGCATCTCTGAATCAGAGATGCAAAATTCTATTAGTGCAGGACAATACTATGCCAACCAATTTCCTTACCAAAGAGGGCTTTCAGAAGCTTCAAGAGGAACTGGATCATCTACGTACGACCAAACGCATGGAGGTGGCCGCAAGGCTGCATGAGGCGATGGAAGGCGGGGAATTGATCGAAAACGCAGAATATGAGGCCGCCAAGAATGAGCAGGCTTTTGTGGAGGGTCGCATTCAGGAACTGGAGCTTTTGCTTGCCACAGCCCAGATTATCGAAGAGAACGGCAAAGGCAAGAAGAGCGATGTCATTCAGGTCGGTTCCAAGGTAACCATCAAAGAAGGCAACTTTGAGGCTGAAACCTTCGCCATCGTGGGCGCGGCGGAAGCCAACCCGCGCGAAGGTAAAATTTCAAACGAGTCGCCGATCGGCAAATCCATTTTGGGTCACAAGGTAGGTGATATCGTGAAAGTGGAAACCCCCGGCGGCACCTACAATGTGAAGATCCTCAAAGTCGGCTAGGAACAGGACGCGCAACCATTCGCCCCGCGTCCAATTTGCATTGGAGGCGGGGCTTTTTTTATTTTGTTACCCTCACCACCCCCATCCCCTACCCTTCCCCCAAGTGGGGGAAGGGAGTTAAGGAAGACCATGGCAGAATACAATTCCCTTGAAAAAATCCGTTTGCAGAAGATCGAAGAACTGCGAGCCGAAGGCATCAACCCATATCCCACTCGCGCCACCCGCACACATACCAGTGTCCAGGCGATTGTGGAATTTGAAACAGGCGAAGCCAGTAATGTCGAAGTAAAAGCCGCGCTGGCGGGGCGTATCCGCTCTATGCGCCCCAAGGGAAAGCTGACTTTCGCGCATATCGAGGATGGTGACGGTAAACTGCAGTTATTCCTGCGTGTGAACGAGCTGGGTGCGGATCGCCTTGAGTTTTTCAACAGGATGTTCGACCTTGGCGATTTCATGGAAGCAACAGGCGTGATGTTCCGCACCAAGGCGGGGGAGGTCTCGCTTCATGTCCACGACTTCAAACTGCTCGCCAAATCCATCACCCCTCTCCCCGCGGACAAGGACGTAACCAAGGAGGACGGCACGGTCGTCCGCTATGCCACGCTGGAAGATCCTGAAATCCGCGCCCGCCAGCGTTATGCGGACCTGGCGGTCAACCCTGATGTGCGTGAGACCTTCCGCAAACGCGCTTCTTTGATCAAATCCCTGCGGACCTTCCTCGATGACCATGGTTTTTTGGAAGTCGAAACACCCATCCTGCAGCCGTTGTACGGCGGCGCGGCGGCGCGTCCGTTCACGACCCATCACAACGAACTCGACCAGGATATGTACCTGCGCATCTCGTTCGAGTTATATCTCAAACGGCTGCTCGTGGGCAATCTGGAAAAGGTCTATGAGATCGGGCGTGACTTTCGCAATGAGGGTGTTTCGTTCAAGCACAACCCCGAGTTCACGCAATTGGAATTCTATTGGGCATACGCGGATTATTTGCAGGTGATGGAACTCACCGAGCAGATGGTCTCGTATGCCGCCGAGCAGGTGACCGGCTCCACCAGGGTCAAATATGGCGAGCATGAACTGGAGTTCAAGCCGCCGTGGAAACGCCTCGAGATGCGGCAGGGCATTCTTGAAACCAGCGGCATCGACATTGCCGAGCACAAAACAGCCGAGGCGTTATTTAAAGCCATTAAGGAGAAACAGCCCAAGGCGGCGCCTGACCCGAAGTCCACGCGCGGCAAGTTGATCGATTTCCTACTGAGCGAGTTCCTCGAACCGACACTCATCCAGCCGACTTTCCTGTTTAACTACCCGCGCGATATTTCACCGCTGGCAAAATCCCTGCCCGGCGACCCGCTCACCGTGGAAAGGTTCGAAGGATACGTGGCGGGATTTGAGTTGTGCAACGCCTTTACCGAGTTGAACGACCCGCTCGACCAGGAACAGCGCTTTCTCGAAATGGGACGCGACTACGAAGCTGATGATGCAGAGAAACATCCGCTGGATGAGGATTACCTGCGCGCCATGCGCTACGGCATGCCGCCCAACGGCGGCTTCGGCATGGGCGTGGATCGCCTGACGATGGTTTTTACGAACAAACATTCCATCCGTGAGGTTTTGTTATTTCCCGCCCTGCGCAAGGAGGAGTAGAATCACTGGCACAGCCTCAAGCTGTGCCAGTTTCATAATTTCTTGAAAAGGAAACACCCGATGCCCTTCTCCGCCTCCCGCGACTTCGCCCTTCAGCTTGATGCCCAAGATAACCTCGCCTCTTTCAAAGAGGCGTTTGTGATACCAGACCCCACCCTGGTCTACTTTGACGGCAATTCGCTCGGCATGATGCCCAAAGCCGCGCAGGAAAAGTCCCGCCAAATTGTGGATGAACAATGGGGCGTAGACCTCATCCGCGGCTGGAACAAAGGCTGGTGGGAAGCTCCCGCCCGCATCGGTGACAAGATCGGCAGAATCATCGGCGCAGCAGCAGGTCAAACTCTTGTCGGCGATACCGTCTCGCTCAATCTTTTCAAACTCGCCACCTCCGCGCTCACGTTTCAGCCAAACAAAACCCGCATCATCACCGACACCTTCAACTTCCCGTCTGATCTTTATATTCTTCAAGGAATTACTAATTTACTTGGTGGTCGAGTAGACGGCAGTGGGTTTCGATACGCAACGAACGCTACTCAACCACCGCCGTCGTATCGAGACCACGAAATCATCCGTATTGGCGCCAGCGACAACGACATCACCCCCGACCTCGCCGCGCTCGAAGCTGCCATCGACGAAAACACCGCGCTCGTCACACTCTCGCATGTCGTCTTCAAAAGCGGCTACATGTACGACATGCGCCGTATCACCGAACTCGCCCATGCCAAAGGCGCGCTCGTGCTCTGGGATCTCAGCCACTCCGTCGGCTCTGTCCCCGTCCACCTCGACGCTTGCAAGGCAGACTTCGCCATCGGCTGCACCTACAAATACCTCAACGGCGGTCCCGGCGCGCCCGCCTTCCTCTACGTCAACAAAGCCATTCAGGAGAAACTCACCTCGCCCATCTGGGGTTGGTGGGGGCAAAAGAATCCCTTCGACTTCGATCTTGACCATCAACCCGCCCCCGGCGCACAACGTTTCATGGTCGGCACACAGCCGATGATCTCCATGCTGATCATGGAAGCCGCCCTCGAACCGACTCTGCAAGCTGGTATGGATGCACTCCGAGAAAAATCCATCCTGATGACGGACTACGCTTCTTTCTTAACCGAAGGCTGGCTCGTCCCCTTCGGCTTTTCGCTCGGCTCCCCAGCGGATTCTGCCATGCGCGGCTCGCACATCTCGATTCGTCATCCCGAAGGCTACCGCATCAACCGCGCCCTGATCGAAGAGATGAACGTCATCCCCGACTTCCGCGCGCCCGATAACATCCGTTTGGGATTTGCGCCGTTGTATATTTCCTTTGCGGATATATGGGAAGGTTTTGATAGAATCAGGCGTGTGATGGAAGAGAAACGTTACGAGAAATATCCAAAACAAAAATTGGCGGTGACGTAAAATATGGAGTCAGGCAGCTTGCTGCCGTTTTCTCGAACAGCGAGCTGTTCGAATCCAAAAAGAAGAAACCTGCAACACAAACCCGACTACCATGAAAATCTCCGCATCCTACAGAGAGGAAATCTTTGCCACACACGCCGACCTGCATGTGACGGTCAAAGGCGCATCCATCCTCAGCGGAGCGGAGGCGATGAAAAAAGCCAAAGAGGTGAACCAACTCGTCGAAGCGCGGGAGCGGATGTTGACGATGGTCATCGAGAAGGCGAAAGCCAAGGCGAAAAAGGCGGCGGCGTCGCTGGGTGTGAAGTTGCTCGGCGTGTATGATTTCATCGAGAATGCGTATGACGAGGAAGCACCGATGCCATATCTCGCGCAGTCGATGCCCAGGGCTCGCGCGGCTGCGGCCCCCGAACCGAGTTTGGGGATGGATGTTCAGCACAACAAGACCATCCATGTGAGTGTGGATGTCTGGTATCGTGTTTCGGCGTTTTAAGCTCTGGAAAATTTGTTCTATTAATGATAAAATCTCTCCTTCGCAAGGAGAGATTTTTTATGTCCCCTACAATTACCGTCCAACAATTGAGCAAGACCTATCAAGTGCCTGAGCGCGAAGGCGGGTTTGGCGCGGCGGTTCGCGGATTTTTCAACCGCAAATACAAGGATGTGAAGGCGGTCCAACAGGTGGATTTCACCATCGAACGCGGCGAGGTCGTCGGCTTTCTCGGTCCGAACGGCGCGGGCAAGACCACCACGCTCAAAATGCTTTCCGGTTTGCTGCATCCAACAGGCGGCAAAGCGGAGGTGCTTGGCTTCACACCGTGGGACCTTAAGCCCGAGTATTTGTGTTCAATGACGCTTGTCATGGGGCAGCGCAACCGCCTTTCGTGGGACATCCCTGCGGCGGATTCGTTTCTGCTGAATCAGGCGATTTACCGCATTCCCGACGACGAATACAAAAAAACCTACAAGGAACTGGACGAATTGCTCGAACTGGAACCGCTAATGAAAAAACCTGTCCGCAATCTTTCCCTGGGCGAGCGGATGAAGTGTGAGATCGCGGCGGGACTCCTGCACCGTCCCCGTGTTTTGTTTTTGGACGAGCCGACCATCGGTCTCGACCTCACGGGGCAGGCGCGCATCCGCGAATTCATCCAGGAATACAACCAACGCACGGGCGCGACCGTCCTGCTCACCAGCCATTACATGGCGGATGTGACCGCGCTGTGCGAGCGCATTATCATCATCCATCACGGTCAGCTTAAATATGACGGCGGCATCAATACGCTTTCGAAGAAGATCGCGCCGTTCAAATTGATCGGCATTGCGCTTGCCGAGGCAGATTCGCATGATCTCTCCTGGTATGGCGAACCCGTTCAACACGAAGAGGACTGGGAGAAGCGCTACATACAGGTCAAGGCGGAGGATGTGACGCGCGTCACTTCCCGACTTTTGGCTGACCTGCCCATCCACGACATCACTATCACCGATCCGCCCATCGAGGATGTCATCAAGCAGGCGTTCAATCAATGATTATCCGTCGTTGCGAGGAGGAGCGGGGCGACGACGAAGCAATCTCCAAATGAGACTGGGAGACCTTTATGTTCCTTATCATTAAACGACTCTGGCATGTGAATTGGGCTGAGCAGTGGCAGTACCGCGCCAACCTCATCATGTATCTGCTGTACTGGCTGGTCTCGCCCATCATCTATCTGGCTGTGTGGACGAGCATTGCAAACGTCAAAGGCGAGGTCAACGGGTTTACCGCCAACGATTTCATCACCTATTACATGCTACTTTTGGTCGTGGACCAGATCACCAGCAACATTGTCATCCATACCTTTGGGTACAAGATCCAGGACGGCTCGCTTTCGGGTGAATTGATCAAGCCCATCCATCCCATGCTGACCAACGCGCTGGTCAATAATGTGGCGTTCAAAATGCTGACCATCATGGGCTTGGTTCCCATCTGGATCATCCTGTTCTTTCTTTACAAACCCGATTTTAGCAGTGCGTCGTTGGCCGGCATCCTGCTGGCCATTCCCGCCATGCTGCTGGCGTTCTTCATCGGGTACCTGCTTTCCGCCGCCATTACCGCGCTCGCTTTTTGGACGACGCGTGTATACTCGATCCACGAGTTTTACTTCGCGCTGATCCTGCTGTTCTCGGGGCAGTTCGTGCCGCTCACGCTCATGCCGCAGGTCATTCAGGATATCGCTCAATATCTCCCGTTCCAACTGCTCATCTATTATCCCATTCAGTTGATCCTCGGCAGGTTATCCATCGAACAGATCATCCACGGCTACGTGATGTCATTCGTCTGGCTGGGTATCGCGCTGCTCTTCTTCAATTGGGTCTGGCGCAATGGCGTGAAGCGCTATTCCGCGGTGGGAGCGTAATCCATGCATACACTAAAACTGCTATCCGCGTTCTTCAAGGTCAATGTGCAAATGGCGCTTGCTTATCGCGCCGATACGGTCGTCAACATCCTGCTCAACCTGATGTGGCTCGGCTGGGAATTGCTCAGCCTGAGCATCATCTTCAGCAATACCGAAACCCTCGGCGGCTGGGGCATCGGCGAACTGATCGCCCTGCTGGGCGTCTTCCGCCTCGTCAACACATTGATGATCGCGCTCGTCTGGCCCAACACCGAAAAATTCAACCAATCCATCCGTGACGGCTCGATGGACTACACCATCCTCCAGCCTGTCAACAGCATGTTCCTCGTCACCTTCTCGCGCATCACAGTCTGGCGGATCTGGGACCTGGTGCTCGCCGTGATCTTGATCGTGGTCGGTATTCACATGGCGGGCGACGTGACCTCCCCGATTCAAATCCTGACCTTTGTTCTGCTCGCCATCACAGGCACGATCATCATCTACAGCCTTTGGATCGTCCTCATTGCGCTCACTTTCTGGTTCACAAAGTTCGACAACAACGTCACCATCCTCCAGGCGTTGATGGATGCGGGGCGTTATCCCGTCACGGTGTATCCCGTCTGGCTGAGAGTGATCGTGACCTTCATCATCCCCATCGCCGTGGCGACGACCATTCCGCTCCAGGCTTTGCGCGGCGAATTGCTCTCAGGGCAGGTTTTTATGTACATCGCCATCAGCATTGCCAGTTTTTGGGTGGCTTCCATCGTCTGGAAGGCGGGGCTGAAACGATACAGCGGAGCTAGCAGTTAAAAAAAACAAAATCCAGAGACATCGTTCTCTGGTTTTTGTTTTCAGTGAAATTCAAGTTACTTGCGGGCAAGCACAACAACCGAGGCGCCGTCTGCCGAGGTGAGCGTCAAAGTGTCGCCGTCGAGTTGGAATGTGACGGGATTCCCGGACAGCGCACCGATCACAGCGCTTTCCTGGTCGGCAACGGCTTCGCAGTACATCATGGTGGAAACGATCGCGTCGAAGGTAACTTCATCGCTGCTGACTTTGTAGTCCGCGCCGAAGCCATTGCAACCTACATTTCCGCCGAATTGACCGTCTTCGCCGAAGGAAATGTTGGTCTCCACTTCGGTGAGGGCGGGGGTTAGACTGGCTGGGTTGCCGTAGGAAACCAGTTCCCATTCGCCGACAATGGATGCGGGACTTGTGCCTCCGCCAGTGCAGGCGGCTAGTAATGCCCCGACAAGGGTTACAACGAAAAGCAGGGTGGTTTTCTTCATATTTTCTCCGTATCGATGTTTACTATTAAAACGAAAATCCTGAGCATTTGTTCCCTGTTCTTATTATTACAGGGCAAAGTCTTTGTGAGAAAACTCCCGCGCCGGGGATGTATGCCCAGATATGGGTACGGCGCAGGGAGCAATCTTGCGCTATGAGGTTATGCAGTACTCCCATCTTGATTGAAACCAATGCGGCAGTAAAGCGTGATCCCCGCCGATGCCGAGACATTAAGCGACTCAACCTTGTTGCTGATGGGGATGCGTGCCTTCAATGTGGCGGCATTCTCGACTTCGGGTGAGCATCCCTCCTTTTCACTGCCGAAGACGATCAGCAGGCGTTCGGGAATGGATGCGATGTCTGACACGGTCTTTTCCGCATCCATGGCGGTGACGAGCAGGGTTTCGTTGTTCGTTTTGCAGTATTCCAAAAAGTCACTGGTCGAGGCTGTGATCATCGGCAGGGAGAAGAGGTAGCCTCTGCTGGCGCGGATCAGGCGGCGGTCGTACAGGTCGATCGGGTCCATGTTGAGCAAAAGGATGCCGCCCACGCCCAGCGCAAGCGATGTGCGCGTGATATTGCCGATGTTGCCTGAAATGCCCAGGTCTTCCAACACAACCACGTCTCTTTTGATGGTTTTCAACGCAGCCAGGCCGACTGGTATCGGTGTTTTTGCAATGGCGAAGGTTCGCGAGATCTTGTCGTTCTCGAAGAGTTTTTTGGTGGTGCGTTTCGCCACCTCATGGACGGTTGCATCTGCGGGTAATCTTTTCCTCAATTCATCCGAGATGACTTCCTCCCCCGCAAAGTACACAGATTCCACTTTCAGGCCCGCTCCGAGCGCCTGGAGGATGTTGTCTTCGTCGTCGATAAGGATCCTGCCCAACTCCTGCCTGCCAGTGCGGGAGAGCAGTTTGCGGATCGGCCCTGCCAGCGGGTGATTCAGCGAGTCGATCAGGTTGGGGTGGCTGGGTTCATTTGTGGGCTGCTGGTTCATGGAAAACATCATACGCCGGTTGGTGATTGGATGTCAAGCTGCTGGTGTACAATGGATGTATGGAAGTTGTTTTTTCGGATGATGCCATCCTTGTCGTCAACAAACCTGCGGGGCTTTCTGTGCTGCCGGAAGGCTGGGACAAGGATGCGTCTCACCTTGTAAAGATACTGGAGGAGCAATATGGAAAGCTCTGGGTTGTACATCGCATCGACAAGACCACGAGCGGGGTTCTGGTCTTTGCATTGACGGCGGATGCACATCGTTCGCTGAATATTCAATTCGAGAAGCATCAGGTGGAGAAGAAATATCACGCCATTATGACCGGTATCCCGAAATGGGATGAGAAAGTGACCAAATTCCCGTTGCGGGTGAACGTGGGGCATAAACATCGCACGATGGTGGACAACAGGAATGGAGTCCGCTCGGAGACGAGATTCAAGATTCTGGAACGCTATCAAGCCGCAGCGTTGGTGGAGGCGATGCCCATGACCGGCAGGACGCATCAGATTCGAGTCCATGCCTATGCGTTGGGGCATCCACTTGTGGGGGATGTCCTGTACAGCGCGCCCGAAACGGATGTGATCTCACGTCCTGCCTTGCACGCCTATTCGCTGGCGTTCACGCATCCTGTGGCGGGCAGGCTGATGCTCTTTCAGGCAGACTATCCTGGTGATTTTCAAAAGGCTGTGAACTCAATAAGAGGCAAATAAGTAAATGGAATTTATGGTATATTTTTGGCAAGGAGCAATGCCATGAACGAGCGAATCCTGATTATCGAAGACGACCAGGCGATCCTGAAACTATTGCAGCGCGGGCTGGCTTATGAAGGCTACACGGTGGATACCGCCACGGATGGGCGCATGGGGTTGATCGCAGCGCGCGACCATACACCTGACCTTGTTGTACTGGATTGGATGTTGCCGGGCATGGATGGCCTGGAAGTCTGCCATCGTTTGCGTCAGGGCGGTTCGATCCCGATATTGATGTTGACCGCGAAGGATACCGTGCAGGATCGCATTCAGGGGCTGGATGCCGGTGCGGATGATTACATGGTCAAGCCGTTTAATCTGGATGAGCTGCTCGCGCGTGTGCGCGCCTTGCTGCGCCGCACCCAACCCGAGCGCATTCCTGTTTTAAAATTCGCGGACCTTTCACTCGATACCGGGTCGCGCCAGGCGGCGCGCGCGAGTCGGGTTGTAGCCTTGACCGCAAAAGAGTATGAATTGCTTGAGTTGTTCCTGCGCCATCCCAAGCAGGTCTTGACGCGTGAAGTCATCTTTGACCGTGTTTGGGGGTATGACTTTGGCGGCGAGAGCAATGTGCTGGAAGTGTACATCCGCTATTTGCGCCAAAAGCTGGAAGCGGAAAATGAGCCGCGCCTGATCCATACGGTGCGCGGGGTTGGGTATGTTCTGCGTGAAAATCCATAGCTGAGAGCGGCAGTTGTTGAACTGCCGCTTTTCTTTTGACTCTCAGGTTGTCTTAAACTCATCCCATTAAACTGCTGTCATGTCCCTGCGCCTGCGCCTGACCCTGCTGTACTCAACGTTCATGGGCGGAATTTTGTTGATCTTTGGCGCGGCAGCCTATGTTCTCGTCAATGTCATTTTGCTCAACCAGGTGGATACCATGCTGGCTGGCGTGGCGCGTGAGATCATGCTGGTTGCCAGGGTCAACACGGTGGGCGAGGTCAGCCTGCTCAGCATGCCTCCGCTGGACATGACCTCCAATGCCTATGTACAGGTTTGGGCAAAGGATGGAACCCTGATTACAGCCTCTCCCAGCATTGGGACATTAAACCAGCCCCTCGATCCCATCGGACTGCGATCTGGCCTGACCATCTATGAAGACTCCTACCTGGACGGAGCGCATCTGCGGGTGTTGAGCGTTCCTCTGATGTCGGGTCAACGGGTCATTGGTACGCTGCAGGTCGGTGCGAGTTTAAGCGTTGTGGATGCGACGCGCAGTAACCTGCTTTCCACCATGGCGGTCATTGCGGTGGTGGCGGTTTTTCTGGCGGCGCTTGGTTCCTGGGCGGTGCTGGGGCGCGCGCTTTCACCCCTCGAGTCCATCACCGAAACGGTGGATCAGATCAACCGTGCTGATGATCTCTCCCGCCGCATCCCATACCGGGAACAGGTGGAGGATGAGATCGGCGACCTGGTGGTTTCGTTCAATCAAACGCTGGAACGCCTGGAATCCCTATTCACTTCCCAACAGCGCTTTCTCGCGGATGTCAGCCACGAATTGCGCACGCCGTTGACCGTCATCAAGGGCAATGTGGATTTGATCCGCCGTATGAAAAAAGCGGATGAGGAATCATTGAACAGCATTGACCAGGAGGCGGGCAGGCTCACACGCCTGGTGGGCGGCTTGCTTATGCTCGCGCAGGCTGAGTCAGGCAAGCTTACCCTCAACTTTGCGCGGGTTGAATTGGACCTTTTATTGACTGAGGTTTTTACTGAAATGCGCGTTCTGGCTGGCAGCAAGGTGCATGTCCATCTCAATGAGATCGACCAGGTGATGGTCAATGGAGACCGTGACCGTTTGAAACAGGTTTTATATAACCTGATCGCGAACGCCATTCAATACACGCCGCCGGACGGGGATGTGTTCCTCAGCCTGTCAAAACTGGGTGATCAGGCGCGCCTCATTGTGCGGGACACGGGGCCGGGCATCCCTGCCGAAGACCTGCCTCACATCTTCGACCGTTTCTACCGCGCGGAAAAAGCACGCACACGCTCAAAGACCAGCGGCTTTGGGCTGGGACTGTCCATTGCGCACTGGATCATCGAACACCATGGCGGACAGATCAAGGTTGAGTCAAAAAATGGGAGAGGTACGACGTTTGTAATTTGGTTGAATGTATTGACGTGAGCCGCTGACGGATTTTTTTACGGCAAGCCCAATCTTTTACTGGCTTCCTTGCATAAACTCACCCCGTATCTAGAATACCAATCATTTAATGCGTTACTTGATTCAAGTCCGCTGGTGGCATCGTTGTAAATTGGCGCGCCAAATTGCACGTATCTCTTCGTTTGGGCAGACCACGTCGATTCGCCGCGCTGAATGATGCTGATGCCGCCGTTATAACCCGCCATTGCAAGGCGGGCATTGCCGTTTGCGGCTTCGAGCGAGCGGACGAGATAGGCCAGACCGCGGGCGGCGTTGGTGTCGGGGTTGTAGGGGTTGTCAGTTGTGCTAAAGTGATATGGCATGACCTGGAACAGTCCCATGGCGCCGGCGCTGGAGATGGCGCGCGGGTTGCCGCAGGATTCGATCTGCATGATGGTGGCGACCAGGTTCGGGTTAAGATTCGAAGTGGCCGCCCATCCGGAGATGGAATCCGCCCAATAGAGCACCTCCACTCTAAAGATGGAGGAAATGCCGGCTGGGATGGGATCGGGCGGAGAATCCATCAGGATCGGTGAATCCAGAGCTGGTGGATTGGCTGGAAGGGGTGTTGTTTTCCAGGCGAAGGATGCCAGCAGGGCGCTGATAAAAATGACGGCCAGCGGGACGAGGGCAAAACCGGACAAACAGCCGCTTCCTTCGTCGTGCAAGGTTGCGGCTGTTTGCCGATATGTTTTTGTGGAGCGAGCGCGGGGCATGTGTATATTCTCTTTCCGGGTCTGGGGGACCCGGGCTCGAAATGAGTTTTTGGTTGTTCAGTGTAGTGTAACGGACCACCCTAACGCGAAGCGATTGCTATGCGTCGTAGCGGCGGTCTCCGTTTTCTGAACTGCGTGCTTCGTAAGAGACGGGGTGATAGGTTGGCTCAGGTGCGATGAATGAAGATTGCGATGAAACCGGCTTGGGTGCAGGCTGGAAGGATGAAGTATTAACCGGGCGGTTGATCTGTGAAGCAGGCCGCAGGATAGGCTCGTTGACGGGCTTGTTCACAGCGCGATGAGCCTGGGTCTGATAGGATGTGCGCGGTTGGGGGGTGCTGTTATACGGACGTTGATACTGGTTTTGAGGGGCATTTGCAGTGGTGAAGATGCGGTCACCGGCGAGGGATATCGTGCCAATGATGAGCACACGTATCAGCCAAACCATGCACGCCACAAAGATCGGCACACTCTGGTTGAGCGTTTGTGAACTTATGGATGCCGTGGCTTGCAGACCGCCATTATTGGCAATCGCAACGGACACGCTCCACCAGACCAGCATGGCGTTAAAACCTGCGGCGAGCAGCCATGCCCCAAAGAGATAGTAGACCTCGGCGGGTTCGTCGCGCCCCTGTTCGGGGGTGAAGATACGCGCGATGCCGGCAAAGTCTATGCCGCAGAATGCAATGGCGAGGATGCTTGCCCAGCGGAAGCCTGCAAACTCCAGGTTGCCGAGCATATCCAGCAGGGCGTGTCGTGTGGCGCTGAAGTTAAAGATCTCGAATGCCAGCAGGGCGGCGATGATCATCATGCCCCAGGCGGCACCGCGATTGAACTGGCGGTTGTGGACGATGCTGTTCCACAGGTTTCTTAAGCCGGTTCCCAGCGGATTACGACGGTATGTGTTCATTTCGACCTCCTTGTCGAATGATATAGAACTTGTGTTCTAAATGTATGCAGTATTTTAGAATATTTGTTCTAAAATGTCAAGAGGGGAATTTGACACTTTCTTCCATCCCCCGTTACACTTGCAGAAAATCAATGACCTTGCGCCCCTCTGCCTTCCGGGCAGGATGGGGAAAATCGGAGCTCCCATGTTTTTCTCGAACACGCCGCGCCCTGAAAGCCTTAAAGCGGTCGCGGATGTGAATTTGATCCCCTTCTGGCTGGATAACCCCGACAAGCCGGAAAACGCCCCGTCTCTGACAGCTAAAATCCAAACCGACCTTGCCGTCATCGGCGGGGGCTTTACCGGTCTGTGGACGGCTTTGCAGGCCAAGCAAGCCGACCCGGACCGTGATGTCGTCCTGCTCGAAGCGGGGGAAGTGGCGATCGGTGCGAGCGGACGCAACGGCGGGTTCTGTGCCGCATCGCTGACGCATTCTTTTCAGAACGGCAGGAATCGCTGGGAAAAGGAACTTGCCAAACTGATTCAACTCGGCGACCAAAATCTCGACGGTATCGAAGCGACCATCAAAGAGTTCAACATCGAGTGCGATTTCATCCGTTCGGGCGAGATCAATATCGCCAACGAGGAATATCAGATTGAAGAACTGCGCGAGGAAGCCGAAGAGTCCGCGCAGTACGGGTTGCAGATTCGATTTCTCGAACAGAGTGAGGCTCGCAAGCGCATCCATTCCCCTTCATTTCTCGCCGCCATTCATGACCCGTCCATTGCGATGATCGATCCCGCCAAACTTGCGTGGGGTTTGAGGCGGGCATGCCTGAGCCTTGGAGTCCGCTTGTATGAGAGCACGCAGGTTAGGGCGTTGGAAGAGAAGCGTGTCGCGAAGCACGTCCTCCTTAAAACCCCGCGTGGCGAAGTCGAAGCCAAACGGGTTGCGCTTGCAACCAATGCCTTCCCGCCTTTGCTTAAACGGCTATCGTTTTATGTCGTGCCTGTTTACGATTATGTGCTGATGACCGAGCCGCTTTCAAAGTCGCAGCGCGACTCCATCGGCTGGCACGGGCGCGAAGGGCTGAGCGACAACGGCAATCAATTCCATTATTCGCAGATGACGGCGGATGGGCGCATTCTGTGGGGCGGATACGACGCCATCTACTATCGGAATAACGGTGTCGCACCGCACCTCGAAAACCGCCCCGCCTCCTTCGGACTTTTGGCGGAGCACTTCTTCCAGACCTTTCCCCAGCTCGAAGGACTCCGTTTCACGCACGCCTGGGGCGGCGTGATCGATACCTGTTCGCGTTACACAGCCTTTTGGGGCAAAACGTACGGCGGTAACGTTGCGTATGCAATGGGTTACACAGGGTTGGGTGTGGGCGCATCCCGCTTTGGCGCACAAGTGATGCTTGATTTGCTTGATGATAAAAAGACCGAACGCACTGACTTGCAAATGGTGAAAACCAAACCGTTTCTCTTTCCGCCCGAACCCTTCCGTTCGCCAATTATCAACTTCACGCGCTGGTCGCTCGATCAGGCCGACAAAAACGGCGGGCGCAGAAATCTCTGGTTGAAAACTCTGGATGCCTTGGGGCTGGGGTTTGATTCGTAAAAAATATCATTGCGAGCGGCCGTTGGTTGAGTAGGACGAAGTCCGTATCGAAATCAGGCGGCGAAGCAATCCCAACAATAGGATGAGATTGCTGTGGGGCTGGCGCCCCTCGCAATGACATGGTATTTTATTTCTTCGCCGGCTTGGACATCTCATCCACCACCGCATTGTACAAACTTTCCGCCTTCAATTCACTGAGCGAATAGCACGGCGCTTCGAGATGATCCGCCAGTTGCTGGGCGAGACCCTGGTCGAAGGCGGCGTGCTCCATGTTGATGACCACGGAACGCGTCTTTTCGTTCGCGATGAGTTCCGCAAATTTGAAGGATTCCTCCTGCGGCGGCAGGGTGCCAATGGATACATTCCCCGCCCCGTCGGTCAACACGATCAGAAGCGGTTCCACGTCCGGATGGATGTGTTTCTCATGGGTCAGCACATCATGTGCCATGAACAACCCCGCGGAGAGCGGCGTCTTGCCGCCGACGGGGATGTCCATCAAGGCGCGCTGCGCAAGTTGGATGGAATTGGTTGGGGACAAGACCAATGTGGCGCGGTCCTTCTGAAAGACGATGAGCCCGACGCGGTCGCGGCGTTGATAGGCGTCCGTCAGCAGCGAAAGGATCGCGCCCTTCGTGGCATTCATGCGTTCGGCAACCGCCATGGACCACGAAGCATCCACAAGGAAAAGGACAAGGTTTGCCACGCGCTTTATGCGGACCTTGCGTTGTAAATCACCTTTCTTGATCGAAAAGGCTAATTTTTTTCTTTCTTCGGTTCGTTGTTTTTGGAAAGGGGCCGCCGCGCGAAAGGTGGCATCGAAGGCGATGTCTGTGAGGTTTTCGCCCGCGGGGCGCGCTTTGATATAGCGGCCATGCTTGCGCTCGGTTTTGGTCAGTGACCGCCTGCCGGCCTTTTTTCTGGTCAATTTATCGAGCGGGGTATTCAATCTGCGCGGCTGGAAGGTCTCGCCTGCCTTCACTTTTTGTCCGCCGTCCCACCAATTCGCATTGGAACTCGCAAAGACTTCCTGCTGCTGCATGGGCTCGGGATTGCCCTGCTGCGGACCTTCCTCCTGCTCATCTTCGAGTTTTAAGTTTTTTTTTCCTCGGTTTCGCCGTCCTGTTCGCTTTCGGATTCATCATCCGCTTCGCTTGGCATGGACTGACCGGCCAGCTGCTCGATGCGTTCCTGCAATTGTTCGGTGGTCATTTCAGCCTGCTGGAAGGGTGTGCGTTTGATACGGTGTGGCAGCGCCAGTTCGGCGGCGAGAGCGATGTCGTGATCATTGATCTTCGTCCTGCCTTCAAAGGCGGCTTCGGCGCGCGCGGCTTTGAGGATGACGAGGTCGGCGCGGTGGCCGTCCACATTGAGCGAAGCGGTCAATGCGGCGATGGAGAGCAGGTCGCGGCTGGTGTAGGTGACCTGTTCCACGAGTTCACGCGCGCGGGCGATCTTCTTCGAGAGTTCTTCTTCCTTGGGAAGCCAGTGCTTGCGGAAGGCTTCCGCATCCTTTTCAAAGGCGATATTGCGTTCCATGATGGTCATGCGTTCGCGTGCGTCGCGGATGCCGACAATGTCCATCGAGAGGGCGAAGCGGTCCAGCAATTGAGGGCGCAGATCTCCCTCTTCAGGATTCATCGTCCCGACAAGAATGAAGCGCGCCGGATGGGCAAAGGAAATGCCCTCGCGTTCGACCGTGTTTACGCCCATGGCGGCTGAGTCGAGCAGGATGTCCACCACATGGTCGTCGAGCAGGTTGACTTCGTCGATGTAAAGCAGGCCGCGGTTGGCGGAAGCGAGCACGCCCGGCTCGAAATGGCGTTCGCCCTTTTGAATGGCTTTTTCGATATCCAGCGTGCCGACCACGCGGTCTTCGGTGGCGGAGACGGGCAGGTTGATAAAGGGTGTGGTGCGCTCGGCAGTGGGAAGTTTTTTATTGGACGAGGCGCGTTCCTTGCATTCAGTACACCAGGTGGCGGGCTTGTCGGGATCACACCCGAAGCGGCACTCCTGCACGATCTGCACTTTGGGAAGCAACGCGGCTAATGCTCTTGCCGCAGTGGATTTGGCTGTGCCGCGTTCGCCGCGGATCAGTACGCCGCCTATGCGGGTATCAACGGCATTCAGAATAAGAGCGCGTTTCATGCGCTCCTGTCCAACGATGGCAGTGAAGGGAAAAATGGCGGGCATTGATTTACTCCAGCCCGTGATTATAACGCGTGTTTCATCTTAAATCAAAATGCGATATGGCAGGGTTGCCAACTTGACCATTCACTTGTATAATCCAGCTTACATTTCAGTTAATTGGAGTTCACGAGTGATGGATCAAAATGAAGCCCTGAGCGGGGCAGCAGGCGCGCAGGGAGACCAGAATCATCAAACCATGGAGTCACTGCTTGAATCAGAATCCTTAAGTGTTGAATTGCCCCAGACGGGCGAAATCCGCAAGGGTACGATTGCGAGCATTGGCTCTAATCAGATTCTGATCAGCATCGGTGCAAAGTCGGAAGGTGTGGTTGCGGGACGCGAGTTGGAACAACTCACCGAGGAGGAGCGCGCCGAACTTACAGTGGGACAGGAAGTTAATGTTTTTGTGGTTCACCCCGAAGACCAGAATGGCAATGTTGTCCTGTCCTTTAAACGCGCCCAGGAGCAGATGTCCTGGGAAAATGTTGAGAAGATGATCGCCGATGAGACCGTGATCGATACCAAGATCATCGGTTTCAACAAGGGCGGTTTGATCGTTGCCGTCGGCAATTTGCGCGGCTTTGTTCCCTCCTCGCAGATCAGCGCCACGCGCCGTACACAATCCTCGGGCGATACGCCTGAACAACGCTGGCAGAAAATGGTCGGACAGCCGATCTCCGTGCGCATCATCGAGGTGGACCGCGAACGCCGCCGCCTGATCCTTTCTGAACGCGCCGCCAGCAGCGAAT
This sequence comes from Anaerolineales bacterium, assembly GCA_030583885.1. Taxonomy (NCBI): domain Bacteria; kingdom Bacillati; phylum Chloroflexota; class Anaerolineae; order Anaerolineales; species Anaerolineales bacterium. The sequence goes on along the minus strand of CP129480.1, from coordinate 3,967,807 downwards.
CGCGCGCTTCGATGAAAGACCGCGTCATCGGTGAATTGGAAGAGGGCCAGACCTACACCGGGCGCGTCACCAGCCTCGCCGACTTTGGCGCATTCGTCAACGTCAATGGCGCGGACGGTCTCGTGCATCTCTCCGAGCTTTCATGGGACCGCCTCGCGCATCCCAGGGAAATCCTGGAAGTGGGGCAGGATGTGCAGGTCAAGGTGATCAACATTGACCGTGAGAAGAAGCGCATCGGTCTCTCGATCCGTGCGTTGCAGGATGACCCGTGGAAGGACCGCGTGGAAAAATTCAGCGTCGGGCAGCTTGTGGAGGGTGTCATCACCCGCCTGACCAAATTCGGCGCATTTGCCCGTCTCGAAGGCGATATCGAAGGTCTCATCCACATCTCCGAGTTAAGCGAGAACCGCGTCGAACATCCCAAGGAAGTCCTCAAGGAGGGTGACGTCAAAACCCTGCGCGTCATCCGCATCGATACGGACCAGCACCGCATCGGCTTGAGCCTTCGCAAAGTGGACTCGGCCGCCTTTGCCGACAAGGACTTCAAAATGCTCACGCAGGAACTGAACGAGCAGGACGAGAAAGCCCAGCCTGAGGCAGGCCAGGCCGCGGAAAGCCGGCCGGCAGAAAGTCAAGCCGAAGAAAGCCCGGACAACGAAGAAAACAAGGAATAAAACAGAGCGCACCGCAAGGTGCGCTTTTCATAATCCATCCCATGCATCCCATCCTTGTTGACGCCCACGCAGACATTGCCTATAACATGCTGCGGTTCGAACGCGATTATACGCGTCCCGCCGCGGAAACGCGCCGCCTCGAAGCAGGCACGCAAACCGTGCTGGATAACGAAGATACCCTGCTCGGCTGGGATGATTACCAGCGCGGGCGTGTCGCAGTTGTTTTTTCCACGCTCTTTGCAACCCCGCTTCGTTTTCGCAAATCTCAAAACGAAAAATTGGTCTATAAAAATTTTGACGAAGCGCATGACCTGTATCGCGAACAACTGCTGGCGTATCACCGCATGACCGATTCCACTCCACATAAATTCCGCCTCGTCGCCTCCTCCTCCGACCTGAACCTGATTTTGAACCATTGGCAGACTCCCGGCGAAAGCGGACATCCCGTCGGCATGGTCGTCCTCATGGAAGGCGCGGAGGGTGTGCGTCATCCGTCCGAATTGGGGGAGTGGTACGAACTGGGCGTGCGGCTGATCGGTCCCGCCTGGGTGGGGACTCGCTACTGCGGCGGCTGGCGTGAACCCGGTCCGCTCACCGGGGATGGACGCGAATTGCTGGCCGCCATGGCCGATACCAATTTCATCCTCGATCTCAGCCACATGGACGAACGCGCCGCGGTCGAAGCGCTGGATATCTACGAAGGTCCCATCGTTGCCACGCACGCCAATTGCGCGGCGCTCCTACCCAATTCGAACAGCAACCGTCATTTATCAGACCGCATCCTCGAAGGCATCATCGGGCGTGACGGTGCCGTGGGGGTTGTCCCGTTCAACACCTATCTCAAAGTCGGCTGGCTGTCGGGAAAAAATCCCCGCACAGAAGTTCCGCTGGAGTACGTCGCCAATCATATTGACCACATCTGCCAGCTGGCCGGGGATTCGCTGCATGCCGGCATCGGCACGGATTTCGACGGCGGGTTTGGCGTGCAATCCGTGCCGCCCGAGATCGATACGATTGCCGATCTGCAAAATCTGGTATCCTTGTTGCAGGCGCGCGGCTATTCAAAAACGGATATTGAAAACATCTTTAGCGCCAACTGGCTGTCGCGCCTGAAAAAAAAACTGCCTTAAAATCTCGTCGACCTTTTTGGAAAAAACGAATGACCAACAAAAAGCCTCGCCCCGCATCCGCCCCTGTTGAAACCACCTCTCGCGTGGATGATGCGATGACGCCCCGCATCCGTGTCAGCATGGCGGTCACTCTTTTCGGATTGTTCATTTTCACTGTCGGCGCCAAACCCGATCTCTTCGGCTGGGACCGCAGTCCGGTGGTGGGCTTCGTGCAGATCGCGGTCTTTCTCCTTGGGCTTGCCTTTATCTGCCTCGGCGGATATATCGGCTTGCTCACCTTATGGTGGGGACTTGAACGTACGATCACATCGGACATTGGTTCGAGGCTGGTCAGTACCGGTTATGTCTTCGCCGTCTTCGCCGGCCTGGCGGATATCTTTGGGATGGGTTCACACTCCTTTCCACAGGTCCCGTATTTCGGACCGTGGCAGGCAACGGGGGTATTGATCGGTCAGGGCATCATTGCTCTGGGCTTTCTGTTCATGGTCCCATTCCACGCCCCACGCAAATAAAAAAGGGTCGCTCGCGAGGAGCGACCCTTTTTCTATGAGATCTTTCTCCCTTCCATGTAAAACCGCTTCTCATGCGCTTCGCCCAGCGAGAACGTCTTGCGCGGCAGCGCCCCGTCAAGTATCACTGTCTTGAACAGTTCATCCTTGTGCATGCCGGCCAGATAAAAGCCCGCATTGCCGTTCTGCAAAGCCAGCCGTTCCACTACGTCCTCGCCATGCACGTAATCGATCTTCTCCGCGCCGCCGTCTTTCAGGAAGCCGTCGAGGAAGGGTTGGATCGTGCCGACCGCCAGATTGGATGATGGATTCGCGATCTCGACCACGCCGAACTGCTTCCCGCCTCCTACCAGACCGATAGCCTGCTGCTTCTGACCATCGGCATTATCCACCCGCTGGATCATATCCGCTCCGCTGGCGGCAGGGGTGTAACTGAAATTCCTGCCAAAGAACGCCTGCATCCCGGCGAAGATATCCTTCTTTAAGCCGAACAGCACGCGGTGAATTGGCTCGAATTCCAACGCTTCATCGTGGACATTCTCGATCTCCACCAGCGCATAGCGCGAGGGATGATCCGGGCCGACCTGGGATTTGTTCTTCTCCCAAATGGCTTTGGCGGTGGCAAGCGAATGATTGCCGTCGCCCATTGCGAAGAGCAATACGGGCTCATCCTTGCTGACATCATATTTCGCAGCGAAGGTTTCGGGGTTGGCAAGTCCGCGCAGGGCTTCGACGATTCCATGCTCAAATTCGGCATTCACCGCGTACCCAGCCAAGTGACCGCTGTCCAGCATCAGGTCAAAATCGTACAACTTCTCGAAATTTTGTTTTGCCGTCGTCAACGGTTCGATGACGGTGTGGTTCGGGTCGTCGATCAACACCAATATGTGGGGAAATTCCAGCGCCGCACCTTCGCGGATCTTGATGCGGGGAGGCAGGCGGTCCACGATCGTCCCTTCGGTGGCGCGGATCAGGCTGGAGGAGCCTTTGTTGTAGTCATAACGTTCAAGGTCGAGGCAGAGCATCACGCCATTGCGCGTTTTTCCATTGATCGTGCGTTCCACATAGACAAATCCATCGTGCGGTTGAAGGATGCCCTCCTCCAGGTAGCTGCGCATCGCCAGTTGGATGCTTTGAATACGTGCCTCCTCGCCTGGTTTTTCCAGATGCACTTCGGGGAAGGTCAGGTTCAGGGTCGAAGGCGCATCCCCCACGATCTTCTCCACGTCATGCCAGTACTCCGGCTCGGATGTGAACTGGTCACACGCGATGACCGCCCATTTCTTCAGGTCAACACCTGCCTTGGGTAAATACACCTGCGGAATTTGAATACCGATATCGCTGATGATCTTCATAATAAAGTCTCTTCTCCGGTAGGGACACAGCGGCGCTGTGCCCTACTTGCCGTTCTTCGAGAACGCGATCAACTTCTCCGCCACTTCCGCGCCGACGCGGGCCTGGGCTTCCCTGGTGGCTGCGCCGATGTGCGGGGAGGCAATGACGTTATCCAGCCTGGCGAGTTTCCAGTCGGTGGGCGGCTCCTCGGCGAAGACATCCAGCGCCGCGCCGGCGACCTTGCCGCTGGTCAGTGCTTCGTAGAGGGCGTTCTCATCGATGATGCCGCCGCGCGCGCAGTTGACGATGCGGACGCCGTCCTTCATTTTAGCGAATTGTTCTTTACCGATCATGCCCGTGGACTCCTTGGTCTTGGGCAGGTGCAGGCTGATGTAATCGGACTGGGCGAGTAGTTTATCCAACGCCACCAGTTTGATGCCGTCGGCCTCATTGACGTACGGATCGTAGGCAAGCACAGTCATGCCCATGGCGATGGCGCGTTTGGCGGTTTCCCTGCCGATGTTGCCGATGCCGATCAAGCCCAGCGTCTTGCTGCCGATTTCGTCGCCGGTGAAGGCTTTCTTTTCCCATTTTTCAGCTTTCATGGTTTCTGATGCTTTGTAGAGCGAGCGCGCCAGCATGAGCATGTAGCCGATGGCCAGTTCCGCCACGGATGCGGAGTTGGCCAGCGGGGTGTTCATGACCGCAATGCCTTTTGATTTGGCGTATTCGTGGTCGATGGTGTCGAGTCCCGCGCCGCCGCGCACGATGACCTTGAGGTTGGGGCAGGCGTCGATCAGGTCTTTGCGGACATTGGTACGCGAACGCACGACCATGCCGTCGTAGGCGGGGAGGGTGGTCATCAGGTCTTCGGGGGTGATGTCATCGCGGACATCCACGCTGAGACCCGCAGCGCGCATCCGTTCGATATATTCCTTTTCGGTCTTGTCGCAGATCAGTACTTTCATTGAGTTTCTCCTTAAATTGGGGCTGAAATTAATAACAGGAACCCAACCGACGAATCGGCTGAATTCCTGTTTGTGAAGGCAGTTTCAAACACTGGGTCATTCTAACAATGGCAAAAACCTTTGTCAACGATAAGAATCAGGATGGAAACGTGTCATTTGTTCTTGTGAATTTGTCAGACAAATTATATAATACCCAAGCTGGGTATATAATGATTTGGATCGCATTGTCTGATTTGGAATACAATGCAGCCGTGTAGACAACTGTCGTTCGAAGCAGAATCAATTTCAAGTCTCGAAATGAGGCGTAGTTAATCCAAAAATAGGAGTCCCAATGTCTGATGTAAAGCGTGTCTATAATTTCAATCCCGGTCCCGGTGTTTTGCCGTTGGAAGTGTTGCAGGAAGCCCAGGCGGAGTTGCTCGATTTTAAGGGGACGGGCATGTCGGTGATGGAGATCAGCCACCGCTCGAAGGAGTTCGAGACGGTCATCCAGACTGCAGAAGCGGATCTGCGCGAACTGCTCGGCATTCCCGCCAACTATAAGGTGATGTTTTTGCAGGGCGGCGCGACGCTGCAATTTGCGATGCTGCCGATGAACCTGCGCACGGCGGGTGCTTCCGCCGATTACATTGTGACGGGTTCGTGGAGCAAGACGGCGGTGAAGGAAGCCAGGAAACTCGGCGCGGTGCATGTCGCCGCCACCACCGAAGCGGACGGATTCAACGGTTTCCCCGCCTCGCTCGACCTCAAGCCTGATGCCGCGTACTTGCATTTCACGTCCAACGAGACGATTCACGGCGTGGAATATTTCACGGAGCCGACGCCTCCCGCCGGCGTGCCGCTGGTCTGTGACATGTCATCCGATTTCATCAGCCGCCCGATCGATGTTTCCAAGTATGCGTTGATCTACGCAGGCGCGCAGAAGAACGCGGGTCCATCGGGGACGACGGTGGTCATCATCCGCGACGATATGCTGGAGCGCGTGCCCGAGAACCTGCCCGTGATGCTGGATTACAAGACTCTTGCCGCGAGCGGTTCGCTGCATAATACGCCGCCTTCGTTCGCCATCTACATGGTGGGACTGGTCTTCAAGTGGGCGAAGAAGCAAGGCGGTCTCGCCGCCGTTGAGAAGACCAACCGCACCAAGGCGGACCTGGTCTACAAAGCCATTGACGGGAGCGGCGGTTTCTACCGCGGGCATGCCAGGCCCGCAGCGCGTTCGTTGATGAACATCCCCTTCCGTTTGCCGAGCGAGGAGTTGGAAGATGCCTTCGCGAAGCAGGCCAAGAGCGCGGGGCTGATCGGCCTTAAGGGACATCGCTCCGTGGGCGGGATGCGCGCTTCGATCTACAATGCCATGACGGTGGAAGGCACGCAGGCGCTGGTGAAATTCATGAAGGAATTTCAGAAGAAGAACGGGTGAGGGTAGTTTGATGGTTGAATAGTTGATGAGTCAAGTAGTGAAGACCTCCGAATTCAAAATCGGAGGTCTTTATTTATTCTTCATGAAATTGAGCGGGACCTGCAAGCCTCACAATATCTTCGGCAACCATCTTTGAGTTCATGATAAAGGTATGGATCGCAGGGACGGTTTGCACGGGAACACTTGGTAAAAGAGTCTCTTTGACTGCCAGCAGGCCATCATTCGGCTCCTCCCCAAACGGTGAGTAACGCCCGCGCGGACCTGAGATCCCGGCGTATATCTTGGTTGGCACGTCCGGCAACGGTAATGTGTCCATGAATTGTTTGTCGGCAAGGACCTGTCCGATTTCGCCGATCAACAATTTAACCATGCGACGGTGGACAAAGGTACGCGCCGCCTTGCAGACTTGCGCCGGGGGAGCCAGGAAGAAGCAGGCTACCGGTTTGTGAGACAGCCGGGGTACTACGGCGCGTGTCAGCACCGTTCCAAGGGAATGACCGACAATAATAAAGTCGTTTGTTTTGACGCGTTTCTCGATGAAATTTTCGAACCTTTGGACGCAGGTATCCCAGCGTTCAAAGGTGACCGAGTAGCCGAAGAGGTGGGTTCGAATATTCGAGGCGCGCAGCCGTACCGCCAAAATCGACATGGCCAGCGGAGTTCTTCCCATTCCGTGAATAAGGATCGCATCCATATAAAAAGGCGGGTTTAATCCGCGCTGACGGGGGCTGCGGCAGGTTTATCCTTCAGCTCGATGCGCGGGGTGAAGAAGACCGTGACGAACGCCAGCACGGCGGAGATCAACGCGATCACGAACACGAGATGGATGGCGTTCGCCAGCGCGAGGCGCAGGCCTTCGTCGAGGACGGTTTGGATGCCGAACGAAGGTTCGAGGAGTTGCGAGACCAGTTCCGGGTTAAGTCCCGAGGCGTTCAGGTTCGAGGCGAGGCGCATGGTCAAGGCCGCGCCCATCACACTGACTCCGATCGTTCCGCCGATGGAACGGCTGAATTGCATCGTGGAGGTGGCGGTGCCGAGCAGACGCCGCTCCACGGTCGTCTGCACAGCGATCAGGAACGGGGGAATGGAAAAGCCCATGCCGATGCCCATCAATGCAACGAAGACCATCAGCAGGGTGTAACTCGTATGCGCGCCGACCTGCGACATGAGAAATGCGCCGATCACCAACAGGGACGTGCCGACGATGGTCAGCCTGCGATAGCCGACCTTCAATAAAATGCGCGCGCCGATGATGCTCGCCAGCACCCAGCCCATCAACAGCGGCGTGATGGTGATGCCGGCCTGCGTCGCGCTCGTGCCAAGCACCGATTGAACGAACAATGGGATGAACGAAATACTGCCGAACAGCGCCCAGCCCGAAAACACGCCGTGCAGGATGGCGGTCGAGAACAGGCGGTCGCGGCGGAAGAGCGCGATCGGCAGGATCGGGTCGGCTGCGCGGCTTTCCACCCAGGTCAAGGCGGCGAACAAAATGATGGAAACGCCGATCAGGATCAGGCTGGCGGATGAGCCGAACTCCACGCCGGTGAGACCGAGTAACAGCGCGACGACGGATGCGGAGAGCAGCGCCGCCCCGGCATAATCCACCACGGCTCTGCCCTGACGTTGGATCTGGTCTTTCCACCCAAAACCGACCAGCCCCGCGGCGATCAAGCCCGGCACGATGTTGACGTAGAACACCCAGTGCCATGAGAGGTTGTCCACGATAAAACCGCCAAGCAGTGGACCCGCCACGGACGAAACGCCCCACACGCCGGAGAACAATCCCTGCATGCGGGCGCGTTGTTCAAGCGAGAACATCTCGCCAATCAGAATGAACGCCAGCGGCATGATGCCGCCTGCGCCGAGTCCCTGCAGGGCGCGGGCGAGGACGAGCTGCGTCATCGTACCGGCCTGCCCGCACAGGATGGAGCCGGCGAGGAAAAGCACCATCGCAACGAGATATAACTTCCGCCGCCCGTAGACATCGGACAGTTTGCCGTACAGCGGAACGGTGGTGGTCGAAGCCAGCATATACGCGGAGAAGACCCAGGCATACTGTTCCAATCCCCCCAGTTGACCGACGATGGTCGGCATGGCGGTGGCAACGACGGTCGCTTCCATCGAAGCGAGGAACAGGCTGAGCATGATGCCGATGGTGACGAGGATGATGCGGTTGCGTGACATGCGGTCAATCATACACCCGAAATAAAAAGGCCCCCGAAGCGGGGTCTTTTGTGCGGGCAGGCCTGGAGGGGAAACCTTCCAAATGTATCCCTGAAAATATCATGACATGTTTCCAAAGATGTCATGATATTTTTCAAAAGATGTCATGATATGTTTACAAGCCCACTCTTTTGCGTGTAGGCAAACGAATGTGCCTGCAAAGCGAACCCCAATTAAGCCAACAAACCTGCGTGTTAAGCCAACAAACATTGAAATTAAGCCAACAAACTTACGAGTTAAGCCAGGAAACGTTTGCGCGCAGCCGCCCAGCCGTCCGCTCTGCGAGACAGCGTGCATTATCCTGCCGTCTCGCACCGTCGTGCTCGCGGCACGAACGGTGGCGCCCGTCCAGGACGCCTTGGTGGGAGGAACTGCGCTCTGCCTCAATCATTAGCGCCTTAATCAAATCCGAAAACGACTGTAGACTGAGTCCTTCATACAGCAGGCGGTTCCAGAGCCCTTCCTGAACTTCACCTGGGTAAGGATTGGAATCAACAACAATTCTTGTTTCTTTCCCATGTCCTTCAAAATGGAGGGGGACGCCTTTGCTGCGACAAAAAGTTTCAACACAATCAAAATTTACGAAGGACATGACCGCGATACGGCCGAAGAGCATGTCAAGTATATCGCGCGCAGATAGGTGCATCGCAGTGATGGGCACCTATGGAAGCACCAGCGGTGTTCAGATTCTATTCTTCCCCATTGTCGAGCCTGTCTTGTCCAATTTTTTAATCTGTATTTGATGACTCGCCCATAAACCGACATTGGCGGAAAAACTGATTGTAAACCAGGCAATAAATCCCATCCAGAATTCAATGCGTAGAATCCCAGCTTGTTTTGCGCTTTGTTGGGCATAGATATACACAGCCGCGGAAATGGTGATAATGAGCGTGAAAAGTGTTGTCGCTACATGAGCCAGTTTATCTCGATATTGGGCGGAAAAACGTTCCCAAGCCCTTTCACTTTCTGCGGTTTTTGCTTTTGGATCGGAACGAAGAAACGCCCCCATTTTTTTAATGCTCAAATCCTCTGCGCGAATATATAGATCGTAGCCTAATGCCACCCAGGGGATGAGGTATAAAAGCCAGTGAAAATCCACCATGCCAATCTTTAAAGCGCCCAAACCAAAAAGCCCTGTAATGAAGGCGAATTTGCTGGAAGTATATGCGGCGCGTGTTCCTTGCGCCTTTGTTTTTTCATCATGTAATGCCTTGAGAAATTCCAAATGCAATTCTTGCTGAAAACTTTTGTCTTTTGCGCCCATTGCTTGTTCCCTTGGCTGAATGACCAATCATAAGGAGCTGCCAACCAGGCTTTATGCAACACGCTGTATAAAGCCCCGGTACCCATGTACCCGAATTATACCCTTCCACACCAATGAAACTGTACTCTACCTCTCACGGACGCCCTATTTCTTTTGTGGGTACAGCGTGCCCGCAGGGTAAAATACCCTTAAGGGTATAATCCCCGCATGGATTTTTTCTTCCCCGAAGACAATCTAACCCGCGCGGTGCCGGAAGAGACCCGAATCACCTCGCTCAGCGCCGTTCCTTACCCCGATGGCTATCGGGTGCGCGTCAATATCGAAGTCACCCCCTTTCAGAAACGCCCCTACATCGAGGTCGCCCTCCACGATGCGGACGGGGGGGAGGTCGCCTCCACGAACATCGTCGAACCGCTCAGCTGGAAACTCGAATTCACCCTGCACATCCGCGGCGACCTGCGCAATCCCTACACGTTGAATGCGCGCCTGTATTATCCCGAGGACGGACCTTCGGATGAGCCGCGTCAGTTCTCCTTTGATGTGGAACCCGCGCCTGCAGACTCCCCCGCACCTGATCCCAATTAATTGACAGCCTCCATGCCATTGCATTTTTCATCCCGCCGTGCGAAAAGCGTATGCCTCTTAATCGTCATCAGTCTTGTGCTGCTCGGCTGTACCCAGTCTGCGGAGTCTGTCGCCCCGACGCAGCTGTCCGCATTTGAAATACAGGTCGAGGATATGCCCGAGCCCGTCCCGGCCGGCGGCGAGCGTGACCTGATCTTCCTCTCCATCGAAGAGAACGGCTATGCCCATCTTTTCATTTTCCATCCACAGAACCAGCCGCTGACGCGCATCACAACAGGGGAGTGGAACGACATCGCCCCCGCGCTCAGCCCCGACCGAACCAAACTCGCCTTTGCCTCCGACCGTACAGGCTATTGGGATCTGTATGTCATGGATTTGACAAGCGGCGGACTCACGCAGGTGACCAACTCGCCTCAATATGACTCCGCCCCATCCTGGTCGCCCGATGGTCAGTGGCTCGCCTTCGAAACCTACGTCAACGACAACCTCGAGGTCGCGGTGGTCAATGTCACCTCGGGGGAGATCGTCCCGTTGACCCAGCATCCCGCCTCGGACCATTCCCCCGCCTGGGCTCCCGATGGACGCAACGTGGCGTTCATCTCCACCCGCGGCGGTGACAGTGACGCCTGGCTCGCCAACCTCGACCTCGCCGGCGAGGAACGCTATCAAAACCTGAGCAACACTCCCTTTGCCTCCGAAAGTTCCCCCGTCTGGAGCAGGGACGGCTCGCAATTGTTATGGGCGTCCGTTTCACAGACCATCGGCTTCAGCGGTTTGTATCTCTGGGATGCAACCGACCCGGGCCGCGCCGCGCATTGGATCGGCGACGGCATCCTGGGCACGTGGGATGAATCCGCAGGAAGGATCCTTGCCGTAACGAACGTGCCCAACCGGTATTTCATCACCGCTCATGATCTGCAAGGCAATCAATTGCTGGCCCCCACTCCGCTGGGCGGACGGGTGCGCGGCATGACCTGGGGCTTCGCCGCGTTGCCGAATCCCCTGCCGGTTTCATTTACCCAAGCCTCGGCAGTGACAGCCACTCCCTTGTGGTCGCCCGTCATTACCCCGGGACCCGAGATCCCCAACCGTCGCTGGTATGTTGTTCCGATAGAAAATGTGCAGGCTCCGTACCCGCAATTGCATGAACTTGTGGACGAGTCCTTTATTGCATTACGCCGGCGCGTCATTCTTGAAACAGGCTGGGATGCGCTTGCCAGCCTGGAAAACGCCTTTGTCCCGCTCACGACCAGTCTCGAACCCGGCCTGGAGGAGGATTGGCTGTATACAGGGCGCGCCTTTGCAATCAACTCCCTGATGGCAAACGCCGGCTGGATGGTCACCCTGCGCGAAGACATCGGCGCGCAGACCTATTGGCGTGTGTACATCCGCTGTTGGATTCAGGACGGCTCGCTGGGTGAGCCGATCCATAACGCACCGTGGAATTTAAGCGCGCGCTATGAGCTCGATCCACGCACCTATGAGCAGGGCGGAGAATACGCCCCTGTCCCTGCGGGCTATTGGGTGGATATCACCGCGCTCGCCTCAACCTATGACTGGGAACGCCTGCCCTCCCTGCCAAACTGGCGCACCTATTACAACGGCGCGCGTTTCTCCACTTTTGCCCTCTCCAGCGGATTGAGCTGGTACGCCGCCATGCAGGAACTGTACCCTGTGGAAGCGCTCATCACCCCGACCCGCGTGCTGGCTCCCACCCTCACACCGACCAACACTGCGACGTATACCCCAAGCCCGCGTCCCACGCGTACGCCGCGCATCACCTTCACCCCGTCCTCGACGCCAACGCCCACATTTACGCCGTCGCTGACCAGCACCCCATCCTCCACGCCCACCCCGCCGACGATCATTCCATGAATGTCAATCGAACGCTCCCCATCATCTTCCTGCTGATTCTCACCGCCTGCTCGTCCGGGATCAGTGAACCCACACCTCCCATACTGGCTATGGCCGAAGCGGAGGGTCAGCCCGAGGTCCCGTTTGAAGCGCATGTGACTCCTTCGCCGCAGCCGTTCCAGTTCAGCCTGCCCACCCCGGGCGCGGAACCCGTCACGAATTGGCGTCCGCCTCTGTACCCTGTCCCCTGGGCGATCTCTCCCTACGATCATTTCTTCTTCGTCCGTCCCATCGCCGCAGACCAGACCAACTGGCCGGTTGCGGATTATCGGTACGGCGGCGTGTTCTTCGGGCGTACCATCGTGCACACCGGTGTAGACATCCCCTCGCCGGAAGGCACACCCATCATGGCGGCCGGACCGGGCACAGTGGTATGGACGGGTTGGGGGCTGTTCAGGGAAACGCCGGGGGATGAGACCGACCCCTACGGACTGGCGGTTGCCATCCGCCATGATTTTGGATACAACGACCAGCAGCTTTATACGATCTATGCCCACATGAGCGAGATGAACGTGATCGTGGGGCAGCATGTGGAAACGAGGGAGGTCATCGGCTTTGTCGGTTCGACCGGCGCAACCACCGGGCCGCACGTCCATTTTGAAGTGCGCTTCCCGGGTAATTCCTTCTTTTACACGTATAACCCGGAGTTGTGGATCGCTCCGCCGCAGGGCTGGGGCGTGCTGGCTGGGCGCGTGATGGATGCAAAAGGAAATACGCTCAATCAAACGGATGTATCTGTCATCGCGGAACGACCCAAAAGGACGCTTGTAGCCCGCACCTATGGCAACGGCGGCGCGATCAACCCGGACCCGTATTACAACGAAAACCTTGTGCTGGGTGACCTGCCGGCGGGTATTTACAAGATCACGCTGAAGTATGAAGATAAGAACTACCAGACCTGGGTGGAAGTCTTTCCCGGGCAGGTGGCTTTCTTTACCTTCCGGGGCGAAAAGGGATTCAGCACGGAACGTCCGCCTGTCCCGACCCTGGATTTTTTGCCCCCCACCGCCGTACCTCAACCCTGACACTTGACAATCAGAACATCTGTGCTATACTCTCGAACACACGTACACCGAGAGTGACTAAAAGGATGGGCTTTCTTCATAGACCACGAAACCACAAAGGCTCGAAGCCACAAAGGTTTCTTGGTGGCTTTGTGGGTAGCCCACGAATTTAGCCGCTTCCCGTACACCTTGACCCATCGCGGTTAAATTTTAACACCCATACTGGAGAATTGACTCATGGCTAGAAAACGTTCCGCATCCGCAGAAGCTGCACAGACTCAAAACGTGGATAATGCCAGGCAGGCCGTGCTCGACAAGGCTGTCGGCGATATTTTGAAACGCTACGGAGACGGCTCGATCATGCGCCTCGGCGAAGCCCACGGAATGGTGACCGAGGTGATTCCCACCGGTTCGCTCTCCCTCGACATTGCCCTCGGCGTCGGCGGCATTCCGCGCGGGCGCGTCATCGAAATCTACGGGCCTGAGTCTTCCGGCAAAACGACCCTTTGTCAGCACATTGTGGCGGAAGCGCAGAGACTGGGTGGCACCGCTGCATTTATAGACATGGAACATGCGCTTGACCCGTCCTATGCCGCCAAAGTCGGCGTGGATATTGATAACCTGCTTGTCTCCCAGCCGGATACGGGTGAACAGGCGCTCGAGATCGCAGAGACCCTCGTGCGCTCCGGGGCAGTGGATGTCGTTGTGGTTGATTCCGTTGCCGCGCTTGTGCCGCGTTCCGAGATCGAAGGCGATATGGGCGATGCCACCATGGGTGTGCAGGCGCGCCTTATGTCACAGGCGCTCCGCAAATTGAGCGGCGCGATCAACCAGACCAAGACCGCCGTCATCTTCACCAATCAATTGCGCCAGAAGATCGGTGTGATGTTCGGCAACCCCGAAACCACCACAGGCGGCCAGGCGCTCAAGTTCTACGCCTCCGTGCGTCTTGATGTGCGCCGCATCCAGTCCATCAAGGTGGGCGAGGAGGTCATCGGCAACCGCACACGCGTCAAGGTGGTTAAGAACAAGATGGCGCCTCCCTTCCGCACGGCCGAATTTGACATCATGTTCAACGAAGGCATCTCGAAGGCCGGTGATGTCCTCGATCTGGCAACCAAGTTTGAGGTCATAACCAAGCGCGGCGCGTTCTTCTCCTACGGTGACCTGCGTCTCGGTCAGGGGCGCGAGAATGCAAAGGATTTCCTGCGTTCCAATCCCAACATGATGGCGGAGATCGAAGGTGTCATCCGTCAGAAATCGATGGCGGGCGAGATCGTCCTGCCGCTTGATATGGGCGCGGAGGTGGCCGAACCTGCTGGCGGAAATGAAGAAGAAGCGTAAAATAGATGGACACGGAAACGTGTCCATTTTCTTATGAAGACGACCCGCTTCTTCCTTATACCCATCCCTTCGATCAAACTCAGGGCAGGCCTGCTTCTCCTCCCGATCCTTTTCTACACGGCGGCATGCGCGCCTCGATCTACACCCGCGCCTTTCCGCCCGCCGACACAGCCGCCGCCCACGCAACCGCCCGCCACCACCACGCCTGTGCCAGCCTTGTTTACAGCAGCTCCCGCCCCGAGCCTCATCCCAACCCCTACAACAGGACCCTGCACGAACGGCCTTTCTTTTGTGGATGACATTACCATTCAGGACGGCTCATCCTTTTTCGCGGGTGCATCCATTGACAAGCAATGGCTGGTGCAAAACAGCGGAACCTGCAACTGGGATGCATCCTATCGCCTTAAATGGGTGGGCGGCAGCCCACTCGGCGCAGCCGAGGAACAGCCGCTCTTCCCCGCCCGCGCAGGGACGCAAGCCACCATCCGCATAGTGTTCACCGCCCCCGCTGAAACGGGGACGTATGAATCTGCGTGGCAGGCGCTTGATCCCGATGGAAATGTGTTCGGAGATCTGATCTTTATGCAGATCGTTGTATCGCCATAATTCCTGCACGGGGATGAACCCCCCGTGCTATTGTTACGAAGCCGCCCAGACGTTTACGTCAGGGCGGATAAAATTTTTAGGAGCACCCATGCCCGCCCAAACCGAATTCCTCCTCGTCTTTGAATCCCTCAAAGACATTCTCAAGCCTTACGCCGAAAAACTGACCGTCAAAACCGATTCAGGCGATACCTTCTATCTCGACGCCGCCTACAGCGAAAAATGGCAGAAGGAGATCTTCTTCGGCTCGGCGCAGATCAAGAAGAACTATGTTTCTTTCTATCTGATGCCTGTTTACATGTATCCAGACCTGCTGAAAACCATCTCTCCCGAACTCAAGAAACACATGCAGGGAAAATCCTGCTTCAATTTTAAGAAGATCGAAAGACCATTGTTCGAAGAGTTAAGTCAACTCACGAAGCGGGGATTTGAACGATTGATGAAAGAGGAGTATTCCTGATAAGATTGCGCCATGACACTTGATCAATGGACCATCTTCGGAACACTTCTATTAACGCTTGTCCTGTTCATCACCGGGCGCTGGCGCTATGATATGGTCGCCCTGCTGGCGCTGCTCATCGTCACATTGACGGGGTTGATTCCCGTCGGGCAGGCGTTTATCGGGTTCAGCAACCCTGCCATCATCACGGTGGCGGCGGTGCTCGTCCTCAGCCGCGGACTGCAAAACTCGGGCATCGTCGGCATCATCGGCGACTGGCTCGCCCAACTCAAGGGCGGGGTCGTCATCCAGCTCGCCGCGCTGACCAGTTTCGTCGCACTGCTCTCCGCGTTCATGAACAACGTCGGCGCGCTGGCGTTAATGCTTCCCGTTGTGCTTCAGATCGCGCGCAGCAGAAAGATTCCCGCTTCGTACCTGCTCATGCCATTGGCGTTCGCCTCCCTGCTCGGCGGCATGACCACGTTGATCGGCACGCCGCCCAACATCATTGCCTCCTCCTTCCGTGAAAGTACGGGCGCGCCGCCGTTTGGCATGTTCGATTTTTCCCCCGTTGGTGTCGGCGTGGCGGTGGCGGGGATTCTCTTCATCACCTTCTTCGGCTGGCGGCTGATTCCCGTCCGCAAGAGCAAGTCATCCAACGATGGTCTCTTCGATGTCGAAAACTACATCACTGAAGTACGCATCCCCGAAAAATCGCCATTAAGCGGAAAACGTTTGTATGAAGTGACCGAATTTTCCAAAACGCAGGCGCTGGTCATCGGTTTGATCCGTGGAAGTGAACGCCGCATGGAACCGTCGGCGCACACAAAGCTGTTGGAGAACGACATCCTCATCGTCAGCGCCGAGGCGGAGAACATCAAAAAACTGGTTCAAACCACGGGGCTTGACCTCGTCGCCGACAAGAAGATCCAACAGGCGGATTTGGATTCCGACGATGTCACCCTGATCGAAGCGGTGATCATGCCGAACTCGATCATGATCGGCGGCACGCCCCGCACGCTCAACCTGCGCGGCAGTTACGGTGTCAACCTGCTGGCGATTTCGCGCCAGGGCAAACTCATGCGCCAGCGACTGGACAGCGTCCGCTTTCAGAACGGCGACGTCCTGCTTCTGCAAAGCCATGTGGAGACGATCAAGGAAGTGGTGGAACGACTCGGATGCCTGCCGCTCGCCCAACGGGACCTGCGCCTCGCCACCCCAAAGGGACAGATGTTCCTCGCCCTCGGAATTTTCGCCGCCGCATTGATAGCCTCCGCCGCCGGACTCATCCCCGTGCAGGTCGCTTTTACTGCCGCTGTCCTGCTCATGGTCGTGACGCGCATCGTCAACCTGCGCGAAGCATACGAAAGCGTGGACTGGCCCATCATCATCCTGCTTGGCGCGATGATCCCCGTTGGCGCTGCGCTTGAAACAACGGGCGGCGCCCAACTCATCGCGGACGGCATTTTGCGCATCTCCAGCCAATTCCCGCCCGCCTTCGCGCTAGTCGTGTTGCTGGTTGCCACCATGTTCCTCTCGGATTTGGTCAACAACGCCGCGGCGGTCGTGTTGATGGCTCCCATCGCCATCCGCACGGCGCAGGGGTTGGACGCCTCCATCGACCCGTTCCTGATGGCGATCACCATCGGCGCGTCATGCGCCTTCCTCACGCCGATCGGGCACCAGTCCAATACGCTGGTGATGGGACCCGGCGGCTATAAATTCGGTGATTACTGGCGCATGGGGCTGCTTCTGGAAATGATCGTTTTGCTGGTGGCGATTCCCTTGATATTGGTCTTTTGGGCTCCGTGACGTTGAGGGGGCGGCAATAAAAAAATCGGGATGACAGGTCAATGTCATCCCGATTTGCGTTTGGCTCTCAATCGATTTTCATATACCCGAACATGCGCCACAATCCGCGCATCATCTTGTGACCAAAATCCGGTTGCAAGAATTGATTCGGACACGCCCCGGGGATGACGGCAATCCCATTGGCTTTGCACACATCCACCGCCTCCTGTGAGACGCTGGTCATGCTTGCTGCAAGTCCGGGCTTGGTGCCCATCATGCAATGCATCCAGACGTGTTTTACTCCGAGATCCACGCACTGGTTGACGATCTGGTCGGTCACTTTTGGGCTGGCAAGGATGAAGACCGCATCCACTTTTTCGGGGATGGATTTCAGGTCGGCGTAGCAGGCGTCGCCCTGGAAGGATGCGATGCGCGGGTTGACCGCGAACACCTGGTACCCGTTTTCCTTGAATTTTGTGTAGGCCAGGTTGCAGCCTGTGTCACGCTTATCCGAAACGCCGACGACGGCGATCTTCTTCTGCGCAAGAAAGCCCTGAACCATGGTATCGAGTTTTGTCATACGCTTCTCCTTGTGTCGCATTTATTGTATTTGGAATGATTTCACATGCAAGATGACGAATGTCATCACCTTGCATATGCCTTTCACAAGCGGTTGTTGTAACTGTTCTGTAAGGTGATGACTGCGGGGTTCCATGCTATAGTTTGTGCAGACATCCGATAAAGGCAAACCCGGCGAAAGCCGGCGACGCAAAGCCATGGGTCTACCGTCACCGCAAGTGACCATGACTGCCAGGCCGCCGAAGATCATAAATTGATTTTGTGTTTTTTGGTCTGGCTTATCAAAAGTCAGGCTTTTTTTATCAGGATGGCTGATTACTCTTCGAAACATTTTGTTTCACTAGCGCAGCCCCGACATAGATCGGATTTGCAAAACAAGGAGAAAAGCCATGTCAGGCAATTTCAAAGTTTTGTTTGTCCTCTTTGCCGTCCTCGCCATCTCGGTCGCCTCATATGCATTTGCCGCCGCGAACACTGTCCCTGCCACCAAGGCGGGTGATGGCCTGGGCGTGGTCAGTGGTTACACAATTACCAGTGTTGTGTACACGTTGAATGGGACCAATCCATCCACCCTGGATAGCGTCGAATTTGATCTTGGCGCTCCTGCTGCCACCGGTAAAGTAAAAGCCCAGCTTGTAGCCACTACCGGTACTTGGTATGCCTGCACCCAGGTCGGGGTGACTACAGTCTGGACCTGCACCACCACCGGTTTGATTGCTTCATCCATTGACCAGCTGCGTGTGGTCGCCGCCAGCAACTATTCAGGTTTACTTAGATTGATTTACAATAGTCGGTATGACATGGAAACCATCATACCTAACCCGAGAACAAATGGAAGAAAGACGGCTTGAAGGTGGACGGCTGTTGAAAGCTGGAAAAATGTCAAAAGCCGAAATCTCAAGACACCTCGGAGTAAGCCGGGCCACGGTCGGCCAATGGGCCAGAATCATAGAAACAAAAGGTATGCGCGGACTCCAAAAAAGAAAAGCGGCTGGTAGCGAGCCGAAGTTGAGTAATCCACAAAAGCAAAGCTTAAAGAGGAAGCTGGAACGAGGGGCTTTGGCGAATGGATATCCAACTGATCGCTGGACATTGGACCGTGTCCAAAAATTGATCAAAAGAGAATTTGATGTCACTTATCATCCGAATTACCTCAATCGATTGTTGCGCAAACTAGGTTTCAGTCCACAAAAGCCAATGCCACAGGCTATTGAACAGGAAAAAGAGTTAGTGGAAGCTTGGTTGCTAGGAGATTGGCCAAGGATAAAAAAAGTCACATCGTCTCAAAGCAAAAATCGTATTTTGGGATGAATTTGGGTTCTCCTTTCAAGAAATATTGGCTACGACGTGGGCTCGGACTGGCAAGAGACCCGTTTTTCGACGGGTAACCAAAGATCGTCGAGCGCTATCGACAGCCGTAGCGCTGACACTTACAGGCAAGATCTACAAGAAATGTTTTGAAGGTTCGATAAAAAGCGATAACTTGATTGAGGCACTTGAACACCTCCGTAGGCAGGTACCTGGAAAAATCATCTTGATCTGGGATCGAGCCCGTATTCATCTTAGCAAGCTCACCAAAGCTTATCTCTGCCAGCATCCTGAGATCATGATTGAAGAGTTACCTGCTTACGCTCCACAGCTCAATCCGGAAGAGTATTGTCACGGAAATGTTAAACAACATCTCAGAAATGCTCGTCCAACTTCTAAAGAGGAGATTCGCTCAATGCTTGATCGTGGTTTTGCTCGCTTGCGTCGTCGACCAGACTTACTTCTTGGCTTCTTTCATGCCGCCGGTCTTTCTGTTAGGCAACTTCAGTTAACCTGAATAGTTTGCGGGTTTCTTTATAACGTAAAGTGACAGGTCTGCTTGTATGGGCGATCCCGCTTTGAAGGTTGACGGGGGACAACCCGCGAGCAGACCTGTCCTTGGAAATGAAATGAAAGATACCAGCAGCCGTTTCTCCACAATCACTAACTTATCAGCCTTATTATTTACGTTCATCTTCTTCCTTGCGTTCGCACCAACCCAGTTGGGCGGTGCAGTGACCAATGTCATTGTGGACGGCAATAGCATGGAGCCGGACTTTTTTCTCGGCGATCTGGTGCTTGTTCGGGAGGAACCAGCATACCGGGTGGGGGATGCGGTCGTTTATAAAGACCCAAACATGGGCAGCTTTGTCTTTCATCGTATTGCGGATACGGAACTTGACCGCTTTGTACTTAAAGGTGACAATAACCCATGGCTGGATTCCTATCAACCAAAACAGGATGAGATTGTCGGTACATTATGGGTGCATGTTCCAAAATTGGGAAAGGTAATCGAATGGACGCGTGTGCCATTGCATATGTCGCTCATCGTTGCTGTCCTGGGAGGTGTTTTGATGTTTGACATGTTCAAAACGCCGTCTCGTCGCAAAAAGGGAAAAAACATGCCGTTGGGCAGCTTCGGGCGTTCCCCCGAAGTTGTCTTATATGGATTTGGTTTTCTTGTCCTGCTATTCCTTGTATCGGGAATTTATTCCTTCACCCGCCCCCTGAATCAGCCCGCAGAGAATATTCCCTACGAACAGGAAGGGCAGTTTGTTTATTCCGCGACAGGAACGCCCGGTGTGTACGATACCGAGGTGGTGCGCGCGGGGGAGCCCGTCTTCCCAAAGCTGGCTTGTTTCCTAAATGTCGGCTACACCCATAACATCATCAGTGCGGAGCGCTTGCAGGGAATATCGGGCAGTCATAGAATGTATGCTCGCATCATGGACCAACAAAGCGGATGGTTCCGTACAATTCCCCTGATCCCGGATACGGCATTTTCAGGCAACTCGTATTTCACCACGACGACCCTTGATCTGTGCCAGGTTGAATCCTTGGTTAACCTTGTGGAAGAGCAGGCCGGTCTACAACAAACTTCCTACACGTTGGAGATCATCACAGATACGGCTTTTACAGCCAATGTGGATGGGAAGCCGGTCAGCGATTCTTTTTCGCCCGTGCTTATCTTCAAATATAACAAAGTGCACTTTTACCTTGCATCAGATCCATCCCAGGCGGATCCGCTGTATTCATCCAAGCAGGGATTGGTGGGAAGCGCCACCCAGAAGGCGAACACCATTTCACTGTTTGGATTTCTGTTTCCTGTGTGGATGATCCGTTTCATTTCCTTTGTTGGTTTTGGGCTTTCATTGCTGGGCTTGATCGTTGCTGGCATGAACATGTATCGCACTGCCAGCCAGAGTCAGGAGGCGCTGATCCGTTTGAAGTATGGAGCCATACTGGTGGATGTCTATGAGCAGAACATCGCGCCAGCATCCTCGATCATTGACGTCGCATCGATGGACGGCCTTGCCAGACTCGCCGAGCGGCAGGGTACGATGATTCTGCACATGACCCGCAATTTTTTGAACTATTATTTTGTTCAGGGTGAAGGCACAACATATCGGTACGTGATCACCAGCGGCCGGCTCGGTGTCCCTGATGACACCGAGCCGGCAGATTACGAACCTGTGTATGACAGTAAAACGATCGGCAGGGTATCTGTGGCGGCTCTAGCTCCCGAATCCATTTTTAACGAGACGGCGGAAAATGCGGACATGCAGGAAAAAAGGGTGGTTTATGTCTATGTGCCGCAAACGGAGAATACACAGCCCGTCATTAAACGCGAACTTGAAAGTCGTCCCTCCGGGGAGCCGGTTGAGTATGTCATCAGCAATGGTGAACTTGAATTTACACTGCCCGAAATTGAAACGACTGTGTTGGGAAGCATAAAATTATGAGAACAAGATTTATATTTCCGTTCCGCATTCTGTTCTTTGGGATGACTGCGCTGATCATCATAACCTCCATGACGGCGGTTGCCACCACCAACACTGTCCCTGCCACACGCGTTGACAGCGAGTCGCTTTCATACAATATAAATCACATCAAGCCGTCCGCCTGCGCGGGCATCACGGTCACGACCCTCGTCACCGGCTCAGGGACGATCACCGGCACCGAAGGCAACGACCTCATTCTCGGTGGTCCTGGTGCGGACGATATCAATGGCTTGGGCGGAAACGACTGCATCCTCGGGGGTGGGGGAGATGACATCATTAATGGCGGCGACGGAAACGATGTCTGCATCGGCGGTCCTGGAACAGACACATTCACAAATTGCGAGGGGGAGATTCAGTAGCATGCGAATGGGCTTGAATAGGATGGATGAATCGGAGCCACCTGGCTCCGATTTTGTTGTGGTTTTGCCCCGCAAATTGTTTATCCCTTGGATATACGTCATTTGTACTGTCGAATATTAATGGCCAAAGCTTGTAATAAATATCGAACACCTCAACGAAAAATAAAATACAATCATCCTTTAAGAATGTGACATTTGTCACATGAAAAATTCGGGGGAAATTCTTACAATGTCCGTAAACGTTGACTCCTGTGCTCAACATTTTCCCGTCACTTGATTGGACAACCCCATGTTTAGAATTAACCGTCAAACCGATTACGCTGTCCGTGTGATACTGGCGCTTTCCAAAAAACCCAAGGGCACGCGCCTGCCCACCTCCGAGATTGGGCGCGAAATGCTCATCCCCCCGGCGCTGCTCCAGCGCATCGTTGCGGAATTGGCGGCTGGCGGCTTCATCGAAACTCAGGTGGGACGCGACGGCGGCATCTCCCTTGCGCATGATCCAAGCCAGATCACCTTCCTGCAGGTCGTCGAGCAGTTCGAAGGCGAACTCTATCTCTCCGATTGCATCATCAAGCCCGACGAGTGTCCGTTCCAGCGCAAATGTCCCGTCCACTGCCAGTGGATTCGGCTGAAGAATCTCCTGCGCGACGAAATGTCCAGCATCACCTTTCAACAACTGGTGGAGGAGGGGCAACTGATCGCCTCACCCAAACTGACGCCTGATCCTGTTACAAACGGCATTCCCCTCGCCGTAAACATCCCAACATAAAAGGAGAATGAGCATCACAAATCCAACTCTTCAAATTCCCCACCATAATCAATAACATTTTTTGGAGAATACATATATGGATCCCATCACTCTCTCAAGGTGGCAGTTTGGTCTTACCACCGTCTATCACTTCCTCTTCGTCCCGCTCACGTTGGGGCTTTCCTGGTACGTGGCATATTTCCAAACGCGCTTCTACCAGACCAGGGATGAAACCTACCGCAAATCGGCAAAGTTCTGGGGCAAGCTTTTCCTCATCAACTTTGCCATCGGCGTCGTCACCGGCATCGTGCAGGAGTTCCAGTTCGGTATGAACTGGTCGGAATACTCCCGCTACGTTGGCGACATCTTCGGTGCGCCGCTTGCAATTGAAGCCCTGATGGCATTCTTCCTCGAATCAACCTTCCTCGGCGTGTGGATTTTTGGCGAAGGGAAAATTCCCGAGAAGGCCCACCTCGCCTCCATCTGGCTGGTAGTCATCGGATCGAATTTATCCGCGCTGTGGATTTTGCTAGCCAACGGCTGGATGCAGCACCCGGTCGGCTACGTCATCAACGAAGTCAACGGGCGCGCCGAACTGGTGGATTTCTTCGCGCTCATCGCCAATCCCAAAGGCTGGCTGTTCTTCTGGCACACCGTCGCTGCGGGCCTTGCCACCGCCAGTTTCTTCGTCATCGGCATCAGCGCCTATCACATCGCCCGCAAGCAGAACGTGGAACTGTTCAAACGCTCCTTCCTGACCGCCACCATCGTCGGTTTGATCGCCAGCACGCTGGTTTTCTTCGGCGGTCACACCAATGGACAGTTCATGTTCGAGACCCAGCCGATGAAATTCTCCGCCATCGAAGCGCACTGGGAAACTTCCGCGCCCGCCGATTTCTCCATTCTTACCATCGGCGACTTGAGCGGTAAACGTGAAGTGTGGTCGTTCCGCACGAGTCAGATCGGCATCCCCGGAGTCTTAAGCTTCCTGGCGTGTAACAACTTCGATTGTGAGGTCCGAGGCGTGTATGACATCCAGGATGAGTACGCGGCGACCTACGGTCCCGGCGATTACATCCCGTTGATGGTCGTCACCTACTGGACCTTCCGCTTCATGATGACCATCGGTTTAGCGATGATGCTGCTTGCCTTCCTGTTCCTACTTGCCACGCGCGGAAAATACGAGAACGCGAAATGGATGAAGTGGGTGCCATGGGTGATCGTCCTGCCGTATATCGCCAACGCTAGCGGATGGATCCTGACCGAAATGGGGCGCCAGCCGTGGATCGTGCAGGGCTTGCTCAAGGTGCAGGATGCGGTTTCGCCGAACCTGACTACTGTTGACCTGCTGATCTCGTTGATCGGCTATACGGCTGTGTACGGCGTGCTTGCCGCCGCCATGTACTACCTGATGAAAAAATATGCCATTGCCGGACCCGACGCCGCCATGCACGAATCGGTGGATGTTGCCACTACCGCCGTCGGCGCGGACGACTAGGAGAAACGCCATGTCTTACGAATTCCTGCAAACACTCTGGTTCATTTTGATCGCCGTCCTTTGGATCGGGTTCTTCTTCCTAGAAGGTTTCGATTTCGGCGTCGGCATGTTGCTGCCCTTCCTTGGCAAGAAAGATGAGGAACGCCGCGCCATTATCAACACGATCGGGCCAACCTGGGACGGCAACGAAGTCTGGTTGTTGACGGCTGGCGGCGCCATATTCGCGGCATTCCCGCACTGGTACGCCACCATGTTCAGCGGCTTCTATCTTGCGCTCTTCCTATTGCTGGTCGGGTTGATCATTCGCGGTATCTCGTTCGAATACCGCTCGAAGGACTCCAACCCCAAATGGCGTCACACCTTCGATTGGATGATCGCGGTCGGCTCGTTCCTCGCTGCGCTGCTGCTTGGCACTGCTTTTGCAAATCTTGCTCGCGGCGTGCCGATCGATGCGAATATGATGTACACGGGCAACCTGTTCACCCTCCTAAATCCCTATGGCTTGCTCGGCGGTTTGACCATGGTCACGGTCTTCCTGCTCTATGGCGCGACCTTCCTGACCCTCAAGCTCGAAGGCGGCCTGCGCGAACGTGCCCGCGAACTTTCGAAGAAACTATATGTGGTTGCGGCTGTGGTGGTCGTCCTATTGGCAGTCTTCACTTACAGCGCCACTGACATCACCTCCAAGATTGGCATTGACCCGGGCTTCACTCCCATTGCCTCCGTCGTTGCAATCGTGGTTGCCATCTTCTTCATCAACCGCAAGATGGAAGGCTGGGCGTTCATTACCGTTGCGCTTCACATCGTGCTGACACAGGTCGCGTTCTTCACCCTGATGTTCCCGCGCGTGATGATCTCCAGCACCAACCCTGCCTTCTCGCTGACCATCTACAACGCCTCATCCTCGCAATACACACTGACGGTCATGTCCATCGTCGCGCTCATTTTCGTCCCCATCGTGCTTGTCTATCAAGGCTGGTCGTACTACCAGTTCCGCAAGCGCATCAGCACCGATAAGAAGAGCCTCGTATATTAATGTCATTGCGAGCGGCTGGTGGTTGGGTAGGACGAAGTCCGTATCGAAACCCAGCCGCGAAGCAATCTCAAACTTTGAACCAACCAGTTTGAAGGTTGACGAGAG
Source organism: Anaerolineales bacterium (assembly GCA_030583885.1). Lineage (NCBI taxonomy): Bacteria > Bacillati > Chloroflexota > Anaerolineae > Anaerolineales > Anaerolineales bacterium. Next base: position 3,942,461 of record CP129480.1, on the reverse strand, counting down.
GTATACTTCGCTCAACCTTCAAACTTTTTAACTGGACACCCCGCACCTGACACTTGACACTTTACAAATGCATCATAGACTTTTGACTCTCACCCGCGACTCCCGCCTCGCACTGACCTTAACGATTCTCTCCGGACTTCTGGCTGGATTCCTGACCATCTGGCAGGCTTGGAATCTCGCAACCGTCGTGGACGGGGTTTTTTTACAGAAGTTATCGCTCGAGCAGGTTACAACTCCGCTTCTCTTCATCCTCCTCGCCATCAGCGGGCGGACATTTCTCACCTGGGTCAACGAAGTCGCCGCCAACGCCGTCGCCGTCCGCATCAAAACAGATTTACGTGAACGACTCTTCGCCCACATCCTCAAACTCGGTCCCGCCTACGCCCGCGGACAACGCACAGGCGAACTGACCACTGCGGCTGTCGAAGGCATCGAAGCGCTGGATGCGTATTTCAGCCAGTATCTTCCACAATTAGTTATTACAGCACTTGTTCCTATCTCCATCCTCGTTTTCGTCTTTCCCATTGACCTGCTCACTGGCTTCGTTTTCCTCATCACCGCGCCATTGATTCCGTTCTTCATGATCTTGATCGGCAAGGGCGCGGAGGTGGTTACCAAACGCCAGTATGAAACCTTGCGCCTGCTCAGCGCCCACTTCCTCGACAGCCTGCAAGGATTGACCACGCTCAAACTCTTCGGTCAATCGAAGGGACAGGCGAAGAACATAGCCAAGATCTCCGAACAATACCGCGACAGGACACTGAGCGTCCTGCGCATCACCTTCCTCTCTGCGCTTGCGCTCGAAATGCTCGCCACCATCAGCACCGCCCTCGTCGCCGTTGAGATCGGTTTTCGCCTGCTCTACGGCTTCATGGATTTTCGCCCCGCGCTCTTCCTGCTCGTCCTTGCCCCCGAGTTCTACATGCCTCTGCGCGCCCTCGGAGTGAGATTCCATGCGGGGATGAACGGTACAACGGCGGCAAAAAGAATCTATGAAATACTTGATACCCCGACACCCGATATGAGATACTCGAACGTCGATACTCGAATATCGAATATCGAATCTCCAAATATCGAATTATCGAATATCTCCTTCACCTACCCTAACGAAAACACCCCCGCCCTGCAAAATATCAACCTGAAAATCAAGCAAGGTCAACATATCGCCCTCGTCGGAAAAACAGGCGCGGGCAAATCCACCCTTGTTCAGTTATTGCTCGCCTTCATCCACCCAACCGAAGGGAGCCTTCTGCCTTCCGCCTTCCGCCTTCAGAATGCCATCGCCTGGATTCCACAAAAACCACACCTCTTCCACACCACCCTCGCGGAAAACATCCGCCTCGGCAAAGCGGACGCGATGCACGAAGAAGTTCTCCAAGCCTCTAAAGCCGCGCGCTTGCACGAGTTCATCGAATCGTTGCCCGAAAAATACGAGACCATCGTCGGCGAAAACGGCGCCCGCCTCTCCAGCGGACAAGCCCAACGCCTCGCCCTCGCCCGCGCCTTCCTCAAAGATGCACCCATTCTGATTCTCGACGAACCAACCTCCGCGCTCGACCCAGAAACTGAGTCCCTGCTCGAAGAATCCACCCGTGAGTTGATGCAGGGACGCACCACCATCACCATCGCCCACCGCCTCAACACCATCTTCCAAGCCGATACTATCATCGTCCTCGACGAAGGCAAAATCATCGAACAAGGCACGCATCGCGAACTCATCACAAAGAACGGCATGTATGCGGCTATGGTACAGTCGCAAGTCACAAGTCACAAGTCGCAAGTCAAAACCCAACCATCCGAGACACCCGACCTTCGACCATCGACCTTTGACCAAATCGTCAATCGTCAATCTGAAATCGTAAATCAAAAATCGATCCTTCCCCGCCTGCTCCAATTCCTGCGCGGCAATTGGCATCGGGTCACCCTCTCCGTTTTGATGAGTTCCATCACCATTGGCGCGAGCGTGGCGCTCATGGGCACATCCGCATGGCTCATCTCCACCGCCGCCATCGCCACCTCCGTCGCAGACCTCGGCGTCTCCACCGTCGGCACGCGCTTCTTCGGCATCACCCGCGCCGTCTTCCGCTACCTCGAACGCCTCGTCTCGCACGACGTTACCTTCCGCCTGCTCGCCAAACTCCGCATCTGGTTTTACGAAAAACTCGAGCCCCTCGCCCCCGCCCGCCTGATGAACTTCCGCGCTGGTGACTTGCTTGCCCGCATCATCGGTGATGTGGAAACGCTGGAAAATTTCTACGTCCGCGTCGTTTCACCCCCGTTGACCGCCATCGTCGTTGGGACGTTCACTGCCATCTTTCTCGCTTCCTTCTACCCACTGCTTGCTCCTGTCTTCCTGATCTTTTATCTCAGCCTCGGCTTGTTCCTCCCGATCCTCGCGCAGACGACCAGCCGCACATCCGCCGAACAGACCATCTCCCTGCGCGCCGACTTGCAAACCTGCCTTGTGGACGGCATTCAAGGCATGGCAGACCTGATCGCCTATGGTCGCGCCGACGAACGCCTCAAGCAAATTGCATCGAACGGAAACGACTACGGGGACGCCCAACGCCGCATGGCGCATGTGACAGGCATCCACTCCGCTCTGGGGACTTTGCTCACCAACCTCGGCATATGGGCGGTACTCTTCCTGACCATTCCGCAGATCATCAACGGGAATCTCCCCGGTCCCATGCTTGCCTCATTGACCTTGCTGACTCTTGCTTCCTTTGAAGCCGTCATTCCGCTGCCGCTCGCCGCCCAAATGTGGAATTCCTCCCGCGAAGCGGCAAAACGTCTATTTGAAGTGGTGGATACAGAGCCCGAAATAAAAGACGATATTCGAAATTCGAAACTCGATAACCGACTATCGAATATCGAATTCTCGAACCTCACCTTCAACTACCCCACCCAAACGGCACCCGCTCTGCACAACCTGACTTTTGACCTTAGACCTTCGACGTCAGTTGCCATCGTCGGTCCGAGCGGAGCGGGGAAGAGTACCATTGCCAATCTCCTGCTGCGATTCTGGGAGTACGAAGTCGGAGATATCCGCTTGGGCGGAGAGTCGCTCAAAGCGCTGAATCAGGATGAAGTCAGGGCAAGATGCGGGTACGTCTCCCAGAATACCTATTTCTTCAACACATCCATCTATGAGAATTTGCGTTTCGCCCGCAAAAAGGTCACACGTGAAGAAGTGGAAGTAGCGTGCAAATCCGCACAAATTCATAACTTCATTATGGGTCTGCCAAAAGGTTACGACACGATGATCGGGGAACAAGGCCTGCGTTTGTCAGGCGGAGAACGCCAGCGCCTTGCCATCGCCCGCGCATTGATAAAAGATGCGCCAATTTTGATCCTCGACGAACCTACCGCCAACCTCGACCCGCTGACCGAGAAGCAGGTGCTTGATACTTTATTTGATGTGATGAAACATAAGACATCGCTGCTTATAACGCACCGGTTAATCGGACTTGAAAACGTGGATGATATCCTTGTCATGAACCATGGCAGTATCGTGGAGCGCGGCACACATATCGAACTAAAAAACAGGGATGGGCTGTACCGCCGTTTGTCGGATTTGCAGAATCGTATACTGGACAATGGAATTTGATGATCAAGCGCCTTGCGTCAGGCACACGTGCGTGCTATAATACTGTCAATTCCCCTGATATTTTGTAAATTTGAGTATGTGAGGAATCGCAGGTTAGTCTTTGCCTGCGCAGATAATCTAACGAGAACCTTGAGCGAACTCCCAATTTCACCGACATCATAAGGAAAATCGCCGGCCCGCCGAAGGGGGCTGGTTAGTTTTGCATTCCATCCCAATTCCCCACCAAGAGAACATAACATGAAAATACTTGAACTTGAGAACGAACCGCTGTCGAAACTGCGCGGCATGGCGAAAAGCCTCAATATTCCAAATTACAATCGCATGAAGAAGGAAGCCCTGGCAATGACGATCCGCGAGGCGGAGGCGCAAAAGGAGGGCATTGAACTGCGCGGCGGCATTCTCGAAATCATGAGCGAAGGCATTGGCTTTCTGCGGGCAACGAATTACCGCATCAGTGATCAGGATGTATATGTGTCACAGGCGCAGTTACGAAAATACGACCTGCGCGCCGGCGACCTCGTCATTGGGCAGGTACGCCCGCCCCGCGAAAGCGAAAGACATTTTGGATTGCTTAAAGTGGAATCCATTAATGGGCTGGAACCGGAGCCAGGCTTGCGCAGGGTTGTCTTTGAAAACCTGACCCCCATTTTCCCGGAGGTTCGCTTTGACCTGGAAACAGACCACGATACACTTGCCCCGCGCCTGATTAACCTGATCGCTCCCATTGGACGCGGACAGCGCGGGTTGATCGTTTCTCCTCCCAAGGCGGGTAAGACCACCATTCTCAAACAGATTGCAAATTCCATTTCAACCAAATATCCTGATGTGCATCTAATCATTGCACTCATCGGCGAACGCCCCGAGGAAGTGACGGACATGGACCGTTCTGTGGATGCCGAGGTGGTGGCTTCCACCTTTGATGAACCCGTCACAGCGCACGTCCGCACGGCGGAACTGGCATTAGAGCGCGCTAAGCGATTGGTGGAGATCGGACGCCATGTGGTAATCTTAATGGACTCGATCACCCGCCTCGCCCGCGCCTATAACCTGGTCGTCAACCCCTCAGGGCGCACACTCTCCGGCGGTATGGATCCCTCCGCGTTGTACCCGCCCAAGCGCTTCTTTGGTGCGGCGCGCAACGTCGAGGATGGCGGCTCGCTGACCATCATCGCCACCTGTCTCGTGGATACCGGCTCGCGCCTCGACGACGTGGTGTACGAAGAATTCAAAGGCACCGGCAACATGGAGTTAATTCTCTCCCGTAAATTACAGGAACGCCGCATCTTCCCCGCCGTGGACATCGAACGCTCGTCCACGCGCCGCGAAGACCTGCTTCTTGGTCCCGACCTGTTGCAGCGAGTCTGGCTCATGCGCCGTATGTTCATCCAGATGATCTCGTCGCCTCCGCAGGGTGCCGGCATGGACAATTCCGTGGCGACCGAAGCCATCATCACCCGCATGGAGCGCGCCAAAAACAACATGGAATTTCTTGAGAATCTCACCAAGGATGCATAACGGCAGGTTTGCCTGCATAATAGAATGAAATACGTACCGGAAAAAATTCGATCCATCTTTTCCTTCCTTGCTCAAAAGTTCAAGCGCAAGCCAAAGGAAGTCCCGGCAGTCAATGAACCGCCCACCTCTTCGCGCACGAAAATCAGGGCGGATCGTTTTTCGGTCCTCAGTTGGGTTTTAACCATCATCCTGGTCGTCGGTTTGCTGGGGTCGACACTGTACTATAAAAGCACACTTCCGCCGGCCCAGGCACCTGTCGTGATGGAGCCGACCAGCGAATCAGTCGCCGGTCAGCCTCAGGCGGGTATCCCCCTGGCCGGCCTGGAGGGAGACGGTCTTTCGTCCATCCTGCGCGAACTGCAGTTGAAAACGAACATCCCTGAACGACCACGATATGAATCCATTATTTATCGCGTCTCGCGCGGCGACGCCATGCTGAGGATCGCGGATGAGTTCAAACTCAAAACCGAATCCATTTTGTATGTCAATACCCAGTTGGAGGATAATCCGCATAACCTCAAGCCCGGCATGGAATTGACCATCCCGCCTGTGGATGGTTTGTATTATGAATGGAAGGACGGCGATACCTTTGAATCCGTTGCGGATACATTCGATGTGAGCGCCGAAGATATCATGGACTTCCCCGGCAATGATATAGACCTGACCGATCCAAAGGTGGAGCCGGGCACGCTGGTGATGATTCCCGGGGGCTCACGTGAACTGCGTAACTGGGCGGCAGACCTGCCCACTACCGGCAGAGGGGCAGGGACGGGTACGTCTGAAGTCGGTGGAAATGCCTGCGGAGGCGGACCTGTTGCAAGCGGCTTTGGATGGCCTGCGGATGCGCATTCCATTTCCGGCAATGGCTACGGACCCGGTCACCTTGGCATTGACATCACCGCGGATGTCGGTGCGAATGTGTATGCAGCCGGCACGGGCATTGTCACCATGGCGCAGGGCGGCTGGAATTACGGCTACGGCAATGTGGTGCAGATCGATCACGGCAACGGGTATGTGACCATTTATGCCCACTTAAGCCAGATCAATGTGGGCGTATGCCAGGCTGTGGGGCAGGGTACTGTGATCGGCTATGCTGGCAATACGGGTAATTCATTTGGCGCGCACCTGCACTTCGAAATCCGCGTTGGCGGAACAAATATAAATCCGTACGATATTGTTCAATAAGACAAATCCCAAGGGCTTTCAAGACCCTTGGGATTTTATTTATATGAACCAATACGCCCTCCAAAAAGTACTTTCCAAATCGAACATTGGTGAGCTGCGTTATTTTGATTCGATTGGCTCCACGAACGATGAGGCTCTGGCTTGGGCGGCTGGCGGGGCCAAAGACCTGTCCATTGTGATTGCGGACGAACAGACGCAGGGACGCGGCAGGCTCAACCGAAAGTGGTTCACGCCAAAGGGAAGCGCGCTCGCCTTCAGCATCATCCTGCGCCCATCCGCCTCCCTGCGCCCGCATCTCTCGCGGACGGTTGGGCTGGCAGCGCTTTCCATTGCAGGTGCCTGTCTGACGCATGGTCTTGCCCCGCGCATCAAATGGCCCAACGATATTCTGTTGAACGGCAAAAAGACGGCAGGCATCCTCATTGAAACGGTCTGGTCCGGTGCTGACGTGGATTCGCTTGTCATTGGCGTGGGGGTAAACGTGTATAAACCCTCCGTGCCGCCGCCGGACCTGCTGCACTTCCCTGCAACGAGTCTCGAAGATGAGCTTGGGGGGGAGCCGCCCGCCCGTGAGGAGATTCTGCGTGAAATCTTAAGCGCATTCATTTCCTGGCGCGAACGTATGGACACGAATGAGTTGATCAAAGCCTGGGAGCAGATTCTTGCTTTTCGCGGCGAGCAGGTTCAGGTCCAGGCTGGAGGCGGCAGTGTCCTTGAAGGGGAAGCTCCGATCAGCGGCAGGCTGCTCGGACTTGAAACAGATGGCAGTTTGCGTCTGCGGGACATGCACGACAAATCCGTTATCGTCCGTTTTGGAGATGTCAGCCTGCGCCCGACGGCGTGATATACTTTTGAGAAGTTGAGGTCACCATGTTTGATAATCTCCGTGAAGATGCCGACGCACAACCGTTTTATGCGGAAGAGGAAGTCACTTTCCAGCCCACTGAGGGCATGTCGCCCGGCGGAGGTTCAAGCCGCTTTTTGGGCATGACATCCATCCAGCGCTTTGTGATCGCCGTGCTTTTGTTGTTTGCCGTGTGTGTGATCGGCGCGTTGTGCTTGCTGGTGACCGCTAGGATCGGGTTTTAATTTTATCCGCATGGGTATAAAAAAGAAGGATGAGGTTTTCCTCATCCTTCTTTTTTATACCAACTTCGGCTGTTCTTCCACCTGCACGTTCTCATTCACCTGTGCGCCCGCCTTTTTGAGATCATCCGCCGAGATGCGTGCCATGGAGGCCACCTCATCGCCCGCCTGCGGCTTGATCAGGTGCACGCCTCTGGTTGCGCGCCCTGATTGTTTTACATCCTTCACTTTGAGGCGCAGGGTCACGCCGTTGGCTGTCATCATCGTCAGGTCATCATCTTTTTGCACCACGCGCGCGGCGGCGATCCTGCCGATCTCCTTGATTGCCTTTTGATCAATGGTGGAGATGCCGCCCGTTGCGCGTCCCTTGGAGGTGTATTCGGTCAGCGGGGTTTGTTTCCCAAAGCCCTTGCTGGTGACGACCAGTAAAGCGCCATCCTTTTCGACCACATCCATGCTGGTGACCGAGTCGCCTTTCTTCAGGCGGATACCCACCACCCCTGCGGCCTGACGTCCCATGGCGCGGACTTTCGTTTCATTGAAGCGCAGCGCCTGTCCATTCTCAGTGACGATGATGATGTCATCTTTGCCTGATGTCAGGCGTGCCCAGCCCAGCTGGTCGCCCTCTTCCAGAGACATGGCGATCAAGCCCGAGGGGCGAACGGATGCGAATTCCTCCATGGAAACGCGTTTGATCCTGGCGCGCCCGGTCATCATCATACAAAACGTGTTCGGCGAGAATTCACCCACGGCCATTGCCGCTGTCACCTTTTCACTGGGATCGAGCGACAGCACGTTGACCAGCGGAATGCCTTTCGTGGCACGGTCCGAGTCAGGGATTTGATACACCTTCTCGGAATACACCTTGCCTTTATCCGAGAAGAACAACATCGTGTTCAACGTGCGGGCCGGGATGAGCATGACCACTTCGTCCTCTTCCTTGGTCGTGTGCCCCATCACGCCGCGTCCGCCGCGGCTTTGTGAGCGGAATGCAGACGCGGCAACGCGTTTGATGTATCCGCGCTCGGTAATGCTGATCAGCACGGATTCATCCGCCACCAGGTCTTCATCGTGGATATCCTCCTTTGCCTCGGCGGCAATGCGTGTGCGGCGGTCATCTCCGTATTTTTCGGCCAGTTCGAGCAGGTCTGATTTTATGAGCGCAAGGATCTTCTTTGGATGAGCGAGCAGGTCTTCAAGATGTTCGATCGTTTCACGCACCTGCTTGTGTTCCTGCTCGATCTTCCAGCGTTCCAGTGCGGCCAGGCGGCGCAGCTGCATATCCAAAATCGCCTGCGCCTGCAACTCGCTCAGTTTGAAACGTTTCATCAAGTTGACCTTGGCGACGTCCACGTCCTCCGCCTCGCGGATGGTCTTGATGACCGCATCGATATTGTTCAACGCGATCAAATAGCCGTCCAAAATATGCTGGCGGGCGCGCGCCTTTGCCAGTTCGAAATTGGAGCGGCGAACAATGACCGTCTGGCGATGCTCGATGAAGATCTGCAGCATGCGTTTAAGCGGCAGGGTGCGCGGCTCGCCATCCACAAGCGCAAGCATCTGCACGCCAAAGGTGGATTGCAGCGCCGTATATTTATAAAGCTGGTTCAAAACCTTTTTGGGCTGCGCGCTGCGTTTCAACTCGATGACAATGCTCATGCCGCGCTGGTCGGATTCATCCCGCAGGTCCGAGATTTGATCGATCTTGTCCTCACGGACGAGTTCCGCGATGCGTTCGATCAGTGTGGATTTATTGACCTGATACGGGATTTCCGTGATGTTGATCTGATAACGCCCGGCCTTGGTCTCTTCGATGTGAGCGACACCGCGCATCACGATCCGGCCTCTGCCTGTTCCATAGGCCGAGAGAATTCCCTCCGTCCCGACGATCATGCCGCCGGTGGGGAAATCCGGACCGAGCACGAATTTCATCAAATCGTCAACCGTGACATCCTCGATTTTGTGGTAATTGTCGATCAGGTGATTGATGGCACCGACCAGTTCGCGTAAATTCTGCGGCGGGATGTTGGTGGCCATCCCCACAGCGATGCCGGAAGCGCCGTTCAGCAAAAGGTTTGGCAAACGCGCGGGCAGGACGAGCGGCTCTTCGAGCGATTCATCGAAGTTTGGACCGAAATCCACGGTGTCTTTTTCGAGGTCCGCCAGCAATTCCTCCGCCATTTTTTGCAGGCGTGCCTCGGTGTACCGCATCGCGGCTGGAGCGTCGCCATCCACCGACCCGAAGTTACCCTGACCGTCCACCAGCAGGTAGCGCAGGGAAAAATCCTGTGCCATGCGTGCCATCGATTCATACACGGCCGAGTCTCCGTGCGGGTGGTATTTACCCAGCACTTCACCCACAATACGCGCGGACTTCTTGTAGGACGAGTTCGAGCGGATGCCCAACTCGTGCATGGCGTATAAAATGCGGCGGTGGACGGGTTTCAAGCCGTCGCGGGCATCGGGCAGGGCGCGCGCGACGATCACGCTCATGGCGTAATCCAGGTAGGCGGAACGCATCTGGGCGTCGATATCAACGGATTCGATGTTGCCTGCGATCATGGTTTCTTCAGCCATAGAATTTCCTTAAAAAATGGGAAAACCTCATTAAATGGGCACAAAAAGACACGAAGATGGGAGGAAACTTCGTGTCCGCATTAGATGAAAGAAGCGATATTTTATAGTAGACCTCTTGCATAAGTGTGCCATAATAGGCACATGAACTATAAGACAATCGCACATCTCAAAGGTAGTGACTTCAAACGGCTAACTGGCGTCCAGCGCGAAACCTTCGAGCAGATGCTCACAGTCATTGAGAAAGGGCTGCGAGACTTCGGGAGACCGCCAAAACTGAGCCGAGCCGATCAGTTGTTGATGACCTTGATGTACTGGCGAGAATATCGCACAGAATTTCATATTGCGCAATCCTATGGTGTCAGTGAAGCAACCGTTTGCCGCACCATTCGCAAGGTAGAGGAGGCCTTAGTCCGTTCAAAAAAGTTTCGTTTGCCTGGCAAAAAGGCACTCCAAGCCAGTGACACGGTGTTCGAGGTAGTGCTGGTTGATGTCAGCGAACAGCCAGTGGAACGTCCAAAAAAAGCCAAAAACGGCATTACAGTGGCAAAAAGAAGCGTCACACCCAAAAAGCGCAGGTGATGGCTGATCGAAAAAGTACCCAAATCATAACCACCGCCTTTAGTCATGGAAGCAAACACGACTTCCAACTGTTCAAAGACGATGCCTGTGAGTTCTCTGAACATCTGCGTATTCTGGCAGATGCGGGCTATCAAGGATTGATGGAGTTTCATCAGAACAGTCAAACACCCTTCAAGAAATCCAAATACCATGCTCTGACGAAACGAGAGAAACAGAGCAATCGAAGCTTGGCACGGAAACGGATTGTGATTGAGCATATATTCCGTAAGTTGAAAGTGTTTCGCATTTTGAGCGAGAGGTATCGCAATCGTAGAAAGAGATTTGCTTTGCGCTTCAACCTGATTGCTGCTATTTACAACCTTGAACTCAACTCAATTTGACTTTTGCAAGAGGTCTAGTGTAATTATACCACCCCCCGTCCATTTACTGTGGCGGGTTGCCGAATTTGGCTGGAAAATAAAAGAGACCTGCTTATGCAGGTCCTTTTTGTGGTGCCGAAGGAGGGACTTGAACCCTCATGAGCGTAAGCTCACTACGCCCTGAACGTAGCGCGTCTGCCAATTCCGCCACTTCGGCATGTACTTTTGTTGGCGGGTTGTATTTTATCTCAAATAAGTGGAATGTCAATAAGGAGCAGGGACCCCGCCCGCTGGAACAAAATTAGGCCCCCGCTCGTTAACTCCACAGCCCTTTCGAAATTGTATTGTTCTTCCATTACAGTACTGATAGGGGATGTATCTTTTCGCCGCCAAAAACGTTATATTGTTCATGAAGAAAGGAGTTGCGCCATGTTCGTCCTTGCAGTAGTGGTTACCATGCTATTGCTCGTCCTGGCTGGCTCGGACCTGTTCGTTGCCCAGTACAGCCCGGATGAACTCAGCAACATGGGAGTTCAAGAGCCATGATGGATGCCCCCCATCCCCCCAGCCCGATGCGGAATCCAAGTACGCGCCGGGCTTTTTTTATTTAACCCAGCGGGTATAATTAGAGAAAATCTTCACACAGTGGAGTAAAATGGTGCACAAGGACAGGTCTTTGTGCGGCGAAGCGCCTCTTTCTCATAATCAATTCCGGCACAGGAAAAATATGGCAATCCAACCACTTTTTACACAAATCGAAAAGACGATCCAGCTTGCGGACGGAAATATCGTCCTTGAACATTACAGCGGATTCCCCTTTAACGAATCCAACCTGTATATGCTTGGCGCAAGCGGAGAGTTCCTGTGGAAGGCGGAGAAAACCGACCTGCGGTCCTTATACACACGTATCAAACTGAACGAAGATTTCACGCTTTCCACCTTCACCACCGATGGTTTTTTCTGTGAGATCGACCTGAAGACCGGAAAGATCATCAGCAAGTCAAGTTTCAAATAATGATCCTGACCGAAAACCATCCCTCGGCTTCGTGCTCGTCTTCCTGCTCTTTAGTGTGCTGTTTCTCTCGAATTGAACAGGCTGGAGAACCACAAACGCTGGGAGCTGGAGCAGAGGGTGTTCAGTCTCCTTGGACTTGCTGCGGTCATTGCGGCGGATGTAATGGTTGTAATGGCGTATTTGGGATAAGAATCAAACCACAAAGGGGCACAAAGGAACACGAAGGAAAATCTCCATCTTTCGTGACGCTTTGTGATACTTCGTGGTGAAAAAGAATTTCTACAAGGAGTACAACTTGAAAATCATCGCATGTATCAAGCAGGTCCCCGACTCGGAGGCGAAAGTCAAAGCCGAGGACGGGCAGGTCACGTGGGGGGACGCGCCGCTGGTCATCAACCCGTTCGACGAGTACGCGGTCGAAGGCGCGCTTCAGCAAAAGGAAGCTCTGGGCGGAACGGTCACTGCCTTGTGTGTCGGACCCGAATCCGCGAAGGAGGCGCTCAAACACGCCCTCGCCATGGGCGCGGATGAAGCCATCCTTGTCTCCGACCCCGCGCTCGAAAACATCGACACCGTTGGCGCGGCGAAGGTGCTGGCGGCGGCGATCCAGAAGATTGGCGAAGCGGATATGGTCATGTTTGGCCGGCAGACCCTCGACAATGGCGCGGGTCTCACCCCGGCTCAAACGGCCAGAGTCCTTGGATATCCAATGCTTGGGTGGGTGGGGCAGATCAAGGTCGAGGGTGGAAGCGTGCAAGTCGAACGAGTCCTCGAAGAGGGCAGGCAGATCGTCAAGGCGAACCTCCCGGCCGTCTTGAGTCTGGTCCAAAGCATCGGCGAGCCGCGCTACCCGTCGTTCATGGGTATCCGCAAAGCGTCGAAGGCGACCATCCCTGTGTGGTCATTGAGCGACCTCGGAATTTCCGCGCCTGCGCCTGTCGTCACACGGGCAGAGTTGATGAACCCGCCCATGCAGGAAACCGCCATCGAAATGATCACGGGCGAAACCCCCGCCGAGATCGCCGAAAAACTTGCCGATAAAATCATCGCGGAGAAAGTGCTATGAAAACGTTTGTCTATGTTGACCACTTCAAAGGCGAAGTGCAGCCCTCCTCGTGGGAGGCGCTGGGTCTCGCAAAAAGTTTCGGCACGGCGGTTGCGCTGGTCTTCGGTTCTGGCGTGGATGATGTCGCGAAAGCGGCGCTGGAATTTGGCGCGGATGAAGTCCTCGTCGCGGAGGAGGCCTCGCTGACAGATTACCGCGCTGAGACGTATGCCTCCACCCTTTCCGCGCTCGCTTCATCTCATAACCCTGACTTGATCCTGTTCCCGACAACCGCCCGCACCCGTGAAATGGCTGCGATGGCGGCTGTGGATTTGAATACAGGTGTTTTGACGGATCTCATGGGGCTTGAAGTAAGTGGCGAATCCTTCGTCGCGACTCGTCCCATTTACGAAGGTAAAGTGTTGGAAAAGACCACCTGCTCTGCCAAGCCTGTAATGGCAACCATCCGCGGACGCGCCTTCCCGAAACCGAACCAGGAAGCAGGCAGGAGCGGAACGATCACCAAAGTCGAAGCCAAGGGCGAAGCGAAATCCACCGTGGAAGGTTACTCCGCATCGGAAAGCGCAGTTAACCTCGGCGATGCGGGTGTCATCGTCTCCGGCGGACGCGGCGTCTCGAACAACCCGTCCCTCACCCCGCCCGATGGCATGGATGAAAAACAAGCCGAAGTCTGGCGCGCACAGCAGGGCTTTGCGCTCATCACTGGACTTGCGCAATTGCTCGGCGGCGCTGTCGGCGCATCCCGTGCAGCGGTGGATGGCGGGTACGTCACCTACGCCCACCAGGTTGGTCAGACGGGCAAAGTTGTCGCCCCGGACCTGTACATTGCGGCGGGCATCTCCGGCGCGATCCAGCATCTGGTCGGCATGCGCAATGCCAAGGTGATTGTGGCAATCAATAAAGATGCCGATGCACCCATCTTCAAACAAGCCCGCTACGGCGTGGTCGGTGACCTGTTCCAGATATTGCCTGCGTTGACAGAAGCGATGAAGAAGAAACTTGGCAAGTAAATTGGTAACTGGTAATCAGTAATTGAGACCTTCGAAGTCAAAACGACTTCAAAGGTCTTTTATTTGCCAATTCAACCTTGTGGCATCCATTTTTCAAGGGTAAAATTGAAAAATTAACTTTATTTCTAGGAAACCTTTTGCCCCCACTTTAATAGGTACGCTTCATGCGTGCGCCTGCACACCCAGGTCGAATTCCAAACGACACCAAACCCACAAAAGTGCGGGCGGGTGTCGTTATTTATTGAAACCGCCAGCAGGAGAGTGTTCATGAATGCCCGTTCCAAACCATTTATTAATATTTTCCCCCTTTTGGCTTTGTTAATTTCCCTGGTAGGGGGTGCCATTTCCGTCACGCCCGCCCGCGCAGCGACGTTTACCGTCACCAAGACGGCGGATACCAATGACGGAATCTGTGATGTCGACTGCTCCCTGCGGGAAGCCATCGCCGCCGCCAATGCCGCCGCCGGAGCAGATATCATCACCCTGCCTGCCGGGACATACACGCTGACTCTGGGTGGTGAACTGCTGATCACAAGCGATATCACCATTAACGGCGCGGGGGCGGGGACTACGATCATTGAGGCTAACGCAGCATCTGGTGCAGCCACTTACCGTGTGTTGCACAACAACGGCGGGGTAGTGACGATCAATGGTGTCACAATCCGACATGGAAATTGCGCCGGAAGCTGTAATGGTCTGGTCAGCAACGGCGGCGGCATCTACAATCAAGCCGGAAGCCTGACCCTCGATGCCAGCACGGTCTCCAGAAACCTTGCAACCGTGTGTGGCGGCGGCATCTATAACGCAGCGACCCTGATCATCCAGAACGGAAGTGTTATCGGCGGGGCATACCCAGCCAATGGCGCCGGCAACTGTGGCGGCGGCATCTATAACCACACAGGCGGCTCAACAACGATCAATGCCAGCACAGTCAGCGGCAACTATGCAGGGGCCACAGGCACAGGCGGCGGCGGCATCTATAATGCAAGTACCCTGAACATCGAGAATGGCAGTACGATCGGTGGAGTGGGCGCAGGCAATCAGTCCTTCGCGCCTGGCAGAGGCGGCGGCATCTATAACGCGGCGGGTACAACGACGATCAATTCCAGCACGGTCAGCGCCAACACCACCGGCGTCGAAGGCGGCGGAATCTATAACGTAGCTACTCTGAACATCCAGAATGGCAGTGTCATAGGCGGGGCGGGTGCAGGCAATACGGCAACCAGTAACGGCGGCGGCATCTACAATGGAACCGGCGGTACAGTTACGATTGACGCCAGCACGGTAAGCGCGAATAGAAGTAACACTGTTGCCAGCGGCGGTGGCGGCGGTATTTATAATATAGCTACCCTGACCATACAGAATGGCAGTACGATCGGCGGGGCAGCAGGCAATACCGCCCCCAATGGCGGTGACGGCGGCGGCATCTACAACGGGGTTGGCGGCACAACGACGATTGACTCCAGTACCGTCAGCGCCAACACAGCCAATATCGCAGGCGGCGGCATCTACAACAGTTACAACCTTGCGATAACGAACAGCACCATTGCCTCCAACGGGGGAGTGATCAATGGCGGCGGCATCTACAACCAGGGCACGATCAGCGAGATCACGAACAGCACCATTAGCGGGAACGCGGTATTTTTTAGTGGCGGCGGTATCTACAACTTCGGCACAATCACCAGCATCCGTAACAGCACATTTAGCGGAAATTCGGCACCCTTCGGCGGTGGCGGCATCTACAACTGGACTAGCGGAACAGTGACAGGCATAACCAATACTTTCATCGCAAACAGCCCGGCAGGCAGTAACTGCACAGGAACCATTCCGGCAGGCAGCGGCAATCTGGCTAGTGATGCCACCTGTAACGCGGCATGGGGCACGATCACCCCCGGAACGCATTACAACACCACCCTGGCAGGCAACGGCGGACTGACTCAAACCCACGCTTTGGTCGTCGTCGCGGGCAACCCGGCAATTGACACGGGCGGGGCATGTGGTTTGGCGACCGATCAGCGCGGGGTGACCCGTCCACAAGGCGCCGCCTGCGATATTGGCGCCTACGAAGTGGATGCTCCACCCACCGTGACCGTCGAGCAGGCATCCGGTCAGACCGACCCGACATCTGCCTCCCCCATCAACTTCACCGCCATCTTCAGCGAGCCGATCAACATCGCTTCCTTCACCGACAGCGACATCACCCTTGACGGAACCGCGGGCGCAACCACTGCCGTCATTACGGAGATCGCGCCAAACAATGGCACCACTTTCAACATCACCGTCAGCGGCATGACCGGCTCCGGCACTGTCACAGCTTCCATCGCGGCAAACCTCGTGGAAGATAGCACAGGCAACCTCAACACCGCCAGCACCAGCACGGATAACACCGTCACGTACGATATTGGTTCTCCCACTGTTGTCGCTACAACATTGCAAACCTCCTACACCAACACCGGTCCTTCAAATTTCACCATTACTTTCAGTGAAGATGTCAGCAATGCAGGCGGCGGCGCGGGGGCTGATGATGTTACCAACGTCAACAACTACAAGATCATCAACAAGGGCACGAATGGAACGCTCGATACCGCTTCGTGTGCCTCCGCTCTCGGCGGCGATGACTCACTCATCCTGCCAGCCAGTATTACCTATATCAACCCCACAGCTGTCGTCAATCTTTCGGCTCCATTACCTGTTGGCAGTTACCGTCTCTTCGTGTGTGGCACCACTTCCATCACAGATTTGATTGGCAATCGCCTTAATGACGGATTATCCGACTACACCCTCGACTTCATCGTTACCGCCGGATCATCCTCCGGCGCAACGGAAGAAGAGGAGAATGTCACCGCCTCCTCCCTACCCGCAACTGGATTCTCGCCGAACCGCACCACCTCCCTGCCATCCCAGCCTGCTGATCTCTCTTATGCCAACCTCGGCGATATCTGGCTGGAGATCCCCTCCTTGAATGTGAAATCACCCATCGTCGGCGTGCCGCAAGCGGACGACAACACCTGGGATGTGACCTGGCTGGGCAATGCCACCGGCTGGCTGCACGGCACCGCCTTCCCCACCTGGAAGGGCAACTCCGTCCTCACCGCCCACGTCTACAACGCCAGCGGGCTTGAAGGTCCCTTTGCGGTGTTGAAGTCACTCAGACATGGCGACCAGATCATCGTCCACCTGTTTGGCGGGCAGTATGTGTACGAAGTGCGCGACTCACGCCTGGCGCGTCCCTATTCCACCAGTTATGCCTTCCAGTCCCTGCAGGATCATTCCCACCTGACGTTGATCACCTGCCAGTTCTATAATCCGTTCAACGAAACATACCTCTTCCGCCGCGTCGTCCGCGCCGTGCTGGTGGATGTGAAGTATTGACCAGCACCGTACCATAAAAAAGCCCGCCGGGATATTCAATATCCCGGCGGGCTTTTTGAATCCCGTGTAAAATCAGGCAGGATTATCAAAAAAACGAAGGCAAATTTGGAAATGAAGTTATTCAAGAACAAAAAATTCTATACAGCCCTGTCATTTTTCATTGTTGTATTAATTACCGTCACTTCCATTTGGAATTTAGATGTATTGATTCGTTTCTACAACGTCTACCAAAACGGCACATTGAGCATGGAAAGAATCCGTTTGGATATTGCCTCCTTCAACATCGGGCGTAAATCATCCGTCATCCCGGTGGATGTGAAAACTTCGCAAGCAGATGGGATGGTGCAGGTTCTGGTACCTGAGGGAGAGTTTCTCATGGGCAGGGGGAACGAGAGCAGCGGTGCTGATTCCCCCCAGCACACCGTCCATCTGGATGCGTTTTGGATCGATAAATATGAAGTCAGCAATGCCATGTATCGAACATGCATGCGGGCTGGAGGCTGCATGGGGCTTGTCTCAGACAATGTCTATTACGAAAATTGGATGTATCGGGATCATCCCGTGACCTACGTCACCTGGGAGCAGGCGCAGGTCTATTGTCAATGGGCAGGCAGGCGCCTGCCCACGGAGGCAGAGTGGGAAAAAGCCGCGCGCGGTATAGACGGGCGCTTGTATCCCTGGGGGAACGAGCCGCCGAATCCGCGCCTGGCGAATTTCCGCGAGAGCCTGATTCACGAGGCGGTTTCGGTCCACCGCTATCCGCTGGGGGCAAGCCCGTATGGCGCTCTGAACATGTCCGGTAATGCGCGCGAATGGGTGGCAGACTGGTATGACCCGCACTACTATCTCTCGACCCCTTACAACAATCCGCAGGGGCCCGCAGACGGGCAGGAACGGTCCTTGCGCAGTGGCTCCTACAACGAGGACGGGCGTGAAATTTCAATAACCCGCCGTTACCGTCATCAACCGTATTCCGCCGGGTTAAGCCGCGGGTTCCGCTGCGCGCAGGATGGCAATTAAAAAGCGTGACCTGTTCAAACTTGTGCTAAACTTAACAAATCAAATGGATGTCATTGCGAGGATGGCGCTTTTCATCCGAAGCAATCCCCACATCGCTGAAGTCGGAGGTATCATGCTCACACTTGTTGAAAAAATCCTCTTTGCAATTGCCGTACTCGTTTCACTTTTTTTCACATACCGCGGTATGATGCGCATCGTCGCTCATATCGCCAGCGGGCAGGGGAGTATCACCTGGTCGCTCATCTGGAAACGGATTGGAGAACTCATCGTCAAGGTGGGGCTGTTCCAACCCGTTTTTCGTTTTCGTCTGGGATCCAGCATTCTGCATGCCCTGATCGGCTGGGGTTTTCTTTCATTCCTTTTAATCAACCTCGCGGACCTGATCTACGCCTACACAGGATTTCGCCTGCTGGATGACAGCGGCAGGTTTGGCGACATCTACCGCCTGATTGCGGACGTGGCAAATGTGGCCATTATCCTCGGCATCCTCGCGATGGCATTCCGCCGCTTCCTCCTGCGACCTGCGACTCTGTCCACGCGCGAGACGACACTGCTTCACCCGAAGGCACGCTTTGGAATCCTGCGTGATTCAGCGATCGTTGCCACGTTCATCCTTGTCCACAATGCGGCACGGTTTTTGGGAGAGTCGTTCAATCTGGCGCTGGCGGGTCATACAGACAGCTGGCAGCCAAGCATCTCAGCCGTATCAGGCTTATGGTCAAATGTGGATGCGCAGATTCTAGTTGCGGGGGAACACATTGCGTTCTGGCTGTCCATTGGCGCGGTGGTTGCTTTTCTTCCGTATTTCCCCTATTCAAAACATATCCATTTATTTTTTGCGCCGATCAATTTTGCGTTGAAACCCGAAAGAAAATCCATCGGCGAACTGAGTTACATCAATCTTGAGGACCAGTCCATCGAACAATTCGGCGCGGCGAAAATGAAGGATTTGGGCTGGGAGCAGATCCTGGACAGCTACGCGTGTATCATGTGCTTCCGCTGTCAGGAGGTTTGTCCCGCGTACACCACTGGAAAGCTGTTATCGCCCGCCGCACTGGAAATTAACAAGCGCTATCACTTGAACGATGGCGGCACAACCGATGTCGCCCTGACGGAGTTGATTTCGGATGAAGCCGTTTGGGCATGCACCGCCTGCGGCGCGTGTGTGGACATCTGCCCTGTTGGAAATGAACCCATGCGCGATATTTTGGACATCCGCAGAAATCTATCCATGATGGAAAGCGCGTTCCCCAAACAATTGGAAAGCGCGTTCAAAGGCATGGAACGCAATCAAAATCCGTGGAATGTTTCGCAGGCTGACCGCATGAAGTGGGCGGAAGACATGTCCGTTCCGACGATTGAGCAAAATGCTGAACCGGAGATTTTATGGTGGGTGGGCTGCGCTCCCGCAACCGACTCGCGTGCGCAAAAGACCGCACAGGCCTTTGCGAAGATCCTGAACGCGGCCGGTGTCAATTATGCGGTGCTTGGAAATAACGAAGCCTGCACAGGCGATTCAGCCCGCCGTGCGGGACGTGAAGACATTTTCTTTGGCCTGGCTTCACAGAATGTGGAAATTCTGAATGAAGTCGCACCAAAACGGATCGTGACGACCTGTCCGCATTGTCTGCATACCATCAAGAATGAATATCCCGCCTTCGGTGGGAATTATCAGGTCATCCATCATACCCAACTTATTAATGAATTGGTCGGTGCTGGGAAGATCTCCATGAATTTGGAAGGCGACAATATGAAGGTCACCTTCCATGACCCGTGCTATCTGGGCAGGCATAACAAGGTCACCGATGCGCCGCGTGATTCGTTGAAGTCCGCTGGTGTGGAGACGGTGGAGATGCCGCGCAATGGAGCCAAGTCGTTTTGCTGCGGCGCGGGCGGCGCGCAAATGTGGAAGGAGGAGGAGGAAGGCACGGCGCGCGTGAATATGGCCCGCTTTGATGAAGCCAAATCCACGGGCGCGGATACGGTGGCGGTGGGCTGTCCCTTCTGTTTGACGATGATGACCGATGCCGCAAAAGACAAGGGCAGCGGGATGCAGATCAAGGATGTGGCAGAGATCGTGGCGGAGCGGTTGAAGTAGACGATTTTAGTGATTTGTTTGGGCGGGCAGAGATGCCCGCCTTTTAATTTCCCTCCATGCAATTCTTTAATCGCAAGATGCCTTCGCTGATTTGCTCATCTTCGTAGAACGAAATGCTTAATCGCATATAATCCCGCAGACCATTCCGGCTGGAGAAGCGGATACCGGGGCGCAAACCCATTTGATGGGCTTGCGCCTTTTTTTGGATTTCCTGTGTGTCATTGTTTGGCAGGCGCAGCCAGAAGAAGTATCCGCCGTGCGGTGTGGTGAATTGTGCCTGCGGTACATGTCTTCGCAGGGATTCAGCCATGGTTTTTACACGTTTGCTGAATACTTTCACAAGTTTTGCAATATTTTTTTCAAGTCCGCCGCTTTCGATCACAGTGCGCAGAATGGCAGAAGTGAATGGATTCATTCCGCCGCCGCTGTCCAGCAGGCCGCAGGTGTTGAGCCTGTGCATAATGGCTGGGTGGGTATGCATCCATCCCAGCCGCAGACCGGGCGCAAGGATTTTTGAAAATGAACTTAAGGCGATCACATGTTCCGAGTCAATGTATGCGCCGAAAGGTTTTGGCGGGGCCTGCGTGTAGCAAAGGAATTGATAGACCTCGTCTGCGAAGATCAGGAAATCATGCTTTTGCGCGAGGGATACGATCTGCTCGCGGCGTTCGGGCGGCAGGGTATGTCCGCTGGGGTTTTGAAAGGTGGGGATGATGTAGAAGAATTTTGGCCGGTGTGTTTTCAAGGCGTCGGATAAAGCGTCCATGTCGAGACCCGCCTCATCGGTCCGAATGGAGACGACGTTAAGGTCATGGTCTGCAAAGATGCGCAATGCGAGAAAATAGGTCGGCTCCTCCACTAAGATGGTGTCACCGGGTTTTGTGTAAAGTGTGCAGAGCAGGTCGAGCGCCGCGGAGATGCCCGTGGTGACGAAAAGTCCGTCATGAGAAACAGGAAAGCCGTACCGCGGCGTTAAAAAGTTTGCGAGGGCATCGCGGAAATATCCATCGCCCTGCTCGGCGCCGTATTGCAAAAAGGCATGGTCGTTTTGACCGAGCCGCTCCTGCGCGGCAGTGCGAAGCAATTGCAGGGGGAGGAGTTCAAGTTGAGGGTCGCCGGCGCCCAGGTCAATAAAGCCGGGCGGGATGAGGGTTTGAAAGGTTTGAAGGGTCATGCAGGTCTTATAATCCAAATGGGAGGAAAATTCAATATTTGCACTGATTGTTTAATGCTACAATAGATTCATGAACGTGCTTGACCTCCGTCCCTCTCCCATCGCGGGGACGTGGTACGAAGGCAATCCAAAATCCCTCGCCGCCCGCGTGGATAAGTATCTTGCGGAAGCAAGCGTGCCTGAAATCAAAGGGGAAATCATCGCCGTCATCGCCCCCCACGCAGGTCATACATATTCAGGCGCAGTTGCCGCGTACGCCTTCGCCGCGCTGCGCGGACTCAGCCCCGAACTGGTTGTAATCCTTTCGCCGTTTCATAACTACGCACCGTATCCGCTCATTACCACCAGCCATCAAGCCTATGCCACGCCTCTTGGCAGCATCGAAGTGGATGAATCCGTTCTGGAAGAGCTGCAAAAAAATCTCGACATCCCCATCACCCCCATTCCAAATGACAACGAACATTCACTCGAAATTGAGCTCCCGTTTTTACAGCGCGTTTTCCAAAATGGCTTCAAGCTTTTGCCGGTGATGATCTGCGCACAGGAGCAGGGCGTGGCCCAAAAATTGGGGCTGGCGTTGGCGCACATACTCAAAAACAAAAACTCCGTCATCGTCGCCTCCACCGACCTCTCCCATTTCTACGATCAAGGGACTGCAAATCTCCTGGACCACGAAATGTTGCGGCGTTTTGAGTCATTCGATCCCCCTTCCATCTTCGAAGCCGAACATACAGGCAAAGGCTTCGCCTGCGGACACGCTGCGGTTGCCGCAACACTTTGGGCCACCCAGAGCCTCGGTGCGGATAAAGTCCAAATCCTGCACTACGCCACATCGGGCGACGTTACAAAAGATTATTCGTCCGTGGTGGGGTACGGCGCGGCTGTTGTCATTAAATCATGAGCGCAGGGCTTGTCCCCTGCGCCATGCCTTGTTGGCTCACTTCCTGCTGTCCCACTCATCCACCGCTTCACGGAACACACTCTTTAATTTTTCGGACGGCAGTTCATCGATGGATGTGTACTTGCTGCCGTTCACCCATATTTCCAGTTCATAGCCTTTACCCGTTGCAAGGTCAATCGTAAAATCCTTCAGTGTCGGATCCGCCGCCAATCTGGCTTTTAGAATATCCTCCAGTTGCTCGGCAAACGGGGATGCCAGCCGCTCCCCCTCCTCCTGGTGATACAGCCCCACGCCGCCCTGGCTGGCAGTGGTTGCTTCAACCGTTTCCGGCGGCGGAGTGGAGCGCATCCATTCCGGTTTGTCCTCCGTTTTTTTCGTCAGGTTGACCTGATTGGATTTGATGAACATGAACGCAAGCAGGACCACCGAAATTACGATGACAGCTGCTCCAATGCCGATGATGGTTATAGTCATGGGGGCTCCTTTTTCAACCTTTGTACCATTATAATCATTCCATGTATGCGCGCATCGCTGTTAACGTTTCTGCAATCTCCGGGCTTTTTGATTATTCCATTCCTGCGGAATTTGCCCCGCACATTCAGGCGGGCTGTCTCATTGTTGCGCCGTTTGGGGAGCGGACGGTGCAGGGCATTGTCATCGAATTAACGGATGCCTCCCCCATCCAGAATCCCAAGCCGATAACCGACCTGCTCGATCCTGCCCCTGTTCTGACTCCGCCGCAAATTGCACTTGCCATTCGTATGGCAGAGTCCACGCTGAATCCGCTGGCTGCCATCGTGGGGTTGATGATTCCAACTGGCTTGTCCCAACAAGCAGATATATCCTTCGAATTGCGCATAAAAGATTACGAAGACGAAACATCGAAGATCGCAACACGTCTCGTCAACCTTCTTCGTGATCGCGGCACCCTGCGCGGACGCCAGATCGACTCCCATTTCGCCAAAGTGGACTGGCGCAAGACGGCGAACATTTTGGTAAAGAAAGGCGTGCTGTCCACGAGGAACGTTCTGCCGCCTGCCCGGGTGAGACCCAAGCATATTCGCGTCGCTCAACTGTCGGTTAAGCCCGAAGCGGCTGAAGCGGTGATGGAATCGCTCGGTTCCACGAAACAGACTCTGGCGAGGCGTCAGGCCGCACTGCGATTTCTTATTCAACAGCCGGATGCGATCAACCTGTCATGGATCTATGCCGAAGCAGGCTGTAATCTCGCGGACCTGCAGGAACTCGAAGAGCGCGGTTTGATCCGACTGTTTGAAAACGAGATTTTTCGAGACCCGTTGGGGAAGATCGGGAATCAGGAAAAAAACAATGAGTTGGCGCTCACGCCTGATCAAATCATTGCGCTCCAACAAATTCTGGAACGTGTTTCAACCTTTGACGAAAACCAGGACAAACCCTCGGTCTTTCTTCTTCATGGCGTAACGGGTTCAGGCAAAACGGAAATTTATGTACGCGCTGCGGAGGAGGTTGTCAGGCGCGGCAAACAGGCGATCATTCTGGTCCCTGAAATTGCGCTCACCCCGCAGGCGGTCCGTCGGTTTCTATCGCGTTTCCCCGGGCAGGTTGGATTGGTGCATTCGAAACTTTCGGAAGGCGAACGATACGATACCTGGCGGCGTGCTCGTGACGGGAAATTAAACGTCATCATTGGCGCACGCTCGGCATTGTTTTCACCCCTGCCGAAGATTGGTTTGATCGTTGTGGATGAGTGCCACGATGCTTCGTATTATCAAAGCGAGCCGCCATATTACAGCGCAGTAACCGCCGCGCAGGAGTATGCGCATTTATGCGGCGCAGTCTGTGTGATGGGTTCCGCCACGCCAACCGTGGAACAAAGATACCAGTCGGAAAACAGGAGGATCGAAATACTGGATTTGCCAAAGCGTGTCACTGATTCTGTTCTGCCTCCGGTGCAGGTGGTGGATATGCGCGAGGAATTGAAGAACGGCAATCGCGGAATCTTCTCGCGCAGCCTGGCTGAGTCGCTTGCGGAGACGGTCTCACGCAATGAGCAGGCCATCATCTTCCTCAACCGCCGGGGCACCGCCACGTACATCTTTTGCCGGGGCTGCGGGTATGTGTTGAAGTGTCCCAATTGCGAAACGCCGCTGACCTTGCATTTGGAAAATAAGGAACAGCTGCTTTGCCACCACTGCGGATATTCACGCAAACGACCTGGCAAATGTCCGCAATGCAACAGCGACCAGATCCGCGAGTATGGTTTGGGCAGCGAAAAGGTGGAGGCGGACATCAAATCCATGTTCCCGCAGGTGCGGACGTTACGCTGGGATTGGGATACGACCCGTCAAAAGGGCGCGCATGAGATTATCCTGACGCACTTCGTCAATCACCAGGCGGATGTGCTGGTCGGCACGCAGATGCTTGCGAAGGGACTCGATCTGCCATTGGTGACCCTGGTTGGCATCGTGCTTGCCGATGTAGGGTTAAACCTGCCTGACCCGTTTGCAAGTGAAAAGGTCTTTCAAACACTTACCCAGGTGGCGGGCAGGGCGGGACGCTCCTCGCGCGGCGGCAAGGTCATTTTGCAGACCTTCATGCCCGAGCATTACGCGATCCGATTTGCGGCGGGACACGATGTGAACGGTTTCTATCAACGCGAGTTGGAGTACCGCAAACAATTAGGTTATCCGCCATTCGCAAAACTGGCGCGGCTGGAGTATCGCCATGCGGATAATCTCAAGGCGGAGGCGGACGCCGCCAAACTGGCGGACAGGCTCAAGGTCAGGATCGAAGCGGAGGACCGTCATCAAACAGAATTGATCGGACCCGTGCCGTGCTTTTATGCAAAGCAGAACGGTGAGTATCGCTGGCAGATCGTCCTGCGCGGACCGGATCCTGTTTCGCTGTTGCGTGACATCCGGCCCGGCGATTGGCGGATTGAAATTGATCCAATCAGTTTGTTGTAGGGGCATATCCCGTCTATTCCATGCCTTTGTTTTTTCGCTTGCGCAGGTCTGTGGCGCGTTGTTTTAGATCCTGGAAGAATTCCGTATCCACAATTTCCTTTACATCCTTGCTGCGTTTTTCAATGTCAATTTGAATTTTTAATTCAACGACCTGTTTTTGCAGAGTTTCTTCACGCACGCGGACCTTATCAAGCATGATGTTAAATAACCGCGCAAGTGTGGATACTTCGTCATCCAGCGTATGAGGTTTTATGGCAATGGGGGTGTAGTCCCCATTGGCAACGCGCTGGGAGGTGGCCTGCAAGGCGCTGAGTTCGGACATGGTAGTTCTGGTAATTGCCAGCAGAAGGATGGTGATCACGGCAAAAATACCCATAAAAATGATCAGGAGGTTTGTGGAAAGTTGCTGAAGGTTCTCGACCGCCCAGCCTGCATCCAGAAAAATGGACAAACCGCCCACAACATTGCCGCTTGAATTGAAGAGCGGTGTGGCGGCGGCAAAATAATAGAGATCCAGTTCTTCATCATATTCAAGCTCGGGATAAATATAGGTATCATCCAGCCCGAACCACAGGTCTTCCACATTGTTATCCACCTCGCTGATCAAATCGCCGAGGGGAAAGCTGTCTTCCGGGAATAACGTCGTCCATTGGTCAAGCCCGTACGCGAGTGTCTTTTCGTCCACCACATAATAGGTGTACATTTCAGCGCGGGAGGTATAGTCATGGACGGCATCGAGACAGGCTTGCTGCTCCCAGTAGCGCGGGTCGGTCATGCCTGCAGGCCACCCTGCGGAAGCATCGTACTGTGCGCTTCCTGAAGTCAGTGCTTGCAGCACATCTTCGTCCATACAGGCGGCGACGAAGTCCCTGATGGAAATGATATCCTCCTCCATTACATTGTAGATCGTGGCTCTCAGGTAATTTCGCGCGCCAAAATAACTCAGGATAAAGATGACAATGCCGAGGGTCATCAAGGGGATTAATAATTTATAGCGCAGGCTCAGGTAGGGTTTCGCTCGCGTTGTTGCGGACATGGCAATCTCCTAAAATATAAAATATGCGGGTGATTATACAGTAATAGAGGATGCATACGTTCCATCGCGTCCCTGCAATTCCATTACATCCGAATGCGGGGTTTTTGCTATAATCAGCCTATCTTTTAACAGGAGAGTGAGATATGGAAAGTTTTTCACGCGGCTGGTCCTTCCTAAAACAGGCCTGGAGCATGGCCTTCAAGGACAAGGATTTGCTTAAACCGTCCGTTTATGCATTGATCGTGGGAATGATCATCTCGGTCATCGGGATCATCCCGATCATCCTGACAGCCGTCCTGTTGGGCGATGGTCAAATTGGACAGATCATCATGGGTGTGTTGGGTGCCATCCTGATGTTCATTCAATTCACAGTGACCTATGTTTTCTCGGCCATGACCATCCGTTTGATTTATGGCTATCTCACCACGGGGGATGGCCGCATGGATGAGGCCTGGGTAATCGTGCGCCGCGACTTCTTCGACATCCTTACTCTTGCGGCGGTTTCCACGTTGGTGGGTGTCCTTCGCAATATGACCCAAAACAATAAAAAGAACAATGTCCTTGCCGGCATCCTGCGCAGTGCCATGCGGGCCGTCGAAGCGTTATGGACCGAAGCCGCCCTCCTGGTTCTGCCCGCCATGGTGATCGACGATCTAAATCTCAAGGACGGTCTGGCACGCATTGTGAAGATCACCAGGGAAAACCTTTTGCTGATCGGTATCAGCACGGTGGGCGTGCGCTTTGTCACTGGTTTGATCAGCTTTGTGGTCGTCATGATCGGCCTTGTGCTCGGTCTTGCCGTCGGCGGTGGGATCGCCTATGTGGCCGGGGGCAGCACCGTCATTATAATTGCGGGCATTGCCATTGGGGCATTGATCTTCTTCTCGATCGTGATGCTCTCGAGCCTGTTCAGCTCCTATACCAGAACAGCGTACAGCACCTGCCTTTATATTTGGGCGCGTGACGTGGAAAAAGCCACGGCAGAAGGGAAGTCCGTGCAGGTGGCGGCTCCCGCGCCGCTCGCAGCTGCTCTGGCGTAATAAAAACTTGCCTCGCTGAATTCGTATCTCACAAGGAATTAACGATATGCCGTCTGAACCCCGCCGTGAAGTGGTCTCCTGGGAGGAGGTGGATAAATTAATTGACCACCTGATTCCCCAGCTCCGCCGCGAGTTTACCGCGATGGTGTTGATCACGCGCGGCGGGATCATTCCCGGCGGGCTGCTGGCCGAGGCGATGGACATTACCCACATCCTCACCGCCGCCGTGGACTTTCCCGCGCAGATGCAGAGCCAGGAATCATCGGCTTTCATGGCCTGGCCCCAGTTCATTCAATTCCCTGCAGAGGATAAATTGCGCGGACGCCCCACCCTGATTGTGGACGATGTCTGGGGGTCGGGACGCACGATCACGGCGGTGAAGAACCGCGTCTCTGCGGCAGGCGGTTTCCCGGAGACCTGCGTCCTGCATTTCAACCCGTATCGCAATTTATTTGGAAGTGTCCGCCCTGATTACTATGCGGCGACCACCGATGCGTTCATTGTCTATCCATGGGAGATCGATCGTGGCGCGGACCATGTTTTGCTGGGTGAGATATAATCCCAGACATGAAATCCATGGAAGCGAACCTTGCCCAAAGAGTGAAGGTCCTGCGGGGTAATGAATACTTTGACGATCTTGCGGAAGACATGCTGGGAGATATTGCTGGATACATGCACCTGCGCGAATACCAGCGCGGGGATGTGTTGTTCTGGGAAGGCGACCCTTGCGATGGTCTGTATATTATTGAACAGGGAAGCGCCAAGATATTCCGCCTTTCCCCGCAGGGGCGGCAGTATATTGTCCGTATTTTGCAGGAGGGGGATACGTTTGCGGAGGTCCCTGCATTTGATGAAGGGACGAATCCCGCCAACGTCGAGGCGCTGGAGGCATGCCGTGTCTGGGTGATCAATAGCGGGAAATTACGCGAACTCGTCAAAGCGCACCCTGTATTTGCTCAAAAGGTATTGGTGAACTTCGGCAGGATGCTGCGCGGCATGGTGCGGATGGTGAGCGAAATGGCCTTCTATCAGGTTACCCACCGCCTCGCGCGTTTGATCGCGGAGATGCCTCAGGAACGGTCCGCGCCGTACTGGACGCAGGAACAGCTTGCCGCGAGACTGGGAACGGTACGGGAGGTGGTGGCCCGTTCCATGAAGGAACTGGAACGCAGCGGCGCGATCAAGGTGGAGGACCGGCGCATCCAGATCATGGACAGGGAAATCTTTGACCAGTGGGCACAGCCTTATAATTGATAAGAGCAAGTGACGGACACTTCCGAAAGTGACGTCACTTTGTGCTATTCCAACACCTCAAAACTCGAGATTTGAAACGACAATTCATCGTCAATGGCTTCCTTGATGTAGTCAATGGCGATGTTGGCGGGGAATCCGTACACCGAGTCATACGCCACAATGACGTCATCCGCCTCACCTGAAAGAGCAGTTTCCAGCTTAAGAAAGATGCGGTCAATCGTCGCATAGGATACGTACGTATCGTAGGCGGGATCCGTCGTTTCAATCGGTGTGCCGTCGAAACGGGTTATCGAAACCATCCCGCCGTCCTTTACTTCGATGATGAGGGGCATGTCCTGCGCGAACGGGCAGAAACAGCCGATAAAGAGGGTGTAACGATAGTGGGTGATATCGGCGTCATCCCATTTCTTGAGGCTTTGATCGTATTCCGACCGCGTGGCAGCGGAACAGGCAGCGAGGATAAGTACCAGCATTAATAAAATTATCTTTTTCATTTTTTTCTCTCCTTGTCACCTTTGACGATGTTATCCTGCAAAATGTTCCTGTAATAAAAAAAACTCCCCGCCATTGCTGACGGGGAGTTGGCTGTGTTGTGTCTATTCCGAAGGATAGTATGTGCCGGTGGCAAGCAGGGAGGTATCACCCACGGACTGCGCAGCGAACATCTGTGCCTGCCGCGCAAGGTTTGTAGCTTTCGCGAGCACTTCGAGCGCGTATTCGGGATTGTGGAAGCCGGTGCTGTTCTCAGCGGAGATAAAGTCCCACATGAAATGCGCTTCGCGGTGAAGTGTACGCGCCTGATCAAGCAGGTCCTTGTCTGCACCGGGGTTGGCAGCAGCAAGTTTGATGGCGTTGATCGCGTCGATGATGGCGTCTTCGGTGGCGATCTTGGTGCTGGCGACCTGCTGCTGGATCTGGTTGACGCGGTTCACCACGTACTCGACGTTGGTGTGACATTGTCCGCAGGCTGGCTCCGGGTTGAGCAGGGGGCTTTTGACATCGTGCGTGGAATACTTGCTTGCGCCATCACGGACATAGGGCATGTGACAATCTGAGCAGGAGACACCAGCATTGTAGTGCGTGCTTCCTGCAGTGAAGAATTCATACTCAGGATGCTGGGCCTTGAGCATGGGGGTATCGGTTTCGGGATATGTCCAATCCTTGAATCCTGCCGCTTCGTAATACGTGATCATATCTTCGACTTTTGTGCCTTTATCCCAGGGGAAGGTGAGATATTTTCCGTCACCCTTGAAGTAATACTCGACGTGACAATTCGCGCAGACCACCGTTCGCATCTCCTGACGGGTGAAGGTGCGCCAATCCTTGCCTTGGCGCTGGAGGGCTTCGTCCAGCGCAGGGTTGGTGACGATCAAACGCATTGTCCCTGCTTCATGACAATTGGCACAACCGATCGGCTCGGTAATATGATCGCCAAGTTCCACAAAGGACATGGCATCGTATGCCTCCATGCCGAGACGGTCCCACAGGCCGGGATTGTCGGAGGATTTACAGGAGTAGCATGTGCCCGGGGTGCGGGCGGGATTGCTCACGTCGAGGTTGAGGCGTTTGGTCTCGCGTACATCCTGCAAAGCGTTGGCATGACCGCGGTCATCGTTGTAATCCACGCTGAACGGGTATCCGGCAAACAGGATGACCTGACGCGGGTCACGTTCCAGCCATGAGAACGCCGAAGAACCACCGTATGTCGTATCCAGATTGTTGGTCTTGGTCTTCAGGAAGGTGTCATATTGATTGGGGAAATTCACGCCCCATACCGAAGAATCGGGTTCCATCGCCGCAATCTCCACCAGCGGCTGGATGGCGCGTTCCTGTACAGGATGACTCCGTACATAAGTTAGAACGCCGATCAAAACGGCGGCAAGGACGATCACCAAACCAGCCAGAATGAGAGTGGTGTATTGTTTCATGAACATTCTCCTTATTTGGTCGGATAAAGATGTGAATCTTGATAGGGCGCGCCGGAACCGCCTCGTGCGCCATGCGCGGTATAGCGGTGGCAGTCCCAGCAGTAGCGGTCAAATTCCTGTTCCCCCATTACAATCTCCTCCACCGTGTTTTCATGGCAGTGGATGCAGTTCTCCTGCACGATCTCCTTCGTTTTGTCCTCCGCACGCATTAACTCAGGGATGTTCCCCGTTACAAAGGCATAGGTATCCTTCGCGCCCTGCCGCCCCTTCTCGGCATAATACACAATGAAATTGCTGTGGGGGAGGTGGCAGTCGGTGCATTTTGCCCAGTTGGAATGTCCCCCGTGGTACCAGTTCTCGTACTGCGAATCCATCGCATGGCAGTTCGCACAGGTCTCCGGCGCGCTCCCACCGTAGGCGGCGGCATCGGACACCAGCGCAAAATATCCCAGAGCAAGGACCGCAACCAGGATGGCAATGATGGGAAGTTTGGACATAGGCTGACCTCGCATAAACTTAACGTGCACTTAGTATAAAAGAGTATTCAAATTTTGATTGTAACTTTTATCACAATTTTGGCCGTAAACTGAATCTTTGATAAGCAGAATTTAAACTAATTCTATCTTAATTTGAATGCGAGAAATGGCATCGCTTGGATAAAATCATGTTTCACCATTAACCCTGTCCTGATTCCACAAAAAAGTCATTTCCGACCTTTGAGGGCTACACTAAGGAAATCGAAGCCCCGCCACTGTGGGGAAGCGGCGGGGCGAATGGACAATCCACAGCGCTGGAAGCGCAGATTTTTATGGCATGTTCTGTCCATCCATGCCGGAACCGCCCATATCGGCTGCGTCCCGGATTGGGACCGTCAGGATAACATCCGCGTGATTTCTGAAATGTAGCGTGATCTCGATGCTCTCGCCCGCCGCCAAATCCTGCTTGAGATCGATCAACATGACGTGATAACTGCCCGGTTTTAATTCCAGCATCGCGTTCGATGGGAGTGTTATCGCCTCCTGCCGGGTCATCTGCATCACGCCGTCCGTACTCATCTGGCTTAAATGGATCTCAACCGCTGAAGCGGCATCCGACGAAGCGCCGATCAGTTGATCCGTCTGCCCTGTTTGATTGAACAGCAGCATGTAGGCCGCACTGTTCCCATCCTTCGACCCGGAACGTGCCCAGGTACCACTCACTTCAATGGAAACACTGCCCGGC
This sequence comes from Anaerolineales bacterium, assembly GCA_030583885.1. Lineage (NCBI taxonomy): Bacteria > Bacillati > Chloroflexota > Anaerolineae > Anaerolineales > Anaerolineales bacterium. The sequence continues at coordinate 3,910,467 of CP129480.1, read as the reverse complement.
GCGGCGCACGCGTTCAACAACAGCATCCCCGTCAAGACGAACATCACAATCTTTTTCATTTCTTTTTTCCTTCGTTTTGAATATGTTTGAATGATACAGTTACGTGTACTTATGCATCATTCCACGCAAACAACGAATTCATCAAGGACTTATGTCACAAACTTGAAAGATACTTCCTGCCCCGCCAGGTAACCCCCTGCCCGGATATCACCTTCCATGCGGAAGTCAACATCATGGCGGCAAACACGCCTGCACCCAGCGGGGTTGTCCACGCATACCAGCGGGAGATGCCCATCCCGTGTGCCACGTTTGCCCGCGCATAAATCAACGCGCCCCAAACCAGCAGGGATTGAAAGATAACGCCAATCGCCATCCAGCCGTCTCCGTTGAAATACCAGAAAACTCCAAGAAGAGGCCAGACAGGTAAAAATAGCGCCGCGATCAGGGCGAGCGTTGCGCCGAAGGCTCCCAGCAACAGCATGGATGGATGATCCCGCAAGCCGAGGTAGATATTCTTCGTCCAGCCTTCCCACATCTCCGCGAGGGATGTGTACATGCGCGTGCTGACCACGTGCGAGCCGTCCGCCACGACGAGCCGATAACCGTTCCATTTCACCTGCTCGGAGATGGCTTTATCTTCCACGATCTGGTCTTTGACGCTTTCATGCCCGCCGATGGCATCATAGACCGAACGCTTGATGAAGATGAACTGTCCGTTGGCGATGGCATCACGTCGGGATGGGTCGTTCACTTTACGCGGGGAAAATCCAACGGAGAGCGCGGTCATCACCAGCGGCATGACGACCTTCTCCCAAAACGAGCCGAGGATCTGGCGTGTCATAACCGTGAACATATCTGCTTCTGTTTCCCAAGCCTTTGCCAACACGGACGACAATGCCTGCGGCGCAAGCAAGGTATCCGCGTCCACGAAGCACAGCCACTCGCCGCGGGCGACGGCTGAGGCTTGGTACAAGGCATGGGGTTTGCCCGCCCAGCCTGGGGGTAGGTCCGAGCCGTGGATTGGCATGAGGCGAGAATCGCGGGAAGCAATTTCCTCCAATTGAGCCGGCGTCGCATCCATGGAGCGGTCATCCAGAACAATGACTTCGAGATTTTGATAATCCTGTACCAATGCGGCTTCGACACATCTGCGAATATTTTTTTCTTCATTGCGTGCAGGGATGCAGATGGAGACAAGCGGCGCACGGCTGGGCGGCGTTTTGGGTGTGACGATGATATCAAGATGATACTGGTTGTGCACCCAATGAATGATGACAAGCCCTGCAATAAATAGAAAAGTTGAAATAAAGAGAAAGGCCATTAAATTACCTTGACCGAACTGCCGCGTTCCGTTTTTTCAACCTCGATACGGTTCGGGAAGGCATCCTTGAGTTCTTCGAGATGGGTGATGATAAGGATCTTTGCAAAATCATTTTTGACGGTATTGATGGCTTCGATCAGTCTTTGCCGTCCCTGCACATCCTGCGAGCCGAAGCCTTCGTCGATGACGAGGGTTTGCAGGCGCGCGCCTTTGCGCTGGGCAAGGATTTCAGAGAGCGCGAGGCGGATGGCAAAGTTCACGCGAAATGCCTCGCCGCCTGAGTACATTTCATAATCGCGCGTGCCGGCCGAATCGCTGATCTGGATATCGAGCGTTTCCTTCAAGTCATCACGCTTTTTATCCTTATAGGCCTCCTGCGTGACAAAGCGGATCGACATGTGCCCGTCACTCAAGCGATCGAGCAGGTCATTGGCTTTCTGTTCGATCTGTGGCAACGCCTGTTCGATCAGCAGGGCAGGCACACCGTCCCTGCCGAAGGCGCGCTCAAGCGTCTTGTGGCGAATTATCTTTTGATTGAGTTCCTCGCGCTGGCTTTCGAACTCCGCCCTGCGCACGCTCAGGGTGGCAAGCACCTCCACGCGCTGGCGCGCTGCACCGGCTTCATCGCGGGTGCGGTTTTCATCCTCGCGCAGTGCAAAGAGTTTACCCTCCGCCTCCTGAATATCCGGTGCGCCAGCCTCCGATCGCGCCAGTACCTGGGCGGCATTGTGGTGGGCTTTTTCGTTCTCTTCAACCTCGTCCTGCTTCCTGCCCCTCTCATCTTGGATACGTTTCATTTCCTTTTCGACCTGCTTCATAAGATCGCGGGCTTTATCAAGTTTATGGAAATCCTCCTCCACCGCGCGCAGTTCGAGCACCTGCCTTCGTTTGGCGTCATGCGCGGCGGTGTCATAGCCGAGTTTGGCAAGATCCCGGTCCAGTTTGGCGAGCCCTTTTTGTGTTTCGATTGCATACTTTCCGCTTTCCAACGATTTTGTCGCTTCTGCAAGGCGCTTCCTGCCCGTCTTATCCCAGTCCTTTGCGAGGGCTTGCAGGGTTTGCATGCGTTCGGTTAATTGTGAAATGCTGTTTGAAAACCGTACGCGCTCGTTTTCCAAATCGGTGAACTGCATAATCCGCAATTCGCAATTTGCAATTTGCTTTTCAGTGCCTTCAATTTCCTTTTTGTTGGCACGGAAGCGGTCGCCTTTTTCCCTGCCGCTTTCTTCAAGCTGCTTCAAAGTGGATTTGCGATGTTCCCTGCTCAATGGCTGACCGCACAGGGGGCAATCCGCGCCTTCGGCAGTTTTCAAAGTGTCAATACGCTCCTTGAGTTCATCCATCTCCCTGCGCAGTGACTCGTTTTCAACTTTCAAGGCCGCGTTCTTTTCACGCGCACTGTTCCTTTTATTCTCCAGGTCAATGCGTTCTTTGATCCTGCCCTCTGCTTCGTCAAGCAGCGCACGTGATTTCTCGATCTCATTTTTCAAATCATCAATGGCGGATTTCTGCCCGCCAACCGCCTGCTCTTCGCTTAATAAAGAGCGCCTTTCCTCCTCCAGCCTTGCCTTTTCCGCTGCAATTTTCTCGAGCAAGGGGGCGCGGTCCTTTTCATGTTCGCGGAATTGAGCGGCGGTTTTATCCCACTCTTCCAGGTCCGCCCGTGCTTTTTGCCAGGTTTTGTATGCCCCTTCGATCTCCTTTGCCCGCGCCACCAGATCCGCGTACCCGGCGCGTTCGGTTTCTTTTTCGGCGAGGCGGCTCTCCAAAGTGGATAAGTCCTTGCGCGACCTTTCAAGCGAAGCGGATAGGGCCATCGCAAATTTTCGCTGTTCATCAAGCAGCGCTGCATTCTTTTTGATGTTTTCCAAAGCGGATTCCTGCGCTTCCCTCGCCGCCGATAGGTGCTTCAATGCGCTTTCAAGTTCCGCCAGCCGATTCCTTCTCACATCCTCCTCCGAGAGTTCCGCATCGATTTCCGCCGTGCGCCCGTCAATGGAGTTGATTTCATCCTCGAGCGCCTTGCGTTTGTCTGCGGTGCGCTCCTTGTAGGTGTCCCAGATCTCCAATCCCAGAATGGTGCTCAACACACTTTTGCGTTCACTGGCTTTCTTTTGCGTGAACTCATCCGCCTTGCCCTGTAGAAAGAAGGAGGCGTTGATGAAAGTATCGTAATCGAGGCGTAAGGTTTGTTCAATACGCGCCTGTGTATCCCGGGTGGTCTTTTCAGTTAATGGGTTCCAGGTATTTTCATTCTTCACCTGAAATTCGAGCACTGTGGACTTTCCGCGCGGCAGTGTCCTCTGTACGCGATAAATATTGCCTTCGTACTTGAAAGTCAAAGCCACCTCAGCCGCTTTGACATCCTGATTCAGATTGATCACATCCATGCTCCTGCCGCGTGCTTCGCCGAACAATACCCACGTGATCGAATCCAGCAGGGACGATTTGCCCGCGCCGTTCTGGCCTGAGATGCAGGCCAGTTCAAATGAATCGAAGTCCAGGTCAATCGGGTCGCGGTAGGATAAGAAGCCTGAAATGTGGAGATGAAGGGGAATCATATGTGTGGCGTTTCCTAAGGTTAATGATGGATTATAATCGAAGCGTTATGCTGGATTCGGAGACACCCCGCGCACGCCGCCGCATGAGAATCCTTGCGGTCATCATCGCCACCATCCCCTGCTATTGCGCGGGATTTATCGCGCTTTCATTTGCCCCGGATACACGTGCAACCCCCACGGCTACCATCACCCAGACGGAAACGCCGACTCCCACGCTTACGGAAACCCCGCTCATTTTCACGGAAACCACCACGCCGACGGCCACTGAAACCCCCACGCCAACTGAAACGGAAACTCCAACCATTACAAACACACCTTTCCAGCCGGCTACGGATACGCCAACATTCACGCTGACACCCTCCCTGACGCCGACTTTCACGCCATCCCTTACCCCCAGCGTCACACTGACCTTCACTCCCACGCTGACTCCTCCCTTTACCGCCTCCCCTTCCATAACCGCCCTGCCCTAGCGGCTGCTCTCGAGAGACCTGCGTGGTTTCTCATCCTGTAGCGCATGAAAAACTTTCAGGTTAGAACATGAGCGATATTCTCCCATTTCTAAAATCAATAATCTCCGTCTCCGGTTTATCTGGATATGAAACCCCGGTTGCCGACCTGATCGAAAAGAAGTGGTCTCCGCTGGTGGATGAACTCACGCGAAGCAGACTCGGTTCGATTCATGGACTGAGAAAGGGGTCGCCAAAGAAAAACATTCACTCTGCTGACAAGTCCCCGCGCCCGTCCGTGCTTATTGCGACGCACATGGATGCGATCGGTTTAATGGTCTCGCGTATTGTGGACGGATTCCTATATGTCACAGCCATCGGCGCCGTGGATTCGCGCGTCCTGCCCGGCACGCCTGTTCTTGTCCATGCTTCGGGGAGCAGGGAGGATCTATATGGTGTGGTCGTCATGCCGCCTGCCAACCTCCTGCCCGATGGCGAGGGGCAGGGCGCGATGCCCCTGAAATACCTTATGGTGGATACGGGACTCACTCCCAGCCAGGTTTCGAAGCGGGTCAGGGTTGGGGACAGAGTCGCCTTTAACACAGAACCAGTTGAAATGTCTGCTGGATGCGTCAGCGGTCACACGCTGGATAACCGCGCATCCGTCGCTGCGCTGACGATCTGTCTTGAGGAATTGCAGGCCAAGTCGCATATCTGGGATGTATGGGCGCTGGCATCCGTCCAGGAGGAGGTCACGCTTGGCGGCGCACAAACATCCGCGTTTCAAATCAGACCCACCATTGCCGTTGCAGTGGACATGACCTTTGGCAAGGGGACGGGGTCGAGCGGGTATCAAACATTTGCGATTGGCAAGGGTGTGACACTGGGCATCAGCCCGATCATCCACCCGTTCCTATATCGGCGTTTTAAAGAAGTGGCCGAACGAATTGAAATACCCATGGCGGATGATTTGATGCCCGAGTATTCATCCACGGATGCGGACGCAATGCAGTTGGTTGCCGAAGGCATCCCGACGATGGTGATGGGCATTCCGCAGCGCTACATGCACACTCCCGTGGAGCTGGTGGCGATCAAGGACATTCAACGCGCAGGGCGCCTGCTGGCGGAATTTGTCGCTTCGCTCGAAGCGGATTTTATTGAAAAGATCGTTTGGGAATAACCATGTTATCCATTGGCAAACCACAGATCAACCTGCTTGAAAAATTATGCAATGCCATGGCCGTTTCCGGGGAGGAAGGGGAAGTGCGGCGGATTGTATTGGAGGAAGTGAAGCCGCACGCGGATGAAGTAAAGGTGGATGCGCTCGGAAGTGTGTTGGTGCGAAAAAAAGGTGCAGGTAAAAAACCCTTGCGCGTTTTGCTGGATGCCCACATGGACGAGGTTGGTTTCATGATCGTGGCGGATGACGGTGAAGGCTTCTTCCAGTTTGAAACCGTCGGCGGCATTGACCCGCGTCATTTGGCCGGCAAGCAGGTCATTGTCGGGAAGGACCATGTCGTCGGTGTGATCGGCGCGAAACCCATTCACATGACCACTGCGGAAGAGCGCGCAAGCGCCATTGAAGTGGACGCGATGCGCATTGACCTGGGTCCCGAGGGAAAAGCAAGCGTGGGCGACCGTGCCACCTTTGCAACAAAGTTCAGGATTTCGGGGCCATCCATCCTGTCCAAATCCATTGATGACCGCATTGGCGTGGCGATTCTGATCGAGCTGCTGAAGAATGCTCCGGGGAATATTGAATTATGCATGTCCTTCAGCGTGCAGGAGGAGATTGGATTACGCGGCGCAAAAGTGGCGGGATATTATTTCGACCCCGATCTTGCCATTGCGGTTGATTCGACCCCTTCACGCGACCTGCCGGATTTCGAAGGCAGGGAAAACTATACCTACAATACAAAGCTTGGGCTGGGCCCGGCCATTTACATGGCGAACTCATCCACCATTGACGATCCGCGGCTTGTCAAATTCCTTGAAGCCACAGCGCTTAAAAATAAAATTCCATATCAATTCCGTCAGCCGGGCGGGGGCGGGACAAACGCGGGCGCAATTCAACAATCCCGCGCAGGCGTGCCGGTCGTCTCGGTTTCCGTGCCGCACCGCTACACCCATTCGCCCATCAGTGTATCGCGCCTGGAGGATTGGAAGAATACGTTGAATTTATTGCACACGGCCTTGAAGAATATGACGCCGGATCTGTTAAAAAGAAAAACATGAACGGATTGATCGCTTTAGTAGGATCCGGTGAATATTTACCCGTGATGAATGACGTGGATGGTCACCTGCTTGCAAACAGCGGGGCGGATGGACGCAGGCCGCGCGTGGTCTGTCTGCCGACCGCGGCGGGGCGCGAAGGTGATGCAAGTATCACCCGCTGGTCCAACATGGGTGTGGATCATTTCACCCGCCTCGGCGCGGACGTTCGGGCTGTTCCTGTCATCGATGCAGAATCCGCCAACGATGCGGAGCATGCTGCGGCGGTGGAGGAGGCGGATGTCGTCTATTTTTCGGGCGGCGATCCTGCCTATCTCCATCAAACCATGCAGGATAGCCTGGTGTGGCGATCCGCGCAAAAAGTGTGGGGGCGCGGCGGCGTGTATGCGGGCTGTTCGGCAGGCGCAATGATCCTGGCCAGGGAAATCCCTGATTTTCGCGCGCTGGGCCTGCGTTCCATACCCGTTTTCGGGATCATGCCGGTTGCAATCATCATCCCGCATTTTGACGCATTTCCGGTGCTATGGAAACCGCTCCTGTTCGCCTTGCGCAAACGACTGCAGGTCGGTGAGGCGCTGCTGGGGATTGACGAAGACACTGCGGTGGTTGGAACGCTTGGCGGCGGATGGACCGTGATTGGAAAATCGAAGGCGCATCTATTTACAAAAGACGGCGATACAAGTTATGTTGCCGGCGAAATTTTTTCATTAGGATGATATTCAATGAAGCAATTGCTCAAAACGCTTGCTGAAACATTTGGCCCCTCGGGCTATGAAGATGAAATCCGTAAGGTGGTGATGAAGGAGGTTAAGCCGCTTGCCGATGAAGTGCGCGTGGATGCGCTGGGTAATTTGATCGTGCGCAGGAAACCTGTGAAGAATTCCAAAAATCCGAAGCGGATCATGCTTGCTGCGCACATGGACGAGATCGGTGTCATTGCCAGTCATATTGACCGGAAAGGATTTGTGCGTTTTACCAGCGTGGGCGGGACATTCGGCAGGTACACACTCGGTGCACGTGTCCGCTTTATGAATGGAGTGACGGGCGTGGTTGGGTATGACCGTCTTGAAAAGGCAGACAATGCCGTGCCGATCAATAAAATGTATATCGATGTGGGTGCAACCAAAAAGGAGGATTGCCCCATCAAGGTCGGTGACTTTGCCGCCTTTGAAAGATCGTACATGGAAATGGGGGACCGCCTGGTCGCCAAATCGATGGATGACCGCACAGGTGTGGCGGTATTGATTGAGACGCTGCGCCGAATTGTATCCACACCGAACGACCTGTATTTTGTCTTTACCACGCAGGAGGAGGTCGGTGTGCGCGGTGCAGGCGCGGCAGCGTATGGCATTGATCCCGAGATCGGAATTGCGGTCGATGTGACCGCCACAGGTGACACGCCCGCCTCCCTCAAGGTGGCGATGGAGCTTGGCAGGGGTCCCTGCGTGAAATTCCGCGACCCTGGCATGTTGTCCGACCCGCGCGTTGTGGATTGGATGATAACCACAGCGGAGAAAGCGAGGATCCCCTACCAGCGCGAGGTACTGTTGGTCGGCAGCACCGATGCGCGCGAGATTCAAATTTCCCGCGCAGGCGTGATTACCGGCGCACTATCAATCCCATGCCGCTACGTTCACTCGGCTTCTGAGATGGTGGATTACAATGATCTGAAGAATTCGGTGAAACTTCTTACAGCCATGCTGGGCAAGGCTGTTCCTTTTTAATTGACCGTAAAGATTTACGAAGGAGTAACCATGGGAGATTACAACCGTGCCACCATGGAAATAACCCTCCAAGGGATGTCGCCCGAAATGAAAGCGGCAGCTGACAAGCACATCGAGCAATATGAGCTTGGGTCAATCCTGGACGATGCAATCATGTGCGTGGAAGCCGCTTCGGTGAAGATCAAAAAGGGAGTATTTGCGGGGCCGGGTGCAAAAACCGTGAACATGGTGCTCATCCTTACCCAGCGCTGGCTGGTACAGATCATCAAATCGGACAACGAGCCTGCATTGGCCCGCTCGGCTCAATTGACGGATATCACTGTGGAAGATTATGAGAATAGCCAGTTTTACTCGATGATCCCCGATACGGGCGTTAACGTCTCGGGCAGGTTTACGGATGCACCCGAAAACTCCATGTCATTTATTGGGTTGGGGAAGGATGCGGCGGGAGAGAGGTTCAAATCCGCGCTGATCGAGGCGGCGCGGAATGTAAAGAAATGATAAAAAACGGAAGTCGTTTGACCGACTTCCGTTTTTTATCCTACTTCTTCGCCTCTTCCCCATCCCCTTCCTTCTTTGTGGAAAAAGCCATGAGCAAAGCCGCGCCCGCGCCGAGGGCGAACATACCCATCGAGCCTGCGCTCGAATAATTTGTCAGCCCGACGAGCAGGCCGAAGAAACCGACCGCCAGTGCGATCTGCACCTGCCAGGCGGCTTTTTTGTAGGCATCCATGGTGAAGCGCCCCACGCCGAATCCCAGCAGGGCAAAGCCCAGCGCGCGGACCACAAAACCGATCACGGAAAGAACTTCAGTAAAGGTACCCATTTTCATCTCCTGTTTGTCGTTATATTTACAGCCATGCCCAAAGCATCCAGAGCACGGTCATGATAACACCGATTCCCATTCTAGCTGCAATGGCCCAGCCCCAGCCCGTCATCCACGCCCGCGTATTGGCAAGCGCGGCCGGCCTGTCCCTTAAACGCCGCCACTCTGCAAGGAACAACCCGGCCGGCGCGGCCACCATCCCGCCCAGCGGGGTGAAGATGATGCTGACGATGATGCCGGCCGCGAAGGCCCACAGGATCGAACTCCAGGGCACATCCTTGTCGCGCACATGCTTGGCAATGATGATGTTGTCTATGATGTTGCCGCCGATCATTAACAGGGTGATGACCGTGAAAAGCACCCAGTCGACCCAGGTCATTTTGTCGTTTGCCGCCTGCACAACCGCATAGACCAGCGTCCCGAGCCACATGATGGTCAGACCGGGGAAGATCGGGATCAACAAACCGGCCAGGCCCGCCAATAACACGAACAGGGTCAGTGCTTCCAAAGCCACCTGCCCCAAAAACTCCCAAGAAATGGGATCCATTGTTATCAGATCTCCTTGTTTAAATACGACATCGGAAGCAAGTATAACTCCCGATATCATGTACGGATAAGAATCCCGAAAGTTTTACAGGGTCAGGGTTTGATAACCTCGATGCCGCCCATCCACGGGCGCAGGATTTCGGGAACGATGATCGAACCGTCGGCCTGCTGATAGTTTTCCATCACAGCGATAAGCGTGCGCGGCAGACCCAGACCTGAGCCGTTCAGGGTGTGCAGGAATTTTACCCTGCCGCCGTCCGCGGGACGATATTTGATATTCGCGCGGCGTGCCTGAAAATCGGTGACGTTGGAAACGGACGAAACCTCAAGCCACTCGTCACAACCGGGTGCCCAGAGTTCAAGGTCGTAGGTCATTGCAGCGCCGAAGCCGAGATCGCCGCTGCAAAGCTGCTTGACGCGATAGGGAATGCCAAGCACGGCGCAGGTTTCCTCCGCATCCTTCAGCATCTTTTGGTGCATGGCTTCCGAATCTTCGGGCCTGCAATAAATATACATTTCTACTTTGTCGAATTGATGTCCGCGTTTGATGCCGCGCACATCGCGTCCCGCGCTCATCTTTTCACGGCGGAAACAGGGCGTGTAGGCCGTATACAGTTTCGGCAGTGCGGCTTCTTCGATGATCTCGTCCATATGCAAACCCGTCAGCGGGATTTCCGCCGTCGGCACAAAATACAGGTCCTCTTCGTGGTCCTTGTATAGATTATCCGCAAACTTGGGCAATTGACCCGCGCCATATACAGCCGCCGTCTTCACCATGAACGGCAGATATTCCTCCTGATAGCCCTGTCCCTGGCTGGTATGCAGGTCGAGCATCCATGCGATCAAGGCGCGCTGCAGACGTGCGCCTGCTCCCTGCAAGACGTAAAAGCGGGAGCCGGTCAATTTTGAGCCGCGTTCAAAATCAATGATGCCAAGAGCAGGCCCGAGGTCCCAGTGAGGAAGCGGGGTGAAATCGAATTTGCGTGGTTCGCCGATCGTGCGCAATACCACGTTTTCGTCTTCACTTTTTCCGTATGGAGTCCGTTTGTCGGGAATATTTGGCAGCGTGGATGTCAGCCCGTTCAGTTCGGATTCGACTTCCGCGACCTGGCTGTCCAACTCTGCAATTTTGTCGCCGACGACGCGCATCGCCTCGATCTTCGCCCCGCGGGCTGCCGCCTCTTTCATTTGCCCGATCTCCCTTGAGACGGCGTTCCGTTCGGCTTTGAGCGTCTCCACCTGACCGAGCAGGGTACGTCGTTTTTCGTCCAACTGCAGGATCGAATCCACAGGGGAGGCGTCCATCTGGCGGTCTTTCAGCGCCTTGCGGACAACCTCAGGTGTCTCACGAATTAAATTGATATCCAGCATATTGCACCTCCGTGTGCAGGGATAAAAATACGCCCCGGTCCATTTGCAGGACGAAGGGGCGTTTCGTGGTGCCACCTGCTTTTACCCCCAGCGCTCCTTCGGAGCACCTGCCTCATGTTCGCGAAAATGGGGCAGGCCGGGCGGGGGCCTCGGAGTGTACTGTAACGGGTACTGCCCGATTCTCTTATGGCATGTGCCTGTGCGAGAATGACCTTGTCCTTGATGCCGCACGCGCTGTAAGGACGAACGAAGGGGATTTCATCATCTGGCTGATCGTCTCGCACTGGCCGACGACTCTCTGAACAGGTGCATGAGTACTTGTCTTCGCGCGGGTCTACTTATGTGCGATTATACGCAACATGGTTATTATGTCAATGTTATCTTATGAAAGAAGAAAGAGCCACCCATTGATGACTCTTTTTGCCTGGTGCCCCCACGGAGATTCGAATAGCATCCCCTTGTGGGGACTCTGGTTTTAAAAAATATAAAGAGCCACCTATCGTGACTTCTTTTTTGTGCCCCCACGGAGATTCGAACTCCGGTTTTATCCTTGAAAGGGATGCGTCCTGGTCCTCTAGACGATGGGGGCTCTATTTTTAGAGCGGGCGAATTCTATCATCCCCTCCCATGTCAGTCAAGCGATTTACCTGTTAATTTTCTGGTTTTAAGCGCTGGTTCAGCAATGCCATCAGGTCAACCCTCCTGCGGTTGACCAGAATGCCGGCACTTTCGACGCGCAGGTTTGGGATGAGGATGGCCGTCAGTTTGGCATTGAACAACGGGATAAAATCACGCGAGCCGTCCGTCATCAATGCGGTGAAGTCAAAGCGCCCCGGCAGTTCCATGGTGCCTTCCACTTCGAAGATCTGCGTGGCGATTCGCACAGGGTATTCCACGATGTTTGCATACCCGCCGCGCACCAGGGCGTGGGGTCCGAGGTCCTCGCGGCGCGCCATGCAGACTGCGTGCATCTGCCTCTTCATCATCTGCACAAGTTCAAAATGGTCGACAAGTTTTGTGGGCATATGCAGGCGCGCCGTGCGCGCATCGTTCACGTCCACAGTGGAGTGCGTGGGGTCATTTAACATCCCCATGGCGCCCTGGCTGGTGACCATGATCTTGCCAACCACACGATAGCCGGAGGTTAAAATATCGGCTGGAAGGAAGCGGTGGGTGCGCGGGGATGAATCGAGGGACACGTGTGGAATCCTGTTCGATTAAGAGTCAAGCAGGGGCCGGCTTGCCCCGCTGTGGGGTCTGGGGGGAGGCGGCCTGCGACGCTGGTTCGTGGTCGGTTTGCCGGCGTTCGGGTCCAGGATCATGTTCAGCCACTGGACCGCTTTTTCGTCATATTCGCGCCTGCCGCACAGGTCACAGATCCAGGCGGGGAAGTGCGGCACCGTGATCAACTCCTCACCGAGCCAGGTGAAGTATGTGATGCGGCGCGGCAGCATTACGCCTGCATGACATTCATTGCATGGGATGTCGGATGGGTTTAAGTGTTCCATATTGCTCATATAAATTCCTAATGCGAGGCAAGCGCTTCCGTATGTTCGAGCAGACTCCACATGGGCGGAGGCCAGTAGATCAATACCGCCTTGCCGACCATGTTTTCGCGGGGCAGAAATCCCCAATCCTTCGAGTCGTTCGAGTTGTTGCGATTATCGCCCAAAACAAAAAGAGTACCTTCCTCAACCGTCCATTGACCGGAGTACAAGGGCGCCTGCGCGATGTACGCTTCGTTGAGCATTTGCCCGTTCACGAACACCTGGTTATTTTCCACCAGCACGCGGTCACCGGGCAGGCCGATCACGCGTTTGATCAACTCCTCGCTCGGGTTCAATGGAAAGTGGAACACAATAATATCACCGCGTTCCACCTCGCCGAAACGATAGCTCATTTTATTTACCAGCACGAACTCGCCATCTTCCAGCGTGGGGCGCATGCTAAACCCGTCCACGCGGACACGGGCAGAGACCAGGTTGATGCCTACAAATAGAACAACAGCCAAAACAAGCGTTTCGATAATATCCAGCACAAACCGCCCCCAGTTCGTTTTTTCCTCTGTAGCTTCACCTTTTTCAATTCCAGCTTCCTGTTCCAACGTTTCCAAACGGCCTCCAAATCACTGTGTAAAATTATACTTCCATTTCTTCGAAGTTCGCCGGCAATTAACTCCTGCCCCACGCAAAAAAAGTGGGGACGTGCAGCACGCGTTCGCCGCTCTTGCGGGCCTGTTCATCCAATCTCTTCATTCTTTGGATTTCCCCGCCCGGGACGGAATCAGCCAGATCAGCTTCGATCACCGCCCATTCATTTTCCCACTCCGCGGCGGAACGCTTCTCATCCGCGCTTTGAATGGGTCCTGTTTCAATTAACCTGATTCCCGCCCGATGAAAGGTCTCTGCGAGCCGTGCGCCGAAGGCCGGGTCCGCTCCCTGCCGTATCAATGACTCGGCCTGCCACCTGCCGAGCGGCTTGAGTGCGGCGGGTTCGTCCACGCGCCGGCTGTAATCGGGTTCTGCCAGGGCCAACACGGTCTTCCCAACCCGCGCCATTTCGCGCAGAACCTGCAATGGATCGTTCACCCAAAGCAGGAGGAAGTGGCAATAGACGATGTCGAAGGAGCGGCCTGGGTATGGCAGGGAGTGCGCGTCGCCGTGTGTCAGCAAGGCCGCCGGGGCGTGGATTCTGCATTCAGCGAGCGAGGCAGGTTCAATGTCCAGACCGTGAAGCGGAGCGGAGGAATGGATCCCGCGCAGGATTGCGCCGGTGCCGCATCCCACTTCGAGTACACGGTTCGCGTTTGAAAGCCCCGCCTTTTCAAAGAGATAGGCACACAGGTCCTGCGTCCATGCAGCTTGCTGGAGGTAACGCGCGTGCCAGTTCATCCTTCGCAATAACGGGATTTGTGGACGGAGGGTGGCTCCTCCCACCAGTTGCGGACGAAATCGAATTGCGCTGGAGTTTCAGGGGAGGTCATATGAAAATAACCTGGCGGGCGTGTGCTGAACAATTCGGCCACGCGTGAAAGGGCTTCATCCGCCTGATGGCCGTGCCGAATTAGATAGCATGCCACCGTGATCCCCGTGCGCCCAATTCCACCCCAGCAGTGTACATAAACGGGGCTGTCATAATGGATCGCATCGTCAATCAGATTGAGAATATCCGTCATCGTTTTCGATGAGGGAATGCCGTGATCACGGATGGCGAAGCGATGATAGGAGAATTTGAGATCGTGGATGCGCGCCTGTTCCTTCAGGATGGGTTCGTAGGGGACGAGTTCATGCGGATGGGTCAGGTCAATGAAGGTGCGGATGCCTGCTTCGAGAAAAGATTCGATGCGGCGGCGCGCGGTTTCAGGATCCTGGCTTCCGGGATATTCTCCCGCGAGGAAACGATTTTCTTCAACCCAGTAGGATTCGGGAATGGGCAGGTTCGTTGTCGGCATTCTATTGCGGTCAATTATTGCGGAAAGGATGCGCACATATTGTTCAGGATGGTTGCACGCAAGGCAACGAGTTCAGGGTATTGATGGAAAAACAGGATTTTCTCCTCGGCAATGGTATCGCCGGCAGGTTTGGGGCTGAAGACAAAGAAGGTAAAGGCTTCCGCGATGTCCTCCTCAGGGTTGGTGGCTGCGTAGCTGGTGACAAAGCGGTCTTCGTACCGGCTGTAGAACTCATCCACTAATTCGGTGCGGGAATCCTCATCCTCTTCGAGGTTGATCGGATCCCATTCTTCGCGGAGTTCATCCCAGAATTCATAATAAAAATCGTCAATGTAGGAATCTGCATTTGCACAACCTTCACCGGGGAAGTAGTCCGGGCATGCGGATACTTCTTTAAGGTAAATATTGTTGTCATCCGGGTTGTTGAATACAGCCAGGCTGGGCGTGACCTGATCAGGTCCGAGAGTGAGCAGATGGGCAAATTCGTGTACGAGGGTATAGGTCAGTTCATGGTAGTCGGCCGTGTCGGCAATATCCACGTGCAGAACCCACAGGCTGGGGTCGTAGGTAGTTTGGGATACCGAGGCTAATGTGCCGCCCTGTCCATCGGTGGTGATGGCGTATTCGGCGATGCTTACACGCTGTTCCATGGGGATAAGAGCCAGGAAATATTCCCAGAGTTGTTGATGGGTTTCGGCATCCTCCTGCGCGTCCTGCAGATCGGCGGGGACGTCTTCATATACGGGTTCGAAGATCTCCTCACCTTCCACGGTATAGATGACAATAACCAGTTCTTCATCCCGCAGGTCTTCGACACCCTCACCGCCTGAAACAGCGAGCTCGATGATCTGGCCTGTAATGACGGGGCAGGAAGCCTGCTGCATGGCCCCTTCAGAAGACGGTTCTATATTGATGGCATCTTCGGGATCTTCAGCCTCGATGCTTTCGTAGTATTCGGCTTCGGGAAATTCATCCTCAAAAAATATGTCACATCCCGCTGTTATTACTGCGAGAACAAGACTTGCAAGTATTATTCTTAAGATCGGTTTCATTCGGCATCCTTGTTAAATTTTTCGGCAAGGATACCATAGAGTTGTTGGCTGAAAGGCGGGCGCCGGTCGGTTGTAGACGGGGTGTAAACTCAGCCTACCCGTTTCTCGAAATCTCCTCCCAGCCATCTCTCAGGAAGTTGCCGAGGATCTTGTCCGCTTCCCCCTGCGCGGGGAGGACGTCGCCGTCGGGTTCGATGTACATCCACGTTTTGCCGGCGCCTGCGGGAACTTCGTCGTCCACGGTTTCGAGGGTGATGGGGTTGGCGGCGGAATACGGCACGGGCAGGTCCCAGCGGAGGGTGAGCCCCAGTCTTTGGGCGGCGCCTTGTAATTCGAGCAGTTCATCCACCAGGCTGTTTTCCGCGGCGCTGAGGGAGATGTTTTCCACGCCGAGGCCGGAAAGCTTTTCCAGAATGGCCTCGGCCTGTTTTAGGTTCCCTTTCTCGATGGTGAGATGGACGGTGATGAAAATATCCTGCGGGACGATGGTCTCGACGGCTTTCCATGAAAGCGGTTCGTCGGGTTGCAGGACGAGCAGGATGTGGTCGAGCCCGGTTTGCAGGAGCGTTTCGAGGTATTCCTTTTCGGCAAGTTTCAAGCCATCGGTCAATAAGCCGCAGACCTGTCCATTCTTTTCGGCGTGCGCGATGAGCTGCGGCAGGTCTGCACGCAGGGTCGCTTCGCCGCCGGTGAAGATGAGGTGCGGGATGCCCGCCTGCCAGGCTTTGTCTATGATGGCCTGCCATTCAGCGGTGGTCAATTCACGGTCCACGCGTTTGACGGGGGCGTGCTTGGTATGATCCCCTTCGGGCAGGCGGTAGGTGAGGGCGCAGTCCAGCCGCAGCGTGGAATCCGCTGTGTGGGGCTGGGCCCGCTCAAAGTCCAGGTAGGAGGCGGGGTCCAGGTCAGGAGTGGAGATCAGAGTGTGAATCTGTTCCGCAAAATTGGTGAAGTCTATGAGGGCCTCCTTCCATTTGATGTTATAGCGGGAGGCAACCTCTTTGGCGGCGTCTTCGGGCGGCGTGCCTTTGATGAAGTGAAAGGCATATTCGGCGGCGGTGGGATTGAGCTGCAGGACGGTGGAGGCATTGAGGATGAGAATGCCGGAGCCGTCGTGCCGCAGGCGCAGGTGCAGGCGGTAGGGTTTTTCATCTTCAAGAGCCTGCATGTGATGCGTGCCGGCCGGCAGCGGCGTGACCTTTGCAAACCGGTTGGTGATGCGTTGGAGCATGTTCATGTGATTCTCCTATTGGCTGAGCCAGCCCATATCGGCAAGGAAAAGATAGAGATAGCCAAACAGCATGATCATATACATTGCCATTTCGACACGTCCCCAAATTCTTTCGAGGGAGAGCGAAAAATTATCCTTGATGGTGCCAACAATGCCTTCCAGATTGTCGAGCTTGCTGCGCAGGTTATCCTTCCAGTCCTTGAGATACAGTTCGCTTTGGATGGCTTCATATAATTTTGCCGAGTACCAATCACCGATGAGCAGCAGGTTCTGTTCGACACGCTCGAAGTCGATCATCACTTCCAGTTTGTGCTCGGCGATCTTGCGGACGACGCTGGTTGTCAGGCGCGGGCGTCCTTTATCCTTGAAAAACGTCTCGCTGATCGAGTCGAGCATGGCTTCGATGGACTGGTCCAACATGCGGTAGCGCAGGAGTTGGTAATTGCCAATTTTCAGCAGGGCGATATCCGAGTCGTAATCATCGTTGGGCGCGATGATGACTGCGCCCTCCCAGTCCACCACGGTCATATCGCCGGCGGAATATTGTGTGCGCGAGACCAGGATATCGGTGATCTCGGCCGGGTCGAGCGTTTCGCGCTGCGAGCGGATGAACTTGGCAAGCGCAGCAGCGTTCTTCCCGACCCATTTTTCGGGTGCAGGTTTCACCCTGGACGCCAGCAGGATGGTGTAGTCTTCGAACAGTCCGCTGGCACGGATCGATTCGGGCACATATTTGCTCTGCAGCGCGGCCTGGATTTTCATCCGCAACTGCAGGACGGACGATGCGAACGGGTCGTCCAGGTCGAAGCGGCATTCGATCATCTGCGCGCACCTGTCGTACCGTTGCCGGCTGACGGCCACCGCATAGCCTTCGATGACCACCGTTTCCTCGCCGAGGCTGACGAGGTCGATATCAACGGGCTGGAAGTAAGGCGCATCCTTTGAGACTTTGAGCTGTTCGGGCGCGGGCGCCCTGCCTTCGTCTGAATCAGGGAACGCGATCAGGTAGCAGATTTGCATAAGATGATTCCTAAAGCACGGATTGGGTATGCTTTAGTGTAGCACAGGTAGATTGACTCCAAAACTTTCGCGGTGATTCTCGAATTGCAATGGACAGCCTCCGCCGCATTCCACAACGACGGGGCAGGTCTCGCATTTGAAGGGCAGATTCTGCCGCTCGCGCAATTGCACGGACAGTTTGTGATCCCAGATGGTATCCCATGAATCCGTGAGGAAGTTGCCAAGCGGGTGATAGTAGGACTGGCACGGCAGGACATTGCCGTTCGATTCGATGCACATGCTGTAAAGCGCGGCAGTACAGCCCTTGACACCGAGGTTGTGGGCGGTCGGGTCGAACTCGCAGTATTGGGTCGGTGTGTACCAGATGAGTTTCTGTCCGCGCGCGGCGGTCTTTTGCGTGGCAATATCGAGGATGGGCTGCAACTCGCTCTCACGAAGACCCGTCCCGACGGTCAAGCCCTGCCCGGAGTAGATCAACGCGTTCAAGCCGATGGTCGGCACGCCGAGGTCCGCCAGAAAATCGAGCGTGGCGGGGATGGTGTGGACATTCGTCCGCAGCATGGTGGTGTTGGTCATCACATACAGCTTTGAGGCAAGCACATTCTTCAAGCCTGCAACGGTCTGCTTGAAGGCGCCTTTGGCGCGCATCATTTCATCGTGGATTTGTTCATCGCAGGATTCAACCGTGATCTGCACATGGTCGAGTCCCGCCCCCACGAGGCGGTCCACATAGTTCATATCCATCAGGCGGCGCGCATTGGTGTTGAGACCCGTGATCTGCCCGTTGGATTCCGCGTGTTTGATGAGTTCGGGCAGGTCGTTTCGCAACGTGGCCTCGCCGCCGGTGAAGACGATGTGCGGCACACCCAGCCCCCAGAGTTTGTCGAGGATGCGTTTCCATGAATCCGTATCCAGTTCGGGGAAGTCCCGTTCGCGGGCGTTGTAACAGTGGGCGCAGTCGTTGTTACAGCGGTAGGTGAGCGCCAGGTCCATGCGGTAGGGCGCGGAGGGACGCGCGCTGAATGGCATGTTCATCTCCAATTCGAGGTCGTGGATGGCGCAGGCGCCGTCGGGACGGAGTAACTCGGAGAGCTGAAAGCGGAAGGCGGAGAGATCTTCGCCCGCCTGCGATTTTGAAACCCGGAAGGTTTTCGTCAGCGCGGAAACGATATCCTGCTCCTGTTTTTCCTCCAGGATCAGCCATGCCATGAATGCCGCTGTGGGATTCAAGTGCATGACACTGCTGGCATTGACGATGAGCGTGCCTGTGCCGTCCGCGTCGAGCCGCAAATGGATGCGGGATTTTTCGTCCGCAGTTTCGCGGGTGTAGTGGTAAAGGCCCGACGCCGGGCCGAAGACCTTGGATGTTGGCTGAAAGATGTTTTTTACCGAGTCAAGTAGCGCCATGCTTCACCTCTAATCGTAAATCTAAAATCATCAATCCTAAATCGTCAATCGAATTACCGTCCTCCACCCGCGCAGGCACAGGCACAGCCCGCACAGGCGCACGCGCAGGCACAGGAGCGTCCGCCGCCCCCGCCGCTTCGTCCACTGCGGGAGGCGGATGGCTTGGGAGGCGGATTCGTGGTTTTCGTGACGCCCTCCGTAAAGGTGTTGATATTACCGACCACTTTTTGCGAGAAAGTCTGCACGCCGGTCACCATTTGCGCGGCAAAGTCTGCGCCGGGCAGGGCGTTGCCTTTCGAAGCGGGAGCAGCCAAAGGTTTGGCAGAGGCGGGCGCGGACGCAGCGGGACGATAGGCCGGGTTATACCCTCCCCACCAGCGCGGAAGAATGACGGGTCCGGTGAAGGTGCGCCGCGTGCGATCATCGTACTCCTTGTCGAGCATCGTCCATTCAAGGGCTTCGTCGAATTTCCGGCTTTTTACTTCGGGTGTATTCTCCGCCTCGACCAGCGCCCAGGCTTTTTCCGTAATGGACTTGTAGTAATCCACCGTTTCCTTGCGGCTGAACCCGCGCATTTTTTCAGCCACGGATTTGACCAGCCCCACCGTCATCTCCTGCAATCTTTTTTGGCGTTTCCTTGCCTCGGTTTCCTTGAATGCCTTGATAAATTCAAATTCATACTCGTGAAGTTTTTCAGGGAGCGGCTCCACAGCCTCCACCTTGAGCGGATCGCGGGTGACGACCTGCGCGGCGTTCTTCTTGAGCAGGCCGAACAGGATCATGGTCATCACCTTGTCGAGCGGCTGTTCGAGCAGGATGGCGGCTTCGACGGCGGTCAGGCCGCGTTTGATGCCGTGGCCTTCGATGGCGATGCGCGGCGGCAGGTATTGCATTTTGCGCCGGCGGTCAGCAATTGCGGTCAGGATGGGAGCGCCGCCGAACATGAACGCAAAGAAACCACAGCACAGAAACGGGGTCAGGTTCTCAAGGATGGAAGCGAATAACCCGCCAAAGTCGAACGCCGGGGCGGTGACAATGGCGGTCTCGGGGATGTAGGTTTTCGGGAAGGATGCGCCGAACTTGTACTGCGTCGACCCGCTGGCGGAGGGATTGCGCCACGTGTAGGTGATGCGCCCTTCGCTATCGAATCCCGTTTGCGGTTCGCTGGGGAAACCGGACGGCGCTCCGTGCCAGCGCGGCTCTTCGGGCTGGACGCCGGGCGGCAGGTGGTAGATCACACTCAGGTCTGTCACGCCGACAACATATTGCGAGCCGAACCAGGTCGGCGAGAAGACCGCGGAGGCGTAGGCATCATCGTTGTCATCGGGGTATACCACGCGTTCGATGCGCCCGATATATACATGCACCATGCCCGTCTGCCCGGGCTGGATGGATTGCGAACCCAGCTCCACCGCCACGCCTGTGCCCGACCCTTGATAATCCGTGGATACGGAGACCGGGGCTCCGTTCACATCCGCTGTGATGGAACTGTAGTTGTAATTGGAGTTCGGCAGGCCCACATCCACAAAATCGATGGGATGCGCGCCGGGCCGGTTGGTGAATGTGAACTGATAATCCAGCGACAGCGAGCCGTCGGCGTTCCAATAGACGTTCACCACCTCCTTATCGAGGCTGAACGAATAGCTTTGCGCCAGAACGGGAAGCGCAAAACCCGCCGCCAGCAAAAGCGCAAGAAGAATGGCAATATATTTTTTCATGGGACCTCTTTCACCATTTCGGTTCTTCCGTCAGCTGATAGACCGTGCCGCAGAACGGACATTCCACCGTTGGCGCGCCCGCGATCATTTTGACGTTATCCGCCTTCAGCGCACCCCCGCAGGAACGGCATTTCAACTGCTCGACCTTTGTCTGACCGGGCAGGTCGATCTTGTAGGTGACGTCCCCGCCTCCACCCTCCTGACGTTTGGTCGCCGTGGCGATAAGCCAGATTCCCCCTCCGAGAAAGAGCGCGCCCACAAAAGCGAAGCCGATCCCAAAGGTCAACCAGGATGTGCTGCCCTGTGAGGAGGTGGAGCCGATCACGCTCAGGATCCCGTATCCAAACAGACAAACGCCGATGAGCAGCAGAATGCCTGCGCCGATATAGAGTAAGGTTTTGTTTCCCATGGCTGATGAGTCTCCTCGTTAAATTATACGAAAAGTGTAGCATTTTCATTTCATTTTCACATGTGACTTTTGTCTATTAATCATCCTGTTTTTATCCAATTCCCGAAACACATGGAAGGCTATATACTTGCAGGCAGGTTCGTACAAGCGGCACATGTCGGCGCACGGAGTGCTGGAATTCCAAAGGTTGACGATTTCTCACGGTCCAAAAGGAACTGAACATGACCATTCAAGAACAATACAAAAAGTGGCAGGAAAATACGCTCAAGAAATCATTGGATAAGTTCAAGGAGAGGCGGGAGCGCTTCGAGACCAGCGCGGGGATCGAGGTCCCGCGGGTGGCGCTGCCCGGGCGGGAGGACCCCGCTCCTGCGGATGAAATCTATTTGGAAAAACTTGGTTTTCCGGGCGAGTATCCCTTCACGCGCGGAGTCCAGCCGACGATGTACCGCTCGCGCTTCTGGACGATGCGGCAGTATGCGGGCTTTTCCACGGCGGAAGAATCGAACAAGCGCTACCGCTATTTGCTGGGGCAGGGCCAGACGGGGCTGTCGGTCGCGTTCGACCTGCCAACTCAAATCGGGTACGATGCGGACGATCCGATCGCGCAGGGAGAGGTCGGCAAGGTGGGCGTGTCGATCTCGTCCATCAGGGACATGGAGCAGTTGTTCGACCAAATCCCGTTGGACAAGGTTTCCACATCCATGACGATCAACGCGCCTGCAGGTGTGCTGCTGGCGATGTACATTGCGGTGGCGAAGCGCCAGGGTGCGGATATGCGCGGACTGCGCGGGACTATCCAGAACGATATTCTCAAGGAATACGTGGCGCGCGGGACGTACATCTTCCCGCCCGCGCCTTCGATGCGGCTCATCACCGATATCTTCTCGTTCTGCGCGAAGGACGTGCCGTATTGGAATACGATCTCGATCTCGGGCTATCACATCCGTGAGGCGGGTTCGACCTCGGTGCAGGAGGTGGCCTTCACACTGGCGAACGGCATCGCGTATGTGGATGCCGCACTGAAGGCCGGCTTGAACGTGGACGATTTCGCGGGGCAGTTGTCGTTCTTCTTCAACGCGCACAATAACTTCCTTGAGGAAGTGGCCAAGTTCCGCGCAGCGCGCAGGTTGTGGGCAAGGATCATGCGCGAACGTTTCAAGGCGGGGAAACCGTCCTCGTGGCAGCTGCGTTTCCACACGCAGACGGCAGGCTCGACGCTCACCGCGCAGCAGCCTGAGAATAACGTGGTGCGCGTGACCGTGCAGGCTCTTTCCGCGGTGCTCGGCGGGACGCAGAGTTTGCACACCAACTCGATGGATGAAGCGCTCTGGCTTCCGACGGAGAAAGCGGTACGGATCGCATTGCGCACCCAGCAGATCCTTGCGCATGAGTCGGGCGCGGCGGATTCGGTCGATCCGCTGGCGGGTTCGTATCTGATCGAATATCTCACGGACGAGATCGAAAAAGGCGCGCAGGAGTACATCGCTAAAATTGACGAAATGGGCGGGGCAATGACCGCCATCGAGCGCGGATTCATGCAAAATGAAATCCAGAATGCCGCCTACGCCGCCCAGCAAGCCATCGAACGGAAGGAACAGATCGTGGTGGGCGTCAATCAATTCGCTGTGGATGAAGAAATGACGCTGGAACGCCTGAAGGTGGACCCAGCCATCGAAACAGGGCAGCGGGAACGTCTCGCCGCCTTGCGCGCCGGCAGGGACGCGGCAAAGGTCTCGGTGTTATTGAGCCAATTGGAAAACCTGGCACGTGGAACCTCGAACCTGATACCCCTATTCATCGAGTGCGTGGAGAATGACATCACGCTTGGAGAGATCTGCAATACCTTACGCGGAGTATGGGGAGAATATGTGGCGCAGGGGTTTTGAGCCCCTCCCTGCCTCCCCCAAATACAATATGAACACTTTTTATGCGACCAGAATTAAACTGTCGTATTTGGGGGACAGCGTGCCCTTTGGGTAGATGTCCGCTAGGACAGAGGGGGCGGGCGGTGGGGCGACGCGAAGCGTGTGGCGGAGGGTTTTTGAAATTAGATTTATAATTGGGTGAGATTTGGAGGCTGTCATGACCCTTTTAGAACAAATTGAAAAGCAATTAACGGCCCTGCCCCCTGAAAAACAGAGCGAGGTGCTGGATTTCATTGCATTCCTGCAACAGCGGGTGAACGCTTCGCAACCTGTAAAGCGACGTTCACTCAAAAAACATGCCGCTTTCGGCTCGTGGAAGAACCGCAAGATTGATGCTGTCAAGTATCAGCAAAGTCTGCGGGCCGAATGGGGAATTTGATGATCGCGGTCTTTGACACGAACATCGTAATTGATGCGCTCAACGGAGTTGCAAAAGCAGACGAAGAGTATGGTCGTTACGAACGCGTACTTGTCAGCCGCATTACATGGATGGAAGTATTGGTCGGTGCAGAAGGCGACGTCTCTGAAATTCGTGATTTTCTTGAATCGCATTTTGAGATCATTCCACTTGATGCCGCAGTGGCGGAAACTGCCATCCAATTGCGCCGTGAACATCACCTTCGCCTGCCCGATGCGATCATTTGGGCGACTGCGAAGGTGAATGAAGCAGTGCTGGTCACTCGGAATACCAAAGATTTCAATCCTGATTGGGACGGAATTCATTTGCCCTATACCTTGTAATCAATTGACAATCACCTTTGCGAAGCACTCCCAAAGCGGAGCGTAGGGCGCGAAGGGACTGTCGATTTGTTTGTGGGGAGAACCTGATACCCCTTTTCATCGAGTGCGTGGAGAATGACGTCACGCTTGGGGAGATTTGTAATACGCTGAGGGGGGTCTGGGGTGACGCGAAGCGTGTTGCGCAGGGGTTTTGACCCCCTCCCTGCCTTTGCGAAGCATACCTTTAGGTACCCCCAAATACGACAGAAAGCGCATTTATAATGATTCAGAGTTTATATTGTCGTATTTGGGGGACTGATCTTGTCCTAAAAAAGTGGACACAAAAAATGTCTGGATCCAGTAGACTTGGAAAACAGGAGCAGGATCATGGACGAAAAGAAAACAAGGTATCGGAAGTACACCGAAGAGTTCAAATTAGAGGCTCTGGAACTTTTGAAGAGCAGCGGAAAGAGTGCCGGGCAAATTGAACGCGATTTGGGGATCACGCCCGGACTGCTGGTGAAATGGCGCGATCGATACCAAGTGATATCCCAAGGGACAAACCCAATGCACTTGGAAGTTAGTGACTTTGAAGCTGCCAAGCGTGAGATCAAACGCTTGCAACGACGGTTGGCAGAAGTGGAAGAAGAGCGCGAGATCCTAAAAAAAACAATCAACATTTTCTCCCGGGAAAACCAATGAGATACAAATTCATTCGGGAGCATTGCCAGGAGTATAGCGTCAAGCGGATGTGCCAGGTATTGGGTGTGACGCGAAGTGGGTACTATGCCTGGCAGCCAGAAGCAGTCGGTCCGCGAGAGGTGGAGAATCGGATTCTGGTGGAGCAGATCCGGGCAGAATACAAACTGAGTCGCGAGACCTATGGCAGTCCGCGCATCCAGGCGGGTCTACAACGCAGAGGGTTCGCCTGTGGACGACATCGAGTCGCACGTTTGATGCGGAGAGAAGGAATTCGCCCTCAAAAACGAAGGCGCTGGCGTCCCATAACTACGCAGCGCCAGCCAGGTGTGATCCCAGCACCGAATTATCTGAACCAGGATTTTTCTGCCAGCGCGGCAAACCAGAAATGGGTGAGCGATTTCACCTACATTGATACCGCGGAAGGTTGGTTATATTTAGCAGTGGTTCTGGATTTGTTTTCACGAAAAGTAGTAGGCTGGGCGATGGCTGCACAAATGGATGCAACCCTTGTCGAGGCAGCCCTGGACATGGCTTTACAAGGACGACAACCGCAGGCAAGCCTGTTACATCATTCCGATCAAGGCAGTCAATATACCAGTGCCGCTTATCAAAGCAGTTTAGCAGATGCACATATTCAGGCGAGTATGTGCCGAGTTGGAAATTGTTATGACAATGCGGTGGCAGAAAGTTTCTTTGCTACCCTCAAGGTGGAGTGTGTGACCTCTCAATTTGCAACGCAAGCAGTAGCTCGAACAACGATTTTTGAATACATTGAGGTTTGGTACAATCGCCAACGCTTGCACTCTTCACTTGGCTACCTCAGCCCGGTTGAGTTTGAGCAACAATCTGGACTTTAATTGTGTCTATTAAACCGGGGCAAGATCAGACAGCGTGCCCTTTGGGTAGGTGTCCGCCAGGACAGAGGGGGCGGGCGGTGGGGGCAGGCGACGCGAAGCGTGTGGCGGAGGAGTTTTAGGGGAAAGAACTAGAATCTGTTGACTAGATAATATTAATCTTGTATATTGGTAACAGTCTTTTGGGTTCTGCTTATTATGACTACGCCTTCATCTTTTTCCGCAGCTGAATCCCTAACTGGATATTTATATCAAGTTAGATATGCCTTATTGGACGCATTAAGAAGAGTCAAGGATGATATTCGCTTCACAGTGTCTATAGAGACTTTGGATGATATTGTATTTGAAACAGAGGGACAACCCATAGAATTGTTGCAAGCAAAGCATCATAGTAAACCAGCGAATTTGACTGACACTTCAAATGACTTGTGGAAAACTATAAGAATTTGGGTTGACCAATACAAAACAAATTTAGGATTCAGATTTTATCTAGTAACAACAGCAAAAGTTGCCAATGGTTCTGCGGCATATTATTTACAAGCCAATCAGAATAGAGATGTGTCTAAGGCAATTTCGCGCCTAGATGCTATATCTCAATCATCAACCAACAAAGGAAATCTGGCTGGATATGATGCCTACCGTTCTTTAAACTCTGAGGAAAAAGAAGATTTAATAGATCGTGTAACTGTCCTAGATGCGACGCCTACGATTTTGGATTTAGAAAAAGAGTTGCGCCGAGAAGTTTTTCATGCCGTCGATATAAAGTATCTTGATTCATTCATAATACGACTGGAAGGTTGGTGGTATCGACGAGCTTTACAGCATCTAAATAGGGATAATCAAAAACCTATTTTGGCTGAAGAGATTATTGCCGAAGAAGCGAATCTTCGAGAGCAATTCAAACAAGACAACTTAGTAGTAGACGAGGATATTCTGTCTGCCACAATTGACGAAAGCGGTTATCAAGATCGCCTTTTTGTACAACAACTCAAGTTAATCGATCTTAAAGATAAGAGAATATTTATTGCTATCAGAGATTATTTTCGTGCATTCGAACAGCGTTCGAGATGGGTCAGAGAAGAATTGTTGCAAGTTGGGGAGTTGGATAAATATGAGGCTCGCTTGATGGAGGATTGGGAAATTCGTTTTGAGCAATTACGCGATCAAATAGGCGATCAGACAGCAGAAAACGAAAAACGTCGTCTTGCACAAGAACTATATTCTTGGATTGAAACAGGCAATCTTCAACAGGTGCGTCCTCAGGTAAACGAACCATCAATGGCCAGAGGTTCTTACCATATACTTTCGGACAATCAGGTTGTTGGATGGCATCCAGAGTTTAAGCAAAGGCTAATTCAATTAATAGGCGTGGGTGGATAAATGAGATCATGGCCAACTCGTTCAAAAGAAGCGGCATATTTATTCAATCCAGCTTTTTGTTGTGCCGTATTAAGTGCAACAGTGAGTAATTATTCTCAACAAGACAATCTTGGAATGCCATTTCCTTTCGCTTTTATTGTCTTACCAGTAATACTTCATAAGCAAACGAGAAATACCTTACCTTACAATACTCGTACTTCTCTAGCTGCCTGGCTGGAAGAAAAGCCTTATGCGCGAATTCAATTTTATGAGCGCGCAATCTCTCTTAAATCCTTTGTTCGTGAGGCTATTCTATTTGGGATCGTTAATGATTGGTTACTTATCGAATCTGGCCGATTAAAAAGCAAATTGGTAGATTCGAAATTCAAGAATTTTCTCCAGCAGATGGACGGAGAAGCAAGAGAATGTGTTTTGCGCGCTAGACTTGTAGGCAAATGGTTTGCAGTTGCTGGCTCTGCCGAAACAGTATTGTCATTATGGGAGGTAAATCCATGAGCTTTCAAATACTGAATATTGTTCTGTACAGCAATAAGGGTGAAAAACGGGTTCTTAATTTGAAACCTGGTGAGTTAAATATCATTACCGGCGATTCAAAAACTGGTAAAACCGCACTAATAGAAATTATAGATTATTGTCTCGGGAGTTCCGAATGCAATATTCCTGAAGGGATTATTCGCCGAACAGTTTCTTGGGCAGGATTGCGCTTACAAGTTCGGGATGGTGAAGTTTTTGTTGCGAGAAAGTTGCCATCTCGTGGTGAAAGCAAATCGTCCCCTATAGTCTATTACGATGTCAAAAAAACAATTGACATTCCTGATCATTCTATTCTGCGACAAACAACGAACACTGAAACTTTAGAGTTATTGCTTTCTAAACATGCAGGAATTGGGGAAAATATTCACGAACCCATGGTAGGGCAAACACGTTTAGCACTTTCAGCAAACATCCGACATGCATTGTTTTTTACCTTTCAACAACAAAGCGAAGTTATTAGCAATAAATATTTGTTCCATAAACAAAGCGATCCATATATTCCTCAAGCAATAAAGGATACATTGCCATACTTTTTGGGATCTGTAGATGAAGAATATGTCAAGAAATTGGATCACCTACGACGAATGAAAGCAAGCTTGCGAACATTAGAACACAAATTGTCAGAATTTGAATCTATAAAGGGAATAGGTGTTACAAAAGCTCATACCTTGTTGTCAGAGGCACAAGATTTAGGAATTTATTCTGCCGAAAAACTTCCAGAAGCTTGGGAAGAATGCGTTTTGAGTTTGCAGGAAGTTCAGAGAAGACCTGTAAAACCAGAAGAAGAGATAACTTCCGAAGATCAGGCATTTGAAAATCTTCAAAAGGAGCGCCTGGAATTAATTGAGGAACTCAAGAAAACTAAAGGCCAATTAGACTCGGCTAAATCACTTGATACAGATAGACGTGGTTATTCAGGTGAAGCTCAAGAACAACTTGCCCGATTAAAAAGTTTGAATCTTTTCGAATCGATTGATTCGTATGACCGAATTTGCCCAATATGTCAAACGCCTTTAAATAGCGATCACGTACCTTCGTATGACGATTTGAGAACCTCGGTGAATCAATTGGAAAATCAAGTTAGAGGTGTATCTGAGCCTTCCGCAAAAATGCAACAGGCAATAAGGGCGCTTGATGAAAAAATTGACAGTCTGAAAAATAAATTATCTGCGAATAGAGAATCTTTGGAGGCCATTCAAGCGTCCAACCAAAAATTGCAAGAGGTTCGCGATAGAGGTGCGCGCAGAGCCTATATTCTGGGAAGAATTGGGCTTTACCTAGAAAGCTTACCTCAACTTGAGAATACAAGTAATTTACATATCGAAATTCAACAATTGCATGAAAAAATAAAGTTGCTTGAAGAAGAAATTAGTGAAGAAACCATTCAGGATAAAACTTCGTCAATTTTATCTATCATAAGTCAAGATATGAGTGTTTGGGCAAGAGAATTAAGGCTCGAACATTCCGAATACCCATTGAGACTTGACCTAAAGAAGCTGCAATTAGTTGCTGATACCTTAGATGGACCAGTTTCCATGGACAAGATGGGTAGTGGGGAAAATTGGGTTGGATACCATCTCATAGCTCATTTTGCACTACACAAGTGGTTTACAACCAAAAACCGTCCTGCTCCAAGATTTCTTTTCGTCGACCAACCTTCACAAGTATACTTCTCACCCGATAAAGGATTAGATTGGCAATCTGGTGACGTGAGAGATGAAGATCGTGAAGCCGTTGGACGTATGTTTTATTTAGCATATACTGTTGCTAAAGAATTAAGTCCTAAAATGCAAATAATAATTACCGATCATGCTGATATAAATGAGAAATGGTTCCAAGACTCTGTAATTGAAAGATGGCGTACAGGCGAAAAACTTGTCCCCCTTGAGTGGGATAATAAATAAAACCTAAGATGTTCATTCTGAAAGCGAGGGATTATGCGTGCATTAATTAGAGCAGACCTACAACCGTCGGACCATTTTTCGTTTTTATGGAAAGAAAGAGAAGAATATGATTCTCAAGTAATCCAAATGTTTTTGGACATGGGCTATGCGCCTATAAAGGTAGGACAAGAAGCTCTTTTAAATCACCCTTTTGTAAATGAAATATTGGAGGATATGCCTCCAGATATCAAAGAACAAGAAACTGAACACCTGATATTGATAGGATATGTAGGTGAAGGACAATCTCATTTTATTGTGACAGGTGTAAATCCGACCGAAATCCATATACGAATTAAAGGTCGGCTTTTTGGTAGATTGCGAAGAGCTTGTACTGACTTAATAAAAAATGCCCGAAAACTAAAGGATAAACGACAAATTAGGATTCTCGGCGGTAGGCTACGAATTGCAAAATCAAAAGCTGCTGAGAAAGACATTATTTCATCAGCTCCGTACATTGAAATAAGGCGTACTGTTGAAGTTATGGAACCTAAGCGTGATCACCCAACGATGCTTGGCGAAATCATTGATTCGGCATCTGTAGAAGGCCTGCGCCAGAGTAAATATGATATTGTCATAATTCTATTCACATTACTTGGCTCTATAGGTTTATTTTTCGGTTCCCCATATCTTGCTCCCGTATTGCATGATTTCTTGAATTGGCTAGGAGTATCGGGATATGACACTAAATATATACAAGAGGCTTTAGAGAGAACTTATTCCGCTTTTCTAGTAAGTTTCTTTATTGCTGGTTTAGGGGTGTTGACAAGAATATTTGATTTGCGCCAGTCGAAACCAATTAAATGGGATATGGATCTTGAATCTAAACGCGATTAACAATATAGAATAAATCAAAAGGTAACAACAATGTCAGAAAATAACTCCACTTATGCTTCTCCGTTATCTCCAATAAAAGGAATGGAATTACTTCGGCGTCAATATAAAAAGGGAAAAACTTTACTTTCTAGGCGCCCTATTCGCGAAGATGAGTATAAGGCTTGGGAAAAAGCAACACAGAATGTGCTTGTGCGAGTATTCGGTGTAGATTCTGTAAATGTGAATACGGTAATGGATATTGGTAGACACGATATTTTCCCGCCAAGTACAACTGAGCGGTATTGGGAAGAACATAGATATTCTAGTCTTGACAGGAAATTGGTTGCTGTTGATAGTCTTATTGAACTTTTACAAACAGAACAAGATGCGAAATCCAGCACAGATAAAAGAAATTCTTTGCACGATAATACTGTCTTTCTTGTACATGGTCATAGCGACGGCGTAAAAGAAGGTGTTGCAAGATATTTAGAGCGACTCAATTTAAAAGTAATAATTCTTCATGAACAACCTAATGAAGGTAGAACAATAATTGAAAAATTTGTTGACTACTCTAATGTTGGTTTTGCAATTGTTCTTCTGACAGGTGATGATAGGGGCGGAAAACTCGATCTGCCATATGAAAAACAAGTACTTCGAGCAAGACAAAATGTAATCTTGGAGCTTGGTTACTTTCTTGGTAAGTTGGGCAGGAAGCAGGTATGTGCTTTATATCAGCCCGGTGTTGAAATACCATCAGATTATCAAGGTGTTCTATTTTTGATATTAGATGATGCAAGTGCATGGAAACTTCAGTTAGCGAGGGAGTTAAAAGCAGCAGGTTTGCCAGTCAATATGAATAAGGCTGTTTAATTGTAGCGGCAGGAATGGCTGGGAGTGAGGGTGAATGCCCCCTCCTGCCTACCACTTCGCTACGCTTCGGGTACGATGTCCCCCAAATGCGATATGAACACTTTTTATGCGACCAGAATTAAACTGTCGCATTTGGGGCAGATGTCCGCCAGGACAGAGGGGGCGGGCTATAATGCAATCATGCCAGTTAAGAGATCAAACCCCAAAACCATGCATCGCGCAGGCGAATTGCGCCGAGAGCCTGCACCCGCGGAAAGAAAACTTTGGGCCGTTTTGCGGGGAAACAAACTCAACGGCGTAAGCTTTCGCAGACAGCACGCCATCGGCAACCATATTGTCGATTTCGTCTCGATCAAAAGGAAACTCATCATCGAGCTGGATGGCAGTCAGCATTTGGAACAAACCGAATACGATGCAGAACGAACCCGATATTGAGATTCGCAGGGGTATAAAGTACTTCGGTTTTGGAATAACCAGGTCATGAACGAAATGGATGGGGTTATCAGAGTCATTGAGTTCGCTCTCACACCGGAAAGGTAGCGATACTTCCCAACCAAGAACGAAACCAGCCCGGCGGCTTGCCCGCATCCTCCGCGTGCTATAATCGAACCAAATACATCAGGATGGTACAGGCATAGTACAGGAACAGTACAGGAATAGTACAGAAAATACGGCCGGTCCGTAGTGGGCCGCCGCAGGAGGAGCGAAGCATGCCAAAGGTTGTACTCAACCCGCTCGTGCGGAGCATCCGGGGCAGGCTGGGGGAGGTGGTCTTTCGCCTCACCCATACTGGCGGACTGATCGCCGCCAAACTCCCCGATATGTCAAAGGTGAAGTGGAGCAGGGCGCAGAAGGAGCACCGTCAGCGCTTCAAACGGGCGGTGGCATACGCCAAAGCCGCCATGGCAGACCCGCACGCGCGCGCCGTCTACGAAAAGATGGCGGCAAAAAAACATAAACGTCCCTTCGATACCGCGGTCTCGGATTATTTCAAGGGGAATGATCTGCTAACCAAACGATGAGAGCGGATGCGTCTGTCGTCAGGTTTTGGGAAAGACGCCGTCCCTGATTTGCATCTCAAGCACAAACGAAACCAACTTCGGAGGCTTGCCCGCATCCTCCGACTGGTATTGTGTCCGTGTTATTCGGGCCGTTTCCTGCTGAATTTATATCTTGCAACGAGCGCTTCGATGACCTGCCGGTTCTGTTCCGTCATCTCCAGGAACTCGAACCCGCTATGGAAGGTAGTGCCTCCCGCCTCCTGCCTGCTCCATGCCACATGGACGGGCAGGGCCAGCCGTCCGCCGGGCACCTCGGCGGCGCCGGGAAATTCGATCTCGAGGGTGGTATCCCGTCCTGTTTCCACCGCTTTTTCGCCCACGACCATCGCGCCCTGCAGGGTGAGGTCGCCGAGAAACCCCAAAAGGACGCGGCCCTTTTGTTCGTATACGGCTGTGAAGGTCATGGCTTTTACGCGTTCGGTCTTGCGCTGGTTCGTCATGAGTGCCTCCTGTTCCCGTGCATAGTGTAACGGACACCCGCAATAAAATCAAACAACGGGGTCGTCTCAGCCCTTTACAAAAATGAAAGAGGCGAGCCTCGGCGGCTTGCCCGCGTCTTCCGCGTGCCAGTATTCGTCCAATTTCACCAGCGTCAAGCCGTGGCGTTGCGCGGCGTGGATGAACTCCGAGATGTGGTGGACGAAGACACCCACTTCCACAACGTCCGCGCCGCGTTCGAAACGCGCTTTGCTGCCGCCGTATTGTTTGAAGGGATGCAGTTCGTTGATGAGAATTTTTCCGCCGGGGGTTAACGTCCGCGTGGCTTCGGAGAAAATGTGGGACAGGTCTGCGATATGCTCCAGCACGAGATTGCAGGTGATCAAATCATAGGCGGCATCGTCACAGCGCCAGCGTTGGGTCAGGACCGCAATTTCGAAGCGGACATTATCCGACTTCACTTTCTCTTTGGCTTTCTGGATCATCCCCTTTGAAAAATCGAAGGCATGCACCCGCTCCCCGATCTCGGCGAGGAAGACTGTGTTCTTGCCCGTGCCGCATCCCAACTCAAGGATGGATTGGAAACGCTGGCCCGCCAGAGTCGCGCGGGTCACCTGCGCATCGAGGTCGCGCGTGAGGTTTTGGTTCGAATCGTAGATGCCCGACCATTCATCGTAGGCATTTTGAATGTTCATATCGCTGTTTATATCAGGATTTTGGCGAAGAAGCCCCGGACAACGCCCCGATCCATACGCCAAGCAGGGTCAACATGCCGCCGAGGATGAAAGCGGCGTTCACAGTTTCATCCGCCAGCAGTCCCGCCACGATCACGGTCACAAAGGGCATCAACACAAATGAAAACGAAGCCGCGGATGCCGTCCAGCGCCTGATAACAAAGAGGAACAGGTAGAACATGATCACGGAACCGAACACGATCAAGTAGATGGCTGCGATCCACGTGACGGTCTGGGTCGGTAAACTCCAGGGCTCGCCCGCAAACAGGGACAGGATGACCAGGGTTATCGAGCCGACGGTCATCGCCAGCGCATTGGTGATAAACGGATCACTGCGGGGAATCATTTTAATGACCACCGTGGATTCGGCAACGCACGCGACACCCACGACGATTCCCAGCACTGGGAGGATGGGCAGGTCTCCGCCCGGCTGTTCGAAGAAGGCATACGCGATGCCTGCCATGGCAAGGATCCCGCCGATCAGTCCGCGCCAGCGAAACGGCTCGATCCGATGCAGGAAGGCAAAAAAGAAGGTCATCAGAGGGGCAAGCGCGATGAAGACCGACGTCAGGCTGGCAGGAATGCTCTGCAAGCCCCAATAGAGGAACGCATAACTTGCGCCGATGCTCAGGAAGCCATACAGGAGTACCCCAAGCAGGGAACGCCCATCGGGGAATGGACTTTTGCGATACCAGACGATGATCCAGAAAATGATCGCTGCCGCCATAAAACGGCTTGCCGCGCCCCAAAACGGCGGCAATTCCATCACCGTAAAGCGGACCGCAACAAAGTTCGAACCTGCAAACAGTACGGCGAATCCATACGCCAGCAGGGTCAGTTTGTCGGGGCTGGGAATACCCAATCCGTGCCGGTCGGCGTTTCTGCTGTTCATCTTTAAATCCTTTCTCTACCATTAAAATAAAAACCGCGTCATCTCATATGTTGTAACACAATCCGGCTGGTTTCGATTTTATGTGAAAACAGCGTACGCCTCGGTTGAGATGCCGGTATGAAAAAATGCCTGGAACTATTCGAGGCGTTTTCGATCTTCGTAAGAGTAATTTTCCATTCGTTTTAAGCGTCTTGGATGTCCATGCCTGCCAGTGTAATGCCGCAGGTACGATCTGTCATCCTGCAGGCGGATTAAATTCGAACGCCCTTTGGATGATATAATCACCAAAACTTTTACTCAGAGGTAATGCATAATGGATCCTGTAATTTTTTCATTCAAATTGTTCGAGTGGCAGGTCACTCTGCGCTGGTACGGCGTGCTGGTGATGCTTGGCGCGGTCGTGGGCGCCCTGTGGGCGGAAAGGGAGATCCGGCGGCGCGGCGAGAACGGCGAATCGATCTGGGACGCAATGATCTGGGTCCTGCCCGCCGGTATTCTCGGCGCGCGCCTGTGGTACGTGGTGAACAACATCCTGGGTGGCAGCACGTATTATCTGGATAACCCCGCAAAAATCCTGAACATCCCCGAAGGCGGCCTGCATTTCTTTGGCGGTTTGCTCTTTGGCGTGCTCGCGCTCGCGGTCTTCTTAAAGCGAAACGGCAAGGATATGTGGCTCTTCCTCGATGCGCTTGCCCCCGCCACCCTGCTGGGTCAGGCCATCGCCCGCCCTGCGAATTTCATCAATCAGGAATTGTATGGCCCGCCGACCGGGCTGATGTGGGGGATTCCCATTGAGGCAAGCCACCGCCTCGCTCAATTCCCCGCCAGCCTGTTCCCGGTCGAGACGACCCGCTTCCACCCGACCTTTGCCTACGAGATGATCCTGAACCTGCTGATCGTCCTGTTCCTGTGGTGGCTTTCGCGCAGTTATCTCCAGCAGTTGAAACCGGGCGCGATTTTCAGCGCCTGGCTGCTGCTGGCAGGGCTTTCGCGCACCTTCATTGAATTTTTCCGCCCGGACCAGCCGCGCATCGGCAATTCATTTGTCAGTTACACGATGCTCGTCTCGTTCTTGATGGCGGTCGTCGGCGCGATCATGCTCCTGGCGCGTTATGGGAAGATCCAGCTTGCGATTGCGGAGGGATGGGAGCGGGAGTATCAGATCAAAAAGGCGGTGAAGACGCCCCGTCCCCGCCAGAAGGTATATGCGGAAGACGTATCTGATATGGATAATTCACGGGTGATTTCCGCACCTGTAAAAAAGAAAAAGACGGTTGCAAAGGCTAAAGCAACTGCAACGAAAGCGGCGCTGAAAGCTCCTGCGAAGAAACCAAGCGCAAAGAAGCCAGCCGCTAGAAAACCCGCTGAAAAGAAGACGACTACAAAACGAAAAACGAACAAGTAGAGAATCAAAAGAGAGCGCCGCGAAGGCGCTCTCTTTTTGGTTTTCCTTTTACATATCCAGTTCGATGCGCTTTACAGGCACCAGGTCCTCGCGGGTTTCGAATTCGAAGCGCTTGAAAATGTCCGCATACAGGCCCACGATCTGTTCGCGGGTGAAGCCCATCTCCTCCAGCGAATAGGTATGGTCGCTTTTGAAGGTGAGCGTTTCCTTGACGGCCTGGTCGATGATGACCGGCAGCCCGGGTTGATCGGGGTAGCCGAACTGCTCGTAGAACTTGCGGATGACCTGTTCCGGGCGCTGGATCAGATCGTCATAGTTCAGGATCAGGTTGCGGGGCGAGGGATGCGCATCCAGGTATTGGAGCGGATGACGGTACCAGTGCTGGGTCATGTCCAGGATCTCGTCGATGTAAAAGTATCCAGCGCCGGGGTCGGTGAATTGACGGCGTGCATAGTTGATCCATGAAATGGTGGAGGGCAGCATGTCCAGCGGGTTGCGCGCCAGGTAGATGATGCGCGCGTCGGGAAAGAATTCCGCCAGTGTTTCGATCTTCGCGCTGAAGGCCGGGTTCTTGGCCACAAAATATTTTTTGCCGGTTGCATACATGTGCCGCTGCAATATGGACTTGTAAAAGGTCATGATGCGTTTTTTATGCGCGGGGGCAAGCGCCTCATCGAAGTGCTGGTAATTCGGCATCTCGTCCATGAACGGGAAGAGGAAGGTGACGAAATACCCGTCCCAGATATGCAGGTGGATGTTTTCATCCTCCTCCGGCTGGAAGAACGAAATGGGGTGGATCTTTATCTTGCCGAGCGTGGCGCGGTCGAAGGCATACAGCATGCGGTGCAGGATGCCGTTGAAATATTTTTTATCGAGCCGCGAAACGAATTGGGTGATCTTCTTTTGCGTGACGGAGGGCGTCAGGTAGATATCCCAGGTCGTCAGGCTGGTGAAGGTCTCCGAATCGCGCGAGAGCAGGCGGTGCAGAAAGGTGGAACCGCTGCGCAGGTTGCCGAGGATGAACAACGGTTTTTCGATGGATTGATCTTTATATGCGGGGAAGAAAATGTCATCCAGCCAGAAACAAAACCAGTGGACGAGCATTCCGAGCGGCCAGACCGTATAGAAGAGGAGCAGGAAGAACAGGCGTTTTCTTGTAAGTGTTGCGGTGGTATTTTTTGAGTTGAAGAACGAACGGTAAAATGTGCGCCAGAATAGATGGAAATTATATTTCATTCAGGGCGGGATCCTTGAAGTGTGATGCTTGCTATCGGCTATTCTATCAGCAAACAGGAATTTCAGATTAACGATTTTCACGGGAATCTGGACGAGGAAACCGCCTCGTTCCACCCCAGGGCCTGATGCGGTTTTCTGCTGGTGTTTCCTGCGCCCGGGGGAGTACAATTCCACCCGCATATTTATCCGGATTTCATTGGAGATGCCATGAGCAACGATCTATTGACCTACGCAGCAACCCAGGATTATCTTGCCGCCCTCGTCCCGCCGCGGGAGGAGGAATTGCAAAAGATGGAGGCATTCGCGGCTGAGAATGATTTTCCCATCATCGGCCCCGTCTGCGGATATTACTGTTACCAGCTGGCGCGCATGCTTCAGGCCAAGTCCGTTTTTGAATTGGGCTCGGGGTATGGGTATTCCACGGCCTGGTTTGCCAGGGCGCTGCGGGAAAATGGGGGAGGAGTGGTGCATCATACCGTCTGGGATGAGAAACTGTCTGAAAAGGCGCGCAGGCATCTGGTCGAATTGGGAAGCGCCGACCTGGTCCAGTTCCACATCTCCGAAGCAGTGGAGGCGCTCAGGCGCACGGACGGTCCGTTCGACATCATCTTCAACGATATCGACAAGCAGGCCTATCCCGCATCCCTGCCGGTGATCAAGGGGAAATTGCGCAGCGGCGGGTTATTGATCATTGACAACATGCTCTGGCATGGACGCATCTTCGATAAAACGGACCTTTCTCCCGCGACGAAGGGCGTGCATGAATTTACAAAGCAGATCGCATCCGACCCCGATTGGATCGTTTCGCTTGCGCCGATCCGCGATGGAATGATCGTCGCGTATAAAAAATAATTTCCGTCATTGCAACGACATGAAGAGGATACATGGCCAGTTTCAACGTACTTCCCGACCGACGCAGGAATATCAACCTCACAAAATGGACGTTTGTCCCCAGGGATGTCCTGCCCATGTGGGTGGCGGATATGGATTTTCCCGCGCCCAAACTGATTTTGGAGGCCTTGCGCAAGCGGCTGGATCACGGCGTGCTGGGATACGAGATCCCCGGCAGGGTGCTGCAGGAGAGGGTCTCCGCGCGCATGGAGCATTTGTATGACTGGAAGGTAAAACCGGAGTCGGTGTTGACGGTCCCCGGCGTGGTCAGCGGCTTTAGCGTTGCGGCGCGCGCGTTCTGCACGCCGAAAAAAGGACTGGCCATCCAAACGCCGGTGTATAACGCGTTCCATGACGTGAAGAAGGATGTCGGCATTCCGCAGGTGGACATCCCGCTGGTGAAGAATGTGAAGGGAAACGTCATTTCGTATGAAATTGACTGGGATGCATTCGAGAAAAAAGTAAGGAAAGCGCGGATGTTCCTGCTGTGCAATCCGCATAATCCGCTGGGGATCATCTTCTCCCGCAGGGAATTGACCCGCATGGCGGAGATCTGCATCAGGCACAAGGTGCTGATCGTTTCCGATGAGATCCATGCCGAGTTATTGCTTAGCAATAACAAATTCACACCGATGGCAAAACTCTCGCGTGAGATCGAGAAGCACGTCATCACATTGATCGCGCCGTCCAAGACCTTCAATGTGCCCGGGCTGTTCTGCGCATTTGCCGTCATCCCAAACAGGGAATTGCGCGAGCCCTTTGAAAAGGAAATGAACCGCCTGCGCCTGCACGTTGCCAGCCCGGGACTGCATGCCGCGCACACCGCGTATTCGGGCAGGTGTGACAGTTGGCTTGATCAACTGCTCGGTTATCTCACGTCCAACCGCGATTTTCTCGTGGACTATGTCACCAAACACATGCCGGACGTCCGCACGACGATTCCGGACGCGACCTACCTCGGCTGGCTGGATTTCACACAGGCGGGCATCCAGGGTTCCCCGTTCGATTTCTTTCACAAAAATGCGAAAGTATATTTAAGCGATGGGAAGATCTTCGGCAGGGAAGGCGAAGGTCACCTGCGGATCAATTTCGGCACCTCGCGCGTGGTTTTGAAGGACGGGCTGGAACGGATGCGCAGGGCGCTAGCTTAACAAAAAGACGGATGGGAGTTTACCCATCCGTCAGGTAGTTATATCGGGAAGGAGCGAATTGCAGCCTTCGTTTCGTTTGGAGAACGTCTGTTGCTAAAGCTGGGCTTCAGCCAGTCTGGGGCTCTTCGGCCCTCCCGTCATGAGGTCTTCAGGTGGTATCTCTATTGCAGCCTCCTTTCTTATTCCTGACATCATCATACAACAAAAAAAAATTGATTACATTAAAAATTCCTGTTAGTTTTGCAAATAAGCGTATAGATTAATCATCTTCGTGTAACCCAATACTTGATCTCTTTATGGATCGGATAAAGCGGCAGCCAGTTTGCGCCATAGCCCTTTCCCGCGAATTGCATCATTAATGCGCGGGCGCGGCGTAGGTTGTTCCGCTCCATGTTAAGCGGCAGGGATAACAGTTCCTCCAAAACCGCATGCAATGGTTTCCCCGTCAATCTCTTATACAAATTGAATTCAACCAGCCACGCCTCCAACTCGCCATAAATGGACAGGGCGGTGAACGGTCCCTGCTGTAAATGACGGACTTCATGCACGAACAATGTCCACGCGCGCGGATTTTCCAATGCCGTTTCCCGTGTGTAATGGCGCGAGTTCAAATAAAAATTGCGGGCCAAGGTCCAGAATGCGCCGACGCTTTTCCTTGCGCGGGTGATGCCCACCCTGGTTTTATGCGCGCGGACATAGTCCACCGCCTGCCTCCCCTCGGGGGATGACTGCGCCACTTTCTCAAAATATTTTTCAAGCCATTCTGAATTCTGCATGATACTTTCAACTCCATGCAAGCATAGCAAGAAAAGCACGAACGTGCAACGGTTTTATCCCTCCAATTTATATGATAGTTCCTGATAGCGGGATGCGGTAGAATTTAGCCGAGGTATTTATGCGACAGGTTGCCATTCTTGGAATTGGCCAGACAAAGGTGGATGAGCATTGGAATCAGTCCCTGCGCGAGATCGGCGGGCAGGCCGCCTTTGCCGCCCTGCAGGATGCGGGCCTGGAGAAGGTGGATGCGCTCTTTGTCGGCAACATGCTTTCCTCCATGGTCAGCGGGCAGAATCAGCTGGGGACCTTTTTTGCCGATTGGATCGGGCTGTGGAAACAGGAGGCGGTTAAGATCGAAGCGGCATGTGGATCCGGAGCCGCCGCGTTTCGTTCCGCGCTGATGGCGGTTGCTTCCGGCGACGTAGAGTCAGCGCTGGTAGTGGGTGTCGAAAAGATGACGGACAAGCCGGGGCGCGATGTCACCGCCGCACTGGCCACCGCCGCCGACGCGGATTACGAGGTGGAGCAGGGGATTTCGTTCGTGGGAATCAATGCGCTGGTCATGCGCAGATACCTGCATGAGTTCGGCTGGAAACACGAGGACTTCGCGCCGTTTTCGATCAATGCCCATGCCAACGCCATGCATAATCCGTTTGCGCGTCTGCATGAAAAGATCACGGTCGAAACGTTCGAGCGATCTTCGATGGTGGCAACCCCGATCAACCTGCTGGATGCATCCCCGACAGGCGACGGCGCGGCGGCGGCCATCATCGTCCCTGCCGAGAAAGTGGCGCGCAGGCCGAAAATCGTCGTTGCGGCTTCGGCGGCTGCGACGGATACGATCGGCGTCCACTCCCGCAGGGATCCGCTCTTTTTGCAGGCGGCATATTTATCCTCCAAACACGCGTATGACATGGCGGGGGTTACTCCCGAAGCGATCGACTTTTTTGAGTTGCATGATGCCTTCTCGATCATGGCGGTGCTTTCCCTGGAGGCAAGCGGATTTGTGGAAAGAGGCAAAGGCGTACGGCTTGGTCTCGATAACGAGATCAGCCCGCAGGGCAGAGTGCCCGTCTGTACAAGGGGCGGATTAAAAGCCCGCGGCCACCCGGTCGGTGCGACGGGCATGTATCAGATCGTGGAGGTCGTCCAGCAGCTGCGGGGGGAGTGCGGGGAAACGCAGGTGGATGATGCAAAGATCGGCATGGCACAAAATATTGGCGGCTCGGGTGCAACGATCCTGACCCATATTTTGAGAAAATGGGATTGATCAAATCCGCTGATTTTCCCCTGAAAATCACATAAAAACCTTGCACAAAGCCGGCTCCTGCTATATACTGAACACACCTTGCATTTTTGTTAGGAAAGGATGTTCCCATGGCAAACGAGCGGCGAAAACTGTCACGGAAGAATTTTTCCTATTACATGCGGGTGCTCAATGAAGTAACCGGTACACTGGTCGGGCAGCTTTCGGATATCAGCACGGGTGGGTTTAAGGTGGAGAGCAGTCAGCCTATCCCGCTGGGTACCAATTTTAAACTCCGCATTGATCATACAGGCGAAATATCGAATAAAAGCCACCTGACCTTCACTGCCCGCGCAAGGTGGTGCCAGGTCGATCCGTATGACCCAACCATCTATAATGTTGGTTTTCAATTGATCAACATGACTCCCGCCGATTATGATATTTTCGTCAAAATGTTCAACACCTATGGGATGCAGAGACAACCGCATCATAAAAGCAA
This sequence comes from Anaerolineales bacterium, assembly GCA_030583885.1. Classification (NCBI taxonomy): domain Bacteria; kingdom Bacillati; phylum Chloroflexota; class Anaerolineae; order Anaerolineales; species Anaerolineales bacterium. The sequence continues at coordinate 3,869,078 of CP129480.1, read as the reverse complement.
CACCGATTACTTGTGGGGAAAATGAGCGAGCTGCAGACGATCCGCACCCTGTTCGATGGAGCAGGGTGTTCTTATTATTCAACCTGGGTTCACCATGAAAAGGCAGGGTATGGATGTAAAACCGTGTAAAATTAAAACATGAAAAAATTCCTGCGCTGGCTCATCCATGCGGTTCTAAAGTTGATCACAAAAATAGAGGTAAGCGGTTATGAAAACCTGCCCGAAAAAGGCGGGTTTGTTATTGCCACGAACCACCTCGGTTTTCTGGATGCGCCGATGGCGTATTACGGATTGGATAACTGGAACCTGTTCATCCCTGTTGCTGAGAAGTGGCAGGAGAATCCGCTGCTCAAGTGGCTGGGAAAACACCTCAACTTCATTTTCGTTGACCGCTTCAATGCAGACTTGAAATCCATGCGCGAGATGATAAAACGCATGGAGCAGGGTCAGACCCTTGTGATTGCACCCGAGGGTACGCGTGCCCGCGATGAAAAAATGGCGCAGGGCAAACCCGGCGTGGCCTATCTGGCATCCAAAATGGGCTGGCAGATCGTGCCTGTGGCGATCTCCGGCACTGAAGACCGCATTTTCAAGGGAAATCTCAAGCGCCTTAGACGCACTCATATCAAATTGACCGCCGGGAAAACGTTCATCCTTCCGCCTTTTCCAAAGGAAAACCGCGACGAAGCTTTACAGCAATACACAGACGAGATCATGTGCCGTATTGCGGCGATGCTGCCTGAACACAATCGCGGATTTTACGCCGGGCATCCGCGCTTGAAGGAAATCCTTGCAGAGAAAGCATGAGCGCATCGGTCCGCTTTTTTGCGCGAAGAATCCTGCCGCTCTTCGCAGATATCGAAGTGCACGGCGATGTCAGTAAACTGCCCAAAGGCGGATACATGCTGGCATCGAATCATCTCGGCCGCCTGGATTCGCTGGTGGTGTATTACGTCATTGATAACGATGATCTCATCCATCCTCTGACTGACAAGTATAAAAAACATTTCCTTGCGCGGATCATCGCCCGCTGGCTGCGGGTGACGTGGCTGACACGCGGGCAGGCCGATATGAATGCCATGCGTGAGTTCATTGCGCGTTTGAAGAATGGCGGCGTGATGGTCATTGCACCCGAAGGCACACGCTCGAAAACAGCGCGCCTGCTTAAGGCGGAGCCCGGTGCGATTTACATTGCAAGTACGGCAAAGGTGGGCATCATTCCCGTCGCGTTGACCGGCACGGAGGATGCCGATGTGGTCGCACGTTTGAAGAAATTTCAGAAATTAAAGATCACCATCACGGCCGGGGATGAACTGTACCACCCGCCCGACATTAAATCCGTCAAAGGCGCGAAACGGGATGCACTGTTGCAGTCTGCGATGGATGAGGTGATGTGCCGTATAGCGGCGATGCTGCCGGAGAAATATCGCGGATACTATGGGGACTTTCCACGAACAAAGGAATTGCTTCAAAAAAGCTGATTGCAGAATTGACATCCCCGCTTCTCCGCTTCGACGATGGCCTGATCGCTGGACCAGAAATAGTTTTCCTCCCCGACGGTTTGCACGAGTCCGCCGCGCTTCATCATCTTATATGCATTGTCATGGACGCCTGCAAACATCAATGTGCCGCCTTGTTTGTGGAGTTTCTCATGCAAACGGTGGATGGCTTCGATGCCCGCCGTGTCAATCAGCGATACGCCGCGCATGGATAGGATCAGCGCGTGGGTATCTTTAAGGTTTGAGAATGCCTCGTTGAACGGACCCGTCGCCGCAAAGAAGAGCGGACCCGTGAGAAATGCAACTTTCACATGCTGACATGTGCCCGTGGTTTCGATTCCCTTTTGCTTGAGCCGTTCCGTATCCACCTCCTGCACGTTGATGTCAATGCTGGCGATCTTGTTGAGGAAGACCGCGCCAGCAAGGAAGGAACCGATCAGGATGGCCTGCGTCAGGTCAAGCACGATGGTGGCGAGCATGGTGATGATGAAGGCGATCATGTCGGTTTTGAAGCGTTTGCCAAAGATGAACTTGATCGCGTCCCACTCGTTCATGCGCACGGCGGTGACCATCAGCACGCCCGCCAATGCCGCCAATGGGATTCGTCCCATTAATGGCGCCAGCAAAACCATGGACAACAGCATTCCAACCGCATGGACGATGCTCACGAGGCGAGTCTGCCCGCCCGATTTGATTCCCACACTCGAACGGGCGATGGCGGCGGTGGCAGGCACTCCGCCGAAGAAGGGGATGACCATGTTGCCGATGCCTTGTGCAATGAGCTCCTGATTGGCCTGCATGCGAATGCCCGTCATGTTCGAGCCGACCGCGCCGGCCAATAACGATTCCACGGCGCCCAGTGCGGTGATGGTCAGGACGGGGGCAATGAAATCGGAGAGATTATTCCGTGGTATGTTGGCGAGGCTCAGTCGATCTTCCAAAAGCAGAGTTTGGGGGATGGCTCCGATGGCTGGGGCAGACCAGTTCAAGGTCCACGAAAGAAGCGTGGCAAGGATAAGTCCGAGCAGGGAGGCGGGGAATTTCGCACTCCATTTCTTCGGCATGAAGATCATTGTCCCGATCACAACCAGTCCGAGAGTCAATGTCTGGGGTTCGGGGGTAAATCTGCCGTTGAAATATCCCAAAAATTTTTGCGCGGCGGTTTCGACGGCGGGAGTCTTGATGCCGAGGAAGTTATCGATCTGGCCGATGAAGATGATGAGGGCGATGCCCGATGTGAAGCCACTGATGACGGGGGCGGGGATGAAGGCGATGAAGCGGCCGAGACGCATGATGCCGATGAACAGAAGCAGGGCGCCTGAAAACAAACCTGCGACCCAGATGCCTTCAAGGCCGTAACGTTGGACAAGTACGATCAACACCGCGGACATAGCGCCCGTGGGTCCGCTGATCTGGAACGGCGCGCCGGTGAGGGCGCCCATGATAAATCCCGCAAGGATGGCAGTGACCAACCCCGCCGCGGCGGACGCGCCGGAAGCGACCCCGAAGGCAAGCGCCAGCGGCAATGCAACTGCAGCGACGGTGAGACCTGCCAGCAGATCCTGCTGGCATTTGGCAGGTGAATAGTTTACGAACTCGTCCTTGTACAGGTGAGTCAGGGAACGCCTTGGCATATTAGGTTCTCCGAAAATAATAGATATTCCCAAAGGCTCGGTGCTCCCCCAAGGCGTCCTTTGGTTAGATCGGGTGGAATTTTATCATTATTAATGCTTATTGGGACAAATTCCGGCTATAAGATCATCTCAAACGTCCCATCCAAGTGCAGATAGAAAGCTTCCACATTTAATTGTGGGAACAGGCCTTTGATCTTGGTGCGGGCGTCGATCAGATCGCGCTTGTGACGTTTGTACGTTCCGTCGCGACCGTAGGCGCGGCAATCTTCGTGGTTGATCAGGCACACTGTCTCAATGGTGTGGATTTTTACCGCAAACGAGACATATTTCAGGACCATCTCGTAGTCGTGTACGCCGCCTGCCAGCGAGATGATATCGAAATTATCATAACCGAAGCGCACCGTGATCCATGGTTGCAGGAACTTTTGCAGGCGATAGTCCATGCAGTGAACTACAAGCGTGTCACAATGAATGATGGGTTTTTTCTTGGGCATTACAAGATCTCCCCTTCGCCGCGTTTCAGGAATTGCCCTTCGCCGCGTTTGCCTTTCCATTCGCCGCCATCCACGATCAATTTTCCGCGCAGAAAAACTTTTTCGGGGTAACCCGTCAACTCCCAGCCTTCATACAAACTGTAGTCTGTACGTTGATGCGACATCGCCGTGCCATAGGTCACTTTTTTCTGCGGATCCCAAATCACAATGTCCGCGTCCGCGCCGGGCAGCAATGAGCCCTTGCGCGGATATAGCCCAAAGATCCTTGCGGGATTTGTACTGGTCAGTGCAACAAACTGGTTCATGCTGATCCTGCCGCCGCCCACGCCCTGGGTCCATAGGATGGGCAGGCGGTCTTGAATGCCGGGCAGGCCGTTTGGGATTTTGGTGAAATCATTTTTGCCAAGTTCCTTGCCGGGGATGGCAATCTGTTCGCCTTCATACATGATCGGCTTTGTGCCGTCAAAGAAAAAGGGACAGTGGTCCGTACCGACGGTTTGCAGGATGCCCTCGTGCAGACCGTCCCACAGCCGTGCATTGTCCTGTTCCGTTCGCATAGGCGGGGAGCAGATCCACTTTGCGGCATCCGGCCGGCGCAAATGATCCATGGTGAAGAACAAATATTGCGGACAGGTCTCGCCCATTACTCGGACGCCGCGTTCACGCGCGTACTGGAGCATGTCCACTTCACCGCCCATGTTCATGTGGACGATGTACACCGCCGCATCCGCCCCGGCCGCCATGCCTGCCACCCGCAAGGTGGCGTCTACGGCGCCCCAGCCGGGTCTGGTCAATGCGTGCCATTCCGGGGAGGTATGTCCCGCCGCAAGGGCCTGTTCGACAAGCGTTTCGATGACATCTCCGTTCTCGCAATGCGCCATCACCAGCATGCCGTTGTCCCTGGCGATTTGCAAGGCTCTGAAGATGCTGCCATCGTCAATGCGCAGCCGTCCATTATAGGCGGTGAAGACTTTGAGCGTTTGGATCCCCATTTTCATCAGGGATGGTATGTCTTTTGCGATCCGGTCATTGAAGCGGGTCAGGTTCATGTGGAAGGAATAATCGATGGCGGCTTTTTCCGACTTCTTCATCCACACGTCCATGGAATGCTCAAAGCCTTTCTCTTCAAGGACGACAAAGTCCATCACGGTGGTCGTTCCGCCGAATGCGGCAGCCTTGTGACCGCTGTAATGGTCGTCGGAGGAGACCGTGTCGAACATGGGCAGATCCAAATGGACATGCGGGTCCACGCCGCCGGGCAGGATCAGCTTGTTGAGCGCGTCTATCACATGGTCGGGATCAACTTCCAGATTGAGTCCGTTGCGGACAATGGTTTCGTCCTCGATCAAGATGTCTGATTGGATTGTATCTGCTGCGGTGACGAGTGTTCCGTTTTTTATCAGGGTTTTCATGGCATTCCTTCTTGATTTGTTCCAAAGGCATGGATACCGTCTGCCTTGATTGCGATGTAAATGCGGCCGGGGACAAGCACGCCGCCAATGGCTGGTGTGTGGCTGTCAATGCCTATTGTCCATGTTGGGGCTTCGGCGCCGGGGGGTATGCGGATACAAAGGACCTTGACATCTATTGAACCGCATAGGTAGGCTTCCTCTTTTTCACCCATGGCGATGAATTTTCCGTTGGGGTAGGAGAAACGGTAATTCCCGATGACGCGTTTTTGAATATCGATCCAAACCATGCGGGAGTCTGTCCAGGAAGTGGAGTAGAACATCCAATGCAGTTTGTTTGGGGTGACGCCCTGCTCGAAGGGTGTATATAAAACCGAGGCGCCGTGATTCCAGGTATACCCGGGGTCGGTGATGATGTCCCTGCCGTCCAGACGCCAGCCCATGATCTCGTGGCCGAGTCGATAATAGTTTTGTCCATCGGCACCGCTGAAATAGGTTGGGTCTGAAAATAGATATTGATCTGGTGAACCGATGGGAATTTCAATGTGCCTGCCCGTCTGTGCTTGAATGACGGTGTTTTTGAGAAAGAGCATGGTTTGGTCGAGGCTGAGGCGTGGAGGTTCTTCCAGGTAGGCGTCTGCAGCGAAGGCCTTCCAGAGAATTTCACCTTGCGGATTGAGCGCATAGACGTCTTCCACAACGGTGAAATAAATATTACCATTTGCATCGACGATCGGGCCTGAGGTGGCAATGCGTCCAGCGGTTACTTGTTTACGCCAGAGTATCGTCCCATCCGCGGCAAGCGCGGTCATACCGCCTTTCATATCCGAAATGAAAATATACCCGTTCGCATCCAGTGCGGGTGTCCCGATGGGTATTTCCTCCAGTTGGGTTTGCCATAGGACCTTTCCATGCGGGTCAACAGCAATAGCATGTTTTTCCAACCCTGTGATGATGAGGGTGCCATCGCTAGTCACAGCGGGTTTCCCCGATGGTCCACCGGGGATGGAGATCTTCCAAAGAAATTGAGGCTCCGTGTCAATACTGGCGGCGACATGGAATGTGCCGAATGGATCGCCCCTTTCACCTGCCCATAAATGTCCACCGGGGACCTCGAACTGTATTGCTTTGGTAGTGACCGGGGGAATGTAAACTGTCCTGTAAATGATCCATCCGCCGGCAATGAAAGAGAACAGTCCGCCGATAACCCAAATGCGGCGGTGATTTTCCTCCATCCAGATCGCTGTGGGGCGGAATATTCGTTCCTCCAACCATTCTTCGGTGGCCGGGGTCAGGAATCCGGAGCGGCTGACGCTGCGCATGTTTTCCTGACTCATTTGTCTGCGCAGGCCCTCACCGAGCAGGTTGAAGCCAAGCACGCCGATGCAGATGATACTCCCGACAATCAGTAGTATGGTCGGGTCTGTAATTTTTACCAGGGAGGAGGCGAGCATCTGCCCCAACTCGGGCAGGCTTTCGACATTCACTGTCACGAAATCCAATATCTCGATCCAGATTCCACCGCCGATGTAATATCCGAGAAAACCCAGTTCCGCCGAGACGAGCAACGTGGCGCTGATCTCAAACGCCAGGAGGATCCAAAGCATGGACATGATCTGGCCCAGAACGTGGATGTATAGGATGCGGGGGTTGGATGCCCCAAGCGCGCGTGCCGCTTCGACGAAGGTTTGGTGTTTGATCGCACGCGTCTGTTCGCTGACCATCCGGGCTGATTCTGCCCAACCTGTTAATCCCAATCCGATGATGAATGCAGACAGGCCCTTATCAATGCCGACCATGTAAATGCCAAAGATGGCAGCGATCAATACCGGTATGGATAGGGCAGTGGAAAGCAGGGATTCCAAAATGCGTCCTTTGCGGCCTTCCAGCCAACCTGTTGCCATGCCAAGGATAATCCCAAGCAGCAGGCGTACACCTGCCACCGTCAGCACCATTATAAATGTTGGGCGCACGCCCCATAGGATGCGGCTTAACAGGTCCCGCCCGAAGCGGTCCGTGCCGAGCGGGTAACCTTCCACTTGAAACATTTTATACGGCGGTGTGCGGATTTTCCCATCCACGGCCAAGGAGTAGTTTTCCTGCATCGGGTCTTGTGGTGCGATGCTTGGACCGAAGATGGCCATGAAAGTGATCAGAGCGACCAGTATCGCGCCAATAATCAAATACCAATTGCGTTTCCTCGCCTGTTTTTGCTGCTGGGCGGATGATTTTGATGATATGTTCATTGGGATGGCAACGCTTCCGATTCCACGCGCAGGCGCGGATCCATGATTCGGGAGATGGATGTGGCAAGCAGGTCAATGAACAGGAATAGCGCAACCAGTACGGTCAGCAATGCAGCAATCAGTGGTGGTGATAATATGTCCTGCGAACGTGCCCCGATACTTAATGTGGATGCGATCAGACGACCTATGCCCGGCCAGTTAAACAACCTTTCAATGATGATCAGCTCTGCGATCATCATTCGCAGGGACGCGGCGATTGTCAGCAAAATTGGGGCGAGAACACTGCGGAATGCGAATTTGCTTTTAAGTGTTTTGAACGAATGTCCGAAACTTAAGGATGCGGTGATGTAAGGTTTTTCCATTTCCTCAGAGAGCAGGCTCCCGGTCACCTGCGCGATCTTCGCAGCCGGTTGGATTGTCAACGCAAGAACCGGGAGGATCAGATGGGCATCCCAGCCAAAGCCCTGGAATGGGATGATCGTCGTTCCTCCGGGGATGGCGTAGAGGAGTATCAATAGAAGGAAAGTGATCAAAAGCATGGCGATATAAAAACTTGGCAATGCCAGACCAATGGTGGATAAAAATGTAAGCCAGGTGGATACACCAACGCGGTTACGGCGGACCGCCAGCCTGCCAAGCATGATGCCAATGACAATGCTAAGAGCAAGCGCTATTCCGATTAACCCTAGGCTTGCGATTCCCACACGGGAAATCGCGGTGAGCACTCCTTCGCCTGTAAAAGTAGTGCCAAAATTTCCCTGTACCGTGCCTTTTAGATAATTTAGATATTCAGGCAATACAGGCGGCACTTCCAGATTTCCGCGCGAATATGGATTGTTCGTTAAGACAACAGGAGCGTTTAAAAAGGCAAACAGATACCCGAAAAGATTTGCAAACAATAAAATAAAGGGAAACAAAACCAGACGGCGTGTCAGAAAACGCAGCATTTAAGTCTCCTTTGGATGGAGATGGTTAAGCATTGGCTTCCTTGTCAAATTCATTCTGCTCTTATTTTATACCAGAATAAAAGCCAATTGATATTCTCTATCCATGCCTTGTGCTCCATCCATTGTGTTTTCACTTAGACCCTATCCGTAAATAGGGTTGGACATTAACAAAAAGACACTCCTGATGCAGAATTGCAGGTACTACCCAAACAACCTGCAAGGAGTGTCGCATGAGTTATACCACGCTGTGGGAAGTTCCCGATGGATTGTGGGAACGGATCGAACGAGTTTTGCCACGTGAAAAGAAGCAAGGCAGCATTGGGCGTCCAGCCTTGCCCAATCGGCAAGTCGTGAATGGTATCCTGTTCGTATTGCGGAGCGGTTGCCAGTGGAAAGGCCTGAAAAAGGAATGGTTTGGAGCCAGCAGCAGTTTGCATAAGCGCTTTCAAGAGTGGAGCGAGACTGGTTTGTGGAAGAAGATTTATCGTTTGGCGGTGATGTATTACCAAAAGAAGCGACGGATCCGATGGAAATGGCAAGCGGTCGACAGCAAAATGGTGCCTGCTCCGTTAGGCGGTGACCTGACGGGACCCAACCCTACGGATCGAACGAAATCTGGCTCAAAAAGGCATATCTGGGTGGACCAGCGCGGTGCGCCGCTTTCCATTCAGATCACGGCGGCCAACACGCACGATGTGACCGAGATCCTCCACTTACTCAATCAACCGATTGTGCGGAGGCCAAAAACCAAATACAAGGTTCAGCACTTGTGTGCCGATAAAGCCTACGATTCAGAAGAAGTACGAACAAAACTACGCAAGCGAAAGATTACACCGCATATTCGCAAACGTGAGTATGGCTCAAATCCGCCTCCACCGCCTTTAGAATCTGAGAAGCATCCTGCCAGACGTTGGGTGGTGGAACGCACTCTTTCTTGGCAAAACGATTTCCGCTCATTGCGCATACGGTGGGCCAAGAAATCGAGTAATTGGTTGGCCCTGATCTATTTTGCTTGCACCTTGATCCTCTGGAGAATGTGCTCCCATGACTAATTTACGGATAGGCTCTTATATACATTAAAATCTTTTCACCCCATTGGCCGGCAATGCCAGGTTCCAAATCGAATCTGATATAATTTTACGGATGAAATCAATGCGTTTTCTAGTTCTCACTGCTCTGGCCAGCCTGCTTCTGTTTGGATTGTGGCTGCCGGTACATGCCGCGCCGTCGGGTCAGCAACCCGCTCCCACGCCAACCCCGGGCGCAGACGGGCGCATCATTTACATTGTCCAGCCCGGCGATGGTTGTTTTCGTGTTGCGGCGCTGCATAACATCAGTGTGGAACAACTCCGCCAGTTGAATTCCAGACTGGATGGGAATTGCACGCTTGTGGTGGGGCAGGAATTGTTGATCGGAATTGTCTCTCTGGAAGGGACGCCGACCCTGGATGTTCTGCCCACGCCCGGAGAGCCGACGGTCACCCCCACGCCGTTATCCGGCACGACGGAGGTGTGTGTTTTGCTCTTTGACGATATCAACGGCAATGCCCTTCGCGAGGAGACGGAACCGGCTGTGGCGGGCGGCGCGGTGAGCGTGACCGAAACGAATGGAAAGTATTCCGCCTCCCAGAATACGCTTATCCCGGCCGATCCTGAGGCATATCAGGGAATTTGCTTTACCAACATCCCCGAAGGGAATTACAACATAACAGTCGGTATTCCCGATAATTACAACCCGACCATGGAATTGAGTTATGCGCTGGATGTGAACGCCGGTGACCGTGCTTTTGTGGATTTTGGAATTCAATCCAGAGATGTGGTCGTTGATCCGGGTGCATCGCCTGGCAGCGGCGGGGGCACATCTCCAGTTCTTGGTATTTTGGGCGCCTTGTTCCTGCTGGGCGGCGCGGCCTTGGGATATTACGCCTGGCGCTCTGGAAAGCCGGAAAGCAAACTTTCCGGCGGCGGCTTCCTGCGGAAGTAAACGAAGTAGAGCAGGATCAATCCTGCTCTACTTTTTTAATTTAAAGGTTTTACGGTGGAGGGGGGAGTAACCGAGCCGCTCGATTCTCCCGATGTGTAACCGGGTACCGTATCCTTTGTGACGGGAGAATCCGTATTCGGGGTATTGTGTATCCAGTTCACACATCAATTTATCACGCGCGGTCTTTGCAAGGATGGATGCGCTGGCAATGCTCAGCGAGCACTGGTCTCCTTTGACGAGCGCGGTTTGCGCAAGACCGAGTTCGGGCAGTTCGAGACGAAAATCTGTCAGCAAAAAGTGTGGAACGGGGGAGAGCAATTCCAGTGTGCGGCTCGCGGCGAGACGTGTCGCTGGGACGATGCCGAGCAGGTCAATTTCCTCGGCGGATGCGAATCCGACACCCCACGCGAGGGCGGTCTCTTTGATGCGCGGGATAAGCTGGAGGCGTTTGCGGGGAGTCAACTGTTTGGAATCACGTACGCCGCTCAAGGTTTTGGAAAGAAGCGCCTTCCTTGGGGGCAGGATGACCGCACCTACGCATACCGGCCCAGCCAGCGCGCCGCGTCCTGCTTCATCCAATCCTGCTATATATTTATATGCCGGCCAGAGCGCCTGTTCGTGGAAGAGGTCAGGGGTTGAGATCATACCTGCCGCGGATCGCGTTGAGATGGATGCGGAAGATGTCGCTGATCATGCGCAGGGCGTCGCGCACGGCGTTGACTTTGCTGTCTGAATAGAAATACCATTGGATTGGGATTTCTTTGATGCGTTTTTTTTTTCGGCGGGCGAGATAAAGGAGTTCGATGTCGAAAGACCAGCCTGTCAGTGTTTGTTGACGGAAAACATCATCGGCTGTTTCGGCATGGAAACATTTGAATCCACATTGGGTATCGTTCATGCCCGGCAGGATGGATGCTTGAATGATCAGGTTGATGGCGCGCCCGCCTATGTGGCGGTAGGATGGTTCGTTATAGCGGATCGCGCCGGGAGCTTCGCGCGAGGCGATGGCAATATCAAAATCTTTGAGTGCGGGGGGGATGAATTTTTGAAGTTCCTCGATGGGCATGGAAAGATCGGCGTCGCAGATAAAACGATATTCACCGTGTGCCGCCAGCATGCCGCGCCGCACCGCGTTGCCTTTTCCGCGCCGTTCTTCGCAGATGACGATCAGGTGGGGATGGCTTTGGGCGTATTCCTGCACAATTTCCAGCGTGTGGTCTGAACTGCCGTTCTCGACGACAATGACTTCATAGGAATAGGTTTGGTTTTCAAGGAATGCAAAAACCTGCTCCAATGTACGAGGCAGGCGGCTCTCTTCATTATGAGCCGGTATAACAATGGACAGGAATGGTATTGTCAATTTAAGTTAGAGGTTCAGATAAAGGATGCCAAGCCCCATAAAGATGCAGCATTGAATGACAAGCATGACTGCCAGCAGGGTGATTTGGGTATTGGTCATGCCGAGGAATTTCTTTTTTGCGGGGGCGGCAGTGGCTCGGCGGTGCAATGGACGGGCCGGGTTCGGCTCGCGTAAATTTTGCGGAACATCCTGTGCATTGTCCCCTTGCTCAAAGGCAGGGCCGAGATCGTTGGGATCGAGGGCTTTGGACGGATCGGAAGCGTTGAAAATGGCCTGCGCGCGTGAGACGGGATTTTCCCCGCTTTGCGGTGGGGCGATGTTGGTCTCCTCGTGCGGACGCGGGTCAATGATGCGATCGGCAAGGTCGATGATCATATCCGTGCGCATGACCGCACGAGCCTGCAGAAGCGAACCTGCAAATTGTTTGATTGCGTCACTTCGTACCACGCGCGCGATCGGCCGCAGGGATTCGATCTGCGCACCTGGGTCGCTTGCGATCAGCACAGGCTCCACGGGAATGGGGGTGTTGATCTTTTTTATATCCAGGTACTTTTGGAAGGCGCGCGTCAGTTTCGCAACCAGGTCCACGAGGTTTCTTTTGGCCGGCACGGAAATTCCATTGCTGGTGATCGTGTTCCATTGATCGCCCTTTGCCTCGAAATGACCTTTTGCCTGTGTTACAAAGATCACCGAAATACTGCCGGAACCGATCAAAATGAGCGGGATCACGATCTCGCTGTTTGGCAGGGTAAAGTTGCGGATCAGCACAAAACTTTTTTCAAGCGAGCGATGTAACTGCGCGATCACCATTTTTTGGGCTTCCAGCTCGGGGTACCAGTTAAAGCCATAGGTCAGGGTCCCCTGAATACGGGCGATAATACTGATCTGGCCGTTTTCATCCTGCAATGGGGTCTTGTCAATTATTTTCATGATCGTTTCACCTTAAAAAACCGGCACATTCTCCAGTTCATCACAGGTGGCGTTTTCACGCGTGGCGAGCAGGCCGCCTTTGTTTTCCTGAACCAGCATGACTGGTTTCCCGAGCGTGAATGTGCTGGCAAGTAATTTTTCACGCGCACCGGTCACGAACTGGCCGCCTTTTTGTACACACTCCAGCAGCGTTTTGCGGTCCAATAGGACAAGGTCTGAAAATGTGGCGCCGCGCCGTTCATACGCGCGCACCATGGTGATCTGCCCGTTTTTATATCGTACCGCTTCGATGACACCGTCAATCCTTTTTGCCATATCTATCCTCGTGATAATTTTAACACACACGGCTTAAATTGCAGAGACACCAGCCAGAGAGAAAAACTCCGTGAATGGTGTCCCTGTGTATTGTTGATGTGAGATGGTTTGCATTGCCCCCAAGAGGGGAAACCTGCCTCTCGGTAATCCTGTCGGGGCGATAGGATTCGAACCTACGACCTCTTGCTCCCAAAGCAAGCGCGCTAGCCGGACTGCGCCACGCCCCGATACCATCCAAGCCTGCCGAGTATAATGCGAAGGATGAACACCCGTCAAGCAATTCTCGTTATTGCCTTTTCCACGCTTCTTCCTGTACTTTCAGCCTGCTTCTCCTCAAATGAAATGATCCCAACCCAGACAGTCACCTCACCCCCACCGACTATGACAGTCACATATACTCCAAGCCCTGTTCCGCCGACATCTACACCCACCCCGTTGACCTGTCTCACCCAGCCCGGCACAATTGAACAGGATGCGATCGCCTACACAAATCCGCCGCAGGAATTTCTTGTCTATCTGCCCCCTTGCTATTCCGAGTTGACAGATCAACGCTTTCCCGTCCTTTATCTGCTGCATGGGCAAACCTATACCCAGGACCAGTGGGTGCGGCTGGGCGTACCGCGGGTTGCAGACCAGCTTGTCCACTCCGGCGAGACCGTCCCTTTCATCATTGTCTTCCCCGATGATCAGTATTGGTATGCCCAGCCGGGTGCAGGTTTTGGAGACCGCGTTATCCTTGACATCATCCCGCACATGGATGGGAACTACCGCACACTCGCAGACCGTGAACACCGCTCACTCGGGGGCCTCTCGCGCGGCGGCGGCTGGGTCATCCGGCTTGGCTTTCAATACCCCGATCTATTTGGTTCGCTGGGCTTACATTCCCCCGCCATTTTCAAGGAGAATGCCCCGGCTGTGGAGAAAAAGATAAGAACCATTCCAGAAGAGGACCGTCCGCGTTTGTGGCTGGATGTCGGCGATGCGGACAGTGAACTGACGAGCATCCTTTTGTTTGAAGAGATGCTGGCGCGCAATAATTACATCCATGAATATCATTTTTATGCAGGGGACCATTCCGAAATCTATTGGGGCGCGCATGTGGATGAATATCTGCGCTGGTATGCGCAGGCCTGGCGGGATGAACCGGCAGGGCAATAAGATATAATCGTGCGGATACATATGTTTTAGGAGAATGAATGAATATTTTTGTCACAGGCGGCGCGGGTTATATTGGCTCTGCCACCGCCGCCGCGTTGATCAATGCAGGACATGCCGTTACAGTATATGATTCGCTGGTTACCGGGCATCGTGCCGCAGTGCCGGCGGAGGCGGGCTTCATTCATGCCTCCCTGGATGACAGCCATGCACTTGCCGAAGCGCTGACCTTAAAAAAGCATGATGCCGTTATGCATTTTGCGGCATTCATCGAGGCCGGTGAGAGCATGAAGGATCCCGGCAAATACTTTCGCAATAACTTTGCCAATTCCCTGCAATTGATGGAAATTGCCGCGCAGGCGGGTGTAAAAAGGTTCGTCTTCTCATCCACTGCGGCGGTATATCGATCCAGTGACGAGCCGCTCACCGAGCAGTCTCCGCTCGGACCGTCCAATGTCTATGGTCACACCAAGCTGATGACTGAACAGGCGCTGGAATGGTATCGCAGGATTCACGGTTTGCATGTCGCCGCATTGAGATATTTCAATGCCTGCGGTGCATTACCCGGACGCGGCGAGGCGCATCAACCCGAATCACATCTGATCCCGCGTGTTTTGCAGATCGCATTGGGACAGTCTGACTCCGCGACCATTTACGGCACGGACTATCCCACGCCGGATGGGACCTGCATCCGCGATTACATTCATATTGCTGATCTGGTCTCTGCACATATTCTGGCATTGGATGCGCTTGAGAAACGCGATATGTTGGTCTACAATGTGGGCAGCGGAAACGGCTTCTCCGTCCGCGAGGTGATTGAGACGGCACGCAAAGTGACAGGCCATGCAATTCCGGCGGTTGAATCCCCGCGGCGCCCCGGAGACTCCGCCCGTCTGGTCGCCTCTCCCCAAAGAATCATTAACGAATTGGGCTGGAAGCCCATCCATACCAACATGCAGGAAATCCTCTCCAGCGCATGGGAGTGGCACAGGTCTCATCCATATGGATATAAACAATGAAATTCACCTTTCACCGAATCCCCGTTGGCATTGATAATTGTTTCATCCTGTGCGGCGAGCGCACCATTTTCATTGACGGCGGCGCATGGGGCGGATTGTCCTCTTTCAAAAGTGGTTTGGAGAGATTAAATGTCGATCCAACTGAAATTGAACTTATCCTGCTCACGCACGGGCACTGGGATCACATCACCTGCCTGGGCGATATCCAGAAAATGACCGGGGCGAAAGTCGCTGTTCATGGCCGGGACCAGTTCATGGTCGAGACAGGCGAACCGCCTTTCCCGGATGGGGTCAATGCCTGGGGCAGGTTCATGTCCTGGTCTGCGAAAAAAACATTGCGCCGAAAGCTTCCAAAAGTAAAAGTGGATGTCGTGATTGGTGATAACGGAATGTCCTTGAAGGAATATGGAATTCCCGGCAAGGTCATTTACACGCCCGGGCATTCAATGGGGCATGTCAGCATCATCCTTGACTCGGGCGATGCCTTTGTTGGCGATATGGCCATGAACGACTGGTATTTGCGGCGTACGCCGGGGTTGCCCGTACTTGCAGATGATATTAACATGGTTGTCGAAAGCTGGAGGAAAATCCTGCCAATGGGCATCAAGCGTGTATATCCTGCGCACGGCATGGACTTCCCTGTTGCGATCATGAAAAGCGAAATCGAGAAGTTCAAATGACGTTTTTGATTGTCATCATCGGCTGGGTGTTCTCGCTTTGCCTGCATGAATTTTCACATGCCATCGTTGCCTATCATGGCGGCGACTACACGGTTAAAGACAAGGGTTATCTCACCTTCAACCCGCTTAAATATACCCACCCCGTATTCTCATTGCTTTTGCCCATGCTGTTTTTGTTGATGGGCGGAATCGGGTTACCCGGCGGCGCAGTTTATATTGAACGATGGAGATTGCGAAGCAGGCAGTGGGAGACGGCCGTCTCCCTCGCCGGACCTTTCTCGAATGCGCTTCTTGCCTTGATCATCGGTTCGATCCTGCAACTGACACCGGTTGCCACTACGAGCTTTGGTCCCGCCGTTGCCTTCCTTGGTTTTTTGCAGATCTCGGCAGTTGTGTTGAACTTGATCCCGCTCCCGCCGTTCGACGGCTTCGGCGCGCTTGAACCATATCTGCCGATGGACATTCGGGTGAAACTTGCCGAGACACGCGGCATGTTGTCGTGGGTGGTGATCATCCTGCTATGGCAGGTTCCGTTCATCGGCAATGCATTTTGGGGATTTGTCGGTCTGCTGGCACAGCTTGCCGGAGTTCCGCTACAGCTTGCGGGAATAGGGTTTTCCCAGTTCAAGTTCTGGTAAACCGGGCATTTTTCTTATAAACCAAGTTTTACTTCAAGAGCGTCGACTGCATTCTTGGCTTCAGCCAGCCCCGTGTTGAATAACTCGCGATAGATTTTGACGGCCTCGATCTTATTGCCTTTTTTGAGCAATTCTTCGACCTTGAGGGTTGCCATTCTGGGGTTTTCGATGTAATCAACCCCGAGTTTTTTATACAGGAATTCGATGCGGTCTTCCAATTCCGCTATGTGGACGCGGAGCCGGGTGATCTCTTCCTCTGCCGACATATTATTCCTCCTTCTTTAAGAATTATTTTCCGCAGGTAAAGCGGGCTAACGCCTCGTCAAAAAGCGGACGGGCGTTTTCGGTGCCCGGCGTGTAGACCTTCCACGCAAAGACGCGATCACCGCAGACCCAGGCGCCTGCCCCGCCATGAGGCAGGACAGGTGTGGCAGCGGACGTAAGTTTAATGTACATAACATTCATGTTGCGGACGAGCATGACGTCCATCGTGCCGTCGCGGGTGTCAATCTGCGGGTCAATGATGGTATCGAGCAGGAATTTCGGGTCGGAAGCGCCGGGCGCGGTCTGCCACATGACTTGAATGAAGAGGTTGGCATTGAAGGCGGCGAGCAGGCCCTGACTGTAGGTGCTCGGCGCGGCGGGGTTTTGCTGGGCGCTCACGTCGAAGAATGCCATCTCAACGGGATGCCCGATGCAGAATTGATACTCGCAGAACAGGCCTGCGAGACTGAATGGCGTGGGGGAGGGATACGGTGTTGACAGGGGAGGCGCGGTGGGGCTGGGGATTGCCGCCAACGTTGCAGCGACCGCCTGTTTGACTTGTGTATTTTCGTCGGGGGTGGTGGTTCGGGCGCAACCTGCCAGGAGAGACAAGAGCAGGCTCAGCATCAGACAAAGAGGCGTGCGTTTTTTCATCCCAAGATTATAAACGGAAACGATGTCATCCAAATCCGATGACATTTGTCCGCTTGACGGTCGAAGGATGGATGGTTTATATTTGGAGCATCATCCCCACCCCCCCGGGGGGGGTAAGGATTTCGAGGAGCGCCGTATCTGGAAGGAAGAGGTCAACATGGAAAATGAAAATGCCATCCGCAGATTGAAGACGGTGGAAGGTCATCTGCGCGGCGTCATCCGCATGGTGGAGGAGGACGCGTACTGCATTGATGTCATCCGCCAGATACAGGCGATCGAAGCGGCGCTCAACAAGGTCAGTTCGCGCATTTTGGAAGATCATTTGAATTCGTGTGTCATCACGGCCATTCAGGGCAATGACAAAAAGGAACGCGAGCGTGTGCTGAAGGAAATTACGGAAGTGTTCGAGATGTCTACGAAAGTTTGATAGTTTGATAGTTTCGTAGTTTGGTAGTTCGATGGTCGAGTCGCCGAAGGCATATCGAGACCATTTCTAAACTCACATACAACCCAAGGAGAATTAAATTATGACCACAGTGACTTATACCGTTCCCGCGATTTCCTGCGGCCATTGCACCCACACCATCGAGACCGAAGTGGGTGAGTTGCAGGGCGTCCAGTCCGTGAAGGCGGATGAGGCGACCAAGAAAGTGGAGATCACCTTCGATGCTCCCGCAAGCGAAGAGACGATCAAAGCCCTGCTGGCTGAAATCAATTACCCCGCCGAAGGTTTGATTACTTTGTAGATAATGAGGCCTGACAGGTTTCAGTAACCTGTCAGGCCTTTTGCAAGGACATGAAATGACCGACACAAAACAACTCACTCTCCCCATCACAGGCATGACCTGCGCCAACTGCGTCGCCACGGTGGAACGTAATTTGAAGAAACTGGACGGCGTGCAAAGCGCGGTAGTGAATCTTTCCTCCGAACGCGCCACCGTGGATTTCGACTCCGCGAAACTCGGTCTGACCGAAGTGATTGCCCGTGTCAATCGTGCAGGCTACGGCGTCGCCACGGGTGAAGCGGATCTTGTCATCAAGCGTTTATCCGATGACAACGATGCCCGCCGCCTGGAAAAATCGCTCACAAAACTCGAAGGTGTGTTGGAAGCGCAAGTCAATTTCACCACGGAAAAGGCGCGCGTCAAATATATTCCAACCATTGTTACACAGGCAGAATTACGCCGTGCCGTATCCACTGCGGGATTTGAAGCAATGGAACTCGGCGGCGAAGCGGAAGATGCCGAAGCCAAGGCGCGCGAACATGAGATCAACGAACAATGGCGTTTACTCATCATTGGGTTGATCTTTACTGTTCCGCTGTTTGTGCTCTCCATGAGCAAGGACTTTAGTCTGTTGCCCGATTTTGTTTACTCCAACACCACCATGGCAGGCATGCGTGACACCCAGCCGTGGTTCGGCTGGCTGATGCTGGCACTGGCGTTGCCTGTGCAATTCTATGTGGGCTGGCAATATTACATCGGAGCGTTCAAGGCCATCCGCAACAAATCCGCAAACATGGACGTGCTGATCGCAATGGGTACATCCGCCGCATTTTTCTACTCCCTGCCGATCACGTTCGGCTGGCTGATGGGACACGTCTATTATGAGACGGCGGCGGTGATCATCACGCTCATCAAACTTGGAAAATACCTGGAGGCGCGCGCCAAGGGACGCACTTCAGAAGCGATCAAAAAACTGATGGGACTCCGCGCCAAGACCGCCCGCATCATCCGCGACGGGGAAGAGGCGGAGGTCCCAGTGGACGATGTGCGCGTCGGGGATATTGTCCTCGTCAAGCCGGGCGAAAAGATTCCCGTGGATGGCGTGGTCGTCGAAGGACGCAGCGCCATTGACGAATCCATGCTGACGGGTGAATCCCTGCCTGTCGAGAAGAAACCCGGTGACCCTGTCATCGGTGCGACGTTGAACAAGCTCGGTATGTTGAAGTTCGAAGCCACCAGGGTCGGACGTGAAACTGCACTGGCTCAGATCATCAAATTGGTTGAAGATGCGCAGGGCAGCAAGGCTCCCATCCAAAAGATGGCGGATCAGGTCTCTTCGGTCTTCGTGCCCATCGTGATTGTCATTGCCGCGCTGACCTTTGCTGGCTGGTATTTCTTCGGTCCGCCGCTGGCCATCAACGCGGATGTGGACAATTTCACCCGCGCACTAATCAACATGGTCGCTGTACTGGTGATCGCCTGCCCGTGCGCGATGGGGCTTGCCACACCAACTGCCATCATGGTTGGAACGGGCAAAGGCGCAGAGGCGGGTATCCTCTTCCGCAGCAGTGAAGCTTTGGAACGCGCAGGCAAGGTCAATGTGGTAGTTCTGGATAAGACTGGGACGATCACGAAAGGTCAGCCTGCAGTGACGGACATTGTGACCGTGGATGGTGGACGATTGACCGCAGACGAACTTCTCCGCCTTGCCGCATCTGTTGAAAAGGGAAGTGAGCATCCGCTTGGGGAAGCGATCTGGGCGGAAGCGACGACTCGCGGGCTGACATTGGTGGAACCTGCCGGGTTCAAGGCAGAGGCTGGGCATGGCGTGCAGGCTGAGGTTGAGGGAAGAAGCGTCATGGTCGGTAACAAGCGCATGTTCGAGTCGCGTGGCATCCAGTTGGGGAGTCTCGAATCCGAAGTGTTCCGTCTCCAATCCGAAGCGAAGACGGCAATGTTGGTTGCGATCGATGATGTTGCTGCGGGAATTATCGCGGTGGCAGACACCATCAAGGATAGCTCGAAGGACGCGATTGCTGACTTGCATAAGATGGGCTTGCAGGTTGCGATGATCACGGGTGACAACCAGAAAACTGCCGAAGCGATTGCGAAGCAGGTGGGGATCGATGTAGTTTTGGCGGAGGTTTTGCCTGAAGGTAAATCTGCTGAAGTGAAGAAACTTCAATCGTCCACGGTCAATGGTCCATCGTCCATTGTCGCGATGGTCGGTGACGGCGTGAACGATGCGCCCGCGCTCGCGCAAGCGGATGTGGGGTTGGCAATTGGGACTGGAACGGATGTGGCAATGGCTGCCGCGCCTGTGACGTTGATGAGCGGTGACCTGCGCGGCGTTGCTCGTGCGATCAACCTCTCCCGCAAGACGCTGACTACGATCAAGCAGAATCTGTTCTGGGCGTTCATCTATAACGTGATTTTGATCCCTGCTGCAATGCTGGGATATTTGAACCCGATGCTCGCCGCTGGTGCGATGGCGTTCAGCAGCGTCTTTGTGGTGACGAACAGCCTGCGCCTGCGCGGTGTGAAGATTTAGACGATAGACGATGGACGATGGACGATCGTCAACAGCATATGAATACTTTACCTCTTAACTCCGAACAGCAAGAAATAAAATCCGCTTGTGGAGGGGTTTTGCAAAACCCAACACAATATCCGAGTGCCATGTTTAATGGTGAGAGAGTCTACTTTTGTAATACCGCTTGTCTGAATGCCTTCTTGGGCGCGCCGGAAGCCTTCATGGCAGGCGAGATCGAGCATCCTCTTGAGGATGATGAACCCATTAACTCATAATTACAGAATTGGAAACCCATAATATGAAAAAAACATCCCTCCTTCTCGTTACAGCATTGGCATTGCTGATCGCTGCATGCGCCCCGCAAGCTGCCGAAATGCCGAAAGCCGAATTGCCCGCTGGTAAAGCCTGGGCAGACGGCAAGGAAATCTACTTCATCCACACCGAAGCCTCGGACGCGGCTGTTGCAGAAAAATTGACGGACATGATGGCATCACCTGTCATGCTCGTGCCCTCGCTTGCAAATGTCCCTGATGAATCGTTGGCGAACGTGTATGTCTTTACCAACGGCATCGAAGGCATGGGACCCTTTGGTTTTCAGTCCGATGTCTTCGACAACCCGCCTGGCACGGATGGTTATACTCCCCTGCGCCGCCTCAACGTGGTGACATGGACAGACCAAGCCAACGCTCGCGAACTCACCCACGTGGATGATGTCCTCGCTGCCGAAGCCGCTGGCGAAATGACCATCGAACAGCCCGGTGTTGTCATCAACATGCCGTTCGTGGTGTGGAATGGCGGTCAACGCTAAGTTTTGAGTAACAGGGTGCGAGGATATCCCTTGCACCCTGTCCAACTTTCTCACTGCTCGTTAATCATCATTATTTATCATCTGAACTTATTGAGGTCGAATGAACAAGAATACAAAACCTTCCGTTGATCCAGTCATTGTCGTGATGCTCGGTGTGGTGTTCCTTGCCATTGCCGTTGCCATGACCGCCTTTCAATCTGATTCAAATTCCATCAACATCGCTGCTGATTCAGGGCTGGTGAGCCAGTTGGTCGTTGCTTTTGTCACAGGCATCACCACTGGCGGCTTGAGTTGCCTTGCCGTGCAGGGTGGCCTGCTTGCCAGCTCACTCGCGCATCAGATCGAGCAGGATTATGCGTCACAGGTGGGGCAGAAAAAAGGAAGTAAAAAGATCGAAGTCCAGCGCACCAACAGTGCCTTTCCCATTTTCCTTTTTCTCGTTTCAAAATTAGTTACCTACACACTGCTTGGCGCATTGCTCGGCTGGCTGGGTTCGTATCTCACGCTCAGCCCCATCTCGCGCGCGGTGTTGATGATCGCCATCGGCATCTTCATGATCGGCAACGCGCTGCGCATGTTCAATGTGCATCCGATCTTTCGTTATTTTTCCATTGAGCCGCCCAAGTTCATCACGCGCTATATCCGCCGCACAGCAAAAGGGACTGACACCGCCACACCCGTATTTCTCGGTTTCCTGACAGTCTTTATTCCTTGCGGCGTGACGCAAGCCATGATGGCAACCGCACTCGGCACAGGCAGCATCGCCATGGGCGCGGCGCTCATGTTCGCGTTCACGCTCGGCACCAGCCCCGTCTTTTTCATCGTCGCCTATCTGACCACCGAGCTCGGCGCGCGCCTCGAAAAATTCTTCATGCGATTTGTGGCCGTTGCAATTCTGATCCTTGGATTTGTGACCCTCGACAGCGGACTCAACCTGATGGGCTCGCCCTTCTCGCTTCAGAACCTAACGCGAGCCTGGTCCTCCTCCCCGGCAGAATCTGCCCCCGTAGCTGATTCAGGTCAACCCGTGGAAGGAGGCGAGATCTACCTCAACGTCGAAAACAGCGGATATTCTCCCGCCGTCATGACTGCGCCCGCGAATACAGAACTCACGCTCAACCTCGTCACCAACGAGACCTATTCCTGTGCGCGCGATTTTGTCATTCCGAAATTGAATTTTTACATGCTGCTCCCCGCGACGGGTGTGATGCAAACGACCATCCCGCCGCAAAAGGCAGGGACCACGCTGTTCTACACGTGTTCGATGGGCATGTACACGGGGCAGATCGTATTCGAGGAACAATAGCCATGCTCAAGAAAACGTTCAAAATTCCCGATATGACCTGCACCAACTGCGCGATGAAGATCGAGTCGTTGGAAGATGACCTCGACGGCGTGAAAGAGATCAACGCCAGCTATCACAAACTGGAGATGGTCATCGAATACGACAATTCGCGGTTAACTGAAGATCAGATCGTCGCAGCGGTGAAGAAAAAGGGATATACCGCAATATCAGCATGATACAAAGGCGGTGGAAAAACCGCCTTTTTTGTTGGTGTATACTTCCGCCATGCCAAAGTACTATACGCCCCGCGAAGCCAACCAAGCATTGACCGTCGTCCGTCCGCTGGTGGAGGAAATGATGGCGATCGGTGAGAGGATCCGTGCGCACCAGCCGCAGATCTGGTCTGTGGTGCAAAAATCCGCGGGCAATGGCGGGAATCCCGAACTCAGCAAAATGCTCCCCGAATTCGACAGGCTTGATTCTTTGTTGCATCACATGCAGGAGATGGGAATTGAGATCAAGGATCTAACGATTGGCTTGATAGACTTCGTCGCTTTGCGGGATGGCAGGGAAGTGTATCTGTGTTGGAAGTACGGCGAGGAACAGATCCAGTTCTGGCACGAGATCGAAGCGGGCTTTCAAGGCCGTCGGTTGATCGACTGGGAATAATCGTTGTCATATCACCCGAATTGCTCTATACTAGCGCCCATCCCGCATAGTGGTTAAGAGATGATGAGCATATCACAAATTGGACGTTACGAAGTTGAAACTGAATTGACACAGGGCGGCATGGGCGTCATTTTTCTGGCGCGTGATCCATACATCCAGCGTCAGGTGGTGGTTAAAGTATTGATGTACAGCCGTACGCTGGACGAGATCTATCGGGAGTTTTTTCAGCGCGAAGCCGAGGTGATCGCTGCGCTGGAACATCCGTGTATTGTTCCCATCTATGATTTCGGCTGGCATGGCGAACAGCCCTATATCGTCATGCGGTATATGTCCGCGGGGAGTCTGGATGACAGGCTTGCCAAAGGCGAGTTGAAACTCACCGAAATGGCGCACATCCTCAAGCGCATATCCGAGGCGCTGGATGCGGCTCATGCGCAGAATATCATCCACCGCGATGTCAAGCCGTCCAACATTTTGTTCGATTCAACCGACGAAGCCTTCCTTTCCGATTTTGGGATCGCAAAGTCCAAAACGATCACCGATGATGACGGTGAGTGGCTTGTGGGGACGCCCGCATATATGAGTCCCGAGCAGGTGAAGGGCGACCAGGTGGACGGCCGTTCGGATGTATATGCCTTGGGTGTCGTGTTGTACCGCCTGCTGACGGGACAACTCCCTTTTTCAAGTGACTCGACCACCGCCTTGATCAATGCGCATGTGGAGATGCCGATTCCGGACATTCGCAAGGTGAAAGCCAGCATTCCCGCCGTGTGGCAGGAGGTGGTGGCGAAAGCCATGGCAAAGGACCCGCACGAACGGTACGCCACGGCGGGGGATTTTGCCCGCGATGTGAATGAAGTGGTTTCAGGCAAGTGGTATTTACGAAAGTTGTAAGAGCCTGCACAATACACTCAGTAATGACCTTGCCGCTGGACTGGCAGGGTCATTTTTCGACACGCGTACGATAGGTATAAAGGAGCAAAATGAGCAAAGGCATTTGGAGCGGCATTGCCGCGTATTCCATGTGGGGATTCTTCCCCATCTACTGGAAATTGCTGCAACAGGTCCCTGCACTGCAATTGCTGGGGCATCGCATCGGCTGGTCGTTCATCCTGCTGGCCGCCTACATCATGCTTGCAGGTCAGTGGAATGCATTTCGTTCGTCGGCATTCAAGCCAAAGACACTTGGGGTGTACGCGATCGCGGGCATTTTGCTGTCGGTCAACTGGCTGATCTATGTCTGGGGTGTCAACGCGGGCTTTATCATCGAAACAAGCCTGGGATATTTCATCAATCCGTTGTTCAGCGTGCTGTTGGGCGTGGTCTTTTTGCGCGAACGCCTGCGTCCCACACAATGGATTCCCATTGCGCTTGCCGGAGTCGGCGTGATCTATCTCACGGTCACCTATGGGCGCCTGCCCTGGATCGCCCTCTCGCTGGCATTCTCCTTCGGTATTTATGGATTTGTGAAGAAGCTCTCGTCTCTCGGCTCCGTCCATGGCCTGGCTCTCGAAACGGGTATTGTCTTTCCCGTTGCCCTGATCTATCTCGCCTATATCCAATCCAGCGGAGTGGGCTCATTCCTGCACGAGGGGCTGCGGGTGGACCTGCTCCTGATCGGCGCAGGCATCGTAACCACCATCCCGCTGCTTATGTTCGCCTCGGCCGCAAAACAGATTCCTTTAAACATGGTCGGCATCCTGCAATATCTTGCCCCCACCATTCAATTCCTCATCGGCGTTTTCATCTACAAGGAAGTCTTCGATCACACGCGCCTGATCGGTTTCAGCATCATCTGGCTGGCACTCATCATCTTCTGGGTCGAAAATATCAGGGCGCATCGTGCATCCGTGCAGCCCCTCCCCGAACCAGGAGAAGGATAATGAAACTACTTTTCATCGGCGGTACCGGATTGATCAGCTCTGCGTGTTCCGACCTTGCCGTGGAACACCATCACGAGCTTTTCCTTTTGAATCGCTCCGCCTCGGCGAAGTATCCTGCACCGAAGGGTGCGACTGTCCTCCAGGCAGATATCCACGCTGCTTCGACGCATCTCTCCGCGCTCCTGGCGGGTCATCGCTTTGACGCAGTGGTGGACTTCATTGCCTTTTCCCCCCAGGCCATCGAACGGGACCTGTCCCTGTTCCGCGATAAGACCGGCCAGTTCGTGTTCATCTCCTCTGCCAGTGCCTATCAAAAGCCGGTGAAAAATTACCTGATCACCGAAGAGACGCCGCTGGAAAATCCGTTTTGGGAGTATTCGCGGGACAAGATCGCCTGCGAAGACTTGCTGATGAGGGAGTATCGTGAAAACGGATTCCCCGTTACCATCATCCGCCCTTCGCATACCTACGGACCTTCGCAAATCCCGTTCATCTATGGCAGCTGGCTTCATCCATGGACGTTGATCCAGCGCATGAAGCGGGGACAGCCCGTCATTGTCCCCGGGGATGGTACCTCCCTTTGGGTGCTGACCTGGAACGCGGATTTTGCCAAAGGTCTGCTCGGGTTGCTGGGCAATCAAAACGCGACAGGCGAGGCATTCCACATCACGTCCGATGAAGTTCTCAGCTGGGGTCAGATCTATCTCGAAGCGTATCAAGCTCTCGGTCTGGAGCCGAACGTGATCCACATCCCGAGCGATTTTATTGCACGCTTCGATGAACATGCCGTTGGGAGTTTAATTGGCGATAAATCCAACAGCGTGGTGTTCGATAACGGCAAGATCAAACGGTTTGTGCCCGATTATCATTGCGAAGTGAAATGGAACGAAGGCGTGCGCCGCTCGCTGGCCTGGTTTGAAGCACATCCGGAATTCCAGACCATTGACCATGACGCCGTCCAAAAATGGGAGGATATCATCCAGGCCTATCGCAGGGCATTTTCCGCCTGATGGTTGGCGGGTATAATCATCGAAATCAAAGAGGTGACCATGGCAGGCAAAAAGAAAGGCGTTATTGGAATCTTGACCGGGGGCGGCGATGTGCCGGGGTTGAATCCCGCCATCCGCGCAGTGACGATCCGGGCTTTGCGCGAGGGCTACCAGGTGATCGGGCTTCGCCGCGGCTGGGGCGGGCTGGTGGATGTCATCCGCGATAAAAACGCAGACAACAGCAATAATTATCAAATATTGACCGAAGAGATCGTGAACCGCGCCGGGCGTACAGGCGGCACGTTCCTGCACACGTCACGCACCAATCCCAGTTCAATTAAAAAATCCAGCATGCCTGAACATCTTCGCGAAAAATATGTGGATGAGAAGAACGACCTGACTCCCGAGGTGATTAAGAACCTGGATTTTTTGGGCATTGATTATTTGATCCCCATCGGCGGCGACGATACACTGAGTTATGGTGTGCGCATGTTTCGGGAGGGTGTAAAAGTCATCGCCATTCCCAAGACCATGGACAATGACGTGCCCGGCACGGATTATTGCATCGGCTTCAGCACCTGTGTCACCCGCACGATCTCGCTAACCAACAGCCTGCGCACCATCGCGGGGTCGCATGAGCGTTTCATGGTTCTTGAAGTGTTCGGGCGCTATGCGGGTTTCACCGCCATGCTGCCGACCATGGCTGGAGCGGCAAACCGCTGCGTCATACCGGAATATAAATTCAATATCGAGCATCTGACCGAGTTGATGTCGAAGGACCGCGAGGCCAACCCCAGCCGCTATTCGGTATTGTTGATCTCGGAAGGCGCCATGTACCAGGGCGGCGAGATGATATTTGAAGACCGTACCACCGACGCGTATGGACATGCAAAACTGGGCGGTATCGGCGATCTGGTCTCCTCGCAGATCAAGGAAATTTCGCCGAAGTTCAACAAAGGCAAAACGGTGGATGTGATCAATCAAAAACTTGGCTACATGGTGCGCGGCGGCGACCCCGACGCGATCGATTCCATTGTCCCGATGGCGTTTGGAAACCTTGCGCTGGATTTGTTTCTGAAGGGCATTCACGGGCGTCTGGTCGTGCTGAAAAATGGACGCTACGATAATGTGCCGCTCGATGTGGTGACCGCCACAAAGAAGGTCGTGGATGTGCAGCATTTCTACGACACCGACCGCTACCGACCCATCTACGAAAACTTCGAGATGAAGCCGCTCTTCATCATGACCAGCGAGCTGTAGCACTGTCCAGAGAACAGATCCGAAGTGGAATGGATCCGCACCTCCATTCCACTTTTTACTTCCACGAACGCACCCAACTCCGCCCGAAGTGGATAAATTGGATATAATTTATAAAAATCCTCAAGGAGTGTACCAGAAATGAATTTTGCAATGTGGAAAAAGGCGTTGAACGTCATTCCCGAAGTCTCGAAGGATGAATGGGATCGCCTCGATGTGATCTCCAAATGGCTGATCTCCACCCGCGCAGCCGTCCTCATCATGACCTTCATCTCCGCAGCGCTGGCGGGACTGTTCGCGTGGCGCGATGGCGCATTCAGTTTCGTGCCGTGGTTCGCGCTGGTCTTCGGTCTCATCATGGCACA
This sequence comes from Anaerolineales bacterium, assembly GCA_030583885.1. Classification (NCBI taxonomy): domain Bacteria; kingdom Bacillati; phylum Chloroflexota; class Anaerolineae; order Anaerolineales; species Anaerolineales bacterium. Next base: position 3,841,337 of record CP129480.1, on the reverse strand, counting down.
TGCCGCCAATAACATCTTCAACGACTACACGGACTTCGTGCGCGGCGTGGACAAGGACAACTACTACCGCACGATGTACGGCGCCCAGCCCGTCGCTTCCGGCCTGATGACCCAGCGCCAGCACCTGACCTATTTTGCGGTGACCGGTTTTCTTGCCGTGATTGCAGGCTTGTATCTCATCTGGCATACCGGGTTTAGTAGTACCACCTGGACCCTGCTCGCGCTCGGCTCATTCTTTGTTCTTTTCTATACCTGGCCCCTCAAGGGACTGGGTCTCGGTGAAGTTGCCGTGTTATTGGTGTGGGGCCCGCTCATGATCGGCGGCGGATATTATGTGCTGGCAGAGCACTGGAACTGGTCGGTTGTGATCGCCAGCCTCCCGTATGTGCTTGGCGTGACCACGGTCATCTTCGGCAAGCATATCGACAAGATCCAGGTGGATAAAGACAAGAAGATCCACACCCTGCCTGTCATGATCGGTGAAAAAGCCGCGCGTTATGCCGTCATCGCCATGATGGTGCTACCGTATCTCTTCACTGTATATTTGATCGCGACAAAATTCTTCACCCCCCTCATGCTGATCGTACTCTTCGCCATCCCTGCCCTGCGGCAGAGCATCCCGCCGCTGACCCAGCCCAAGCCTGATACCCGTCCCGAAGGCTTCCCCGACGGACAGGGCGGCTGGCCGCTCTTCTTCGCACCCATTGCTTTTCGCAATAACCGTTCCTTTGGCTCGCTCTTTATGCTTGGCATCCTGCTTGACGTTGCCCTGCGCTTGATTCCCTTCACCCAATATTTCTGGCGGTAATATCCACCCAATATGTAGAACCAAGCCTCCCGTAGTCAGAAGCGGGGGGCTTTTCCATTCGTTAATCGGTTTATAATTGCCATATGGCGATAGACACCAAATCCCTGCTGGCAGAACTGAAGTCGGGATTATCCCGCTTGTACGGCGACCGTTTGAAGGCGGTCCTCCTGTTCGGCTCGTATGCGCGCGGGGATTACAACCAGAACTCCGACTTGGACGTGATGATCGTATTGGACGATTACCGGCGTGCCTGGGATGAACTTGTCTGTTCGGCGGAACTGGCGAGCGACCTTTCGTTGAAATACAACGTAACCATCAGCCGCACGTTCATGAAGGAAAAGCAGTGGAAGACGGGAGGCCTGCCCGTATTGCATAACATCCGCGCGGAGGGGATTCCCGCATGAAGGAGACCACCCGTCAGTTATTCGCCCGCGCAGTGGACGCGATCGAAGCGGCGGAAATTCTGGCAACCAACGGAAAAATTGATTTTGCCGCTGGACGCGCCTATTACGCCATGTTTTATACTGCCGAAGCCCTGCTGAATGAGAAAGGCTCCCAGTTCGGCAAACAATGGAAATGTCATTGCCGCCTACGGACAGCAATTTGCAAAAACGAGCGAATTGGATCCAAAGTTTCACTGCTGGCTGCTCACGTCGTTCGACCAAAGGCAGATCGGGGATTACGCCTTTGACCCTGATATCGAGATCGGCATTGTGACGACAATGATCCATCAGGCGCAGGAATTCCTGGAAGCCGCGCAGCGGTATCTTGGCGCGGAATAGCCTCCTGCAATCTAAAACGGGAGGCTTTTTTGTTCGGAGGGGCGACCCGTATCTACGGGGTAGTACCAACATCCTATCGTGAAAATATTTACAAATACGACCAATTTGGCTATAATTGTAGTGATAAAATTCACAATTTAATTAATGCAAAGTGGTCACCATGAACACAAAAAACCATCCCCACATCGTCATCATCGGCGCAGGGTTTGCGGGCATCGAAACCGCCCGCGGATTGGCGAACGCCCCCGTGCGCATCACGCTGATCGATAAAAACAATCACCACCTCTTCCAGCCCCTGCTGTATCAGGTTGCGATCGCGGGCTTGCTGCCTTCGCAGATCGCCCAGCCTGTCCGCACCATTTTCCGGGGGCAGAAAAATTTCACCTTCCAAATGGGCGAAGTGACCGGGATTGATTTCACAAAAAAATTCGTCAAACTCTATGGCTCTGCCATCGCCTATGATTACCTCGTCATTTCGGCGGGCGCGCGCACCAATTTCTTCGGCTTCGACGCGCTCGAAAAACACGGCTTGCAGCTCAAAGATCTCGATACCGCTGTAAAGACTCGCAACCACCTGCTGACCATGTTCGAGCATGCGAGTCATGAAGGCGACCCCGAAAAACGCAAAGCCGTGCTCACCTTCGTCATCGTCGGCGGCGGACCGACGGGCGTGGAAACGGCGGGCGCGCTCAGCGAACTCATCATGCATGTCATGCGCAAGGATTATCCCAGCCTGGATCTCAAAGAGGCGCGTGTTATTTTGCTCGAAGCGGGCTCACACCTCATTGGCGCGTATCCCGATGAACTGCGCAATGCCACGCTCAAACTTTTACAGCGCAAACAAGTGGATGTACGCCTGAATACCAAAATGCAGGATTTCAACGGTCAACGCGTGGTGCTGGGCGACGGCTCGCGCATCGAAACACAGACGTTGATCTGGACGGCCGGCGCGAAAGCCGCGGAGATCGTTGACTCAATGGATGTGGAAAAAGCCGCCATGGGACGCGTGCGCGTCACCCCGACCTTGAACCTGCCTCGGTTTCCCGACGCCTTTGTCCTCGGAGACGCCGCTTTCCTGCTCGATGAACATGGTCAACCCCTGCCGATGCTGTCCACCGTCGCCATCCAACAGGGACATGCCACTGCGAAGAACCTGCGCCGCATGGCCTCAGGGAGCGAACCGCTCCCGTTCCATTACAAGGATCCCGGCCTGCTCGCGACGATTGGGCGCAATGCAGCCGTCGCCCGCATCTTCGGCATCTCCTTCAGCGGATTCATCGCCTGGGTCATCTGGGTCTTCCTGCACATCTACCGCATCATCGGTTTCCGCAACCGCATCATTGTGATGTTCAACTGGGCATGGGATTATCTCTTCTACGATAACCAGGTCAGGTTGATCACGAAAGAGTGAATCAAAAATCCCGCAGGATCAAAAACCTGCGGGATTTTTTACAAGGGAGTAATGCGGACGTCTATTGTGGCATGGCGCGCACGAACATTGGGATCACAATGGAGAGCATGAGCATCATAATGGAAGCTGGGCAAAGGATGATGGGCATGAGCCAGAGTTCCCAGAAGGAATTTTCGCGCGCCTTGGCGGGGTTGTTGGGGTTATACAGCAGAGTGGAGACTTCACCGACCTCGTGGGTGGGTGGGCTGGATGAATTGACGCTCTCGTATTCATAGTCGACACCATCCACCGTGTAGCGGAAAACGGGGGAGTAGGTGATGCCTGAATCAGCGGAGCTCGAGGATTCCAGCCGCACCACTGCCGCTTCCACTTTCACGCCGTTGCTGACGAATTGATAACTTGAGTAACCGTACCAAATGCTGACTGCCAATAGAATCACAGCACCGATGGGCAGCAGGGCGAAGGCACATCCTAATTTTTTGCGGGGAGGTTTTGTGATGTTGCCGTCTGGGAAAGCCTGGTCTACTGTTTGCATGGTTCACCTCTAAAGTTTGGATTGGATGGATCGTTGTTTGTGAATTTCAAACGAATTCATTGAGTATAATCTGTAAATGAGGTTTGGATGATCATTCTGTATCGCGAATTAAAAAGTGACGAAGCGGATGCCATCGAAGCGGAGTTCCGCGAGATGGTGCTGGGCTATGACCGCGTCGTCGTAGAGCCTGCACAGGTGCGCAAGATGTTCGGTGATGGACATGCCCTGCCCGTGATTAAGAACAACGAGCGAGTGGTCAGCGGCACGGATATCCAGCCGTATTTAAAAGAGTTGGAAAAAATCATGCACGACTGGCAGTTGTTTCAGGGCGACTATTGTTATGTGGGTGAGGATGGGGAGAGTTGTTGAGTTAAAAAAACAGACCTCCGAGGTTTTTGAGACCTCGGAGGTCTGTTTTTGGCGATTAATACCGCAATACAAGCGCGATGCGCCCGTGATCGCTCAATTGTCCGTTTTGCAGGAAAACGACCTTCCCTTTTTTATTCAACACTTCTTCGATGATCTCGTCCACGGCGTCGTCAATGACATCGGGCGCGGTTGTATCTTCGGTTGGGATGATATTCTTCCCGCTTTCATCGAGGCGGGCGGGGTAGTGGAAATCGTCTTCGACGAGCAGGAGGTCGCCGCGTCCTTCATGGGCGAGCACCCAAACGTCCCCGATGGTCGAGGCGAGTTTCTTCTCACTGGTTGCCTTGTCCAGTTGGGCGAGCGCATCCTTGCGTTTGTCGTCCAAATACGTTTCCAGCAGAGGCGCAACCAGTTTGCCGAGTTCGTGCGGCGATGTCTTGTCATGACTGCCCGTCACCGAGCCGATGACGGAATTCCCGTGAGCGGTCAGTTCGTTGAAGAAGGCAAGGTGGCGGTCCACGCCGACGAGGATGACGGGCAGGTTGTCCTCTGCGAGGACATTCTTCAGCGCGGCATCCACCTTGCGAAGGAATTTTTCAAAATATTCATCGCGGTACGCGGATTTCTGCACACCGAATCCGCCGGGCAGGGGGGCTTCTCCGCCGGGACCTTCATGCACCATCGGAAAGCCTTTTTCCTGAATTTCCTCCAGTGTGTCATTCGTCCCTTCGAACAGACGGGTGGGCTTCTCACTCAGCGCCAGCACCCAATATCTCACGGAATGGTTGAGCGCATAGACCAGATCGCGCGTGGCAAAGGTCTTATCGACTACAACCCTTTCCTTGACCGTGAACGGCAGGATGGATGCACGCGCAAAATCCTGATTGACGAACAGCGCCAGCCCGTCCAGCGTACGGGCGAAGTCGATTCCGCTGGTCAGGTCTTCGAGACGCTTCAACAGCGCCTCGGCCTCCCGTTTGCTGAACTCGCTTAGCAGGCGGTTGGTGGCTTCGCCGATGAGGTTTTTCAACCGCAGGGGATCCTGGCGGTTATCGGGTGAAGTCCTGTGCGTGGGCAGGATGATCGTCAGGCACGGATAGCCTTTGACCTGTTGCAATAAACGGACATCAAGTAGATTCATATGTCTCTCCCTTCAATTTCATAATACCATGGGTTTGAAACAAGGGAGAAAAAAATGTTAAGGTCTAATGGAAGGCTTAATCTTTGACGATGGAAATCAAATCGATCCCCACTGCCAATGCATCCCGCGCCCATTCGCTAAGTTCGTGTCCCTCCTGCCAGCCCTGATATTTGGCCGCCAACATCGGGCGGGCTGTTGACTCTTCCCTGATGTTCCGAACAATACGTGCCGTGCCTGTGAAGTTGTATTGTGCGATCCGCACGGTCACATTTGGGTCCGCGCGCAGATTCTTCACCCAGTCTGATTTTCCCGCGCCGCCGGAGAGCAGGTAGAGCGAATTCCCCTCAACCCCAAACCAGATCTCGATCTCATGCGACCTGCCCGTTTTACGCCCCCTGGTGGTGAGATAGCAGTATTCCTCCTTTGATAGTTTGGAAAGAAGTATTTCAAGGTTTTCATTTTTCATCGATACCTCTAATAATCATACTGGCTGATGTCCAGCACTTCATTGGAGAGGTAATACGTCTGCGCAGGATAGAGCAGGTGTTTGCGCTTCCACGTGGCGTAGACAGTCGTGCATTCGGCGCGTGGCAGGCGTTTGATCAGCGACGAATCGTAGAGCAGAATGGAGCGATTTGTGATCTTTTCGATCACCGTCCAATGATCATGATAGCCCTGCAGGCCGAGGATGATGGAACGCCCGGGTGTGCCGTCCAGGAAATACTGCATGGATTTCCAGAATGTCGTCAGGTCCGGGTTGGGCACGCCACGAAAGGGGATCCGCACGTTCGAGATGCGCCTCTTCCCCACCACTTTTCTTAATATCACCAGCATCTCCCTGTGAATGATCCCGCCGATCAGGAATTTGCTCAACAACTTGCGACGCGAGAGATAATGGATCAGGTCGTCGAACAACTGCTGGGTTTCTTCATCCGACGAACGATTGATGATCCTTTCGGCATTGATGATGCTGTACAGACCGCAAAGCGAATCCAAGCCGCCTTGCTGGAATGGGGGAAGTCCTGAAAATGCCTTTGAGTAGTAATTTGCCATATTAAGTATTCGATGTGATAAAGCGCAAGAGGTGACAGATCAAATGGAAAATGACCGTCACCTCATGGCATGCTGCCGGGGATTTGGAGCTCTCTATTTATTGGCGGTGACGGCAGTCTCCGACGACCTATTTGTATTGAATTTAATCCTACCGCTGGAAATCCACGACCCAGCGGATGATGTTGATCAGGACCAGCAGTCCGCCCTCCCAGCGGGAGATCTTCCAGCCAGTGCGCATCATGATCACCACCAGAATAACCATGCCCGAGAGCATGTACAGGCTTGAGTAGGCGCTCGGGTCAATGCTCATGGGCCTTAAGATCGCAGCCAGCCCCAGCACACCCAGCAGGTTGAAGATGTCACTGCCGATCAGGTTGCCCGCGGAGATGCCATAATGTCCGCGCAGGACGGCGATGAGGGATGTCACCAGTTCAGGTGCGGATGTGCCGGCGGCGACGATGGTCACGCCGATCACCCATTCCGATACGCCGAAAGCACGTGCCAGACTGGAGGCTGATTCGACCAAATAGTGTCCGCTTGTCACGATCAGCGTCAGCCCCGCCAGCAGGCGGGGGATGTCCATCCATTGGAAGTCACCCTCGGGCAGTTCCTCTCCTGCCGGTTCGCGGCTGTAGATCAAATACCCGATATATATAAAGAGGAGCAGAAACAGGACAACTCCCTCCCAGCGTTCCAATGTCAGGTCCCTTAGGAAGAATAACAGCAGGAAGGTAATGCCGATCATCACGATGCCGTCACGATAGACAAGCGAGCGGGTGGTGGTGATGGCGCGCACCAGCGCCACGCCGCCAAGGATAAAACCGAGGTTGAAGATGTTGGATCCAACCACATTCCCGATGGAAATATCACCCTGTCCCTTCAAGGCGGCCCCCACAGTGACGGCGAACTCCGGGGCGGAGGTCCCCATGGCGACCACCGTCAAGCCGATGATTAATTCGGAAACCCCCAGACGCTTGGCGATGCGGGAGGCGGCTTCCACCACCCAGACCGCGCCCCACCATAGCCCCAAAATTGTAGCGATGATGATGATCGAGTCGATGACGTAACTCATTTGGTTCGTTTATCTCCATGTTTTTTTGTTTTAGATTTTTGGAGCTCCGCCTGTGCGGCCAGTTCGTGAGTTTTAGGGTCGTATTGTTCCTTCAAATCGTCGCTCAATGTCCCCTCCCAGAGAGGCGCTTTTGCAATGTACGCTGCACGCCCGATCATATGTGCGGCAACCGGCGCTGTGGCAAAGAGGAAGAGCATGATCGCCAGTGCGCGTGCGCTGATGCTGATGCCAAAATCCGAAAAATGGGTGGCGGCGCCGAGCAGTAAAAAACCCACTCCAAAGGTTGCGGATTTCGTATTCGCGTGCAGGCGCATGTACAGGTCCGGCATACGGTACACCCCCAAAGCCGCCACAAACATGAAAAAGGCGCCGATTAACGTCAGGATTTGCGAAAGCATGTTTCTACCTTCCCTTTTCAAGATAGCGCGCAAATGCCACCGTGCCGAGGAAGGCGATCAACGCCAGCACCATGGCCACATCCAGGAAGAGGGTTTTCCCGGTTTCAATGGCGTATAAAGTCATGAAACCAATGGACAGGGTTGCCATCAGGTCGAGCGCCACAACGCGGTCCAGCGCCATGATGCGGTGGTTTCGGTTGGGGTCTCGGATCATCCTGAGGAAGGCGAGCAGGAAGGCGAGGATCAACAAACCGTATGACACCATGTTCAGGTTCATAGGCAAATCATTCCTTTTCCTTCGAGGACAGGTCCCGAACCCAGCGTTCCATCCCGTTTTTTATTTCGCGCCGTGCGGTGTCTGCGTCTTCCGCATACATGAAGTGTATGTAAAGCACCCGCCTGTCTGATGACACATCCAGGCTGAGGGTACCCGGGGTCAGCGAGATAAGATTTGCAAGTGCTGTGATTTGGGCATCGGTGGTCACATCGAGCGGTACGGAGATGATGCGCGGTTTCATAAGATTCATGTGCGGTGTCAGCACATCATATGCCAGTTTGAAATTGGCGCGAAAGAGTTCCCCAAAAAAGTAGATTGCGAAACGGATCGCCTTCCATACCCTGCCGAAATACGGCGATGGCCCGAGCGCGCGGCGGGCGGTGAAGAGAATGAGATAGCCGATTACAAATCCGACGATTAAATTGACCGGATTAATTTCACCGTTAAGCATTGCCCAGGTCAGCGCCAGGACAATATTCAATAGGGTGTAATTCATTTTACAGCCTCCATGACAGCCTGAATATAGGCGGTGGGATTCATCAATTGCTCACCCGCCCTTAACGCCAGGGCAAATATCGGGGATGCGCCCAGACCCATGATCAGTGTAACCGCTGCCAGCATCGCGATGGAAGCGATGAGAATCGTCCATGTTCCACCGCCGGCAAGTCTGGCAGGTTCGGTGATCTCGTCGCTTTTCGCCAAGGGCTTCCAAAATGCCTCATTCCATATTTTGATCATGGAAAAGAGGGTCAGGATGCTGACGCCGAGCGCGGTCGCAACGATTCCATAGCTCTCCTGTGCAAGGCCGGCCTGTATCAGGCCGAGTTTTGCAAAGAAGCCGGAGAGGGGCGGCAGGCCAGCCAATGCGAGAGATGAGATCAGAAAGAGTGTTGCCAGCACCGGCAGATTTTGATATGCGCCGCCCAGCTTTTTCAGGTCGAAAGTTCCATACAGGTGGTGTAATGCGCCGCTGACAAAAAATAGCGCGGTCTTGGCAATCGAGACGTGGAATGTAAAAAACACAGCCGAAGCCAGCCCCGACACTGTGAATAATCCCAACCCCATCAAGAGATAACCGATCTGGCTGATAATGTGGAAGGAAAGCAGGCGGCGCATGTCGTATTGCGCGACCGCGCCCAGCACGCCGGTAATCATTGTCAGGCCTGCAATGAACAGGATCAGGGTGTGCGTGAAGCCGGTCTCCTGGATGAAGATCAAGGTGAATACGCGGATGATCGCGTACACACCAACCTTGGTTAAGAGTCCGGAGAATAGGGCAGAAACAGCCACCGGCGGGGTGTGATACGAGGCGGGCAGCCAGAAAAACAACGGAAAGATGGCGGCTTTAATCCCAAATGCGACCAGAAACAGGATCGCCAGGGTGGTGATCAACCCCGATTCATCCTTGCTGAGTTCATTCGAAAATTTATCCGCCAGGTCTGCCATGTTCAGGGTGCCAGCCAGACCATATAATAAACCGATGGCGGCAAGGAAGATGGCGGAAGCCACGAGGTTCAACGTGACATATTTGATCGCGCCCTCCAATTGACCGCGTTCACCGCCCAGCGCGAGCAGGACAAAGGACGCCATTAGCATGACCTCGAACCAGACGTACAGGTTGAACAGGTCGCCGGTTAGGAATGCGCCGCACACGCCCATGAGCAGGAAGTGATATAACGGATGGAAGCCATGGGTTTCGTGCGCAGGATCGGTGGTTGCCAGCGAGAAGACTGCCACAGTGAAGCCGATGACCCCCGTCAGCACCAGCATGATGGCGCTGAAAAGATCCGCCACCAGTGTGATGCCGTACGGAGCAGGCCAGCCCCCGATCTGCGTGGCGCGGATGCCGTTCCGTTCCACTTCAACCAACAGCCAGATTGTCGAACCCAGCAGAGCGGCAGAGCCGATCACGCTTAACCAGCGCTGCGCCGTCCGTGATCGATATGTGAGCAGCGCAGTGATGCCCGTAAGCATGGAAATGATGATGGGAAATGGCAGGAGCAGATTCATGTATCGGTGCCCTTCATTTTGTCCAGATCATCCGTCCCAACGGATTTATACGCCCGGTATGAAAGTGCCAGCGCAAACGCCGTAACACCGAAACCGATCACAATGGCTGTCAGGATCAACGCCTGCGGAAGTGGGTCGGCGTAGGGCAGCGCCAGAGCAGTTTCGCCTTCAGAGATGACCGGGGAATTGGCGCGCGTCAATCTTGCAGCGGTAAAGATCAACAGGTTTGCCGCATAGCTGAGCAGGCCCAGCCCGATCAGAAGTTTAACGAGACTGCGGCGAAGCATCATGTAAATTCCAGCAGCGTATAACCCGCCGATGACGATGGCAAGAACGATCTCCATGCTACTCCACCTCTTCCAGCGCGAAGATAATGGTCAGTGTCACTCCCACCACCGCCAGGAACACGCCAGTATCGAAGAGCAGGGGTGTGCCGATTTCGATCTTGACGCCCGGAATGGGCAGATACGTCCACATCCCGCGCAGAAATGGCTGGCCCGCCAGAACGCCGATCAACCCGCTGAGCAGGGCGATCAACAGCCCGACGCCGATCAGCAGGCGCGTGTCAACTCCCAGCACCTCACGAGATTCTCTTGAACTGCAGGCAATCGAAAAAAGCGCGAACGCGGCGGATGCCACGAGACCGGCGATAAAACCACCGCCCGGTTCGTTGTGTCCACGCAGGAAAATAAAGATCGAAAACAGGAGCAGAAGCGGGAAGAGATATCGAACCATCGTGCGCAGGATCAGGGAGTCAGTTTTCATCATTCATGCCCTTTCCCTTTGCGAAGTTTGAGCAGGGCGTATACCCCGATGCCGGCCACCCCCAATACGGTGATCTCTCCCATCGTATCCAGACCGCGGAAATCCACCAGGATCACGTTGACGATATTGCGCCCATGCGCCAACGGCACTGAGTTTTCCACGAAATAGCGGGAGATGGACGGCGAAATCTCAACACTTACCGCAAACAACACCAGGGCTGTCATTAATCCGCCGGCCAGCAGGGCTATGACAGCATCACGCAGCCGCGATGACTTCGGGCTGAGTTTTTGGAATTTTGGCAAATGATAGAAGGCCAGCACAAAGAGAATGACGGTTAAGGATTCGATGGCGAACTGTGTCATTGCCAGGTCCGGCGCGCCGAATAGCAAAAAGATCAGCGCTACACCGTACCCTGCCGCGCCCAACGCCGCAATTGCGCCCAGACGCGATGGCGATACAACAGCCGCCAGCGCTGCCCCAAGAATCAGGAGCGCCAAAGCCAGTTCATAAAAGCGAATATCCAATGTGGCTGCCGGCAGGCGCAGTCCATTCGTGCGAAAGAGCGCATATCCAGCGCCTGCCACTACAGTGGACACAATAATAAGCAGGTAATAACGCAGGTAGCCGCTTTGGAAAAAACGCGTTTGGGACAGGGCCAGGGAATTCATTCCATCGAGCGCGCGTGTATAGAAATATGCAGGACCCCATTTCCATTTTATTTTACTCAATGCACTGCGCAGGGGATCTCTGACAGCAAACAACCCGATGCCCGCAATGACCGTGCCAATGCTCAACAGAAACGCTGGATTGATCCCATGCCACAGCGCCAGTTTGACCTTGACCGCTTCACCTGCGACGCTGGAAACTGCCGAGGAGATCAAGGCACTGCCTACCGCACCGGGGAAGACGCCCGCGAGCAGGCTCAGGCCTGCCAGCAGCACGGGTCCGATCCACATACTGAACGGCGCCTCATGCGGCTTCTTCGGTGTATCCGTCTGTTTTCCAAGGAATGGACCCGCTCCCACAACCCAGGCGACGAATACTGTGAACAATCCCATCCACAGGATCGCAGCCATCAGCCACCAGTTGAATTCGAGACCCACTTCGTAGACAAGTTCCTTTGAGATAAAACCGAATAAAGGCGGTAGGCCCGCCATGGACAAGGCCGTCACTCCCGCCGCTGCTCCGGTAACGGGCATTGCGCGCAACAGTCCGCCGAGTTTGGTCACATCGCGTGTGCCGGTTTCGTGGTCCAAAATGCCGGCAACGAGGAACATTGCACCTTTATATAATGCATGTGCCAGCAGCAGGACCATGGCCGCTTTGAGAGCCAGTGGCGTACCCAGGCCGATCAGCATGGTCAATGTCCCCAGCGCGCTGAGTGTGGAGTAGGCCAGTAATCGTTTCAGGTCGGTTTGCAGGATCGAGAGATACCCACCGACGAGCATGGTGGTCATTCCAATGCCGCCAACGGCGTACATCCATACGTCGCTTCCGCCCAGTACAGGGTTCAAGCGTGCCAGCAAATAGATGCCCGCCTTGACCATGGTTGCGGAATGCAGGTATGCGCTGACCGGGGTCGGCGCCTCCATGGCATTGGGCAGCCAGAAGTGGAAGGGGAATTGCGCGGACTTGGTGAATGCGCCCAGCAAAATTAGAATCAGCGCCGATAAATATAGCGGGCTGGCTTGAACCTCAGTCCCCTGGGAGAGAAGCGCGGAAAGTTCGAATGTGCCGCCTGCCTGTCCCAGCAGTAGGAAGCCGGCCAGCATTGCCAGTCCGCCGCCACCGGTCACCAGCAGGGCTTGCAAAGCAGATGCACGCGCGGTTTCCTTTTCATGCTCGAAGCCGATCAGAATGAAGGAGCTGAAACTTGTTAATTCCCAAAATATGAACAGGAGCAGCAGGTTATCTGAAAGTGCCACACCGAGCATGGCTCCCATGAAGATCAACAGCCAGGCATAGAATCTTCCCAGATTTTTATTTTTCTTTAGATAACTGCCTGCGTAGATGACAACCAGCGTGCCGATGCCGCTGATTAACAGGGCAAATAACAGGCTCAATCCGTCTGCGCGAAACGAGAAACGGGCGCCGAACTCGGAAGCCCAGTCATAAGCAAAGGATTCAGGCCCGTCAGACGCGGTGCGCGGTAACAGGCTTGTGTAGTACACGGTCAGGCTGAATGGGAGCAGCGCGATTAGCCATCCCGCCAGGCTATGTCCTCGACGGAAAAATAACGAGACAGCCAGGGCTGCTCCAAAGACGGAAAGAACGGATAAGGCAATCATTGGTTTCCTGTTTGCGTCCGGATAACATGGATACGGAGAAGGGTCCCTCGGAAAATGACATCATGTAAGATGGGACTTGTATGATGCGGTGTTTTGTCATGAAGCAAATCTGGCGTGCAACTGATCTTACTTTTCGTTCATCCGGCGGTGCAATGCCCGCAGGTTGCGGCGGTGCAGAGTCTCTGCCAGGCCCCCAAGATAAACGCGGCTTTTGCCGCAGTCCTCAATGGTGATCGCTTCCAGATACTCATCCACGTTCTTGCGTTTTCCCGCGGATTTTACGGCTTTTTTGATATTGTTCAAATAGCTCATGTTTTCTTTGACAGCCGCGTCTATTTCGCCGCGCAGGATGATATCGCCGTGTCCCTGGATGATGTTTTCCAGCCCCATGCGCCCGATACGTTTGATCGAGGCGAGCATGTCGTCCGCATCACCGTCCACGATGTAGGGAAGAGGCATAAAGACGTCGCCTGCGAATAACACACGGTCCTCCTCCACCAGCACCGAAATGCCGTCATTGCTGTGACCGAAGGACTGGGAGATGACGAGATTCTTCTTCCCGACTCGCATTGCCATTTCACCGGAAGCAAATGTCAGGTGGGGAGGAACGATCTTTACCTGTCGCAGGTTTGGGTCCTGTTTGCGGGAACTTTCCAAGGAGGGAATGCCGTTTTCCATCAGATATTCACGGCACTTCGCATGACCGATGACGGTTGCGCCGGGAAAGAAACAGTTGCCCCAGGTGTGGTCGGCATGGTAATGGGTATTGATCACATAGCGGACTTGTACCCCCAATTCCTGTTCGATGAATTCCCGCATACCAAGGGTCTCTTCGGGGAGGGCGAGGGTATCAATCACCACTGCCCATTGCGGACCCACAATCACGCCCGCCGTCACCTGGGCATAGACTTCACTTTGGAACCAAAATACATTTTCAGACACTCGTTCGCGGTGCATACTGTACAACCTTCTTATGGATTTATTCTTCCATTGTTAATAGCACACTCCAACTTTAATTTCAAGTTGACTAGACAAATATGGGGAGGAAATTAATAAAACAAAAAAGAACCGCTGTTTTGCATCCGCTCTTTTTTATTTCGCTAGATATGGATTGGACTTCCGCCTGCCCCGTGGGCCGCTTCCATGATCGCCTCGGAAAGCGTGGGGTGGGCGTGGACGTTGCGCGCGATCTCGTGTGCTGTGAGTTCCATCATGCGGGCAAGGGTCAGTTCTGGGAGCAATTCGGTCACTTCGGGACCGATCATATGCGCGCCCAAAATCTCGCCGTATTTTGCATCCACCACGATCTTGACGAAGCCCATGTAATCGCCGAGCCCGAGTGCCTTGCCGTTCGGCTGGAAGGGGAAGCGCCCGACCTTGATCTCATGGCCGCGTTCCTTTGCCTGTGCTTCCGTCAGGCCAAACGACGCGACCTGCGGATAGGAATAGGTCGCGCGCGGCATCATTTCGTAATCGAGTGTGACGGTTTCATGTCCGCCGATGTGTTCGGCGGCGACAATACCCATCGTTGAGCCGACGTGCGCGAGCATGAGTTTGCCTGTCACATCGCCAACCGCCCAAATGCCGGGCACATTGGTCCGCATCTTTTCGTCGATTTCGACAAAGCCGCGCTCGTTGATCTTCACGCCGACTTCTTCGAGGCCCAACCCCTTTGAATTGGGACGGAAACCGATCGCGACCAACGCCTGGGCTGCTTCCAGGACCGTTTCCTTTCCCTCCGCCGACACCTTGACCCGCACACCCGTCTTCGCGGCTTCCACGGATTCGACCTTATGCCCCGTCATAATGGTGATCTTGCGCTTCTTGAATTCCTTTTCAAGTTCCTTCGAAACTTCCTCGTCTTCCAGTGGGACAATACGCGGCAGCATTTCGACGATGGTCACCTCCACACCGTAGGCGCTCCAGATCGTGGAAAATTCCACACCGATCGCGCCGGAGCCAATGACCACGACAGACTTGGGAAGGGTATCCTGAAGGATCGCCTCCCAGTAGGTGACGACCTTTTTGCCGTCCACCTTCCACGCAGGCGGAACCATCGCGCTCGCGCCGGTGGCGACGATGATGTTCTTCGCCTTGAGCTCGGTGACCTTGCCGTCCTGATCGGTCACATTGAGCGTGTCTTTTGCCTTGAACTTCGCCTCGCCCATGAAGACCGCGATATTGTTCTTCTTCATCAGAAAACCAACGCCCTTGGTCAGGCGGTCTGAATTCTGGCGCGAACGTTTGACCGCCACGCTGTAATCCAGTTTTAGATTCTCGAACGAAAAGCCAAAATCCTTGCCGCGTTCGCGCAGGGTATGCGCCACTTCCGCGTTCTTCAGCAGGGACTTGGACGGGATGCAGCCGATATTCAAACAAACGCCGCCCATCCATTGCTTGTCCACGATCGCGACTTTCTGCTTCAGTTGCGCGGCGCGGATCGCGGCAACGTAGCCCGCAGGTCCCGCGCCGATGACAACGACATCAAAATTTTCTGCCATAGTTTAACTCCTGTGACTTGTAATATTCACATATTGTACTACGCATCCATTGCACCACCTTGAAAATTGGCCTTGTTGCGTGCTCCATTTGGTACTCTTCTCTTATGGTATATTTTGCCCTATGAAAAAAACGATAATCGCGCCGGTGATATTATTCTCTATTGGCTTGTTTTTTGTGAGCGTGGCAGTTTTTGCTGAGGCAATTGGTCTGGATAGAAATCCAGGCAATTGGAGCAGGGTACGGATGGCTGTACTGATTATTGGTATCTTCTTGACGATGAGTGCTTTACTATTCTATCGTTATCTTGATCAATTTAATGATTTTTTGTTGTGGCTGGAAAAATACCAAAGTTCAGCTTTTATATTGCGTTTCTTGCGCGAATATGGGTTTATATTTCCAATTATTCCGCTGATCATCGTGATCTACATCTGGTTTGTAAGTTCAGGCACGTGGGTGGAATGGGTCTCGCCGACTCGTTATTATGCTAATCTGGCGAGAGGTTTTCAACTCGGACAATTGCACATTCCAACCCAGCCGGACCCGTTATTGGCTGAACTTATGAACCCGTATGACCCATCTTCTCGGGTAGGGATAGATGTATTGCCCGACATGTCTTATTACAATGGAAGATATTATTTATACTGGGGACCCGTCCCGGCTTTGATCCTTCTTGTTATTGGATCTGTTCATGGCGGCAGGGTGGGCGATTTGCAACTTGTGTTTGGTTTTATGAGCGGAATATTTCTGGCGCAATTTTTCATCCTTGTTTACATTTGGGATCGTTTTTTCTTCGAACATCCAAAATGGATATTGGGTCTCTCAATTTTTTTAACGGGAGTTGTTGGTCCTGTTGCATTTATGCTTAATAATTATAGAGGTGCTAGGATTTATGAGGCGGCCATATCCGGAGGGTAATTCTTTTTCATGGGCGGGCTTTTTATTGTGTTTACACTATTAAGCCGTGAGACCTCAAGGCTGCATCTCTTGCTCGCCGGAACTTTTTTTGCTCTGGCTATTGGTACAAGGTTTCTTCTTCTGATCCCAATCAGCGTAGTGACAGCCATGGTCGGATGTTGGATATTAAGATCTTATGATAATCCGTTTCAAAAAGGACTAAGCCTGCTTTCCTTCGCTTCGCCCTTGTTATTCTGTGCGGCCAGTTTGGGTTGGTATAATTGGGCCCGATTTGGTTCCATCACCGAATTCGGTTTGTATTACCAAATGGCCGGATTTTACATTCAAGAAGTCCATCAAGACTTATTCAAACCGATATATATTATGCAGAATGTATATAATTACCTGCTCAACCCATTTCGATTCGAAGCGCAATTCCCATTCTTTATTGTGGAGAATGGAAGTAACGAAGCGGTATTCCATACTTACCCATTGCCTGAATTGTATACATCCCAGCAGATTACAGGATTGCTCTATACGGCCCCCTTTATTGTTTTTTCCATAATTCCAATGTTGACTCTGTTTTCAACCCGCCTTGAAAAATTCTCCTCGCTTGCGCACACAAACATGGAAGATGGACATTTTTATAGCCGGATATCCATTACTTTAAGTGCTGTGTTCCTATCAGCTTTTGGATTCCTTATGACGTTTTTTTGGGCCGCAATGCGGTATATGGAAGATTTTGTGCCATCTTTAATGATCCTTAGTGTGATCGGCTTTTGGCAGGGGTATCAAATACTGGCAAATAGGCCAGCCCTGCGAAAAAGTTTTATTTTCGTTGGGCTGGCCCTTGCGATCGTGTCGATTGTGGTGAGTAATTTGGTGGCAATATCGATCAATGACCTGCGCTTTTTGTTTGCTGGGAAGCTATAGATTTTTCTTCAGGAACTCAATCGTCCGTTCCCACGCCAGTTGCGCGGCAGCGGGATCATATTCGGGGCGATCATCTTCCATGAACCAATGGGCAACTCCGGGGTAGATGTGAAGCGTGTGATCTACTCCGGCAGTTTTCATCTCCCCGAATTTTTTATGCACCCATTCATTTGACTCCCATTCATCATTATCGCTGTAATGTCCCATCACCTTCGATGTGATCTTGTTGACATCCACATCCTCATTACCATAAAAGAGCACCGTCGCGCCGACCTGATCTGGCGTGGTGGAGGCAATTGTCAACGCCCAGGCTCCGCCCATCGAGAAACCGATCACGCCGATCCTGCCTTTCGTAAGTTTGCGCAGATGATCCTTTGCTGCCATGACAGCGCCGCCAACAAGTTGACCATCGCTTTTTTCCATCAACTCCTTGGCGTCTTCGATGGTCTCGGCAATTTGGCCGTTGCGAAGGTCGGGCGCGAGCGCGGTACATCCCTGTTCTGCGAGGCGGTCGCATGTCTGCTTGAAGAACGGATTCAGCCCCCACCAGGCATGCAGGACCAGAACGCCTGGTCCGCCGCTCGCGGGGGAGGCGAGATAGGCATTGACCTTTTGGCTGTTCACATTCAATTGAATGTCAGATGTTTGAATGGGCATTGGCTTTTCCTTGTCCCAGCTATTTTACTTGAACAAATGTTCTACTGTCAATGACTGTTGCATGGATTTCCCCCCGTCCCAGAACCATAACCTGTTGTTAACAAAGAATTGGGCCGGGTTTAATATAATAGTGTCACTCTCAGATGACAGGTAACAACCATGGACCTTCAATACGGTGAACTGGATAATAACATCCGATTGATCAGATTGACCGGCAGGCTGGATGTCATGGGCGTCAACGAGGTTGACCTCAGGTTTGCAGTCTATTGCTCCGGGCAGAATGTGCGCGTGCTTGTCGACCTGTCGGAGGTGGAGTACCTTGCGTCCATCGGCATCCGCATGCTGACCACGAACGCCAAATCCCTTGCCAGCCGCGGTGGAAAAATGGTCCTCCTCAATCCGACTTCGGATGTGAAAGGTGTTTTGGAAATGACCGGTATCCCCGGCATTATCCCGATCTATGAACAGCTTGAATCCGCCCAGGCGGTTTTGCTGGCATAGTTTCTTTAAGAACATATGAAACGGCCTGGTTGACCTTGCGTGTAGAGTTGTATTGCATCTGAATCAAAATCGGGACGTGATGTCCCGATTTTGATTCAATCCATTGTCTGATGCTATGCAGGACGTTTACCTTTTTTCACTGCCATCCCCAGGACACTGTTCTTGCGAGCCTCCTGTTTTACCCTGCGATTATGTTTTGCCATTCCTGATCTGCGGCGCGGTGAGCGAGTCGTTGAGTTGCTCCTTCCAGCAGGTCGAACGCCTGTTTTTTGTCGAAATCATCCCGGTAAAAAAAACCGCCAGGACGCTTCGTACCTCGATCCGAGGAGACCAGCGCCACATGGTACATTTGACGTATGGGGATCGATTCACGTTCGATCTGCCTATTTTCTTTTCGTCCATGATCCTGCTCCTGTTCTTTCAAGCCCGCTAGATATTGACATTTTTCATGTCTACTGTATCGGGGCAAGCTCAAGTCTTCTACTTTTCTCTGGTCCTATTTTAGGGGAGGTTTATCTCATCTTATGCGACTGAACATTTTTTTTGAATCAAAAAGCTCATAGTCATTTTCCTCTTGACACATCCACCCCTCCGTCATACAATCCCGCCCAACATAAACCAAAAACGCTGACGAGGACGAGTACGTTTCAAAGCGGTTACCAGAGAGCCAGGCAACGTGGTCTAAAGACCATACTTCTGAAAGCAAGGCGAAAGCGCAGAGACCGAATGGACCTCCGAGTTGAGCGGGCGAACATGTAAGGGCGGGGTTTCCCCGACCAAAACCAGTAACCCAATTCGGGCGCTCCCGTTATAGAGCAAGGGTATAATCGCAAATTCGCGACGTACCTGAAAAGAGTGACGCTGGCTTCCCTTCCCTGTTGCATCACAGGGAAGTTTTTGTTAAAGGCAGGCGTTAAACTTGGGTGGCACCACGAGACTCCCCTCTCGTCCCAATGGACAGGAGGGGAGTGCGTTTTAACGTTTCAACGTTCAAACGTTTTCAATAAGTCTGTACCTTTCGGAGAGACTATGTTGCTCGAAACAACAACTACTCAAACAATAATTCGCGAGATTTCCGCAGACCTCGAGACACCCATTAGCGTGTACATGAAACTGCGCGGGGATGGCACGTCATTCCTGCTCGAGTCCGTGGAAGGCGGGGAGCGGATCGCGCGTTACTCGTTTATCGGTGTCCAGCCGCGGGCGCAATATATTTTGCGTGATGGACAGATCGAAATCAAAGATGCTAACGGAACCTGTACGGTTCAATACGACAATGATCCGACCTATTTCTTGCAAGAGGAAATGAGTCGCTTCAACTTCAAGGCGCAAGCTGGTGTGCCGCGTTTCATCGGTGGGTTGGTGGGCTATCTCGGGTACGAGTCGATTCGGTTTTTTGAGCCAACTCTAAAGGTGAAAATGACGCGCGCTTCGTCTACGGCTCCGCTCAGCGCGAGAATACCCGACGGTATTTTCCTCCTCGCCGATACCGTCATCGCCTTCGACCATGCGCGCCGCAGTCTGTCCCTCATTGCGAACATCCTCGGTGATGATGTCGAATCCGCAAATCGCAAACTCGACGAGATCGTGTCGCGCATCCATGCGCCGCTTCCGCCGTCACAGCCGCGTGAAATCAAATCGTCGCAGACGCGCTCCAACATGACGCAGGGGAGTTACGAAGACATGGTGCGCGATGCCAAGGAGCACATTGCGGCGGGCGACATTTTTCAGGTGGTGCTTTCACAGCGCTTCACGCGCGAAACGGGCGTCGGGCCGTTCGACGTCTATCGCGCCGTGCGCCGCCTCAACCCGTCGCCGTACATGTTCTTTTTCGATTTCGGGATGGTGGACGACGAGCCGCTCTTTTTGGTTGGATCGTCGCCTGAGATGTTCGTGCGGCTGGAGGGACGAATCGCCTCGCTCCGACCGATCGCTGGGACGCGCCCCCGAGGAGCCGACTCCACCGCTGACGCCGCTCTCGCGCAAGAACTGCTCGCCGACCCTAAGGAGCGCGCCGAGCATGTGATGTTGGTTGACCTCGGACGCAACGACCTGGGGCGCGTCTGCGAATATGGTACAGTGAAGGTCTCCGACTTCTTCACCGTTGAAAAATATTCACACGTCATGCACATCGTCTCGCATGTGGAAGGAAAACTCAAAGCTGACTTGACCGCATTCGATCTGGTGCGAGCCGCCTTCCCCGCAGGGACAGTCAGCGGCGCGCCGAAAGTGCGCGCCCTCGAAATCATCGCCGACCTTGAAGCCGACCCGCGCGGCGCATACGCAGGCATGGTCGGCTACTTCGGCTTCGACGGCAACATGGACGCCTGCCTCGCCATCCGCACCATGGTTGGGCGCGGGAATACCTTCAGCGTGCAGGCAGGCGCAGGCATCGTCGCGGATTCGAATCCGACGACCGAATTTCAAGAGACCGTCAATAAAGCCTCCGCGATGTTGAAAGCCATTGAGATTGCTGAAACCAATAGTTGACATGTCGTTGCGAGGAGGATGTTCTTCCCGACGAAGCAATCTCCTCGAAACAAGAACATGAATGTTATTGGGAGATTGCTTCGCTTTGCTCGCAACGACATATGAAATGTAACGAAAGGAAAAACCCATGACAACCAAACCCCGCCTCCTCACAGGTGACCGCCCAACGGGACGCCTCCACCTCGGTCACTACGTCGGCTCGCTGGAAAACCGTGTGCGCCTGCAGCATCAATACGAATCCTTCTTCATCATCGCAGACCTGCACACGCTCACCACCAAGCCTGAGCCGCAATATATCAAAGAGATTCCAACCTTCATCCGCGAAACCGTGTTGGACTATCTCGCTGTTGGCATTGACCCCGATGTCAGCACGATCTTTGTCCAATCGGCGATCCCTGAAACCTATCAGTTGAATCTGCTCTTTGAAATGCTCGTTACCGTGCCGCGTCTCGAACGGATGCCCACCCTCAAGGACATGGCGCGCGACGCCAACATTGACTCCATGCCGTTTGGCTTGCTCGGGTATCCCGTCCTTCAAGCTGTGGACATTCTGCTCCCCCGCGCGCAAGTCGTCCCCGTGGGACGTGACAACCAATCCCACGTGGAACTCGCCCGCGAGATGGCGCGCCGCTTCAACAACCTCTACGGCGAAGTTTTCCCTGAGCCTGACGCCATCATCGGCGATGTTCCCCTGCTCATCGGCACAGACGGACAAAGCAAAATGAGCAAGTCACTTGGTAACGCGATTTATCTCTCCGATGACGCCGAGACAGTCAAACAAAAAGTGATGAACATGTACACCGATCCCAAACGCCTGCGCGCCACCGACCCTGGGACAGTTGAAGGCAATCCCGTCTTCATCTACCACGACGCGTTCAACCCATCCAAAGCCGAAGTGGACGATCTCAAGGAACGTTATCGCGTCGGCAAAGTGGGCGACGTGGAAGTCAAACAGAAACTCGCGGTCGCCATCAACAACTTCCTCGAGCCGATCCGCGAGAAGCGCGCCTACTTCCTGTCACATCCGCTGATCCCGAATGACGTGCTTGCCAGTGGCATCAACCGCATGCAAGCCGAAGCCAAAGCCACGATGGAACTCGTCCGCGAACGAACGGGATTGTCCTACTCGCTTGATTTGTTTGTCGATAACGTTGATATTTTTGGAAACGAAGGCTAACTCGATGGTTGAGTAGCGAGCGCTATTTGCGAGCGTATCGAAACCACCACTAGCCAATGCAACTCTTGTTACAAGATTACTCTTGAACATCGTTGGTCTCGATACGGTTCTTCGCCTTCGCTCAGAACCACTCGACCAACGGAGTAAGGATAATTATTATGCTCGTCCTCATAGACAACTACGACTCCTTCACCTACAACCTCGTCCAATACTTCGGCGAACTCGGCGCGGATATCAAGGTCTTCCGCAACGACCAGGTGACGATGAATCAGCTCATCGCGCTCAACCCGAGTCACCTCGTCATCTCGCCAGGACCCGGCGAACCGCTCAAAGACGACGGCATCTCCTCCGACGCCATCAAATACTTCGATGGAAAAATTCCCGTGCTGGGCGTTTGCCTCGGGCATCAAGCCCTCGGAGCAGTCTTCGGCGGCAAAGTGGACCGTGCCCAGCGTCTCATGCACGGCAAAACCTCCAAAGTGACACATAACGGGCAGGGTATCTTTAAGGGTATCCCCTCACCGTTTGAAGCCATGCGCTATCACTCGCTCGTGGTCTATGACCCCATCCCCGCCGAACTCGAAGTGACCGCCGTCACGCCTGAAGAAGAGATCATGGGACTCAAACATCGCGAGCATCATACCTACGGTGTGCAGTTCCATCCCGAATCCATCCTCACCGAACACGGCAAGCAACTTCTCAAGAACTTTCTCGATCTGAACCCTGCTCCCGCCGCGAAAGGAGAACTCTCCATGCTCAAGCCATTCATTGCCAAAACCATCAACCGCACCGACCTCACCGCCGACGAAGCCGAGCAGGCGATGAACATCATCATGACGGGGCAAGCCACGCCCGCGCAGATCGGGGCATATCTCGTTGCCCTCCGCATGAAAGGCGAGACCATCCCTGAGATCACAGGCTCTGTCCGCGCGATGCGAGCCAACGCGGTCAAGGTCAAACTCAACACGGACGAATCCGTGTACGACATCGTTGGCACGGGCGGCGACGGCGCGCACACCTTCAACATCTCCACTGCCGCCGCCTTTGTCCTCGCAGGCACGGGGTGCAAAGTTGCCAAGCACGGCAACCGCGCCGCCTCCTCACAATGCGGCTCTGCCGATGTCCTCTCCGCCCTCGGCGTCAACCTCGACCTCACCGCCGAACAGGTCGCGGGTGCCATCGAACAGGTCGGCATCGGCTTCATGTTCGCACCCAAGTTTCATCCTGCCATGAAACATGCCGTCGGTCCGCGCAAGGAGATCGGTCAGCGCACCATCTTCAACATCCTCGGTCCGCTCACCAACCCTGCGGGCGCGCACATCCAACTCACGGGCGTCTTCGATCCCAAACTCACCGAGCCGCTCGCGCACGTCCTCAACGAACTCGGTTCCAAAGCCGCCCTCGTCATTCACGGCGCGAACGGTCTCGATGAACTCAACACCACGGGCACCAATCGCGTCAGCCATCTCAAGAACGGCGCGGTCGAAACCTACGACCTCCATCCCGCCGATCTCGGTCTCGCACAATCCACCGTTGCCGATCTCCGCGGTGGCACGCCCGACGAATCCGCGGTGATGATGCGTGACCTCCTCTCGAATAAACTCAACGGCGCGCGCCACGACGCGGTCCTCCTCAACGCCGCCGCCGCCCTCGCCGCTGAAACAGGCGATTTCAAATCCGCCCTCGATGAAGCCCAAGCCTCGCTCGAAAGCGGCAACGCCCTCGCCAAACTCAATGCGCTCGTCGAGTTTACACAACAGTTTCAAACAATCTCGTAGGGACACAGCGTTGCTGTGTCCAACTGCCATGACAAATATCCTCGCCCAAATCATCGAACAGAAAAAATTGGAAATTGCGGCGCTCGACGCCCAAGCCTTGAGACTCTCCTCCGAACAGAGCCCAACGTCCCGAGATTTTCTTGCGTCACTGAAGCGCCGCCGCTTCGGACTCCGCCCGAGCCTGATCGCTGAACTCAAGCGCGCCTCTCCCTCCAAAGGGATTCTCGCCCCGCACCTTGACCTCTTCCAAGTGGCAGACATCTATACCCAAAACGGCGCCTCCGCCATCTCTGTCCTCACCGATGAGAAATTCTTCATGGGTAATCTTTCAACTCTGCGAGAACTCCGCGCTCGCAACTTGACACCTGACACCTCGCACGTGACACCTCTTTTACGAAAGGACTTCATCATCCACGAGACTCAAATCTACGAATCCCGCGCCAACGGAGCGGATGCCATCCTCCTCATCGCCGCCGCGTTAACCGATGATACGCTGTTCGCTGATTTACATGCCTGTGCCTTGAGCCTGGGATTGACTGCCCTGGTTGAAGTCCACGACGAGGCTGAAACCGAACGAGCTTTAAAATTGCAAGATGTAAAACTCATCGGCATCAACAACCGCAATCTCGCCACGTTTGAAGTCTCACTTGAAACGACGGAAAAACTCCGCCCGATGATTCCATCTGAGATTGCCGTCGTCGCCGAAAGTGGAATATTCACTTTTAGCGATGTGGAACGATTGGCAAAAGCGAACGTGGATGCAATCCTTGTCGGCGAAGCGTTGGTAACAGCTGAAGATATTCCCGCGAAAGTGAGAGAGCTTAGTAATGTCACCCTGAGCGAAGCGAAGGGTCTCTTCCCCGACGAGCGAGATGCTTCGCTTCGCTCAGCATAACATGGGTGAAGCGATGACCAAAATCAAATTCTGCGGGATTAAAACATTGAACGATGCTCGTGTTGCCATAGACGCTGGTGCGGATTATCTGGGATTCAATTTTTATTCTAAGAGCGTGCGCTTCATTGAGAAGCCAGTGTGTGCTGAAATTACATCCGTTTTGAAGAAGGAACATCCACAAATCAAATTAGTTGGTGTGTTTGTGAATTCATCAGTTGAAGAAGTGAAAAATATCATGGAAACCTGTTCATTGGATTTGGCGCAATTACATGGAGACGAAACACCTGAAATATTGAATGCACTCGATGGCAAAGCGTTCAAGGCGTTTCGTGGAATACCTGAAAGTGTAGATGGTTTTGTCAGGAGTGAGTCGCCTGCATTTTTGCTGGATGCTTCTGTCAAAGGTGTCTATGGCGGAAGCGGAGTCACTGGCGATTGGGATGGCGCGGCGGAGTTGGCGAAGAGGTATCCGCTGCTGCTGGCAGGCGGGTTGACGCCCGAGAATGTCGCGGAGGCGATTGGCAGGGTCAAGCCCTGGGGCGTGGATGTGGCTTCGGGGGTGGAGTCAGCCCCAGGGAAGAAAGATCCGAGCAGGATGAAGGCGTTCGTGCAGGCGGTGCGTGATGGTCAGAGTCAGGCTTGAGTGTAGATAAAGGCTTCAATCCAAAAGAGGAATTATGACGACATTGTTACCAGCAAAATTTGGAAATTACGGCGGACAGTTCGTGCCAGAGACGTTGATGCCCGCGTTGATCGAGTTGGAAGAGGCGTTCGTATCGGCGAGGGGGGATGTCGCGTTTCAACAGGAGTTTAATCAGTTGATGGTGTCGTTCGTGGGGCGACCGACACCGTTGACGTACGCAAAACGGCTGTCGGAAAAATTGGGCGGCGCGCAGATCTATTTGAAGCGTGAAGATTTAGCGCACACGGGCGCGCACAAAATAAATAATGCGTTGGGGCAGGCATTGCTCGTGAAGCGGATGGGGAAGCGGCGCATCGTGGCAGAGACGGGCGCGGGGCAGCATGGAGTCGCGTCGGCAACGGTTGCGGCGTTGCTGGGACTCGAATGTGTGGTGTACATGGGCGTGGTGGATATTGCGCGGCAGGAGCCGAACGTCTTCCGCATGAAGCTGCTCGGCGCGGAAGTGCGACCCGTGGCGTCGGGCACGCAGACGTTGAAGGACGCGATCAACGAAGCGATCCGTGATTGGGTGACGCATGTGCGCGAGACGCATTATCTGCTCGGCTCGGCGCTGGGACCTCATCCATACCCGACGATGGTGCGTGAGTTTCAGTCAGTGATCGGGACGGAAGCGCGTGAACAGATGATGATGGAAGTGGGACGCCTGCCTGATACGGTTATCGCGTGTGTCGGCGGCGGGTCGAACGCGATTGGGGTCTTCAGCGGATTTGTAGATGACACTGACGTGGAGTTGATCGGCGTCGAAGCGGGCGGAAGCGGAATCGAAACGGGCAAACATGCAGCGCGTTTCGGTGATCCCGTGAGAGGACGAATTGGTGTGATTCATGGCACACGGACGTACGTCTTGCAGGATGAAGATGGACAAATTGCGAAGACACATTCGGTCTCGGCGGGGTTGGATTACGCGGCGGTCGGCCCTGAACACGCGCTGATGCGGGATACTGAACGGGCGTTTTATACATCCGCAACGGATGATGAAGCATTGAACGCCTTCCAGACCTTATGCCACACCGAAGGGATCATCCCTGCGCTGGAGTCGTCCCATGCAGTGGCGGAGGTCATCAAGCGCGCACCGAGGATGAGGAAAGACCAGGTGATTTTGGTGAATTTGTCGGGTAGAGGCGATAAGGATTTGAATACGGTGATTAAAGAGTTGGGAGAAAATCTGTAACCACAAAGGACACTAAGGTCACGAAGGTATAAAGCCTTAAGGCTCATTGCCTTTCCCCTTTGTGTGCTTTGTGCCCTTCGTGGTTAAGTTCTTTTCAGAGGTATCATGAACCGAATCGAAAACGCTTTCAAGAACAAACCAATCTTCATGCCCTACTTCCCGTTGGGCTACCCTGACTTGGACACGTCCATTGACGTGATCGAAGCCTTAGCAAACAGCGGTGCGGACTTGATCGAAGTGGGACTGTCCTTCTCCGATCCGCTCGCGGATGGACCTGTGATTCAGCACGCGACACAAATTGCCTTGGAGCAGGGAATCACGGTCAAGAAGTCGCTCGAAGCCGTGAAGGAATTGCGCAAGCGCGGCGTGGACATCCCGTTGATCCTGATGGGTTACTACAACCCCATGCTGGCGTATGGCTTGGAGAAATTCGTCCGTGATGCGGAAGAGGCCGGTGCGGACGGATTCATCATCCCTGATCTGCCGATGGAAGAGTCGGATGAATTCGTAGGGGCGACGCATGCGTCGCCCCTACAATTACCGTTAATTCAAATGCTCGCGCCCACCACGCCTCCCGACCGCATGGAAATGATCGCCCGCAACGCCAAGGGATTTATCTATCTTGTTTCAGTGACAGGTGTGACCGGGGAACGCAAATCCATTTCAGAAGGTTTGGGTGAGTTAATTTCTCGCGTACGGGAACACACATCTGTGCCTGTGTGTGTGGGATTTGGAATCGGCACGCCCGAACAAGCCAGGCAAGTCGGTAAATTGGCGGATGGAGTCATTGTCGGTTCGGCGTGTGTGAAAACGATTGGGGGGAGTGAAAAGCCGATAGAAACAGCGAAACAGTTTGCAGCGGAGTTTCGAGGCGCGTTGCAGTGACGGTTAAAAATCCTCACGCTGGACTCCATCGAATCCCAGAATAAAATCTGCGCCGTAGGCTGTGCTTGGGGTTTGGAATCCCGCCTTATAGTCCGATGCAAGAATCCGCTTCATGATCTCGACCGACGTCAGCGCCGTCAGATAATACGCTTCGGGCGTCCGTAGCTTGGCGCGGACGGTCTGCTTCCCATCCGATACTTCGGCGATGAGCAGGGCAAATCCGTTTTCGTTTTTATATTTCGACGGTCCTGTGGGATTCAACACGCCGATCAGCCATTTGAGAAAATTCTTCATTCGGCGCGTGTACAACAACGGACCGATGACTCGCGTGAGATACAACCCGTCTATCATCGCGTTGGGGAAACCCATGTACGCTGTAATGTTTGGGATGCCCGTGCTGTGATATGCCGTGCTGACGTCGCCCCAGCCAATGGAAACTACACGACTTGCGCCGCGTCCGAAGTCCACGCGCTTCACGTGCCATGCGCCTGGAACTGTCTGGATTCTTCCATCACGGCGAATGCGTCCCTGCCTGTGCATGTTCTCGATGCCAGAGCGCGCCGTCCCACGCGAGACTCCGCTCCCGATGCTTTTGATGTACAAATTCAAATGCGTCGCGTTCGGAAGTTTCCCCGCAACATGCGCGCTCAAACAATCGGACGGCACCACATCGAAGCCGCCGCCCGGCAGCAGCATCACGCCCGCGCGTTTCGCGTCCGAATCCATCTGCGCCAGCGCTTCAAAGCCTTCAATCTCGCCGCTGATATCCACGTAATGTTTTTTGTTTCGAATGCACGCCTCCGCCACCTGACGAAACGTCAACACGAACGGACCCGCGCAATGCAAGACCGCGTCCGTTTCCTGCAGCGCCGCGTCTAACGCGGCGGTGTCATCCAATGAAAACGCGCGGTATTCCAATCCATATCGCTCGGCTTGCGCCCGCACTTTACTTTCATCGCGCCCCGCCAGCAGCAGCCCAAGTCCCTGCTTCACCGCCTGCTCCACGATCAACTCCCCCGTGTACCCATACGAGCCGTACACCAAAACTTTTTTCATAACCGCTCCGTCCATGATGCGTGCGCGTATTTTTCTTTGACCAATTCTTCCGCTCTTTGGATTTCGGATTGGGACATTTCCCCGCGCCCGAACTGGATTCCCAATTCCGCCTCAAACCCGCGGACGAAAGCCTGGGCTGCTGTTTCCCAATCTTTTTCTACACCCAAAACCGACTCAACCGTCGTCGCCCGCGCAAGCAGTCTTTCCTTTGCATCCTCCCGCGCGGATTCGCTATCAAAAACCAGCGCGTCGCAAATGCGGGTCAGGTCGCCCCTCAACGGGAGTGAGCCGTGTTGAAGCACTCCTTCCTTCTTGCGCGCCTGCGCCGAGCCGATGAGTTTCTTTCCATTGACGGTGATCTCGTAAGTCGAAGGCACTTCAAAGCAAACGGGGTTTACCTTGCTCCCGGCGGCGTCCCCGCCGCCGAGGACGGCGGCTTGAGCGACTTGCTCTTTTACCTCAACCTGCAATCCCAACTCGCGCACCGCGAACAGCAGCGCTTGCGACAAACGGTTATATGATTCCAGTACACCGCCTGCCAGCACGGGTTCATCCGCGGAGCCTGTCACCGAGTAGGTCAATTCGTCCGTGTGCAGGATCGCCCGTCCCCCCGTCACGCGGCGCACCACGTCCCAGCCCCGGGATTTGAGCCGCTCCACATCTACATCCCTAAACGGCTGCGCGTAGCCAAGTGAGAGGCACGGCGGCTGCCAGGCATACAATCTCAAAGTCGGTTTCGATTCTCCGCGATGGATATGCTCGAGTATGGCTTCATCCACCGCCATATTCCATGCGCCCGTGGATGGGGGAGTGTGAAGTAAGCGCCAGATTCTCATGGATGAATTTTACCTGATGAAAAAAAGTAGGGACACAGCGTCGCTGTGTCCCTACTGAATTACGAGATTTTTGAAAACTTCTCCGCCGCATCTACCAGCGTTTTCTCGTCCGCATCTTCCAGCGGCGCGCGCACCGACCAGCGCGGAAGTCCGTGTATCTTATGAAGCAGTCCCTTCAAGATAGGGGCGATGGGGGCGTAACTTTCAAGAAAATGCCGCTGTTCGCTGACCTTCGCCTGCGCTTCGGACGGGTCTTCTCCTTCCTGAAACAGATCCCAAACCTTGCGCAGGTTATCCGAGATCAGATTTGCGGGTGCGGTGATCGCGCCTTGTGCGTTGTTCTTCAGCGCATGATGCAAATAAGCGTCCGTGCCGTTCAGGACGAGCAGGTCTTTGCCAAAATGTTGACCAACTGCGGTTGCATAGGATTCATCATGTGATGAATCCTTGATGCCTGCGAATTGATTCGGGAATTTTTCCTTCAATCGTTCAAGCAGTTCCAGCGAAAAGCCGATGCCTGTCATGGGCGGGATATGATAGCCGAGCAGATATTTTCCTTCTGGCACGGCTTTCTCGATCAATTCGCTGAACCATTGGAACAAGCCGTCATCTGTCACTTTGCGGAAGTAATATGGCGGCAGGACGACCGTCCCATCGTAGCCGAGTTGGTAGGCGAGTTTGGTCAATTCGATGGTTTCGGTCAGGCTGGGTGTGCCTGTGCCTGCCAGTAGTTTGAATCCGCGAATTTGCTGGCGCACAACGCGCACGGAGCGCAGGAATATCTCACGTTCCTTGGGCGAGAAGGACGGTCCCTCGCCAGTTGTGCCGAAGAGCAAGGCACCGTGGCAGCCTCTACCAGCGAGGAAATGCAAAAAGGCGAGAACCGACTCAAGGTCGAAGGAAGAGGCGTCTGTTTTTAGTGGAGTTACGGCTGCGGCGTAGACTCCTGCCAGTGGATGAAGGTCAGTCATGGTTACTCGTTTTCTTCGATGAACGTTTTTGCGGCTGTCTCCGGCGGCTGCAGGGGTTGCCCCTGTTCCTTGTATAAATAATGCTGATGGTCCAGGGTCCAAAGATACAGATCGCCCTCCGTTTTGCCGGGAAATTCCTTTAAGATACCGCTCTTGCGGATGATCTCAATGATCGGCAGGTACACCGTATCGTACCAATGTGCGACAGCTTCCTCATCCGAGACGTCACGCTGGAGGTCAAGCCCCATAAAGTAGCCGTGAACGGCAATGTGTTCAAGCATGCGTTCAAAACCATCGGGGATGGTGAGCTTTATATTCGCATGCGGGCGGATCTTATCCAGGGAGGAGCGCTCAAGGAAGTGCACCTTTGTGTGAAGCACCTCAAGGTCTTCGGGTTTGATGTTGGGCGTGATGTTCACGCGGGTGGCGCATTCGCGCACTTCGGCTTCGATGTACAGTTGTCCCTTCTCGCGCGCGACGGATACGCGGTGATGACCATCCACGACAAAATAGACCTCGCCCACTTTGTACAGGACAACGGGCGGCAGGTGGATATCTTCGTAAAAGGCGCGATCCACTTTTTGCCAGCGGCTGGCGAGTTGATCTTCCTTTGGAAGGAAGGCGCGGTCGAATTCGTGATAACGGTTCAGACTCCCTGCGATCTGGTCCACGCGAATGGTTTTTACGCCCCGATAAATGGGACCGCCGATGTGCAGCTTTTCCTTGATCTCGTCGTAGGAGAGCAGGGTGGTGGTGTGTTTGTTTCCCGCAATCACGGAGAAGACCTGGTTGATGAAGGATTTGAAGCGTGCCTTGCTAAAGTCGGCGCGCGTGCGTTCGTTCAATGGGTTTGACATCTTCTTCACTCACTTTTGGAGACAGGCGGCTTGCCGCCGAAACCACGGGAGCATACCACTTCGTGGCACTTAACTCCCTGACTCCATATGGTTTTTAGATTTCCAATATTTTGTAAGGATATACGTTGATAATTCTGGTCTGATTAAACAGGGTTTCCTGATCTTCAAGGTTGTTCCTGTAAAAGTGTGTGTGTCCGTGAAGATGATAACGCGGTTTTGCAATGCGGTTGAGCCAGTTTAGGGCTTTCAATCCCTGATGTGCGAGGTCCGAGTCATCGTGGATGTGGAAGGGCGGTGAGTGGCTGATCAGGATGTCCATGGCGCGGCCGTGTTTAATGCGGTTTATCAGCAGCTGCGGGAGCAGTCGAAAAGCCCGCCGGTAGGCTTCCGATTGTGTGTATTGGTTGACACCATCGGGACGGTAGCGGATGCATCCGCCAAACCCGCCGATCAGGATATTATTGTGGCGGGCGGTTTTCAAGTCCAGGTTGGAGCCGCCCTCGGCTCTTGAGCGTTTATCCATCAGGTCGAATTGCGGGTCATGGTTGCCCGGTATGTAATACATGGGCACATTCAACATGGTGACGATATATTCCAGGTAGGTGTACGGCAGGTCGCCGCAGCCGAGGATGAGTTCTACACCCTGAAAATGTCCGCTGGGGACGAGGGTGTAGATGCGCTCCACAACCTGGTCGCTTACTGCTAGAATCCTCACAATAATGTATTGTGCCGTAGAAATCGGTTCCCCGCAAGCCGTCCCTCAACAAAATTGCAACGCCGGGCAGTTGCAATTCCTGCAACTGCACACTATAATTCATTAATCCGTTTGTGGAGAAGAGGAGCCCCCTTCTGGAAACAAAAAACATCACATCTTCCTTTTCAGGGCCTGGAGATCAATCTTCCCGCCAGCAGTTGCAGGCGGGAGTGACGCTCGTTAACCGTTACAATATTCAGGATGTGATCGGCGTGGGCGGCATGGGGTCGGTTTATCGCGCCCGCGATCTGCACTTTCCCAATGTGGTGAAACTGGTGGCTGTCAAGGAAATGATCAACCTGGCGCCCGACCCGCTTGTGCGCCAGACGATCGTTGAAAATTTTGAGCGCGAGGCGAACATGCTTGCCACGCTCAACCATCCGTCCATCCCGCGGATTTATGATTATTTTACCCATAACGATCATTCGTACCTTGTTCTGGAATTTATCCATGGCAAGGACCTTGAAACTGTAATCAGTGATTCGACTGGTTTTTTGCCGGAAGACCAGGTGATCAGTTGGGCGATCCAGCTTTGTGATGTGCTGGCTTATCTGCATGGGCATAAACCCGACCCGATTATCTTCCGCGATATGAAGCCTTCCAATGTGATGATCAACCATAACGGGGATGTGGTGCTTGTGGATTTTGGCATTGCCAAGAGATTCCAAACCGGACAGAAGGGGACGATGATCGGTACTGAGGGATATTCCCCACCCGAGCAGTATCGCGGGGAAGCCACGCCGATCGCGGATATTTATTCGATGGGCGCAACATTGCATCACACCATTACGCGCCGCGATCCGCGCCTTGAGCCGCCCTTTTCCTTTGCAGAACGTCCTGTGCGGAGGATTAATTCCAATGTTTCCACTGAATTTGAAGCGGTAATCAACACGGCCCTAGAATACAACCCGGCAGACCGTTTCCCCAGCGCTGACGCGATGAAGGATGCGCTGATGGGTGTGGCGCGCAAGACGGGTGCGCTTTCCAAGATCACCTCCGCCCTGCCGGCTGGCACTGGCGGGATTAAACCACTCTGGTCATTTAAATGTGAGGACGAAATCCGCGGCACGCCATTTTTGAATCAGGGCGTTTTATATATCGGCTGTTACGACAATAACCTGTATACCTTGAATGCGGCGGACGGGCAATTCCAATGGAAGTACCCGGCGGAGGGAGGAATCGTTTCCCGCCCGCTGGTTTATGATAATAATGTATTTTTCTGTTCTGAAGACCAGCGTTTGCATGTGGTCAGCGCACGCACCGGCAAAGTGGTGTGGACGTACTTCACGGAAGGGAAAATCTATTCCTCACCGCGAATTGCAGAGGGACACATTTTTTTTGGTTCGGACGACCAGGACCTTCATGCAGTAAACGTCAATACGGGGCGCGCAGTCTGGAAGTTTTCCACGGATGCACCGATCCATTCCACACCGTTGGTTTCAAATGAAATGGTTTATTTTGGCACGGAAGCCGGTTCCTTTTACGCCCTCGATTTCCGCGGTGAACTGAAATGGCGTTTTCAAGCCAAGCGTTCCGTCACGTCCTCCCCGATCGATAAGGGGCAGGCAATTTATTTTACTTCCCTGGATAGCACCCTATATTCATTGGATTTAATGAACGGCTGGGCAATCTGGAAGTACCGCCTTGGAAAAGGTTCCGTTTCGTCCCCGGCGATTGCGGATGATTTCATATTTGTCGGCGCGGCGGATGGGTTTCTTTATTGCGTGAATATACGGACCTCCAAGGAAGTCTGGCGTTTCCGCACCGAGAACCAGGTAAGCAGTTCGCCGGCCGTTTACAAGGATTCAGTGTATTGCGGCTCTGTGGATGG
This sequence comes from Anaerolineales bacterium, assembly GCA_030583885.1. NCBI lineage: Bacteria > Bacillati > Chloroflexota > Anaerolineae > Anaerolineales > Anaerolineales bacterium. Next base: position 3,807,537 of record CP129480.1, on the reverse strand, counting down.
CACTATGTATTGTCTGGAATATCGCACGGGCCGTCTGCGCTGGAAGTTCGAAACACAAAGTGCAATCACCGGTTCCCCGGTGGTGTTTGACGATATTGTTTATTTTGGTTCAACAGACCATCACGTCTATGCTCTGTTCGCCTAAAAGGAGTTCTTGTGGCTGATTTTTTTCGAAAACTATTTGGTGAAAAGAAAGACCCCGAAAAGCACAAACAACCGCAACCGCAAACCCAACAGAAACAGGTGGATTCGGCCACGACTGCTCCTCTTACGGATCAGCAGATTAATTCCATTATCGCCAGTCAGAGTTTGAAATATGAAATGAGGCAGCTTATTGCCGGGGTTGGGCAATCGGTTGGAAAGCAGCGTGATCACAATGAAGACAGCGTACTTGCGCTGACCTCCACGATCTCCGGTAGCGTGGAGAATGTCCCCTTTGGGTTGTATATTGTCGCTGATGGAATGGGCGGACATCAATTTGGCGAAGTGGCGAGCAATGCCGCCATCCGCATTATGGGCGGCAACATCACCAAAAAGTTTCATTCCTACCTATATAAGCTGCCCACCCAGCCTCTTGAAGACTCATTGCAGGAGGTGATCGAAACATCCATTATGGAGGCGCATCAATACGTCCAGCGCGAGGCGCCGGGCAGCGGCACAACGGTCACTGCCGCGCTGGTGTTGGGGCAGCAGGTGACGATCGCGCATGTTGGCGACAGCCGGGCCTATTCCATCTATCCTGATGGAAGGGTTCAGCCGCTTACCCGCGACCATTCGCTGGTCAAACGCCTTGAAGAATTGGGGCACCTCAACAAGGATGAGGTTGATAATTTTCCCCATCGCAATGTCTTGATCCGTGCCCTGGGTCAGGGTGAATCACTCGAAGCCGATATCTTTACCATCCCATTCCCGCAGGGGGGATATCTGATGATATGCAGTGACGGTCTGTGGGGGGTTGTCAACGAAAAGGATATTTTCCGGATTGTGACGGAAGCGCCAAACCTTCACCGTGCCTGCCAGGGCCTGGTCGAAGCGGCCAATGCGGCCGGCGGTCCGGATAACATAACCGTCATTCTCACACAATTGATTGGGTAAAAATGTCATCCAGCAAGCCGGATTATTACGCGATCCTGGGTGTCTTCCGTGATGCATCACAGGAGGAGATTAAGCGTGCCTATTTTGAAGCCGCCCAGCGCCTGCATCCGGATAAAAACGTTGCCGCGGGTGAAACCGAGCTGTTTCTGGAGACACAGCAGGCCTATGAGGTGCTTTCAAATCCCAAGCGGCGCAGTATGTATGATGCGACACTACCCCCCGATGTTGAAGGCAACACGGTCATCAAACATGAGGTTTTTTTCAGCCGCCCGAACCTTGTGAAGCTGGGTGAACCCCAATTGATTTATGTATTGCTGGAAGTCGGCCCTCGCGAGGAAAAAACAACCATCCCATCCCCGCCCTTGAATATTTGCCTTGTCCTGGACCGCTCCACATCCATGCAGGGCGAAAAATTGGATATTGTAAAAGCCACCGCCATCCAATTGTTGCGCAGTCTGCGCCCTGAGGATGTGCTGAGCATGGTTGCGTTTAGCGACCGCGCTGAAGTGATTATCCCCGCCTCGATCAAACTGGATAAAAAGATGCAGGAGGGGCGCATTCAAATGATGCAGGCATCCGGTGCCACGGAGATTTACACCGGGCTGGAGGCGGGACTGAAGGAAATCCGCCGCACCCTGGATCCCTCACGTGTCAACCATGTTATTTTGCTGACCGACGGGCAAACCTATGGAGATGAACAGGCATGCCTCAAGCTGGCCGAGGAGGCCGCCGCTCAAAACGTGGGCATCACCGGCATGGGCATTGGACATGAATGGAACGATATCTTTCTTGATGCACTTGCCAGCAAAACGGGCGGCTCCTCCGCCTACATCTCAAAACCAAAGGATATTGAGCATCTGCTTGTCGAGAAATTTAAAGCCCTGATCAGCACATATGCAGATGAAGTCCTGCTGGAATTCACGGAGCAGGAAAACGTCAAGATAAATTACGCGTTTCGCCTGCAGCCCGAAGGCGGTTCCGTCGAGATTGAAATGCCCATGCATCTGGGCCCGATTTTGCGGGACGCGCCGCTGCAAGTCTTGTTTGAGTTTCTCGTCAGCCCGGGCGCCTTGGGCGACGATGATATTGCGACGTTATTAAGCGGCACATTGAAGACTTCCATTACGGCCCGGCCCACACCGGTTCCGCCGATTCGTTTGCACCTCACCCGTGCGGTGCAGCAAAACCCTTCAGCGGATCCACCGCCGACCCGGATTTTGAGCGCGCTCGCGCGCCTTACCTTGTATCGGATGCAGGAACGCGCACGCGAGGCGGCGGATGCGGGTCAATTTGATACGGCAGTCCGCCATCTAAAAAACCTTGCCACACACCTGTTATCACAGGGGGAACATTCCCTTGCGAAGACGGCCTTGTTCGAAGCCGAGAACCTCGAGAAAATGCATGCCTGGAGCGCGGGTGGCAACAAGGATATAAAATATAGTACACGGGCGCTTTTGTTGAGCGGTGTAAAGGAGAAGGCAGGATGATCGTCTGTTCGAGTTGTAAGCATGCAAACATGGACGGGGCAATGTTTTGTGCCGAGTGCGGGGCTCAATTGGTTGGCAAGGATTCCTTTACCACCCAAACGATTTCCGATGACAAATTCAGGGATAGCAAGGTATCCACAGGAGATCTGTATCAATCGTTCGACGGGGGGGAGGCGTGGGGAAGTCTCCACCTGCTGGATACCGGGCAGGTGCTTCCACTTTCCTCGGGCAACGAATTTACCATTGGGCGCATCAGCGAGGGTCAGCCGATCATGCCTGATATCGACCTTTCACCATATAAAGCCTATGCTGCGGGAGTATCGCGTTTGCATGCGGTTATCAAAAGGGATGGCGCCCGCCTCATTTTCATGGACCTCGGTTCCGCCAACGGCACGTACATCAACGGGAAGAAGCTCTCTCCCAATGTGGAACAGAATCTAAATAATGGAGATATCATTGCGCTTGGAAAGATGAAAATACAAATATTGCTTGAGGATAAATAGGAAAGAGAGCATCATATGGCGTATTCAATTATATTACATATTGCCGGGGAAGGCGCTATTGCCGGAGAGATTGAAGAGCTTCCCAAACCCGCCGATACGAATATCGTGGTCATGAACCCGCGCCAGAGGGACGGCAAGGACCTGCACTATATTGACAATAATGTCGTCAGGGTCATCTGGCCGCTTTCCTCGTTAAGTTTCATTGAGATCCTGGAAAGCGCGGAGGAAGAGAAGATCATCGGTTTCGTAAGGGACTAGCATGCCGGATTCAATGGAACGCCGCCGCATATTGGTTGTGGATGATGAAGAACGCATGGTGCGTTTCATCCGCATGAACCTGGAACATGATGGCTTTCAGGTGAGTGAAGCTTTTAATGGCAAGCAGGCCATTCAAAGGATACGGGACGTTACGCCGGACATCATCCTGTTGGATGTGATGATGCCGGACCTTGATGGGTTTGAGGTTTTGGAGACCATCCGCGAATTCAGCAATGTGCCGGTCATCATGTTGACTGCCAAGGGGGAGGAGGATGATCGTGTGCGCGGACTTGAAAACGGCGCAGACGATTACATTACCAAACCGTTCAGTCCGCGTGAATTGGTCAGCCGTATTAAAGCCGTCCTGCGCCGCACGGAGGGAGCCACCGGTTCCATGCACGGTTTGCTCGAGATCGACAAACGCCTCAAAATTGACTTCGACCGCCGCGAGATCTGGCTGGAAGGCAAACTCGTCAAATTGCGCCCGACGGAATATCGTCTGCTCTTCCACCTTGTGCAAAATGCGGGTTGGGTCGTTTCACACGACCAACTGCTTCAGAAGGTGTGGGGATATGAATACCGGGACGAGCCGCATTACGTGCGCCTTTACATTAACTACCTGCGCCAGAAGCTGGAGAAGGACCCCGCCAACCCGCAGTACATCCTTACCGAGCGCGGCGTGGGCTACCGCTTTGTGGACTTCAAACGCGGCAGGGAATGATCCATGTCCGAACAAAAGCCTGAAAATGAGCCTGCGGCCATCAGAAAATTGATTGCCATTTGCATAATCTGCCTTGGACTGGTGTATGGGATCGTCGCGCTGGTCAAATTTCTAATTACCTGAAATTTTAACGAAACGCAGACAAAACGCTTGTGTCTTTCTAACACAGGCGTTTTAAATTAAGAGCGTAGGTTCAAACCAACCAAATCAAAAGGAGGTAGCTATGTCTAATTTAATTCGTTGGGAACCCGCCCGTGATATGATGACGTTGCGCGAAGCCATGGATCGCCTCTTCGACGACGCCTTCACCCGTCCGCTCAGCCTGGCCGGCAATCCCTGGACAGTGCCGGCGGTGGATATGTACCAGACCGATAATGAGGTCGTGGTGAAAGCCGCCCTGCCCGGCATCAAAGCGGATGAAGTCCAGATCAACATCACCGGCGAAGTACTCACCCTTAAGGGTGAAGTCAGCCAGAAGGAAGAAGTGAAGGAAAAGGCATACCATATCCGCGAACAGCGCTGGGGCGCGTTTGAACGTGCCGTCGCCCTGCCGACCAATGTCGTCGCCGATAAAGCCAAAGCCGATTTCGAGAACGGCATTCTCACCATAACGCTTCCCAAGGCCGAAGAAGCCAAACCCAAGACCATTACCATCAAGACCAAATAACGCGTGATGCACACGAAATTGGAGCCGGGTCCGCCCGGCTCCAATTTTTGTTATATGATTGTGGGGACAGGAGGCTTCCCATGACGCAAACCTATTCAAGTCTTCGCATCAATTCGGACCGTTTGTTTGATTCATTTACCCAGCTGGCATCCATCGGCGCTACAGCAGACGGCGGCGTGCATCGGCCTGCATTGAACGATGCGCATCTTGCGGCACGTGCCTGGTTCCGCGAGCAGATCGAAGCCTGCGGCCTGGAATTTTGCGTGGATGGGGCGGGGAATCATTCCGCTGTCCTTGCAAACGATGTGGAGCATTCTCCCACGTTGCTCATCGGCTCGCACCTGGACTCCGTCCCGAATGGAGGGCGTTACGACGGCGCTCTCGGCGTGACGTCCGCTCTCGAGGTGTTGAGAACCATCCAGGAAAACGGGATCAGGCTCAAGGTCAATTTGGAGGCGATTGACTTTACCGATGAAGAAGGCACGTTGGTCGGTCTGCTTGGGAGCGCAGCGCTGGCGGGTCATCTCAGTCAAAAGGATCTGGATTCCCCGCGTGGCGGACGCGAAAATCTGGTCGCGGGAATGGAACGGGCGGGACTGTCCGATGCCAGCATGTTGAGCGCCGCACGGATGAAAGAGTCGCTGGCGGGATATCTTGAAGTCCATATTGAACAGGGGAAAAGACTCGAACGCGCGGGGATCGATGTGGGCATTGTCACGGCAATTGTTGGAATTTGGTCCCATCGTTTGTCCTTCATCGGCAGGGCGGACCATGCAGGCTCAACCACAATGGAGGATAGGCTCGACGCGTCCCTGAGTGCGAGTGCGTTCACGCTTGCCGCACGCGAACTGGTCATGAGGGACTTTCCGAATTGTGTTGTGAATGTGGGCAATATGGACTTTACGCCCGGCGTATTTAATATTGTGCCGGAACGCGTGGATTTGGCATTGGAATTTCGGTCACCCGATGTGGGGCAATTTAAACGCCTGGATGCTGCATTGCTGGAGCTGGCGCAAAACGAGGCGGAGCATTTTGGCCTGGAATTGAGCATTGAATTTCTCGGCAGGCATTCGCCGAGTTCGATGAGCGCTGCGGTTCAAAATGCATTTGCAGAAGCCTGTGACAGTTTGGAACTGACCCACTTGTCCATGCCGTCCGGCGCGGGACACGACGGGCAGTCGTTTGCGGATTTGTGTCCTGTGGGCATGATCTTCGTTCCATCTGTGGACGGTGCAAGCCACTCGCCGCGCGAATTCACCAAATGGAAGGACTGCATCAACGGCGCGAATGTGCTGTTGCAAACGGTTTTGAGATTAACAAGCGGGTAAAATAAACCACAGACGAACCCGCGTGGACGCGGATTTGATTTACCTGTTTATCTGTGGTCAATAAAATCAGGATGCACCCATGAAAAATTTCGACCCGAAATACAACGACATTCCCAAGACCGAGATCCATTGCCATCTCGAGGGCGCGATCCGCACGCAGACCATCATTGACGTTGCGTGCGAATACAACATTTCCCTGCCCGCCTACGAAGCGGAAGAGCTGGACAAACACGTCAAAGTCCTTGATCAGATGCGCGACCTGCAAGCCGTCCTGGAAGCGTTCGATATTTTTCAACGCAGCATCACCTCCCCCGCCGTCTTCGAGCGGATTGCCTGGGAATTGTTCGAGGACTGTGCCCGGCAGAATATCAAACTATTTGAAGTGCGCTTCTCGCCCGATTGGGCGTTTCATGGACATGGCCTGGATTGGGACGCCTGCCTCGATGGTCTGCTCCGCGCTCAGGAACGGGCGGAAAAGGAATTCGACATGGCAATCGGCATCATTGCCATCACCTCCCGCAGCATGGGTGCGGAGTCGTGCGTCAAAACCGTGGATTGGGCGATCCGCCACCGCAGGCATATCAATGCCGTGGACCTTGCCGACGGCGAAATGCTCTATCCGATGAAGGACTTTGTCAAACCCATCTTGAAGGCGAAGGAGGCCGGCTTGAAGGTGACCATCCACTCCGGCGAGGATACGCCTGCCTCCTATGTGATCGAATCCATCCGCAACTTTCAGCCCGACCGCATTGGACACGGCATACACAGCATTGAGGACGTGCAGGCGGTGGAGTTGATCAAGGAAAGGGGCATCACGCTTGAGGTGAATCCGTGGTCGAATTACCTGACCAATTCCGTCCCGACGATCGAGGCGCATCCGCTCAAGAAGCTGTTCGATCTCGGCGTGCGCGTCACGATAAATTCGGATGATCCCGAAGTCCTTGAGACGAATGTCAATAACGAATACCGCATCGCGCACGAAGTCCTCGGTATGAGCATGGCGGATGTCCACGTTTGCAATCGTTTTGCCTTTCAAGCCTCATTTATCGAGGAGTCCGCCAAACAACGAATTTGGGATACATACTTTAATGCCCGGGCTTGAAACCCTCAAACTGCCCAAAACTCAAATTGACCGATTCGCAACCCTCTTGGTATAATAACACGCTAGTCTACCCCAGAATACCCTGTCCCATTGGGGATTGTGTAATCATCTTTTCAGTAATAAAGGAAGAAAATTAGAATGCCCAAGCGAACATATCAACCCAAGATCCGCCGCCGCGTGCGCGTGCACGGTTTCCGCAAACGCATGTCCACGGCTGATGGCCGCGCAGTGCTCAAGCGCCGCCGCCTCAAGGGCCGTTACAGACTCGCAGTCAAGTCCAACGAACACGTCAAGCGGACTCGTTGGTAGGCCTCCTCGCGTTTTGACGCGGAGACCACGATGAGGTGCGGGTGCAGAGAAAATTCCGACTGTCCCGGTCCGAAGATTTCAAGCGGGTGCGGCGATCAGGCAAGTCCTATGCCCATCCGCTTGTTGTGTTAGTGGCGCAGGCCAGCGAAACAGCAACCCATGTCCGTGTGGGTGTTGCCGCAGGCAAGACGACAGGGACAGCCGTCCACCGCAACCGAGCCAAACGACTTTTACGCGAAGCCATGCGCCCCCTGCTTTCCTCACTCGCCTCCGGCTGGGACCTGATCCTGATCGCCCGACCCGCGCTGGTAACCGCCACCCTGGCAGATACCCGCTCCGCGCTGACGAACCTTCTCCAGCGAGCCAAAATCCTCCCTGCGGATGAATCCTGAAAACCAGTTCCATCTCCATGATTATTCCCATGAACCGCGTCTGCGCGATCTGCCGCGCACGCTGGTTAATTTGCCGCGCATCCCCGTGCTGGCGTTGATCCGTTTATATCAAATGGTGGTTTCGCCGGGCCTGCCTGCAAATACCTGCCGCTTTTACCCGTCCTGTTCCCATTATGGGTATCAGGCGGTCTATAAACACGGTGCCTTGAAAGGCTCGCTCATGGCGGGCTGGCGCGTATTGCGCTGCAACCCCTTCAACCCCGGTGGATACGACCCTGTTCCATAGAAAAATCATCGCCCCATCGAGGGACGATTGCAACGAGTTAGGAGTATTACGAATTTGAAAACAAAACGATTGCTTTTATTTTCCCTGCTGGCCCTTGGCGTCATTCTTCTCAGCGCGTGTAGTGGACAGCCCCTGTCAAACAACTGGCCTGGTCTCGCCGCGGATGCCGAACGCGCATACATCTCCAGCGGTTCCTACATCTACGCAGTGGACGTGACAAATGGACGCGAAGTCTGGCGTTACCCCTCCGATGCGGACAGCAAATTACTATTCTATGCAAACCCTGTCCTTACGCCGGATGGTCAACTTTTGATCGGGAGCGCCGGTTCAGCCCACTCCTTCACAAGCATTGACCCTGAAACGGGCAAAGAGAACTGGACTGAACCTTTTACGAAGTCAATCGGAAAATGGGTGGCTTCGCCGCTTGTCCTCAATGATGTGATCTATGCGCCCAACACGGATGGTTTTCTGTATATCCTTAATATGAGAGGCAGGGAAATTGCGGACCCCATTGAATTGGGCGGCGCATTGTGGTCCACCCCGGCAACCGACGGCACGCTTCTTTATGTCACCTCGCTTGACCATCGCTTCTACGTCGTTGACCCCCTTGGACGCGTTTTGAACGATCCAATTGACCTCGGCGGCGCAGCCCCCGGCAGCCCCGCAATGGGAAATGATGGGGTGTATGTGGGTTCGTTTGCATCCAGGATTGAGTTCATTCAACCCGACGGCAGGCATGAAGTGATTGCCACTGCCAGAAATTGGATCTGGGGAACCCCCGCTCTGGATGGCGAAACCCTGTATTACGCCGACCTGGATGGAATGCTCTATTCGTTTGACCTGACCAGCGGACGCCAGAACTGGGATAACGTTCAGCCGGATGGTCCCATCGTGGCGAGTCTGCTTGTAGTGGGCGACCAGATTTACGTTGCGACTGAATCGGGCTCCTTCTACGCTTTGGACCGCGACGGGAAAATCGTCTGGGAAAAGACACCCGGCGGCAGTATTTATACCACCCCTGTCATTTCAGGTGATTTGATCCTCGTGGCGCCGTATCAGGCTGAGTTTGCCCTTGCCGCTTATGACGCGGATGGCAAACAAGCCTGGACGTTCCAGCCCGGGAAATAAGGAAACCGACTCATGTGGCATACTATTATCATCCAACCCATGACCAATCTTTTGCTGTGGATCTATGACGTACTTGGGCATGGCCCGCATACGTTTGGTCTTGCGATCATATTATTTACCATTGTGATCAAACTGATTACCTGGCCCTTGAACGCCGCGCAGGTGAAGGGTGCGCAGGCCATGCAGGAATTACAGAATGACAAGGAATGGCAGGACATTCAAAAGAAATATGCGAAGGATAAGGAAAAGCTCGCGCAGGAACAAATGCGTATTTACAAGGACCGCGGCATCAATCCCTTCGCATCCTGTCTGCCGACGCTTGTGCAGTTCCCCATCATCATTGGTTTGTACCAGAGCATCACGACCGCGCTTTCAGCGACCCCGCTCGACATGCTCAAACTCGCCCGCACGGTCTATCCATTCCAAAACGTGGAGAACATCATCCCGCTCAACAGCAAATTCCTGTGGATGGATCTGGGACAACCCGAGCCCTACTATATCCTTGCTGTTGTTGTTGCAGTCACCACATGGATTCAGTCCAAACTGACCATGCCCGCTTCGAGCAATCCCAACGATCAGAGCGCCCAGATGACAAAAATGATGAGCATCTACATGCCCCTGTTGCTGGGCTGGTTCGCGCTCACTTTCCCTTCCGGCATTTCCGTCTATTTCATCATCAGCAACGTCTTGGGCGTGGCTCAATATGCGTCCACCGGGCGCGCCAACTGGAGCAATATTTTGCCGGGCGGCGCCAAGCGACAACCACCCTCAAAAAAGAAATAGGCAGGCAACATGAACGAGCGAACCACGCTTGAGATCATCGCCGGGACAGTTGAAGAAGCCCTCGCACAGGGCTTGTCCCAACTCGGGTTGACGGCAGAAGCCGTCTCCATTGAGGTTTTGGATTCGGGCTCAAAAGGATTATTCGGACTCGGCGGCCGTCAGGTTCGCGTGCGCCTGACGGTAAATCCTCCTCCCGGTCAGGAAATGCCCGCTTCAAATGCGGTCCCGCTGCCTGCTCCCGCCAAAAAAACACAGTCAACACCGAAAGAGACAAAACCTCGCCGCGTTGATAAGAAGCCTGCGGACGAGAAACCTGCACCTGCCCCAAAAGTGGAGCACCATGACGACGACCATCTTTTGGAAACCGCCGAACAGGTGGTCTCCAAGTTGATCAATTACCTTGGCATGAAGGCGCAGGTCTCTGCCAATTATGACGAGTCCAGCTCGGATGACCACCGCACCATTCAGGTGGATGTGCGCGGGGATGACCTGACTGCGCTGATTGGACGCCATGCAGAGACCCTCAATGCTTTTCAACATATTGCATCCCTCATGGTTGGGAAGGATACCCAGCAGTGGGTGCAATTGACCATTGACGTGGAGGGCTATCGCGCACGGCGCGAAAAGCAGATCCGTCAACTGGCAAACCGCATGGCAGACCAGGTGACAAAAACGGGGCGCAAAGTGACGATGGAACCGATGACGTCCAGTGAACGCCGTGTGGTGCATATCGAGCTGCGGGGTCATCCCGCGGTGATCACGGAGAGTACAGGCGAAGACCCGTATCGCAAAGTTGTCATTTTACCCAAGGAATAAATTCCAAAAAGACCGCCTTCACGGCGGTCTTTTCTTATATTGCGGCCATCGGGGCGGGGAAATGTTTTGGGCGCAACCCCTACGGTATAATTCGTTTTATGTTGGAACTTGCATCCCTTACGCCTGTGGATTATCTTGCCATCGGTCATGTGGCTGTGGATTTAACACCCGCTGGCAAACAACTTGGCGGGACGGTTTCTTACGCCGCCTTGACAGCGCGCACGCTGGGTCTGCGGGTGGGAATTGTCACCTCAACGGGGCAGGACGCGCCATTGCAACTCATGAATGGGATTCAGATTGTCAATGTCCCAAGCGGGCACAGCACGACTTTCGAGAATATAAAGACTGAAAACGGACGCAGACAAACACTGCATCATCAAGCCGCGCCGATCCTGTTCGAGCATATTCCGCAGGCATGGCGGGGTGCGCCGATCATCCACCTTGCGCCCATTGCGCATGAATTGGATGTTTCCCTGACGGAGCAATTATCTGCTTCCCTGCTGGGAGTTACGCCGCAAGGCTGGATGCGCACCTGGGATGAAAATGGACGGGTGGAGGCTTGTGTGTGGGGAAACAGCGAACAGGTTCTCGGTCGGGCGGGAAGCGTGGTGATGAGCGTGGAGGATGTGAACCGCGACCTCGAGCAGGTCGAGTGGATGGCACACCACACACGCATCCTATGTCTCACGGAAGGGGAGGCAGGCGCAGTCCTGTATTGGAACGGGGACCGCCGCCGTTTCCGCGCGCCTGTTATGGATGAAGTGGATGCGACTGGCGCCGGCGATATTTTCGCGGCGGCATTTTTTGTACGTTTGTCCGCCACGCGTGACCCGTGGGAGGCGGCGCGTTTTGCGACCAACCTTGCAGCGCATTCGGTGACGCGTACGGGATTGAATGGCATCCCCACCCGGCCGGAAATCGAAAGTTGTTTAATGGAGGTTTTGTCTTGACTAAGATCTATACGTTGGTGAATCAAAAGGGCGGTGTGGGCAAGACCACCTCCGCGATCAACCTGGCCGCCTATCTGGCACAGATGGGTCAGCGCGTCCTGGTGGTGGATTTGGATCCGCAAGCCAATGCGACCTCCTGTCTGGGCGTGGATAAACTGGGTGTGCAGGGCGGCACCTATGAGGCCTTGTTCGGCGAGACCAATATTTTTCCGTATGTGTTGTTGAACGAACGCCTGCAATTATCCCTGCTGCCCGCCTCGCCGGCGCTGGCCGGCGCGGAGGTGGAACTGGTGGATGAACTGGCGCGCGAGTCACGTTTGCGAAAGGCGATTTTGACGATTGCCGAGCGCTACGATTATATTCTGGTGGACTGTCCGCCTTCGCTTGGATTATTGACTGTCAATGGCCTGATGGCGGCAATGGACGGCGTGATCGTGCCCGTGCAATGCGAGTATCTTGCGCTGGAAGGGCTCAGCCAGCTGACGCAAACCATCGAGCGCGTACGCTCAGCGCTCTTCCCCGAACTCTATGTACGTGGCGTGGTGTTGACCATGTTCGATAACCGCACAAATCTGTCCACCGATGTGGTCACGGAGGTGAACAGGCATTTTCCCAATCAGGTCTTCAAGAGCATCATTCCGCGCAATGTTCGTCTGGCGGAGGCTCCCTCTTATGGCTTGCCGATCTCCCAGTACGCGCCGACCTCAGTCGGTGCGCTGGCATACGAGGCGCTGGCAAGGGAATTATTGAAAGGCGATGGCAAACGCCCCTCCTCCTGATTTTCGGATGAGGAAAAGGAGAAGTATGGCTCAACGAAAAGGTCTGGGGAAAGGGCTGGATGCGCTCATTCCGGGCGGCAAGCCTGCCCCCACATCTGGAGGCGGAGGTGTACAACAGGTGGCGGTGGATGCCATCAAGATGAATCCGCGCCAGCCGCGCATCAATTTCGAGCAGGATGAATTGAACGAACTGGCTGCGTCGATACGGACGCACGGGGTCATCCAGCCGTTGATCGTTTCGCCGAACGGCGATGGGACCTTTGTCCTGATTGCAGGGGAGCGGCGCTGGCACGCCTCCCAGCGCGCGGGCTTGCGGACGGTTCCCGTTATCACACGGCAGGCGAACAACCAGGAACTGCTGGAGATCGCGCTGATCGAAAACGTCCAACGCGCAGACTTGAACGCGATGGAGGAAGCCGAGGCCTATCGTCAACTGGTGGAGGACTTCGGTCTTTCGCACGAAGCGGTTGCGAAGCGTGTCGGAAAAAGCCGCGTCGCTGTGACAAACACCCTGCGCCTGCTCGGTCTGGCGGATGCCGGCAAACAGGCCCTGGTGGACGGGAAGATCACCGAAGGGCACGCCCGTGCCCTGTTGATGCTTTCCACACAGAAGGCTCAGACAGCTGCATTGCAAACGATCATGAATCTGTCGTTGAATGTCCGTCAGGCGGAGGAACTGGTGCGGAAACTGACAGGCGCCAAGCCCATCAAGGCAAAGAAGCCGCGCCGCAACGCCGATGTCGCGGATGTGGAAAAACGCCTCCAGCGCAGTTTGGGAACCAAGGTTGCGCTCAAACATGGCAAAAAAGGCGGCACGGTGACGATCTACTACTATTCCGATGAAGAACTGGATGCGCTGCTGGATAAATTGATATGAAACTTCTTTTCAATGCCAACATCCACACGCTTGATCCATCCGATCCGCGCGCCAATGCGATTCTCATCGCGGGCGGATGGATTATTGCAATCGGTGACAAAAGCAAACTCGAAAGCATTGCGCATGGCAAAGTGGATAAGCAGGACATGAAAGGGGCGACCATTCTACCAGGGCTGACCGATGCGCACATCCACATCCAGCATTACGCGCTGGGATTGTCCAAAGTGGATTGTGAAACTAAAACAAAGGAAGAATGTCTGTGCCGCGTGGAGGAGCGGGCGAAAAACTCCAAACCCGGCGAGTGGGTGCTCGGTCACGGCTGGAATCAAAATGAATGGGACGGCGTCTTTCCGACAGCCGCTGAACTCGATGCCATTTCCCCAAATAACCCCGTGTATCTCACGGCCAAATCACTCCATGCGGCGTGGGTGAATACGTCCGCGATGAAGTTGGCAAATATCACAAACGACACACCGAATCCAAAAGACGGCGCAATCCAGCGCGATGCGCACGGTCACACCACGGGCATTTTGCTCGAAACCGCCATGGGACTTGTATCCAGTGTCGTGCCGGAATCGAGCATCAGCGAGATTGCCGAGGCGATTGAAAAGGCGCAGCCTGTCCTCTGGCGCATGGGTATCACAGGGATTCACGATTTTGACCGTCGTGAATCCTTTATGGCATTGCAATCCTTGCATGCGGCAGACAAGCTAAAATTGCGCGTGTGCAAGAACATCCCCGTCGAAAGCGTGGGGCAGGCGAACGACCTTGGTCTGCGCACAGGCTTTGGCGATGAGTGGTTGTGGATCGGTTCGGTCAAGGCATTCATGGATGGCGCGCTCGGTCCACGCACGGCGGCGATGTTCCAGCCGTATGAAGGCGAACCGCACAACCGCGGCATCCTCAACATGGACGGCGAGGAACTTTTCGAGCACTGCCGCAAAGCCGCGGATGTCGGCTTGAGCATGACCGTTCATGCCATTGGTGACCGCGCCAATCACGAGGTGTTGAATGCCTTCGAGCAGCTGCGCCGCTACGAAAAGGAAAACGGATTGCCGCATCTGCGTCACCGCATCGAGCATGTGCAGGTCATCCACCCCGACGACGCGCCTCGCCTCGCAAAGCTGAACGTCATTGCATCCATGCAGCCGATCCATGCCACGTCGGACATGTACGCCGCCGACCGCTTCTGGGGCGACCGCGCCAAATTCTCCTACGCCTGGCGCGACCAGTTGAACTTCGGCGCGACCCTTGCCTTTGGGTCGGATGCGCCTGTCGAGTCGCCCAATCCGTTTTTGGGATTGCACGCCGCCGTCACCCGCCAGCGTGCTGACGCTTCGCTCTCCGCCGCAGGTTGGTATCCCGAACAAGCCTTGACGTTGACTGAGGCATTGTCCGCTTTTACGTTGGGCGCTGCTTACACTGCCAATGCAGAGGACCGCCTCGGCAAACTCGCCGAAAATTATCATGCTGACCTGATCGTGCTGGATCAAGACCCCTTCCAAATTGACCCCAAGGGCCTGTTGACTTTAAGTGCAAATGCGACGATGATTAATGGAGAATGGGTCCTGCAATAATGGAGTGATTGGATAGCGCATGGCACAAAACCTTCCAAAACTTACCCCGGAACTGCTGATTCCCCGCCTCGGCGAATACATCGTCCAGAAGGGCTTGATCAGTGATACTGACCTGCAGAAGGCGCTTGCCCTTCAGCAGGAGCAGGTCTCAAAAGGCAGGCAATACCTGCTTGGTCAGGCCTTGATGGATTTGAACATGCTGGACCGGGATACGCTCGATGAGGCGGTCACTGAACAGCTCATCCAACTGCGCTCCGCCTTGCAGGCATCGCACCGCAACCTCGAACAGCGTGTAAAAGACCGCACTGCCGACCTGAATGAGGCGCTCAACAAGCTATCGGAACTCAGCCAGATGAAAGCCAATTTTGTGGCAAACATCTCGCATGAACTGCGTACACCGCTTACCCACATCAAAGGCTACCTTGAACTGCTGGTCACAGAATCACTGGGGAGTATTTCTGATGACCAGCGTCATGCCTTGCAGGTCAGCCAGCGTTCTGCTGCAAAACTTGAAAGCATGATCGAAGATCTGATCATGTTCTCGCTGGCTTCGCGCGGTGAAATGAGCATGAAACTTGATAAAGTGGATATTCACCGTCTGGTCTCGTTGGCCGTAAAATCCGCCTCGAACAAGGCGGATGAACGCGGTGTGATACTCCAGATGGCCGCCGCTGAAAATCTTTCCGCGGTGCAGGCGGACCCGGAGAAGATTGCCTGGGCGCTGAACCAATTGCTTGATAACGCGATCAAGTTCACCCCCTCCGGTGGAAGCGTGATGATCCATCTCCAGGAGGAAGGGGTTAATCTTGTACAGGTTTCCGTCATTGATACGGGCATTGGCTTCCCACAGAGTCGCTTGAAGGAAATTTTCGAGCCTTTCCACCAGTTGGATGGTTCATCCACCCGCCATTTTGGCGGGACGGGGCTTGGGCTTTCGCTTGTCCGCCAGATCATTGAAGCGCACGGCTCATTGTTGGATGTGCAATCGGTGGAGGGAAAGGGCTCCACGTTCAAATTCCCGCTGCTGGCTGTTCGTGATTGAAACATGGATATCTCTACCCTCTCCCTTTTGCATAAGATTTTTCAGGACGTCCAGCAAAAACAGGATTGGAAGACCGCGCTGGATACGTTGTTCATGTCTTTACGCGCCTCTTTTGTTTTCGATAATGTTGCCATTTATCTTGAAGATCCGCGGACGAAAGGGTTGGACGTCGTTTATGCGCGCGCAATGGGACGCGGGAAGCGTGCCGAAGCCGATGCAGCCTGGGGTGAGGGGGCCGCCAGCGAAGTTCTGGTAAACAGGCAGATGGTTATGCATGAGCCTGCGCATGAAACCGATGGTGCAAACCGCATGATGCTCGCCCATTTGCTGGGCATTCCCATGTACATTGGATCAAAATTGAACGGTGCGCTGGTATTCATTCGTTTTGGCGGACCGGAGTTTTCCGAACTGCATATTCAAATTGCGTCCCTGCAGGCATTTTGGTCCGCGGCGCTGATCGAGCGCAGGGATCTGGAGGAGGCGCGTGCGGAGCTGGATTCCGTGCAACGACAAATGCGCCTGCAGGATGATTTTGTCTCCACCATATCTCATGAATTGCGCACTCCGCTCGGTTTTATTAAGGGCTACAGCACCAGCCTCCTGCGGCAGGATACCACCTGGGACGATGCCACCCAGTACGAATTCCTCACCATTATTGATGAAGAAGCGGACCGTTTGACACGCCTGATCGAGGATATGCTCGAGTCGGCGCGTTTGCAGAGCAAGACGCTGCAATTTAAATTCTCTCCCGTCCGCATGGATGCGCTGGTGCGCGATGTGGCAATGCGTGTCAATGCTCACCGCCCCAACGTAAAGATTTCCTATGATATCAAGCCCATTCCGCCGATCCGCGGCGACGGATTTCGCCTCTCACAGGTCTTTGAGAATCTATTCAGCAACGCCATAAAATATGCGCCCAACTCGGATATTCATATTGCGATGCGCGCCAATGGAAAAAAGATCCGCATCAGCTTTGCCGACAACGGGGATGGCATCCCGGAGGATTATCTTCCCTTCCTCTTTGAGCGCTTCTACCGCGTGCCGGGCGAGCGTACGGTGACCGGGACAGGTCTGGGATTATATATTTGCAGGCAAATTATCATGGCACATCATGGTAAGATTTGGGTAGAGTCGGTGTTGGATGAGGGCACAACCTTCTTTATTGAACTGCCCGCAGACTCAACCCTTTGACCGTTCATAATCATGTTGCCTTAAGGAGATCGTTATGGCCAAGCGTATTTTGATCGTGGACGATGAACCTCGTTACCTTCGCCTTTTGGAAGCAAACCTGAAGACGGAAGGGTATGAGGTGGCAACCGCACAGGACGGCATTCAGGCGCTGGAGGTGTTTTCGGCACAGCCCATTGACCTGGTGCTGTTGGATGTGATGATGCCGCGCCTCGATGGTTTTGGGACATGCCAGCGCCTGCGCGAGTTCTCCAATGTGCCGATTGTCATCCTGACGGCCCGCGGCGAGGAACAGGACCGTGTGCGCGGGCTCGACCTGGGTGCAGACGACTATCTGGTAAAGCCGTTCTCCGCCACGGAACTACTGGCTCGTGTGCGGGCTGTGTTGCGCCGTGCCCAGCCTCCCGCTGAAGTCGGTCAGGCACGTTTCTTTACCCATGACGATCTGAAGATTGATTTCGCCCGCGCCGAAGTGTGGCGCGGCGGGGATGCCATTTCACTCTCCGCCACGGAATATCGCCTCTTGCTGCAGTTTGCGCATAATATTGGCAAGATCCTCACCTCGGAGGAATTGCTTACGAGTGTATGGGGCGCAGAGTACAAAAGTGACAAGGAAATTTTGTGGGTGAGCATTGCCCGTCTGAGACAAAAACTGGAGGAGGATGCCCACAACCCCAGACATATCGTCACGCGCTCAGGGTTGGGCTACCTTATGCCGCCGGTTGAAGCGTGACCAGAGCGCATGGTTTGACGTGCGCAGGGATGCACCATGCCTGAAAAGAAAATCCTTATTATCGATGCAGATGTTGCCAGTCGTAACTTCATAGCCCGTAAACTATACGAACAAAAATATGAAGTGATTCAGGCTGGCTCCGGCAAGGAGGGCTTGATTTTCGCCTGGCGTGACCATCCCGACCTTGTGATCGTTGACCCCAATATTACCGATATTAGCGGGGAGGAGATCGCCTCCAAATTGCGGAATGATGCGCGCACATCGCAGACCCCTTTGATTGCCCTGAGCGGCGACTCCCGGGTGACACGCATCAAGTCCTGCCTGGATGCGGGCTTTAATGAATATATAACAAAGTCCGGGCAGGCCGTATCCATTCTTAATGAGACCATCAATCGTCTGCTGGGGTTCACTGATGAAACCATGAAGCAGGGCGGCCTGTTGATTATCTTTCTAAGCGCAAAAGGCGGGACGGGTACTTCATCCATGTGCGCGAATCTTGCCATGAATATTTCTCAATATCAACCGGAGGCGCGCCTGGTTGTTGCAGATTTGGTCCTGCCGATCGGGTCCATTGCGCCAATTGTCGGCTATGCCGGGCCGCAGAATATCGTCACGATCACGGATATGCCTCCTGCGGAAACCACCCCCGCATTTTTCAGCCGCGAACTGCCGGAGATGGGCGTTTGGCGCTTTCATTTGCTGGCTGGTTCACCCGACCCTGAGAGCAGTAATCAACTCAAGGTCGGGCGCATTTGGGATGTGGTCACTGCCCTGAAGGCGTCCTATGATTATGTGTTTGTTGACATTGGGCGCTCGCTTTCCAAGATCACCCTGCCGCTGATCCAGCACGCTGATCTTGTCAGCTTGATCATAAGCACGGATACCAGCACCGTGTCTTTGACAAAGACCCTGTGTATGTATTTGAATAACAAGGGAGTCCGCTCGGATTCGATCTACCCGATCCTGAACCGCGCGGTGGGGCTGGAAGGTTTGAGCAAGACGGACGCCGAGGAGATGATCGGCATAAAGATTATGGCGACAATGCCATACCTTGGCAGTAACTTCGCTTTTGCAAACACCCATCACCAGCCCTTTACATTGAAGTTCCCCAAGGACACCGCCTCGATTGTTTTTCAGGATACGGCGAAGGAAATGGCGGCTCTGGCGCAAAAGATGCGGGCGGAATAACCCTGCAGGTCTTTGAATATATGGGAGTTATGACATGACAATTGAATATGATGAAAAGGGAAAGTTTTATACCAATGTGGTGTCGAAGGTGGCTGTGCATTCGATACTGCAGACAACGACCCACCTTATCAAGGGGCTTGTTCATGTACGGCAGGGGGAGCGGTTTAAGGATGAGTTGGAACATGTCGAGCATTATGTGGCTGTTACGAACGCCAGTGTTTATGACGCGGATGGAAAAGTTATTTTTAGCGGTCCGTTTCTTGCCGTTCAAAGTGGGCAGATCGTATGGATCATGCCTGTGGATGAGGATGGAGACAGGGGAGAGGGTGGATGAACACCCCGGCCGGCGACGCCCCCAAACGACTCACAGGCGAGGACTTAATTCGGCTGAAGAAATACCTTGCCGACAGTTTTTCACGCGCGCTTGAAACGGAGGGTGTCCCGGCGGCGCAGCGCATTACGTTTATACAGCAGAATATTTCCCGGGCATATGAACAGACGAAATTAAAGCTCCCTGAAGACCTGAAAAACGAAATATTTAAACAAGTGCTCGCTGAACTGCTTGGTTATGGACCGATTCAGGAATTACTTGATGACCCTGATGTTTCGGAGATCATGGTGAATGGTCCAAGGAAGGTCTTCATTGAGAAGGATGGAAAACTAACCAAAAGCAATGTCGTTTTTGATGATGATGACCACATCCAGCGCATCATTGACCGGATCATTTTACCGCTTGGCCGCCGTGTGGATGCGGATTCCCCCACAGTGGATGCGCGTTTGCCTGACGGGTCGCGTGTCAATGCGGTTGTCCGTCCCGTTGCAATCGATGGTCCATCCATGACGATCCGTAAATTCCGCAAGGATAAACTGCAGGTGGAGGACTTGATCAACTTTGGTTCCTTTACAAAACAAATGGTTGATTTTTTGGAAGCCTGTGTAAAAGCGCGTTTTAATATTGTTATTTCGGGCGGTACGGGTTCGGGAAAGACGACCCTGTTGAACGTCATGTCCGGCTTTATTCCCGAGAGTGAGCGTATCATTACAATTGAGGATGCCGCTGAGTTGCAACTCCAGCAGGACCATGTCATGCGAATGGAAACAAAAGTTGCCAATGCGGACGGGCTTCACGCCGTGTCCATTCGCGAGCTTGTAAAAAACTCCCTGCGCATGCGTCCGGACCGCATCATTGTGGGGGAGGTGCGCGGTGGCGAAGCACTGGATATGCTGCAAGCCATGAACACCGGCCATGATGGCTCATTGACCACGGTCCATGCAAATACACCGCGCGATGCCATCTCCCGCATCGAAACGCTTGTGCTAATGGCGGGCATGGATCTGCCTCTCAAGGTGGTGCGCCAGCAAATTTCATCAGCGGTGGATGTAATCGTTCAACAAACGCGTTTGAAGGACGGCCAGCGTAAAATAACCGCTGTAACCGAAGTGGCAGGCATGGAAGGGGATATTATCGTCCTGACCGATATATTCAAATTTGTTCCGGCAGGTTTTTCGCCCGACGGACAGGTGTTGGGCGATGTGAATGCCACGGGAATTCGTCCCAACTTCATGCCGCGCCTTGAAGCGGCTGGATTTAAACTCAGTGCCGATGTTTTTGCACCAAAAGCATCCCCCAATCCGTCCACGCGTCGTTGAAACACTCTGCTATAATTCAAGCATTCAACCTTATGACGAGGAAATATGAGTAACGCGCAGATCACAATACGTGAAAAGAAACTTGGTTTGTTGATTCGGGATGCCCGCATGGCGGAACGCCGCAGTATCAAGGAATGTGCCGACGCGATTGGCGTCAAGCCGGGGTTGTTCCGCGCCTACGAGGAGGGACGCCGTTCCCCTTCACTGCCCGAGCTTGAAGCGCTTGTGTTTTTCTTGAAACTTTCCATCGCGCAGTTTTGGGGCAATGAAACGAAATCGGACGCCTCCTCTCCGCTGGAGGCTGCGGATGTGACACGCTTGATCGCTTTGCGCCAGCGTATGATCGGCGCGCTTTTGCGCCAGGAGCGCACCAAGGCGAATACGTCGCTTCGCCAGCTCGCCACGGAGACCGGTATTTCTCAAGCGAAACTAAAGAGCTACGAACTGGGCGAACGCGCCATCTCTGTGCCGGAACTTGAAAGTATTCTTGTTCTGATGGGAAGCCGGATTGAGGATTTCTTCGATCAAAGCGGTCCCATAGGGCAGTGGATGACCAGCCAGCGGGCCATGCAAAAGTTTCTGGAACTGCCCGAGGAAATGCAGGATTTTGTCTGCCAGCCTGTCAACCGTCCCTATCTGGAACTGGCCATGAAACTTAGTGATATGTCCCGCGAAAAATTGCGGTCTGTTGCGGAAGGTCTGCTCGATATTACGTTGTAAACTTCCATGTTTGGAAATCGAATCGGCAAACAATCATGACATCTGAACCGTCCCAACTTGAAGCGCAGGGCAGGCAGGCCTTTGGAAATAATAAATTCGATGAGGCTGCCGAGTACTTCCGTCAGGCGGCGGAGGGCTATACGCTGGGGCGCGCGGGACTAAACGCAGCTGAAATGATGAACAATGTTAGCGTTGCTTTGCTGCAGGCGGGCAAACCACAGAAAGCATTGGATGCCGCACTTGGTACCGATCAAATATTTGAAAACGCAAAAGATATTAAACGCCAGGCAAGGGCCCTTGGAAATCAGGCTGCTGCGCTTGAGGGGCTTAACCGCTTTGATGAAGCCATCGAAAAATATGAACGTTCCGCTGACCTGTTCCGCCAGGCCGGTGAAGGCGACTTGCGCGCCATGGTCATGAAATCGGCCGCCGCCATTAAACTGAAAACGGGCAGGGTGACCGAATCGGCCTTCAAAATGATGGGTTCGCTGGACGCAAAGGAAACACCGGGATTATTTGAGCGTATTTTAAAATTTCTTCTTAAATTTATTAAATGATTAACACCCACCTGCAAGTTCGCCGCGCGGTCGCACAGGATCATCAGCAGATCGCCAACCTAATTTATTATGAAGCCAACAGCCACCGCCATCTCGACTGGCGGTCTGCTCTTGATTGGATCGGTTCGCAGAATTACTGGGTACTGGAAGAAGGTGGGCGCATCACCGCCGCGCTGGCATGCCCGGAAGACCCGCCGGATGTCGCGTGGATACGCCTTTTCGCATACCATCCGCATCTTTCCGGATCGGAAGCCTGGTTCACCTTGTGGGACGTTGCGGCACGCGAGATCCGATACGGCAATCGGCAGGCGCAGGTTGCCGCGATTGTCGTCAAGCAATGGTTTCAAAACATCCTGCTTTCCCATGGTTTTGAACTGAAGCAAAACATCGTTCTATTGCAGTCGGGCAGTGAAAATACTAAGTTATTTTCCCCGCCGCATGGGCTTCGGATACGCCCAATGCGGGATGATGATTTGCCCGAGGTGACCAGCATGGACCTTGCCGCCTTCGGCCGTTTTTGGCACAACACAGTTGACTCACTTCAACGGGCGTATTCGCAGGCCGTATGTGCGACGGTTGCTGAAAGCGATTTGGGCATGGTGGGATACCAGATCAGTACGGGCAGTCTGCTTGGGGCGCACCTCGCCAGGCTTGGGGTCCGGCCGGAGGCGCAGGGGAGGGGAACGGGTACGGCGCTGGTGAGCGATTTGATCGAGCGGCTGGGAATCCATCAAAATGGCAAACTTTCCGTCAATACACAAGGGGATAATTTTGCGTCCTTGTCCCTATATAAAAAATTGGGGTTCGTTCGCACGGGAGAACATTTCCCCGTACTTGTCCACACAAGCCGGATTTCATGACGCAGATCAAGTTTCCATCACGCATCATGCCGGGGTTTGTTGAAACGCTTTCGTTAGAAATTGGCTGTGAAACATTGTCAGTTGTGCTTTCCACAACCCCGGCTCAATCCAACGACGCCCCGATCTGCTTTGTGACGCTTGGGTTGATCCGTGAATGTATATTCCGGGCGGATGGAGAAGAACACGATATTGAAGAACGCACCTGCCGCTCCATGGGTGCGCCGCAATGTGAATTTCAAATTATCATTGGAGGATGAAATGAACCGCTATGAGACGAATTGGAAAGCACGTGATGGGGTGGATATTTTCACGCAAGTATGGGAGCCGACAGTATTACAGCCCAAGGCGGTTGCCTGTCTGGTACATGGACTGGGCGAGCATGGTTCGCGGTATGCTCATGTGGCCGAGGCATTCTTAAAAGCAGGCTTTATCCTGTTTGCCTCAGACCTGCGCGGACATGGGCGCTCGGGTGGCGCGCGCGGGCATATTTCTTCCATTGAAGATTTTATGCAGGATATTGACGTTTTGCTGGGACAGGCACGCACGCGTTACCCAGATTTACCGCTCTTTTTATATGGGCACAGCCTCGGCGGAATTCTGGTCTTGCATTATGGTTTGATCCGCAGGCCGAACCTCAAGGGGGTGGTTGCCACAGGTTCAGGACTGCACACCGCGCTTGAAAACCAGCCGCTGAAAGTTATCATGGCAAAGGTGCTGGGGGCTGTCATGCCCGGTGTTGCCATCCCCAGCGGCTTGAATCCGAATAGCATTTCACGCGATGAAGGTGTGGTGCAGGCCTATATCAACGACCCGCTTGTGCATGATAGGGTCTCCCTTGGATTTGGGAAGATCATGCTCGGCGTGACAAAATGGACCCTTGAGCATGCCGCAGAGTTTCCGCTTCCGCTCCTGCTTTTGCATGGTAAAGGTGATGTGCTTGCCTTCCCCTCCGGAAGTACTGAATTTGCCGAGCCCTTAAAGGAGAAATGCACGCTGGTTTTATGGGAGGATGCCTATCATGAACTCCACAATGAACCGGTACAGACCGATGTGTTCAAAACGATGACACTTTGGATGGATGCGCGTTTGCTCGAATAGATAAGAGCATTTTAACGCTTTAATTGACAAATCCATTTTCACATGGGAAAATCCATGGTTATTAATATTAATATAGAGGAGTTAGCATGAACAGCAATAAAGAAATTAGTAAGCGGCAGGTGCGCCGCGAGCAAATCCGCCGAAAGGAGATGCGTTCACGCTTCTTAAGTATAGGGCTTATTTCAATTGGGGCGCTTTTTCTCGCCTTTTTGTTCATATACCCGAATTTCAAGCCTGTTGGGGAGGTAACCTCTCCGAGGGAGATCGCCCGTACCAATGTGGATTTTAATGCGATTGGAAACCCTGATGCCCCGATCATGATCGAGGAATATTCGGATTTTCAATGTCCTTACTGTCGCGTATTCTTCGAGAACACGGAAGAGGCGTTGACAGCGGGCTATGTTGCTGACGGCACAGTCTACTTTGTCTATAAATCCTTTGGCGACTTTCTTGGCACTGAATCCGGCCGGGCTGCGGAGGCGGCCTATTGTGCAGGTGATCAGGGCAGGTTCTGGGAAATGCACGACACTATTTTTGCAAACCAGACCGGTGAGAATGTCGGCGCTTATACAGATCGCCGCCTGCTTGTCTTTGCTGAAAACATTGAATTGAATATGGAGGAGTTCCGCTCCTGCTTTAATAGCGGCAAGTATAAAGACAGGATCGACCAGGATATGAAGGACGGTGTTCTGGCCGGCATCAAGGCAACCCCCTCCTTCGTGATGACGTATACCGTGGCAGGAGAGACAAGGACCAGGATTATCGAAGGGGCACAGCCGTATAGTGTCTTCCAGCAGGAAATCCAGGCGGCTCTTGCGGAAATGGGTCAATAGGTATTCATGTAATCATAAAAGGACACTGCTTATCACGGCAGTGTCCTTTTATGATTCGTAAAATTTCATCTTCTAATCCTTTCCAGTGTTGTTCCTGTTGACAATGCCCTGTTGCCAGGCATAGACAGCCACTTGCGTACGGTCAGCAAGATGCAGTTTGCTGAGGATATTGCTGACGTGCCCCTTCACTGTGTTTTCACTGATGACAAGCTTTTCAGCGATCTGACTGTTGGTCAGGCCGCTTGCGATCAGTTTCAGCACATCTGTTTCGCGTTCGGTCAGTTCGGTGAATAACGGCTGTTCACTGCCTTCACCGCGAATATTTTGCAAAACGCGCGCGGCCACAAGCGGGTGCAGGGTCACCTCGCCCTGAACGGCGCGGTGCAAGGCCTCCACTAATTTTTCCATTTTCATGTCTTTTAAGATGTATGAGATCGCGCCTGCTTTAAGTGCCGGAAAAATATGGACGTCTTCATGATAGGAAGTAAGCACCACCACTTGTGAGCGCGGGCTGACCTGTTTTACGCGGCGTGTGGTCTCGATACCGTCCATGCCGGGCATGATCAAGTCAAGCAGGACAATATCGGGGATCAGTTCAGCAACCATGCTCAGCGTTTCCTCCCCGGAACATGCCTCCCCCACCACCTGAAAATCTGGAATAGTTTCAAGATAGGAACGGATTCCATTGCGTACCACTTCGTGGTCATCTGCGATCAAGATGCTTGTACGGTGATGTTTCATATACGGGTTCTCCTGCGTTAACCTTTGAGAGGAATTTGTACGATCAAGCGTGTTCCCTGTCCGGGTGCGCTTTGAATTTGAACCGTTCCGCGAATGCTGCTGATCCGCTCGCGCATGGAGCGGAATCCCATGCCTTTTGCTTTTACCTCAATATCAAATCCGTGACCATCATCGGCGATCACCACTTGCAGAGAGTCTGGATTATAAACCAGGGAGATATCCACCTGGCTGGCTTTGCTGTGACGTGAGACATTGGCAAGCCCTTCCTGGACAAAACGATAAACAGCCTGCTCCACGTCGAGCGGAAGTTTGTGTTCATTCTGGACCGTGATCTTGACCGTTGCGTCGTTGCGATTTTCCCACTCGAAGATATATTCCCGCAAGGTGGCAGGCAGTCCCTTTTCCTGCAGGGCAATCGGGTAAATCTCCTGGATGAGAAAGGTCAGTTCCTGTATCACTTCGTAGATAAGCGTCTCAGCTTCGCTTAGATGAGGTTTGACCTCCTCTGGTTTTGTCGTGATGATCCCGTTTGCCGTTCCCAACTGTGCGAGTGCGGCGAATGCTTTTTGTTTGGCACTGTCATGCAGGTCCCGTGCGAGGCGGTTGCGTTCCGCCATCACAGCCAGGTCCTTTGTCTGTTCGAATAGTCCCATGTTTGCAATGGATAGGGAAGCGCGATTGACCAGTGCAGTGAAAAGCCGGACCGAATCCTCGTTCAACTCATTGGGGCTGATGTAGGCGACGTTGAATATCGCCACTACTTTTCCATCCACAACAATGGGGAAGTGGGCAAAGGATTGTATGCCTTCGTTGCGAATTACGGTTTGAACATCACTGCGCAGGGTGCTCACTTTCAGATTTGACACGATCACGGCTGTGCCGGTTTTCATGGCCTGGCCAACTCTCCCCTCGCCATAATCAAAAATGAGGGCTTTCAATGTGTCCGGTTGAAAGCCGCGGCTGACGTGCGGCAATATTTTCTGCCGTTCTTCATTCCAGATAAAGATCACACTCCGGTCTGCCTTGAGCATGGAGATGGATACATCCACAAGCGTTTGGAATACCTGATTTAACGTGATGCTCCTCAGGATTTTCTCGTCCGCCTGGTAGAGGGCCTCTATTTCACTTGTACGTTTTTCCAGATCCGCTGTGCGGTTTTGCACAAGGCCTTCGAGTTGGCGGGTACGGTGTTCAATACTTTTAACCCGCCAGCGATATCCTGCCGCGATGATGGCACCAAACAGCAGCACTGATAAAATACGGAACCACCAGGTTTGCCAAAGCGGCGGGGTGACAGTTATTTTTATGGAAAGCCCCTCTTCATTCCAGATACCATCGCTGTTTGAACCGCGTAGTTTCAATGTATAAACACCGCCGGGAAGATTGGTGTATCGGCTGCTGTGTTTTGTGCCGATATTGTTCCAGCTGTTGTCAAAATTTTCCAGCATATAGGCATATTGGTTCTTGCCGGGCTGGCTGTAGGAAAGTGCGGCAAATTCAAACTCAAATGAATTGTTAGGCCATTGCAACGTAAGCTCTTCCAGGGCTTCCACCCGTACCTTGATGGGGATGGGATCCCCGTTCTGTGTGAGGGATGTCAATACGATGGGCGGGATGTAGGAATCGGTTGAAATGGCAAGCGGGTCGAATATGTTTATTCCATTAATCCCTCCAAAGTACATTTCACCATAGGGCGACAGTGCATACGCATTGGAATTGAACTCGTTGCTTTGCAGTCCGTCGTTGACCGTGTAGTTGCGGAATTCGCCTGTATAAGGATTGAAACGTGACAGTCCATAATTGGTGCTCAGCCATAGATTGTTTTCACGGTCTTCTAGGATCCCGTTAATGACGTTATTGGGAAGGCCGTCCTTCTCGGTGAAAGATGTAAATGAGTCGCTCATAAAATCGTATCGGCTCAATCCGCCGCCTGCTGTGCCGACCCATACGATGCCGTTTTTGCTTTCATAGATGGAGAGGACGGAGTCATTGCTGATGCTTTTGGGGTCGCCGCGGCGGCTTTGATAGCGGGTAAAGGTTTTGGTCTCGATGTTAAAGCGGTTCAAACCGCCATCCATCGTGCCGATCCACAGATTGCCCTGCAGGTCTTCTTCAATGGCGACAACATGTGAGCCGCCCAAACTGTTTGGGTCTTGAGGATTATGCCGATAGTGGGTGAAGGTCTCTGTACGCGGGTTGAATTTACCCATCCCGTCGCTTGACCCAATCCAGAGGTCTCCTCTGCGGTCTTCATAAATGGCATATATTGGCAATCCGGGTGGGCCGGCATTCTCATCGTTTGGAACATAGTGTTGGGCTATTCCCGTAGCGGGATTGAATAAATTTAACGCATTGTCCGTGCCGACCCAAAGTACGCCATGACGATCCACAAGGATGGAATGGATCTGGTCGCTGCTCAGGCTTTCAGGGTTCAGAGGATCGTGGCGGAATTGTTTGAATTCGCCGGATGAGGGGGTAAAGCGGTTGAGGCCACTGTCAAGAGTGCCAATCCACACGGTGCTGTTGGGTTCTGTGAAAATTGCGGAGATCAGGTTTCCGCTTAAACTGGTTGGATTGGACGGGTCGCCGCGATAGTATGCAAATGCATCCTGCCGGCGGTTGTATTTGTTCAAGCCGCCGCCATTCGTGCCTATCCACATCACATTGCCAAAATCTTCAAACACAGACAGGATGAGGTTATTGCTGACACTGTTCGGGTTGGCGGGCTCATGACGATAGTGAATAAATTGATCGAGCAGTGCGTTGTAAACATCCAGTCCATTGTTTGTGGCGACCCATAGAACGCCGTTATGATCCATGTGCAGATGGGTAATGGTATTGCTTGAAATACTTGCAGGGCTGTCGGTGCTCTGCATATACCGGGCAAATGTTTGTGTGGTTGGTTTAAAGCGGTTTAGTCCATTTTGGGTGGCGATCCACAGGTTTCCGTCCAGATCTTCCTCTATAGCCGTTACGTTATTGTCACTCAGGCTGTTTGGGTTTTTACTTGCGATGAATGCCCTGATCGAGTTGGTGTTTTCATCGAACTGATATAAGCCGTTATCACGGATACCGAACCAGAGAAAGCCCGTTGACGCCTGGTAGATGGCGGTGACAGGGTTTCTTAATCCGTCTTCGTTGCCAAGGTAATGGACGAAGTTTTCATTTGCGGGGTCAAAGTGATCGAGGTCTGAGTCTGTGCCAACCCAGAGGGTGTTGGTACTGTCCACGAGGAGGGCATTGATGCGGTTGTTGCTCAGGGAGTTTTTATCGGCGGGGTCATGCTTGAAGATGGTGAACAGGCCCGAGCGCGGGTCGAAGCGATTAAGTCCGCCCTGACGGGTTCCAATCCAGAGGAATCCATCCTGATCCTCCGCGATGGAGGTGATCCAGCGGTTGCTGAGACTGTTGTCATTATCCGTTTCAGGTTTATAGACCTTGAAATTGTATCCGTCATACCGGTTTAAACCGTCTTCTGTACCGACCCACAGGAACCCCTTGCTGTCTTGAAAGATGACATTGACCACACTTTGCGATAGTCCCTGTTCGAGACTGATATGTTCGAAGCGAATGGAGCGGTTGAAATTGGGGGGGGATGATGGTTGGGAAGGGTTGGAGGCGGGGATTGAAGGAGCGGGGGGAGGGTCTTGATGTGATCTGGCCGTGCAGGTGGCAAGCACATATGCAAAGAGAATTAGGAGTAATTTTGGACTCGGCTTTTTCATTTTGGTTAAGTATAGTGTAAGTTGGCCGAACTTTGCCAAATTTGAGTTAAATTTTTACCCCCTCTATGGAGGGGTTTTTTTGTTCTCAATAAACCGTGTGGATGCTGGGAATAGGCTATTCCCGTGGTATTCAAACGTGGGGGGAAAGACACTCACACAGGCGCATGACACTTATACAAAAGATTTGTATGATGCAGCCAATGTTTGCGGAAAAAAAATTCTCCTCCGAAGAAGATGAACCGCATTTGTTTGGTGAGGCGGAATGTCAGGGTTGCAGGCTGGCTTTCCGCCTCCCGCTGTTGAGGCTGGGTAGCAAGGAGGTGACTGCCGCCGGAGCTTAAATACGCTTCTGTTTTTTTGTACCTGATTTCAAAAAAGGAGATAAGAGAATGAAACAAAACAAGCTTTATGTCATTTTAAGTCTGCTCGTAATGGTGAGTATGATCCTGTCGGCGTGTGCGCCGGCCTCCCCCGAAGCGGTGGATGTTGAAACCCCTGCAACCGAAGTCCCAACGGCTGATGCGCCTGCCGCCCCCATGGAAGAACCGATGACAGACCGTACCGGCGCTTGGGTGGATGAAGTCGTCTTCACCGAGGAAAATTCGGCGGAGGCTGCCATTTCGCAGTTGAATGCAGGGCAGTTGGATCTATACGCCTATACGGTTGCCGAAGCGCCTGCGTATGAGACGGTGAAAAACAGCCCGAATCTGGGGACTACCCAGATGGTTGGCTCAAGTAACACCATGATGATGAATCCGGCGGAATTCTCCAGCGGGGAGTTCAATCCTTTCTCGAACCGCAGGATTCGCGAGGCGATGCACTGGTTGATCAACCGCGACTACATTGTGCAGGAAATCTACAAAGGTCTTGCTCGTCCACGCTATACGGTGTTGACCACGGTCTTCCCTGATTATGCGCGCTATGCCGACATCCTGCGCGGACTGGAAGCGAAATATGCATATGACCTCGATAAAGCGCGGGATGCGGTTTCCGTCGAAATGGAAGCGATGGGCGCTGAATTGGTGGATGGCAAATGGTCATATAACGGCAAGCCCATCACCTTGATCTTCGTCATCCGTACGGAGGATAACCGCCGCCCGATCGGCGACTATCTTGCCACCCAGCTGGAGAATATTGGGTTTACAGTGGACCGCCAGTTCAAGACCCGCTCTGAGGCTTCGCCGATCTGGTTCCAGAGCAATCCCGCGGATGGTTTGTGGCATTTATATACCGGCGGCTGGATTTCACCCTCGATTGACCGCGATGAAGGCGATACATTCAGCGCCTATTTTACTTCGGCAGGCACTTCCAGTGCGTTATGGCAGGCGTATAAACCTGTCCCGCGGCTGGAGGAAGTTGCGCTGGCGCTGTTGAACAATGATTTCAAAAACCTTGAGGAACGCCGGGCCCTGTTTGAAGAAGCCCTAACGCTTTCGATGGAGGAAAACTATCAAGCCTGGGTGGTGGATGAAGCCAGCTTTGCTCCATTCGTTGGTGACTTGAGCGTTGCCGCCGACCTCGCCGGTGGGCCGCAAGGTTCGCAGATCTGGGGCCAGACCCTGCGTTTCGCCGGGCAGGAAGGCGGCAACGTCCGTATTGCCCAGCCCGGTATCATGGTGGAGCCGTGGAATCCCATCGCAGGCACCAACTGGATCTATGACTCCTTCCCGCAGCGCGGCACGAGTGACAATGCGGTCGTATCCGATCCGTTCACCGGGCTTGCCCTGCCTCAGCGCCTCGAACGCGCTGAGATAACTGTTCAAGAAGGCCTGCCTGTATTCAAGACGCTTGACTGGGTCACACTGGATACGACGGGCGAGATCGAAGTCCCTGCGGATGCATGGGTGGATTGGGATGCCGCGAATCAGACCTTCATTACAGCGGGTGATAAATTTCCAGACGGGCTCTCCGCCCTCACAAAGACCACCGTGTATTATCCCGGCGGCATGTTCGATGATGTGCAATGGCACGACGGCAGCCAGCTCTCCGCCGCCGATTTCGTGATGAACATGATCATGGTCTTCGACCCGTCCTATACTGAAAGCCCGATCTACGACGAAGCCACCGTTTCCGCGCTGGAGAGTTTCCTCGCATCCTTCCGCGGTGTCCGCATTGTTTCCACCGACCCGCTGGTGATCGAAACCTATAGCGACGCCTACAACATCGATGCCGAGATCATGATCTCGAACAACCAGGTCTATCCCAACCCGACCTGGTGGCCCCAGTATGCGTACGGTGAAGGCGCCTGGCACACGCTTTCGTTGGGCATCCTTGCGGAAACCAACAGGGAACTTGCCTTCACGCCTGACAAAGCGGATGCACTTTCCGTGGAGTGGATGTCCTTCATTAGCGGACCCAGCCTTGAAGTTTTGAAAAAATATCTCGGCCAGGCTTCTGTCGAGATGTTCATTCCGTATGCTGCCACGCTGGGCGATTTCATCTCGGCCGATGAAGCAATGGATCGGTATGAAAACCTTGGCGCGTTCTATGCAGAGCGTGGTCACTTCTGGGTAAACACAGGTCCCTTCATTTTGAGTGGCGTCTTCCCTGTGGAAGGCACACTCAGCCTCAGCCGCAATCCTGATTACGCTGACAATGCGGCCAAGTGGTCCCGCTTCGATGCCGCCAAGATCGCCGTGGCGGAAGTGGATGGTCCCGGACAAGTTGTAGCGGGCAGTGAAGCTGTCTTCGATGCCTTTGTCACTTTTGAGGGCGAACCCTATCCCAATGCCGAGATCAGCGAAGTGAAGTATCTGCTCTTCAACTCGGCTGGCGAACTGGTTGCTTCGGGTGAGGCAGAAGCCATGGGTGAGGGCCAGTTCCAGGTTGCGTTGAATGCGGGCACGACATCCAAACTGGATACCGGCGCGAGCCGTCTCGAGGTGATCGTCGTTCCCTCGGTGGTGAGCATCGCCTCATTCGCCCCGTATGAGTTTGTTGTTACGAAGTAGTTAGTTTGAAAGAAAGGTAGCAGTCACCTGAAAGGGTGGCTGCTACCTGCACAGGAGAAGCCATGACAATCACTGCAGAGACCATCACACCCGTTCAAAAATCAAAGAAATCAAACAGCGCCATTTTGCGGCTGTTGAAATTCACAGGCGTACGATTGTTGTCGCTTGTGGTTACGGTTGTCATTGGGATTTTCCTGACCATCATTATTGCCAACATGGGCGGCTATGTGGATACCATCCGCAAGGCGGAAATTCGCGAGTCTGTGTTCGTACGTGTGAACAGCAATAATATGCTCAACAACCTTTCGGCGGAGGAACGCACGCAACGCATTGATGACATGATCCGTCTTGAAGAAAAACGGCTGGGTTTGGACCAGCCATTCATGGTGCGTACGGTGAAGTACATGTCCAACGCACTGACGTTGAGCCTCGGGCGTGCGCAAAAGATGACCAGTGATAGCGGCTCGCGCACCGTGCGTCTTATCATTCTTGAACGCCTCGCTCCGACCCTGATGCTGTTCGGTGCTTCGAACATCCTGCTCTTTGCTGCCAGCATTTTCGTTGCCCTCAACCTTTCGCGCAAGTATGGCAGCTTTTTGGACCGCATCATTGTTGGACTTGCGCCGACTTCATCTGCGCCGGGCTGGTTCTATGGACTTTTTCTCATCGTGATCTTTGCAGGCATCCTGCGGATGCTGCCTTTCGGCGGCATGGTGGATACACCACCACCGCCAAACCGATTTGATTATTTCCTCAGTTTGTTGAAGCATCTTATCCTGCCAACAGCGGCCATTTCACTCAGTACGTTGTTCTTGAGCGCATACAACTGGCGCACGTTCTTCCTGATCTTTTCCAGTGAGGATTATGTGGAAATGGCAAAAGCCAAGGGATTGACATCCCGCGATATCGAACGGCGGTACATCCTGCGCCCCACGCTTCCCACCATCATCACCAACTTCGCCTTGATCCTCATCTTTTTATGGACGGGTGCGCCCATCCTTGAAACGGTCTTCAACTGGCCCGGGTTGGGGCGCACGCTCTTTCAGGCGGTCGGCTTGTTCGATATCCCCGTCATTGTCGGTTCCACTGTAATTTTTGCCTATATGCTTGCCATCACTGTTTTTATCCTTGATTTTGTCTTTGCCCTGGTTGACCCGCGCGTCAAGATTGGCTCGGAAGGGAGCAGGCAGTGAGCGCCTTTCGAAATTCCATGCGCGACCTTGCGCGATATCCATCCGCCATTGCCGGCATTGTGCTGATTATTTTCTTTGTGGTCGTTTCCATATATGCGATGGTTGCCATTCCATACCCCGAAGCCATCCGCTTGTGGCGCGGCGGCGAAGGCGTCTGGTACATGAATCCCGTTGCCGTGCCGCCCGCATGGACGAATCTGTTTCGCTCTGAAAAACTCCCTGCCACACTTGTATTCGACTCGCAAGCCGATGAGATTACAAAAACGGTCACGGACAAGGGAGATGGTCTGACCGAAAGCGTCATGACCTACACCTTCGATTATCCCTACGATAGTTTCCCGAAGGAACTGGCGTTGTATTTCAAATCCAATTATTTGCAGAAACAGCCGTATGTATCCGTGCTATGGGTCACGCCTGATGGACGCGAACTCCGTGTGACGGATACGACTGTGGGCGCATCCACTGTCTATTACTTCTCGCAAGACTCCAAACTTGAGCGGCGTTTGGGTGGGGAAAAACCTGCGGAGGGACTCTTCCTCCTCTCAGAAAGTGATCTGCGTTCCGCACAGCGCGGTCTCTATGAACTGCGCCTCACTGTCCTGACCTTTGAGCCTGATGCCACCGTGGACGCAGAATTCGTCCTGTATGGGCAGGTGCATGGCTGGGCAGGGACGGATCACCAACGGCGCGACCTATCCATTGCCTTGTTGTGGGGTATGCCCGTTGCGCTGGCGTTCGGTCTGCTTGCCGCCCTGGGTACAACCGTGCTGACGATGATCATCTCTGCTGTCGGCACATGGTTTGGCGGCTGGCTGGATGAACTCATCCAACGGTTGACGGAAGTCAATCTTGTATTGCCCTTCCTGCCGATCCTCATCATGGTGGGCACGTTCTACTCACGGAGTATTTGGGTCATCCTCGGCGTGACCATCCTGCTCAGTATCTTCAGTGCACAGGTCAAATCGTATCGCGCCATCTTTTTACAAGTCAAGGAGGCGCCGTATATCGAGGCAGCTCGTTCGTATGGTGCGAGCCAGTGGCGCATTATTTTCCGCTACTTGATTCCGCGCATCATCCCCGTCCTCATCCCGCAATTGGTGACCATTATCCCGACCTTCGTGTTTCTTGAAGCGTCACTTGCAGTACTGGGACTCGGCGACCCCGTCCTGCCGACCTGGGGAAAGGTGATTGACGATGCCCGCACAAACGGCGCGCTCTTCCGTGGTCAATATTACTGGGTGCTGGAACCCTCCGCTTTGCTCATGCTCACAGGCCTGGCATTTGCCATGCTCGGCTTTTCATTGGATCGCATCTTCAACCCGCGCCTGCGAGGCCTTTAATGAACACACCAATGCAGCTCCTCCACATCGAAAACCTTATCCTGCACTTCCGCACGCAGACGGGAAGTGTGCAAGCCGTGGACGATGTCAATTTTGACCTCGACTTCAACCGCGCTGTGGTCATCCTCGGCGAATCGGGTTGTGGAAAAACGTCCCTTTCAAAGGCATTGCTGCGCCTTCTGCCGCGCAACGTGGAGGAATACTCTGGAAAGATCATGCTTCATGGCACGGATATCATGTCCCTAAACGATGAGGAATACCGCCAAAACGTCCGCTGGATGGGCGTGTCGCTTGTTCCGCAGGCGGCGATGAATGCTTTGAACCCCGTGCTCAAGGTTGGAGATCAAGTAGCAGAACCTGCCATCCTCCATCTTGGAATCAGCCAAGCCGAAGCGCTTGGCTTGGTGTACAAAATGTTCCAGCATGTCGGCGTCCCCGCCGATTTTGTGGGCCGTTATCCCTTTGAATTGAGCGGCGGGATGCGCCAGCGTGTGGCATTAGCAATGGCATTGGTCACATCGCCCAGCCTCATCGTTCTGGATGAGCCGACCTCCGCCCTGGACCTGCTCACGCAGGCAAATATCATGAACGTCCTCAAGCGCATCAAACATGAATTGGGGACATCCTTCATCCTCATCACGCACGACATTGCCACATCCAGCGAACTCGCGGATGAAGTCGCCATCATGTATGCGGGTCAGATCGTGGAGTCGGGTGATGCGAAGGACTTCTTTCCCGCGCCGCTTCATCCCTACTCGCAGATGCTCATGGCAAGCGTCCCGCGCCTGCGCAGTGACTCCGACCCGATGTTCATCACGGGGCAGCCGCCCAGCCTGATGAATCCCCCCACTGGATGCCGTTTCGCAGCGCGCTGTCCCTTCCAATTTGAGAAGTGCGGGGATGCGCCGCCGGTGTTTCAGAAGGGAAAGCGCAGGGTCAAATGCTGGCTGCATGAATAACGCATCTGTTGGCGGCTGCCTGTAGCCTATTTATCAAATAAGGAACACTCCATGTCACCCCAGGCACTCTATGATGTTCTGTATTTGTTCAAGGATATTCATAAGGTTATTTTTGAATTTGCTGAGGAATTGGACGAAACTCAACTGCATTGGAAACCAAGAGGTTATAGCACCTCGATAGGATTTCACCTCTGGCATCTTGCGCGCGAATCGGATTTCCTCAAGGCTATTATTCTCGAACGCACCCCGCAGCTTGGCGGTGACTTTGGCAAACCAAGGGAAATATGGGCAATCGAAAACCTCGCAGAAAGGTGGGGGTTCCCCACTGAATTGAATGCGACGGTTGGCACGGGGCTGAGCGACGAAGTTGCCGCAACCCTGCCCATCCCGCCGAAAGACGAGCTGGTCGATTACCTGAAACGGTCGTATGAAACATTGGAAGCATTTGTGGAATTATTGGATGAACGATATGCCACATTCGATGATGTGGATGAAGATTTGAGAAAGAAGCTGCAGAAAATCCGTTTGAACCTGCTCACCTTTCTTTCACATGACTGCCGCCATCTCGGTATGATGGAATGTTTGCAGGGCTTGCAGACGGGTTTCGGCTCTGCAACAGAGAAACGCTAGACCGCGCTTGCGAAATCACTGGCACGGGGGAAGCGCAACTGAAAAGAGGAGTAAGACGCATGATTACCGACCTGCATGAGGCAAAGCCAATGGCATTAAAAATTCAAGACCCAAGGAATGTTCTGTTATCCATTCGTGATTTGCACGTATGGTATGAATTGCGCCGATTTGGTTTTGGTCATGCGGGCTATGTCAAGGCTGTGGACGGCGTCAGCTTTGAGCTGGTTGAGGGGGAAACCGTGGCAGTCGTCGGTGAGAGCGGATGCGGCAAGTCCAGCCTGATGAAGACGATTCTTGCGCTCAACATCCCCACACACGGTGAACTTATCTTTGAGGGAAAAAATCTTTCCAAACTCAAAGGCAATGCTTTGCGTGATTACCGTTTTGGAATTGGCTATGTTCAACAGGATCCTTATGGCGCGCTCCCGCCGTTCATGACCGTGCAGCAAATTTTGGAAGAACCACTCCTTATCAGCAATGTGAAGGATGGGAATGAAAGGTTTGAGCGAATTCACAAGGCGATGGACGAAGTCAAACTCCATCCTGCCGATGATTTTCTTGCGAAGTTCCCGCACATGCTGAGCGGCGGGCAACAACAGCGCATCGTGATCGCACGCGCGCTGATCCTCGAACCAAAGTTGATTGTGGCGGATGAACCCGTCTCCATGCTGGATGCGTCGGTGCGCGTGGAGATATTGAAACTGCTGCGCGCCTTGCAGGAACAGCACCACCTTTCGGTCATTTATATTACACATGATCTTTCAACTGTGAAATATTTTTCCATGCGTATTTTTGTGATGTATGCAGGCAACCTGGTTGAGAAGGCTGAAACGCGCTGTCTGCTTGAAAACCCTCTGCATCCGTATACCATGGCTTTGATTGCCGCAACGTCCGACCCCGATGCGCGCAATGCCGACACCTTCAAGGATGTTCCACCTGGCGAACCGCCAAGCTTGGTTAACCCGCCTGCAGGCTGTCGTTTCCATCCACGTTGTGCGAAAGCAATTGCAGGATTATGTGACGAAACAGAACCGTTGGATTTTGAACCCGAGCCCGGGCATTTTGTCGCCTGTTGGCTGTATCAACCGAAATGAGATCACCGCGCTTCCTGCTTGTCCTCGGCTTGATCCTGATGCTGTTGGGTTTTTTTCTCCCGCTGCTGATGGTCATGCGCATTTTGCCACTTGGGTTTCTTCTAAGTTTCCTTTCGTGGGCATTCTCTGTTGCAGGTATGTTTCTCGGCGTTGTCGCCGTGGCAACGATGACACGTGCAGGATGAAGTGATTATCGCATTAATACATCATCCCTTTTTTATTTCTCGTCCAATGACCTGAACCTGTGGATGAAATAGACGGCCAGTCCAAGCAGGAGGATGGCATTGGCTTGATGGATCAGCGCGATGACAATATTGACGTATGAGAGGACGGTCCATATGCCGAGCGCGATCTGCAGGGCAACCACGCCAATGAGCCACTTGAGTCCGTTTTGGATATCGGCCGGGTAATTTTGTTTCCTGACGAGGTGATAGACAAACGGTACGAGAATGAGCCCCAGCCAGGCAAGCCAGCGGTGAATAAAAACAATCGTCTGCGGGGTTTCAAACAGGTCAATCCAGGAATTGAAAAGATTGGGTGGGATTAATTTCCCGAACATGAGAGGCCATGAATCTGAAACATGACCCGCTTTGAGTCCGGCCGTCATGCCGCCGTAGGTGATTTGGATGATAAGGGCAGCTGTTGCCCATAATGCCAGTTTGGAGGGCAGGGACCATTTGATTTTTCTTGTTGGATCCTGGAAACCATATTTATGACCGAGAGCAGTCCACAGGGCAATTCCATAGAGCGTAAGCGCGAATAGCAGGTGGGTGGTGAGGCGGAAGTGACTGACAGAGGGACGATCTACCAGTCCGCTGGCGACCATGTACCAGCCCATGAATGCCTGCCCGATGAAGAGCATTCCCATTACAAAGTAGACACCGAATTCCCTGAATGGGATGGTTCTCTTGAAAAGGAAATAGAAAACAGGGACGGCGTAATACAGACCTGCCAGGCGGGCGATGATACGGTGCACCCATTCCATATAGAAGATGAATTGATATTCTTCCAGAGTCATGCCTGTGTTGACCAGTTTGTATTCGGGGGTTTCCTGGTATTTGGCGAATTCGTCCTCCCAGGCTTGTAGTCCGGTGGGTGGAAATATACCGCTGATGGGATTCCACTCCACAATGGACAGTCCGGAGCGGGTGAGGCGGACAAATCCCCCGAAGGTGACGAGAAACGCGACGATGAAAGAGAAGACAAAAAGCCATTTCATCACGGCCATATTTTGGGTTTTCGGCATGTTGTTCTCCAGATTTGAAATCGCTGGGATTATAGCATGTGAGGCGTTTCCCATCTGGAACATTTGTCACAGGCTGAAGGCCGGGAGGAAGGCGCTGCAAGAAAAATGCCCATCGTTGAATTGATGGGCATCCGTTATTTTGTCCATTTTAACTTGTCAGTTTCGCATTTGATCCAGCAGCTGGCGGTATTCCTCGACATTGGGCGGGTTCATCAAAACGATCTGGTTGATGACTTCCATTGCGATTTGTTTGTCTCCGTTTTTCATCAGGGCTTCGCCCAGTGCATCCAGTATGGTAATGGCATCACCGGTGCGGCCTGCGCGGTGATGTTGTGCCGCAAGCGTGCGTTTGAAGATGGGCTGATCGTCGTGTTCGTTTACGAGGTCTTCGAGGAAGATGATGGTCAGGTCATTCTTTTTCTGGCTTTCGAGATGGTTAATATAATTTTCAAGTTCGCTTATGGCTTTGTCGGGCTGTGCCATCCGCAGGTTGAGTTCGATGAGTTGTTTTCGCGTGCCGTCATCATCCGGGTTGAGCGTTCGTATCTGTTCATAGACGCGCAGGGCCTGTTTCCAATCCAGCCGCTGCAGGTCGATATCCGCCATGCGTTGAAGGATGTGAGTGTTCCAATCTCGGCTGGCTTTGCCTTGTTGTATCATGCGCAGGGCGGTGGTGTACGTTTTGCGCGCCATATCGAGTTCGGCGAGGCGGTAGTAGATTCCGGCAAGCTCCAGGTATTCATGAATTGCATCGTCAATTTGTCCGCGTGCCACGAACTGGTCAATCAGGCGGGTGCGCGCGCCGAGATCCATGGGTGAGATCTGGATGATGCGGCGCAATAATTTTGTGGCTTGCACCACCTCGCCCCGCGCGCTGTATGCCTGGGCAACGACGCCAAATTTGGTGATCGCATCTGTTGTGCGCCCCTCCTTGACGAGCAGGTCGCCCATGATTGTGTGGAGTGGCAGGTAAGTGGGCGCGTGCTGAACGGCATCGTAGGCTTCGTCCATGGCGGAACGCAGGTTACCCAAGCGGGCCAGTTGATTGATGCGGTTCATGGATTCGATTACCGAAGAGGACTGCGCCTGCAGGATGACGTCCGCAAGTGGGAAGGGCGTATCACCCTCCTGCTTTGACATTTGTTCACGTGTTTTTTGGAGTTGCTCGCGCCAGTCAGGACGCATGAGCAGGTTGTCGACGTTCCCGCATACTTTCTGCAGGGCGGTTTCATCCTCTTGGTTCTGATACGCTTCAATGATGGGTTCGTATTGCTGGCGGATATCATCAGATTGTTCCTCGGGAACGGTCATGGCATCTGCGAGCTTCAACGCTTCCAAGTATTCCAATGCGGCTTCGTGGAAATTGGATTTTTTTACGAGCATCTGTCCAAGCAGCAGGCGCGTGCCAAGTGCGTAATCGCTGTGTTTGACCGCGTTTTGCAAAAAGCGTTGTGCGCTTTCGATGCGTTCGCCCTTGAAGCGCAAAACACCAAGGTTGAAATACAAGGCAGGATGTTTAAAGCCTGCCTCGGATGCGTGTTCCAGTTCCTCAGCGGCTTGTACGTCCTTGCCCTTGGTTTGCGCGTCAATGGCCTGGCCGAGATGCAGGACGACCTTGGTCTGCTCGGCTTGATACATGGAGAGATTGCCAGTCCCTTTCATGATGGCGGAAAGTCCACGGCGTTCCTGTGCGGCAGGGCTTTCATCGGAGTATTCGAAAAGCAACTCCGCCAGCCGGGTCAATGCCTTTTGGCGCGCCTCAGCAATCGGGTCCAGACCGGAGGCGGCTTTTTCAGGTTCCTGCAATTGCTTCACCTGTGCCATGCGGATGGGCCCCGTCCCGCCTTTGCCTCGTATCGGCTTGGGGAGCAGTTGTCCGGTTTTGAGCAGGGTCAGCGCTTGTTTTACTTCGGGGCTGTTGGGCGAAATGGACTGGGCTTTATCGACCATCTCTTGCGCCCTTTTAGCGTTGCCCGCGCGCTGGAGGACGCTGGCAATGCCGAGATATTCGACCACCGCCTGTTGTTTATGCCCAAGTTTTTCGTGCACCTGGGCGAGGCGTGAATGTGCGACGGCATGTTCGGGGTTCAGGCTTGTAACACGTAACCAGTTCTCAAGCGCCTTTTCAGTGTCGCGTTGCTGTAAAAAGAGGTCGCCAGCGCGGAGTGCCGCATCGATGGCATTTTTCAGGTTGCCGACTCTTTCAGAGAGTTGTGCCACCTTTTCCATCGGGACCGGGTCGTCGGGCGAGATCTTTGCAACGCTCATGTAAATTTGCAGAGCTTCCTCGATATTGCCGGATTGATAGAGGGCAAGCCCAAGGCTGTTGAGCGCCTTTGGGTGCTGCGGGGATGCCTGCAAGGCGCGGCGGTACGCGTTGATGGCCTTGCTCCATTCCTGGTCCCAAGCGGCGGAATGGCCTTCATTCATTGCTTTTTGAAAGACATCATCTTGAGCGGGCATGTGGTTATTTTACTTTCGCTTGCGCAGATTTGAGCTGACAGTTATGCAATTATAACCTTATCCATCGTCCATACAACGCAAGGCGGTCATTTGTCCGCCGACTTTCACAAGCCCAGACAGACTGGTGCAGGCATTGTGCTCGCACAATATGAGCGGATTCATGGTTAGGTTCACTTCACTTCAATACGGACATCTCGCCCCAGTTCGCACCCGCTCTTGCTTCTGTTTCGAGCGGGATGTTCATCGGGTAGGCGTTCGCCATTGTTTCCTGAACAACCTGTGCGGTCTTTTGCAATTCGCTTCCTGGACATTCGAGCACAAGTTCATCATGCACCTGCAAAAGCATTTTCCCCTTCAAGCCGCAGGCTTGAAGAGCAGGCGGAATCTTGATCATGGCGATCTTCATGATATCCGCCGCGGTGCCTTGAATCGGTGCGTTGATGGCTTCGCGTTCCTCGCGGTTCTTCATTTGGACATTGACCTTGCCCTGCAGGGCGGGGAAGTAGCGCCTGCGCCCCAGCAGGGTTTCCACGTAGCCGATCTCGGCGGCCTGCCTTCTCATCCCGTCCAGGTATTTTTTTACGCCGGGAAATTTCCTGAAATAGGCTTTGACAAAATCCTCGGCTTCGGCAAGTGTCAATTCCGTGGAGCGGGTGAGACCGAATGCCGACATGCCGTATATCAGCCCAAAGTTAATGGCTTTTGCATGGCGGCGCATATCCTTGGTCACTTTATCCAGTTCGATGTCGTAGATTGCGGCGGCGGTCGTCGCGTGGATGTCTTCCCCAGCGCGGAAGGCGGCGAGCATGGCGTCGTCCCCAGCCATGTGTGCGACGATGCGCAATTCAATTTGGGAGTAATCCACAGACAGCAAGGCATTGCCTTTGTCGGCGATGAATCCATTTCGCACACGGCGTCCTGTATCCGTGCGGATGGGAATATTCTGTAAATTCGGATTGTTGGATGAAAGCCGTCCCGTCACGGCGCCGATCTGGCTGTAGGAGGTATGCACACGGCCGGTGTTTTTGTCCACGGCATTGGGCAGGGCATCCACGTAGGTTGATTTTAGTTTGGAGAGCTCGCGCTGTTCGAGGATCCATTCCAAAATGGGATGCTTGCCGCGCAGCGCCTCGAGCACATCGGCTGAGGTGGAGTAAAAGCCTGTGGCTGTTTTGCGTCCTTTGTCTGGTGGTTCGAGGCGCAGATGATTGAAGAGAATATCCGAGAGCTGCTGCGGTGAGTTGATGTTGAAGGTTTTGCCGGCCAGTCCGAAAATTTCCTTTTCGATCTCTGCCAGACGCTTCGCCAGGTCCACCGACATGTTGCCGAAAAAATCAGTATCAATTAATGCGCCCGCCATCTCCATGTCTGCCAGCACGGCGGTGAGGGGCATATCTATTTCATCCAGTATCCTTGTGCCGCTCACACGCTCAAGTTCCTTCTGCATGATGGGCATCAGACGCAGGGTGGTCTCTGCATCGGCGGCGGCATAGTTTGCGGCGGTTTCGATTGGCACATCCGCCATGCTGATCTGCTTTTTTCCCTTGCCGATCAAATCTTCAATATGGGTCATTTCTTCGCCCAGACGGAAAGCCGCAAGGTTCTTCAACCCCAAATTGCGCGAAGATGGGTCAACAATGAATTCTGCCAGCATGGTATCGAACGTGATGGGCGTCGTGACCAACCCATACCGTGCGAGCAGGATGTGGTCGTATTTTGCGTTGTGCGCGACCTTTCCGATCCTGACATTCGTCATGGAGGGAGTGAGCGCGGAAATCACCTTTTCAACGGGGAGGTTGCTGCCCGACGTATGCCCGATGGGGATGTAATATCCCTGACCCTCCTTTAACGCCAGAGAAATGCCGACCAGTTCCGCCTGCATCTCTTCCGTGGATGTGGTTTCCGTGTCAAAAGAGATTGCCCCGGCTTTTGCGAGGTCCTTGACAAGGCTGTTTAATTT
Organism: Anaerolineales bacterium; assembly: GCA_030583885.1. NCBI lineage: Bacteria > Bacillati > Chloroflexota > Anaerolineae > Anaerolineales > Anaerolineales bacterium. The sequence goes on along the minus strand of CP129480.1, from coordinate 3,764,308 downwards.
CTCGTCCGAATCCACAATCACAACCTCGATATTCGATGCCTGGGGTATGGGAACAATTTGCGGCTGGTTCACGAACATGGCCATCTGTCCGCTTTTGGTCTTTGCAGTCTTCGGCGCGGATTCGGTTTCCGTCACACCGCCGCTGATGGCAGGGATCTTGCTCAACAGGGTGCGAAATTCCATCTCCTTGAAGAAGGCCTCCAATTTGGATGGATCGAATGGTTTAACCGCGGCATACTCAAGGTCAAACTTGATATCGAGATTAACTTCGATGCGCGCAAGGTCACGGCTCATGTACGCTGTTTCCCGACTCGCCTCGAATTTTCCCTTCCAGCGGTTTTCCACCTGGTCGAGGCTGGCATAGATCGTGTCCAGTGTTTGGAATTTTTCGAGCAGGGAGATCGCTGTTTTTTCACCCACGCCTTTTATGCCGGGAATATTGTCGGATGTGTCACCCACAATGGCCTTGTAGTCCACGACTTGATCGGGACGCACGCCTAATTTCCTGATGACATCCGCATCGGTGATGTAGGTCTGGTCGTCGCCGGCGAGATAGACGGCTGTGCGCTCATTGACCAACTGGAGCAGGTCCCTGTCACCGGTGATGATCTTTACGCCCAAGCCTTGTCCGGCGGCGATCCTTGCAACGGAGCCGAGCACATCATCGGCTTCATATCCCTCCATTTCCAGGCGCGGGATATTGAAGGCATCCACCATTTCGCGGATGCGTTCGATCTGCACACGCAGGTCATCAGGCATTTTTTCGCGCGTGGCCTTGTATTCCGGGAAGATGTCGTCACGGAAGGTCTTGCCCACGTCAAATGCAACTGCAAGATATTCGGGTTTTTCCTGCTCCATGACGCGCACCAGTTCGCGCGCGAAGCCGTACACTCCCGCGGTTGGTTCACCTTTGGATGTCTGCCAGCGTTGACTGCCTCCGCCTGCGGTCAGCGCAAAATACATACGGTAGGCGAGGGCATGTCCATCAATTAGATAAAGGGTAGGGGGCATTGTTCTCTTCAGGTTGTAATTTGGATTTAAATATAAAAAGCGCAGAGTTTATTATACTCTGCGCTTCATTTTTCAGTTGCGTTTGCGCGGTTGTTGCGGAATGGATTCCTGCCCCTGGCGCAGACGGCTCTGGTGCAGGTAATCGCGCACGAGTTGCGGCGGATGCGGCTGGGTTCCCCCCATAATGAGATAGCCGGGTGCCCAGAAATCGCCGGACGGATTCTCTTTTTTGAACCGCGTAAATTCAGTAAAGATCTTTTCCGATGTTTGCTTGCGCACGATCCGCATCACATAACCGGGCGATGTGTTCGGCTGGACATTCACCACCCATTGCAAATATTCAGGACGCACAGCCAGATATTCCAACCGCCAGCCAAAGGCAATGCAGATGGTTGGAAGCCATTCGCCGACATGATCTGCAACGTCGCCTGTGAGATAGTGGGATGAAAACCTTGGCACAAGCAGGCAGGCATAGGTAAGATGGTACAAACCTGCCGAGGATGGTTCCACAACCAGTTTGCGCGCCACCTCTGTGGATGGATTTTCGCGGGTGACATCGGTTTCGCCCGGTTCAGGTCTGGCGATCGGGGTTTCGGGTCTTTTTTTCGGGCGGGCCGGCGCGGTGACCTCCACTTCGTCAAATGCTGTCTGAGAGGGGGGGCCCAGACTGGGATCTTCCGCCGGGTCCTTCATAACGAATTTATTCAACTGGATCGGGGTGTAGGTCTCGCGGTTGAAGACCGATGCGTTTGAAAGCGGTTCGGAGACGCGTGTCTGGTTTGGGTCAAAATTCTCTTTTTTACGGGGCGGGCTGCCGTCATGCTGAGCGGAGGCAGGTTTGGGATTGGGCGCCGGAATGTTGGTCAGGATGTTCGTAATCGGTGCGATGTCCATGCCATCATCTTCATCCAGATCATCGGGGAGTTCAAAATCATGTCCGGAGGGTACGGCTGTTTTTTGCGATTCAGACCGGTCACTCCCGAAATCATTGACCAGCAGGCTTGCTTGGGAGCGGATGGTGCTGAAGGGAGTTTCTGCGTCAAAAACGAAGGCAAGCACGGTGTCTGCTGTGAGGCGGGTGGCGTACAGCATGTGTTCGGCTTTTGTGCTTTCGAGGCGGATGAAGCGCAGGAGGTCCGAACCTTTTTGTCCGTCCCAGTTGCGGGTGACGGTTTGGGCTACTTCATTTGCCGCATTCTGCGAAAGACCGCCGGCATACGCCCACAGATTGTTCTTGAGGGTAATCAATGCAGCTTGTGCGGATGATTCCAGCGTCAGGCGGGTGAGATGCTGCGCGGCTTTGCTCACGTCGCTGAGCCAGGGCAGGGAGGTGCTGGCGCCGGTGGTTGGGCTGGCTTCGGGTTTGGGTTTGCTAATGGCGGTCATAAATTTCGACATTCTGAAAGGTTTGCGGATCAGGATCCATGGACGCAGTGTATCAAAAAGAGGCGGATTGAGGTTTTCATCAAAAAGGATGATGAGGTTGATGCTTGGCTGGATGGTGCGCAACGCCTCGCCCACTTCGATGACCCGTTCCTCGCCAAGGGAGAAATCAAGCAGGGCAAGAGGAGCGCCGATTTCATCTGCTTTTACTATGGCAGACGCCTTGTTGTTAACAACATGGATTCGGTACAGTTTTGTCTCGTCCAGCGAGCTGCGTATCGATTCTCCGAGGCTGGATGAGGGCGTAACAACGAGGAGATCCGCGGGCATTTGAAGGAAGTTTATCACTTAGTTCAAACAGAATCAAGTGATACTTGATGGTTATTTCTGACCATCCTCCTCCTGCAGGTCTTTGATGCCGAGAAGAGCCATGAGAACGTTGGGGGGGATATCTGCTTCGGGCAGGTCGGTTTTGTAAAGCTGTTCGTTTTCGGCGCGTTCGCGCAGGCTTTTCCAGAGAAGTTGGCGTTCTTCTCCTTCCACCACGAGGTCGTTGAGCGTTTTTGCATTGAGCAGGTACTCGCCGGTCGAGTAAAGGAAGGTCAGCCGTTTCCACTTGTCAGTTTTGATAGTCTCCCTGAGCTTCTCCAGCGCGCCAAGTTGGATTTTGTAGTATTCCTCTTTGGCATGCGGATGGTTTGCTTCATCTTTCAGCAGCTCACCGCGGGTAGTGAGTTCGTGTCCGCGGACTTTGGCGATGAACTCGATCTGCCCGCTTCTTTCTCCGAACGAGGCTGGTTGGTAGAACGCGAGATAGTCCACGGCAACGACTTTGGGCGCGGTGCGAAGCGGGATGCGGTACCAGCCAAGCAGCCGCGCGATTTCGAGGTCGCGGGGGGTGGGCAGGAGGCAGACGAGGATCAAATCCGTTGGCTTGAGCATTTATCTATTATAAAACGAAGTGACAGTCACCTTGGAAAGTGACTGTCACCTCGTAGACCACCTGAAAAGAAGCTGCAAATCAGCAAAATAGCATCCAATCGCTTCATAAATCCTGCGTAGCATATTTATTTCAAGAGGGTAATGTGTTTGTTAGGGCGACTTTAAATTGTGAGTAATCAATATTTAATGATTGCACCCCACAGTGTATTGATTTCGTCCTGGGACAAGAATTTTCCTTCACCCGCAAGGGTATGGGCTTTCTCAAGCAGTGCGCGTGCTGCTTGATCATTCATTGCGCTTTCTATCAGCGCTGAAATAACAGGATTTATCGGCTGCGGAAAATTACTGCGCGTAGACGTTATGATTCTGAGAAAATCAATGACGCCGCCGCTCGAATCATCCGACTTCTGAAGCAGCTGCAGCAGGTATTCCGTTTCTCTGTCAGGGTCCTGCGTCGGATCAGACCCTTTTTGATCGATAATAATAGGCACAACCACCGGACCCTGCGTTCCGTCTTCGAATGTCACAAAATACTCCATCAGAACATAGTGCGCCGGTTTCTCGCCCTGCGGCGTCTGAATCATCATCTGAAACGTATCACGGATGAGACACGATTTATCCAGTGCGCAGGTAATCCGTACAGTGTCTGCTATATCGCTGTTTAATGTATCGTCACGATAGGCCACTTGTGACACCTGGGTAATCCATATCCCCGCTGTTTCCTGCGTCAGAGACGTGGAGTCGATTGCCAGTTGTATCGCAGCCTGCCGCTGCTCCGCAGTATACGTAGGTATATTTTCAAGCTCGGTAATCAGTCCGTGTAATTGTGTCTCCGGTGTAGGTGAGACAGTGTTCGTTGCGGTTGATCTTGGGGTTGGCGTTTGAGGTGGAACAGGCGTTGCAGTGGGTGTGAGGGTGGAAGGTGGTGTTGGGGAGGTATTGGTGCAAGATATCAATTGTAAGGCAACCAAAATAATCAACAAACAGGATGAAGGTATTTTGAGATTCATAATGAATTACTCCCAGACTTCCGAGTTCTTCAAGAAATCGGAAGTCTTATTCAATAATCAAAGGGCGGAGCATCGCTCCGCCCTTACTGTTTAATTCAATCCAACTTCCTTGTTGAACTCGACGATCAACTCGTCAATTTCATCTGCCTGTTTTTGGACGCTGGTCCAGTAATCATGTTCATACCACTGCGCCTGAATTTCTTCGTAGGTTTTGCCCTGCTGTTCGACCCAAGTATAGTATTTCAAGTTATGGACTCTGCGGCGTTCGGGGTAGGTCAGCTCGAGCATATTATCGATGGATTGCCCGTGCAGGTAGCGGGCGAAGTCGGCAGCCGCATCTTTTTCGCTGTATTGACCAAACTCCTCGTGCATTTCGTGCAGGCGCGAGCGATAGAGTTCCATTGAGTCGGTCAGGACGGTGAGCATGATGTCGTTCTCGTCCATTTCGTAGTACTTTGCGGCTTTGATGCAGGAGAGTACGTTCGAGATGCCGGAGAAACCCAGCAAATCAAGTTGACCGACAAGCGCTTCGGGAACGCCCTTTTCAACCAGGTAGGCGCGTCCGTTTTCTTCATTGAACAGGCGCGAGATGTTGACCACGGCGTTGTCGTCAATGGCGGTGACCACGTCGGTATTCTTGGCGTTGTGAACCCAGGGTACGTGCTTATCGCCGATGCCTTCGATGCGATGGGAACCGAAGCCGTTTTCGAGCAGGGTGGGACATTGAAGCGCTTCGCTGGCGACGATCTTGCTTTCGGGGAAGAGCTGCTTCATGTAGTCGCCGCTGGCGATCGTGCCTGCCGAGCCCGTAGCGGATGCCATGCCGCGATAGCGGTCATTCGACCCCATGACCTGTTTCAACACTTCTTCCATCGCATGACCTGTCACTTCGTAATGCCAGAGATAATTGCCGAATTCCTGGAATTGGTCGAAGATCATCAAGTCCTGACCTGAGTTGCGGAGTTCCCAGCACTTGTCAAAAATTTCTTTTACGTTGGATTCGGAGCCAGGGGTCTTGATGGTTTCACCTGCAACTTTTTCCAGCCATTCGAAGCGTTCCTTTGACATGCCCTCGGGCAAAATGGCAATGGATTCACAGGCGAGCAAAGCGGAATCATACGCGCCGCCGCGGCAGTAATTGCCTGTGGAGGGCCAGACGGCTTTTTGAGTGGTCGGGTCGAACTGACCTGTGACCAGTCTCGGCACGAGGCAGGAAAACGCCGCCCCGACTTTGTGCGCCCCGGTCGGGAACCATTTGCCGACGATGGCAATGATGCGGGCTTTGACTCCTGTCAGCGAAGAGGGAAGTTCGAGAAAATTGACTCCGCCAAATGTCCCGCCGGAAGCGATGGGTTGATTCTTCCAGGTGATGCGGAAGAGATTGCGTGGGTGAATATCCCAGAGTCCGATCTTTGTCAATTCCTCCTTGACTTTGGCTGGGATTTTTGAAGGGTCTTTCATTTGGGCATAGGTGGGGATGATGATGTTGCGTTCCTTGGCGCGTTGGATGGCGCGGGCGCGGCGGTCTTTGTGGATGGTCAGGTCAATTGTGGTCATGGAGAACTCCTTTATATTTGTCAGACAACTTGGATTATAGCGCACAAGTTCCCCCACATAAAGATGATATTGGTCATCGTTTTGGGGACTATAATCATATATGCATTAAGGAGAAAATCGATGAGCAAAGCAAAAACGACTGCGTTCTCCGGCTGTTTGATCTGGTTCCTGTTGATCGCGTTGATCGGAAGTTGTGTGATGCCGGTTGCCTTTGTGGCGGGCGGCATCTCTTCCGCCAGTGAGGTTGCGATCAAAACCATGGGAGGGTTTATCTGCCCTGAAGATACAACACCAAAAAGTTATTCGTATCAGTCCACATCAATAGATGAATTTGGCAATTCACAGCCGTCCACCGCCTATGAATTGCACTGCATTGATGCGGGCGGGGAAGTGGTGAAGGAAGACCCCATTGTTTTCGCCTTCGGCTGGATCGGCATTGTGGCGTTGATCGGATTGCTTATCACTGTGATATTGGCGTTCGTGTTTGCCGTTCCAGGCGGGATGCTGGTGACACGTTTGCTGGAAAAGATTCGCCGCCCGAAGTCCATCATTGGTTGATATGAGAGGAAAGATGTTTTAATGGCATCTTTCCTCTTTTTATCCTTCCTATATCCCCATCATCTTGCTGACAACTGAAAGCAAGATTCCGCCCGCAATGACGCTGCCCAGTTGACCTGCGGTATTCGCGCCCATCGCGTGCATGAGGATGAAGTTGTCCGGGTCTTCGTCGTTTGCCATTTTTGCGGCAATCCGTCCCGCCATCGGGAAGGCGGAGATTCCCGCTGCGCCGATCAGCGGATTGATCTTTCCGCCGCTCATCACGGACATTAACTTACCGAAGAGCAGCCCTGCAACCGTATCCAATGCAAAGGCGAACAGACCCAGTACCATGATCTTGCCGGTGTCCAAATTCAGGAAAGATGCCGCGCTCATGGTTGAGCCGATGGCGAGCCCCAGAAACAGCGTGGCGATGTTGATGATCTCATTCTGCGCCGCGTTGCTCAGACGGTCCACCACGCCAGAGACTTTGAGTAAATTCCCAAGCATGAGCATGGAGATCAGCGGCGTGGCTTCGGGGACAAGCAAGCCGACGACAAGCGTTATCACAACGGGGAAGAAGATGAGAGTCCGTTTGGAGATGGGCTTGGGCGTGTACTCCATTTTGATCAGGCGTTCTTTTTTCGTGGTCAGCGCCCGCATCAATGGCGGCTGGATGATCGGAATCAAACTCATGTAGGAATACGCCGCCACCGCAATCGGGGCAAGCAATTCAGGCGCGAGTTTTGAGGCGACAAAAATGGAGGTCGGTCCATCGATCGCGCCGATGACCCCAATGGACGCAGCTTGGTTGAGCGGAAATCCCAATGCAATTGCGAGAATCAACGTGCCGAAGATCCCGAATTGCCCCGCCGCACCGAGCAATACCATTTTGGGCTGTGCCAGCAGCGGCGAGAAATCTATCATCGCGCCGACACCGATAAAGATCAATAACGGGAATAATTCCGTTTTGATGCCTGCGTTGTATAGAACGCCCATCATGCCTTCGGCGGCGGTCATGCCCGCCAGCGGAATATTTGCCAGCAGACATCCGAAGCCGATCGGCAAAAGCAACACGGGCTCGATCTCTTTGAACACCGCGAGATAGATCAATATCAGGGATGCAGTGATCATCACGCCGTTGCCGAGTGTGAAATTCGAGAAACCCTTCAAGAGTTCAGGTAGCAGCGCGCCTACATCCATGACGCCTCACCCAAATCCGCGAACTTGATTAACGCCTGCTTGTGCGCGACGATTTGCCCTTCGCTCACCAGTACATCGCTGACCGTGCCGCTGTACGTCGAGCGGATGCTGTTCTTCATCTTCATCGCTTCGATCACCAGCACCACCTGTCCCGACTCCACTTTCTCGCCAGCCTTCACAAACACATTGACAATGGTTCCAGGCAGGGGAGCGGTCAACGCATTACCGCTCATGGCAAGGTTGGGAGACGGTGCGGCGACGGGTGCAGGATTCGGATTAAAGGATTGACTCTCCGTTGTCCCGCCCGCGTCTTTTCTTGTTTCAACCTGATCCTGTTTCTCCGGCACGACCTCGAACCGCTGCCCATCCACGTGCACGATGACGGGTCTCGCGTTGATGTCTTCGATCTCCACTTCGTAGGTTTGGTTGTTGATGGTGAGTTTTTGTTTCATAAAATTCCTCGGACTGCGGACTTTAGTCCGCCATTATGTATCAGCGGACTGAAGTCCGCACTCCGGAATCTAGCGCCGTTTCATATTCCCTTTTTCCGCCATCTGCCGTGTGCGCATGCCCAATTGCCAGGCGGAGACCAGCGCGGTGGGCGGTTCTGCCAGCGGGTGCACGGAGGTTTGTCCCTGCTCCGCGCGCGCCATCGCCACAGCGAGCAAAGCAACTTGAAGTTTGGAGTCTGCCTGGGTGGTGGAAGCAGGCTCAGGGGAGTCTGAGGCGGATTTTGTGAGCGAAGACGAAGCATCTTCTTCAGGCGATTCTTTCTCCGCAGTGACAGCCGTCAGAATTACCATCGTCAGCCATAGCAAAAGAATCGCGCCAAAGACCAGTCCCATGCCGAGGGCGGTGATTTCAAGGGAAAGGAGGATATTGTTCATACAGGCATATTCCCATGCTTGCGCGGCGGGGCGGGGGCGTATTTGTCGCGCAGTGCCGAAAGCGACGCGATGATCTTCGGGCGCGACTCGCGCGGCTCGATGATGTCATCCACATAGCCCGTGGAGGCGGCGTAATATGGGTTATTGAATTTCTCGCGATATTCGCTGGCAAGTTTCTGGCGTTCTTCGGTGGGGTCGTTTGCAGTTTCAATCTGTTTCTTGAACAAAATATTTGCCGCGCCTTCCGCGCCGAGCACGGCGATCTCCGCGCTGGGCCACGCGTAGGTGACATCGGTGCCGAGATACTTGCTGGACATGACGACATACGCACCGCCATATGCCTTGCGGGTGATGACGCATATCTTCGGCACGGTGGCTTCGGAATACGCGTAGAGCAGTTTCGCGCCGTGGCGGATGATGCCGCCATGTTCCTGAGCGATGCCCGGCAGGAAGCCGGGCGAATCAACGAACGTGACGAGCGGGATGTTGAAACAATCACACATGCGCACGAAGCGCGTCATTTTATCCGCGGCATCGATGTCAATCACACCCGCCATGATGGACGGCTCCTGCGCCACGATACCCACGCTGTGTCCGCCGATGCGCGCCAGCCCGACAATGGCATTCCGTGCCCAATCGGGCTGGATTTCAAGGAAGGAGTCTGTATCCACGATCTTTTGAATGACCTGATGCATGATATACGGCTCATTCGCTTCGAGTGGGACGATGCTGTTAAGGGATTCATCCATGCGGGAAAGGTCATCCGCCGGCTGCACATATGGCGGGTTCTCGACATTATTCGACGGTAAATACGAAAGGAAATGCCGTGCCATATCCAGCGCGGCTTTTTCGCTTGGCACGCTCAAATGTGCCACGCCGCTGACCGAGTTATGCACCACCGCGCCGCCCAATGATTCGGCGTCAATGACTTCACCCGTCACGGCTTTGATGACATCGGGTCCCGTCAGGAACATGAACGATGATTTTTCCACCATGATGACCAGGTCCGTCAGGGCAGGGGAGTATGCCGCGCCGCCCGCGCACGGTCCGAGCATGATGCTGACCTGCGGAACCACGCCCGAATACTGCGCGTTGCGCCTGAAAATTTCCGCATAGCCGCCCATTGAGCGCACGCCTTCCTGAATGCGCGCGCCGCCTGAATCGATCAGCGAAATGAACGGCACACCGTTGCGCACTGCCAGATCCATCACGCGGCAAATCTTGTGCGACTGCATCTCGCTCAATGTGCCGCCGTAAATTGTAAAATCCTGTGAATATAAATAAATCGTCCGCCCGTTGATCTGCCCGTAGCCTGTGATGACCCCGTCGCCGTAAAATTTTTCCTTCAACAATCCAAGTTCATCGCCTTGGTGCGTAATGAATGGTTCAATCTCATTGAACGTGCCCGGGTCGAGCAATAACTCCACCCGCTCCCGCGCCGTCAATTTGCCTTTGGCTTTTTGCTTGGCAATGCGTTCCGCGCCGCCGCCTTCCAACGCCTTGGCGCGCATCTTGCGCAGTTCCAAAATTCTGGGATCTTCTTGTGTCATGTTCTTTCCTCAGGTTTTCGTAAGGGCGACCCTTCATGATTAATCAAGTGACCTAACCGTTATGGGCGGGTCGCCCCTACGATAGGTGATAAATTTCACAATAAGAAGTATATCATCGGATGTCAGACAAGTCAGTGATGGAGGTCATGCCCGAAATAGGACAATCCGCCTCGTGTTTTAACCGATACCTGCTTCCGTTTCAAGAGGCGTTTGACCACGCTGTGAAAAAGATCATTCCGCAAGTTAACCCTGCGGGATGATTAAAACCTACGGCACATACGGCGGCATGGACAGGACTTGATAACTCCCATTTCCATCGCGTTGCACGCCGATCTCGTATTCAGTGATCGGTTCTGGTAACGTCTCGCCGCAACAGCCCGTGAACTCGAACAACCCGCCATCCTTCGTCTTGAACGTGACCGTGAAATCGAAACCGCCCTCTGTTTCAATTGCATTGACGATATCCAGCACCTCCATGCAGACGAGTCCATTCTGCTCACAGCCGCGCTGCCACAGGGAAGCATAGTCCGTGGGGGAGAGGTCGGGATTCCAGCCCGCAAGAACTTCATACTCCCCGCCGTACAACGTAACTGACTCGGAATATTGACCATTCGCCAGCGCCTTGAAGAATGTTCGCATGGCGGTTTCGGCGTTGGCTGTTTCAGGTTCCTGCCCGGCAGGCGAACATGCCGCCAAAATAAGCACAAGTAGAACAAGGAACACCTTTTTCATATTCTATCCTTCCTTAACCCGGTGATACGGTCTATGGTCTGCTGTTCGCGGTTTTCTGTTTTCTTGGGTCTTTCACCAAAAATATAAGAATTCCGATCATCACTCCGGAAAGGATGGTGGAGATCGAAAAGGTTGGGATGAAGCCCGCTGCGTCTACGATAAGGCCGCCGATGATGGGCGCAAAGATGGTGGCAGGCGCGGTCAGTGTTTGCGAAAGACCGATGTAAATGGGGCGTTCTGCTTCGGTGCCGAAGCCGACGGTCATCGCCATGCCGATGGTCCAGATGGAAACGTTGGCAAGACCCGTCAGAATGAAAATGGGGTAGAACCATGTGATCGATGCCGCATTCCATGCAAGGATGGCGCTGAGCATGGCGGCGAATGCGCCGAGGACGAGCATGGCGCGATGACCTATTTTATCCCCAAGCCAGCCCATGCCCGCATTGGCAATGGTCTGCGAGATGGTCAGCGTGGCGGTGAGATAGCCCGCAGTGACCGTGTCCATGTTGAACTGGCGCAGGGCATAAATGATGTAGAACGAGAATCCCATCGTGGCGAACTGTGCAAGGAAGCGTGCGCTCAGGAACCAGTTGAAATTTGAATCTTTCTTTAATATCTTTTTTGAATCCTCCCAGAAGTGAGTTCTCTCTTCAGGGATGATCTTTTCCATATCTTCAGGTTCGCGTGTTAACGCGAGGGCGAACCAGGATACAGTGAAGAAAAAACTTGCGAGAAAGAAGCAGACTGCAAAGTCCCAGGGAGAATCGAGGAAGTCAAGCAAATATCCTGCCGCGACGGCTGAACCGCTCAGGAAGAGATTTGCAAGCGCGGCTTGAAACCCGAAGAATGTGCCGCGCGAGTCGGGCGGGATGATCTTGGAGATCATGGAGGTCCAGGCGTTGGCGGTGAATCCGCCGCCAAGTCCCTGCCACGTCAGTAAAAGGAAGGTCATGACGAGGCCCGCGTTCAAACCGATGAATGGGATCGATAATGCGACGATGGCAAGTCCCAAAAATGGTACGCGCTCGTGGATGGTCATCAGCAGCACGGTGCGTTTGTATTGGCGCAGGCGTGAGACATGGCTGGCGGTGAAAAGCTGCGGCAATTGCCACCCGACCGAGTGAATAGCGGGGACCAGCCCGATCAGCAGGGCGGAGTCGGTCATGGTGGCGACGAAGAGCGGCAGGATGGTACTGAAGGAGGCAAAGCCGAGCGCCGCACCAAAAAGACCGCCATCCGAGAGGTTGGCGGCAACGTTATGTTTCAGGTTTTTACGGACATCTTTTTCAAGGGTGGTGAGCATGGCTTGGATTGTAATCCATCCGTTGTTTTTCCTGCCCCTTGACAAACCATCGCTTTTCAGTAAAATAAAAAACGAACGTTCGTTCATATTTTTGGAGAAGCCATGCCCCAAAAAGAGAAACTAAAAAAAGGCGGAGTAACCCGCCTCGCCATCGAGGATGCCGCCATCGAGTTGTTCATGGAACACGGCTATCATGCCACGTCCATGCGGCAGATCGCGGAGCGGGCGAATCTCGCCTTGGGCGGAATCTACAATCATTTTTCGAGCAAGGAAGAGATCTTCAAAGCCATCATTGTGGATAAACACCCCTACAAGAAAGTTCTGCCGATCATCCTTGAAGCGGATGGGAGCAGTGTGGAGGATTTTCTCGGCAATGCGGTCAGGGTGGTGATGAAGGAACTGGCTTCAGAGCCGTTCTACATCAAGTTGATGTTCATTGAGATCGTGGAATTCAACGGCAAGCATGGTGCGGCGATGTTAAAAGAGATCGCGCCGAAAATCCTGCCTGTGTTTGAAAAACTGGTGAAATCGAGAAAAGACTTGCGTGTGACAAACCCTGCTGTGTTGATGCGTTCCTTCTTCGGCATGATCATGTCCTATTTCATTACGGATATGCTGATCTCGAATTCGGTTGTGAGCAAGATGCTTCCCAAAAATCAAGTGGATGCGTATGTGGATATTTATCTGCATGGCATTTTGAAGGAGTCCGCATGAACAATATTGCTCGAGCCGCTGTCCTCGGCGGCGGGGACGCCGCCATGAGCGCGGATAAGGAGCCTGCATGAACTCACGTCTCGCTTCCATCATCCGCAAGGAATTTATTCAAATATTCCGTGATGTGCGCACGCTGGCGATGATCCTTGTCATCCCCATCATGCAGTTGTTCCTGCTTGGTTATTCCGCCACGAATGACGTGCGCAACATTCCGCTCGCTGTGCTGGACCAAAGCCGCAGCGCCGAATCGCGCGCCTTGCTGGATGCCTACCGCGCGGCGGACTACTTCCGAGTCGCCTATAGGGTGGATTCAGAATCCGAAATAGAAGCCCTCATCATGTCGGGTGAGGCGCGCGCAGCGATGATCATCCCGCCCGACTATGCCCAGCGTCTCAATGACGGCAACGCACAAGTCGCCTTCATCCTCGATGGTTCTGACCCGACCAGCGCATCCACGGCGCTTTCGGCTTCGCAGTTGATCGGACAATCCCATGCCACCAACATCCTCGCGCAGAAATTCGAGCGCAGCGGCATGACCTTGCGCGTCCAGCCGCCTGTGGAAGTCCGCACACGGGTGTGGTTCAACCCCGACCTGATCAGTGCGCACTTCATGATTCCCGGCGTGATCGGCATGATCCTGTATGCCATTGCCGCCATTCTCACTGCCACGTCCGTGGTGCGTGAACGCGAGCGTGGAACGATCGAGCAGCTCATTGTCACACCCATACGTTCGTGGGAATTGATCGTTGGCAAACTTATGCCGTATGTCATCCTCGGTTTCTTTAACACGATCGAAGTTCTGGCAGTGGGGCATTGGTGGTTCGGCATGCCCATTCGCGGCGACCTCGGACTGATTCTTATCTTGTCCGTAGTATTTCTCACCACGGGCTTGGGCATCGGTTTGTTCGCCTCCACCATCGCCAACACCCAGCAGGAAGCCATGCTCACTGTGTGGATGACGCTCCTGCCGAGCATTTTTCTTTCAGGCTTTTTCTTTCCGCTTGAAGCCATGCCCGCATTTCTGCAATGGCTTTCGTACCTCATGCCGTTGCGCTATTACCTCGTCATCATCCGCGCGTTGCTGCTTAAAGGCGTCGGGCTTGAAATGATCCAATTCGACGTCATCGCCATGACACTCTTCGCCATCGGCATCATGACCGCCGCCGCACTGCGCTTTCGTAAGCGTCTCGATTAACCATCACCCCCAACCCCTCTACTACTTTGTGGCACACGACCCAAAGGGAGAGGGGGCAAAAGGAGATTCCCATGAATCACAAACGACCCCCGCTTCCCGCAATTTTCATCCTCGTCCTGATCATCGGTTTCAGCATTTACTTCATTGCCACTCAAACGACCGATGACCAAAACGAAACTCTCACCGCATCAGGCGTCATCGAAGCCGCGCAAGTGGATATTGCCCCCGAACTCGCAGGCAAAGTGACCGAAGTCTTTGTGGAAGAAGGTCAACCCGTGACGAAGAACTCTGCGCTTCTTCGCCTCGACCCAAGCCTGTTGACTGCCCAACGAGCCGTTGCCTCCGCCCACGTGGATTCTGCCAACGCCGCCCTCGCATCTGCCCAAACCAAATATGACCAAACGCTCGAAGCGGCCATTGCCGCGCAGGTCGGGCAGCGTGCCGCAGATTGGCGCGCCTCATCGCCCAGTGAATTTGACCAGCCCAACTGGTATATCGAACAGTCCGTGCAGATAGATGCTGCCCACGCCGAATTGGATTCCGCGCAAACCGAAATTGCTGACGCGCAGAATTATCTCGAAACAGTTCTCAATAGTATGGGCAATGCCGAATTCGTTAAAGCTGAGCAGCGACTCGCTGAAGCCCGCATCGCTTTTCTTGTCGCCAAGGATGTCAAAGCACAAGCGGATGTTGCATCGCAGGCTGGGGGATTGCGTGATGCGGCATCCGATTATTACGATGTCGCCGTGGACGAACTCGAAGATGCACAGGAAGCCTACGACGACCTGCTCGATACTGACGCCGCCGAAGATATCGAATACGCCCGCGGACGAGTCTTCGTCGCCGAGCAGCGCTACGATGCGGCGTATGCCCGTCTGCTTGCCTTGCAAACGGGCGGAAATTCTCCCGCGGTGATCGCCGCCAAAAACGCAGTCGATCAGGCGCAGAAAAATGTCGCACAGGCAGAAGCAAGCCTGGCGTTGATCGATGCGCAGATCGCCAAACTCACGATCAACGCGCCGATGGACGGCGTCGTCCTCACCCGCAAAGTCGAGCCTGGTGAATTCGTCCAGCCTGGCGCAGTTGCCCTCAAACTCGCGGACTTGAATAACCTGACCATCACGGTCTATGTTCCCGAAGACCGCTACGGCGAGATCACTCTCGGACAAACCGCCCAAGTTACTGTGGATTCCTTCCCTAATGTAGTGTTCATCGCCACTGTCATTCACATCTCCGATAAAGCCGAGTTCACCCCGCGCAACGTCCAAACCGTGGAAGGACGCAGCTCGACGGTGTATGCGATCAAGTTAAAAGTGGAAAACGCGGACGGCAAGTTGAAGATCGGCATGCCCGCTGATGTAACGTTCTCACGTTAAAACGTTGGCATGTTTGAACGTCGTTTTGCAAAGGAGAGACTATGCCTACGATTACTCGGTTTGAAGAGATTGAAGCATGGAAGACGGCTCGGGAATTGACCAGAATGATTTATGCGCTTACAGAGCACGGTCGGTTTTCAAAAGATTTTGGTTTGAGAAGCCAGATCCAACGGGCGGCTGTTTCGGTAATGAGCAATATTGCGGAAGGTTTCGAGAGCCGAACACAGGCACAATTCCTTGAGTATCTTGGACGCTCAAAGGCTTCAGCTGGTGAAGTTCGTTGTCAGTTGTACATTGCTCTTGACTTGAAATACTTGACTCAGGAACAATTCACCCATGTGTTTGATCTGGCTGATAAGTCATCTCATCAGATCGCTCGTTTCATGGATTATTTGGAGATGCATCCCCAGTCCCGCCGTGTCCGTGAAGAAGGCTCAGGGTATGAAGTCTAACGTTTTGACGTTTGAACGTTCCAACGTTCAAACGCTTGTCCACGCAGAAAATTTATATAAATCCTTCGGCGACATACACGCCGTGAATGGGGTTTCCCTGCAAATAAGATCAGGCGAGATCTACGGACTCGTCGGCTCGGATGGTGCGGGAAAAACGACGACCATACGATTACTGGTTGGCGCATTGCTGCCGAATCAAGGCGAAATTCAAGTGTGCGGATACGATGTCCGCAAGCAGACGGAACTCGCCCGTTCGCAGATCGGTTACCTTTCACAGCGTTTCTCGATGTACGAAGATTTGAGTGTGCTCGAAAACATCCGCTTCTTCGCCGAAGTGCGCGGACTTTCGCAAACCGAGTGGCTGCCACGCTCGATGGAGATTCTCGAATTCGTCGGTCTCGCCGAGTTTAAAGACCGCCGCGCAGGTCTTTTATCAGGCGGCATGAAACAAAAACTCGGGCTAGCCTCCGCGCTTGTCACTCGTCCGCGCCTGCTTTTGCTCGATGAACCCACCACAGGCGTCGACCCCGTCACCCGCCAGGATTTTTGGCAACTTGTCATCAAACTTGTATCACAACCTCTTCTTCACCGCGAAGGAACGAAGTACACGAAGGATGAAAAGAAAAATCAAGAATCTTCGCGCTCTTCGCCTCTTCGCGGTGAAGAATCGAACGGCGTCTCCGTCCTCATCTCCACCCCCTACATGGATGAAGCCTCGCGCTGTCACCGCGTGGGATTTATGAAATCAGGTCGCATCATCGCCGAAGATACCCCGTCCAACTTGCGCAAACGCCTCAACGGACGTGTACTCGAACTACGCGGAAATCCCATCAACACCCTGCGCCATATCGCGCATCAAGATGAAGATGTCGAAGATGTTGCCGCCTTTGGCGATAAATTGCACCTGCGCGTGAAAGAGAATTCTGAAAAAAATGTCATGGCGCGTTTGCCAAAACTGATTGTAAAACAAAACGCAACTCTCATCGAACTCCGCTCTGTTCCGCCCACTCTCGAAGATGTCTTCATTGACCTCTCGGAGACCAACCATGACTGAACCCGTCATCTCCGTCCAAAACCTCACGCGCAAGTTCGGTGATTTCACCGCTGTCGATCACATCAATTTCGAGGTTCACAAAGGCGAGATCGTCGGTTATCTCGGTCCCAATGGCTCGGGCAAAACCACCACCATCCGCATGTTGCTTGGCTTGCTCAAACCCACCAACGGCAGCGCGAACGTCCTCGGTTACGATGTCTTCAAACAAAGCGAAGACGTCCGTGCGCGCGTGGGCTACATGAGCCAGAAATTTGCAATTTACGATGACCTGACCACACTGGAAAATCTGACATTCTACGGCGGCGTGTATGGGATCACGGACAAAGACCGCATCACCCATACCCTTGAGTTGGTCGGCCTCAAGGGGCATGAATCCACGCTGACACGGGATCTGTCCACAGGCTGGCGGCAGAGACTTTCGCTCGGCATCGCGCTTGTCCATGAGCCGAAATTGCTCTTCCTCGACGAGCCGACCTCAGGTGTTGACCCCACCGCCCGCCGCGCTTTCTGGGACTTGATCTACGAGCTCGCCGAAAACGGCGTGACCATCCTCGTCACCACGCATTACATGGACGAAGCCGAATACTGCGAACGCGTTGGCGTGATGCGCGAAGGCAAATTGCTGGCGATGGATACGCCCACGAATCTAAAACGAACGGTCATCAAAGGAAATGTCTGGGAAGTTTTTGCGCATCCGCTGGAGCAGGGGCTGGAAGTGCTGCACGAAATGGATGGCGTGGAACGCGTCGGGTTGGCGGGTGATCATGTACGAGTCATCAGCCAAAAGGTGGGCAAAGAGGCGTTGCAAAGCCTCTTAAGCAGGAACGAGATTCAGGTTGAAAAAATCGAGAGGGGAGAACCAACGCTGGAGGATGTCTTTTTAGCGCTTGCAAGGTAGGGACACGGCGCGCCGTGTCCCTACGGAAATTTATTGCTCTGGGGTGACAATTGCCATGATGAGATACACCAACAGCATGGCGCCGTTGAAGGTGAAGAATCCCAGCACGAACAACAGACGGACAACTGTGGGGTCAATGTTGAGATAATCGCCTAAGCCTGCGCACACACCTGCGATCATACGGTTGGATTTGCTCCGTGTGAGGGTTTTGTAGTCGGTCATTTTTGCTCCTTTCGTTTTGTCTATTTGCTTTACGCAGGCAGGCGAAAAGAGTTGCAGTTATTCATCCCCGAGCGGCATTTTATAGGGGTACATGGTTTCCAGCGGGAGAATTTGGGTGGAACTTTGCAGGTTCTTGAGATCGGTCTCTTTGACGTTTTCAAGGATGAACAGGATTGCCTTGACGGTATCATCCACGATGCGGTTCATGGTGCTTTCGTTGAGATAGGGATATTTTCTTTCCTCGAACCAGTGGGGATCATATTCGCCGTAGAATTTTCGGATGTAATCATATTGCCGGTACAGGGCATGTTCCTGAACGAACGGCAAATAGGACGGCGGGTTCGGCATTATGTGAACCACCTGCCAGAACAGCCCTTCTTTATGTGCGTGGTTATAGATCTGATCCAACCCGTACCAGTCTTGTTTGATCAATTTCCAGGCTTTTCTAATGTCAACATCGATCATCGCATGGAAAGTGTCGACGGTTGTGTGGTGAATATATTTTGACCACATGATGTCACTAAAGAGATGGATAAAATATCCCAGACGGAAACTGTATTTTGGGATGTCATCTTGTGGATTTAGTTCAGCGAGATATTCACGGTAAAAGTCCAGGTCGCGGATCATCCACTCACCCGCACCTTTATGCAAATAGTGTGTGACTTCCTTGGGCGGGTCGAATTCCGTCCAGGTTTCATTGGGGATGCCAGAATCAGGCGCGAGATTCCCATAGGTGAATGTACCTTTATCCACATTGGAGAAGTGGGGGAGAGGTTTTTCTGCAATGCGCAGGTGACAGATCCAGGTTCCCATTACCTGTGTTTCCTGCCTTCAAAATAATTTGCCCCCGCCGCATAGAGCAGAAATATTCCCAGTAGAATAAAAACAACAGCCTGCAAGCCTAAAAAATTCAAAGTCCATATTCCAAAGCCTGCAAATACGACACCGACCGAGCCGTAAAAAAATGCATTGCGCATATACCCTGAAGCCACACGTTTGGACTGGAACAAATTACGGGCCATCAATTGCTCCAGCGAGCGGACTTCGTTCTCGTGGCGGTTTTTGCACGCCAGCACATCGTCCACGACGGCGGCGCACTCGGAGCATAGTCCGCGCTGGCAATATTTGCACACGCCAACGGCGGGGTGGGCAGGGTGGTAGTAGCAGTTCATAAATACCTCATTTGAATATTCGAAGGCTTGAACGTTCAAACGTTTTAACCTTCCAACCTTTAAATTTCGACAACTGGATGACGTAAAACCGTCTTCATTTTATCAGGCGCCGACTTGCGCGGGTCGCTCATGTAGATTTCGTGGTGTTTTCCGCCAATCGGTCCAACGCTATCTTTCAGTCCATTTTCTGCCATGAATTCCTTCATGCGCTCGAGGGTGGCGGGTTCTGCCGCGTACGGTCCGATGTGCATGGTTTGTACACACAAGCCTTCTTCAAAGTGTTCCAGCCGCGCCTTGTTGAGCATTTCGCTATCGCCCTTCTTCTTGCGGACTTGCTCGCGTGCTTCCTCGAAGATTTCCTGAGTAACGATGTCGGGTTGCAGGATCATCAGCGTGTAAAACCAATTGTCTTTTACCGTGATATCGAAGAAACCGTCTTCCACCCACCACAATCCTTCCAGCGCCATGACGGGGTAATCGATGGCATTGGTCTTGCGCTTCTTGAACATGAACTTGAGCGTGTACGAAATGCTGTACAACGCCTGTGTTGCTTCAGCAAAACCGGGGGATTTTCCCGGCTCGGAGCCTTTTTCGATGGCGCCATCGATCATGGCGAATTGCAGATTTGGAACCTGCACCGTTTCGATCTTCTTCGCAGAGGGTTGATACAAATTCTTGAATTGTTTTTTGAGATCAAGCGTTTTCATTTTGAATTTCTCCATTTCACTTGTTTACCTGTCTACTTCTTCACCTTCTTCCGAATCTCCCCCCGTGCCCAGCGATAATGTGCCGCTGTTGCCGAGTTAAAATACGCCGCCAGCAGGTTGTTCCTCGTCCACGAGTATTGACCGCGGGTGAAGAGTTCCTTTTCGGGAATGGACTCGATGACCTTCATGATCTTCTTGTAGGAAGACTTGAACTCCTTTTGAATCTCCGCCAGCGACCTGTTGCGGTGCTTGAGATAGATGGCGTGGTTGAGTTGCGGCAGTTGTCCCCAGTTGTATTCATCTGAAGGCACGGCTGGAATTTTGCCCTTCGCTCCCGTCTCGTACCATTTCAATACCATCCCTTCCCACTCGATGAGATGCGCCAGCACGTCCTTGGCAGACCAGTCGTCAGCGGCTGTGGATTGGGTCATTTGCTCAGGTGTCAGTGTGGCAAGTAGTTTTTCCAGCGCAGCGCGTTCGGTCTGCGCAGCCTCGATCAGTTGTTGTTTCGTCGTTGCTTTTGGCATGAGGTTCTCCTTAACTTTTAATTCTCTTTTCGATTCGCTCCACGAACAACGTCATTCCTCTCGATGGGACTTTCTTCTGGCTGAAATCCCAGTCCTTCCACGCCGTCCAGATGGATTCGGGTGTGTAGCGACCTTCGCCATCCGCTTTGGCTTCGACGACGCCGAGCAACTCTTTGAAGCGTTTATCCTTCCGCGCCAACTCGAACTGACTCAAAACATCCACCACATGCAAAATGTCGTACCAGAACATCGGCGCTTTCAACTTGCGGAAGTCTGTTCCCATGAAGAACATGTATGGATGGCGTTCCTTGCTGTTTTCCCAAAGCGTGAGCAAAGTCTCCACGCCGATTTTTGCGGAATCGCTTTCCCGCAGTTCTGGCACACGCGAAATTACTTTCAACATTGCCAGCGTCGCAAACGGACAGGGGTCTTCCTTGCGACCAGGTCCGCGGAACTTGCCAAGTTCAGGCGAGGCAGCGCAGGGAAAACCGTTATCGCGGACCAGCCCATCAAGATATTGAACAGCAATCTGCACTCGCTTGTCATCGCCCAATCCCATCTTGACCAGCGCGGAGACCAAAATCGGGGCGTCGCACAACGCCCATGCCCATTCGTCCTTGCCGCTGCCGCCGAAATGTGTGGGGATGCTCATGGTCAATTGGAAAGGTCCCTGCGCGGATTGATGTTCCATCACCTTTTTGGCAATCTGCTTCATAGGCGCATCGCTGAGGTTCAGTCCCAAGTCCGCGATGAACGCCAGTTTGTGAAAAGGCTGGCTGGCAGATTTATGGCTGTTCAACACCGCGCCCGGCCAATCGTTTAACTCCATCAGCAGGGATTGGATTTTCGCATCAGCCATCATCGCCTTGCGTGCGGCGCGGACTTGCGGGTCAGTCTCTGCCTGCCCAAGCAGGTCAACCCGCGTTCGATACTGAATCCACGCGTCGCCTTCCAGCAACCATTCGATGGTTTGTGAGTTCATGATCTGTATTTCCCTACAGTTGCTTCGATCCACTCTGTGACCATTGACCTCAACTCGGCAGGCTCCAATACCTCCACGGCGGGACCATACGCCAGCGTGCTGCTGGCCGCCCATTCCAGCGCGGGTGCGGAAAACGTTACGATCAACGAACCATCCGCCTGCTCTTCGATGCTTTCCCAATACGACTGATTGCCCTTGAAGAGCCATGTCGCGTCGGCATCCACTTTCAGCCTGGCTTTGATCTGCGGCTGTGCTTGCAACTCTTTCTTCAGATGGGCTTGCAGATCGAATTCGGCTGGAACATTGAATGTGGAGTCGGACAAACGGATCTCCAAGATGCGATCCACCCGAAAGGTGCGGACTTCGTCCCGAAGCTGGCAGAATCCGACGACGTACCACCAGCCCCAACGATGGACAAGCGCATACGGGTCGAGTTCGCGCTGGGTGGGCTGGGGAACCTGATTACTCTGGTAGTTGATGCTCACGCTGCGGTGTTCGCGGATGGCGCGGCGCAATTTCTCCAGCGTCGGCGTCAACGCTTTGAGGTCTGAGCGATTCATGCCCGTGGCGAGCAACGAGTTCCGCGCCCAAGCTACCTCGCGGACTTGCTCGTCGGGCAGCAGATTTTCCAATTTTGCCAACGCGCCCCGCGCGGGATCGCGGTACAGATCGCCCCACAATTCCTGCACCAAGCCGGTTCCCAATACCACCGCAACGGCTTCTTCCAGCGTGAAGACCAGCGGCGGCATTTTGTATCCGCGCACGAGCGAGAAGCCGCCGTACGGTCCGCGCTCGGAGTAAAGCGGGATGCCCATCTCGTCCAGCATCTCGAAATAGCGGTGGACGGTTCGCAGCGAGACGCCGAGTTTCTCTGCCAATTCCGAAGCCTTTTGGTTTGGTTGGTTTTGCAGAAGGAAGATAAGCGTGATAAGGCGGGTGGCAGTGTTTGCCATGTGTCACATCCTTGATAAATATAAAGCGGGTATATGTCAAATTATGACATATACCCGCATGGAAAACTACTGCTTTACTCCCCTTTTCGGATGACACTCTTCCCGTACTTTTCCTGTAACTGATCCACAACCTCTTGCAACTTGCGGGATTTTTCGCTTCCTGCGTCCCACAGGCTGAGTTGACGCACCGGGCTTCCGATTCCACCGACGCCGACTCCGATCAGCCGAACGGCTTGATTCTGCGCCCGCACGGTTTTCATCAACCTGACTGCCGTGCGGAAGATCTCATCTTCGTTGTCGGTGGATGTGGGCAGGGTGACTTGCCGTGTCAACGTGGTGAAATCGCTCCAGCGAATCTTTAATTTGACGGTTTTTCCAACAAGGTCGCTCTTTCGTAATTGATGCGCCACATCTCTGGCCTGTTCGCGCAGGGTTTTCTCGAGCGTTTTTTCATCGCGAATATCCACGCTAAAGGTGGTTTCCTGACTCACCGATTTGGTCTCGTATTCCGTCACGATGGGACGGTTGTCGATGCCATTGGCGTGCCGCCACAGGTCGCGTCCGTTTTCGCCGAACAAGCGAATCAATTCTTTTTGGGGCCAGCCGGCGATGTCGCCAATGGTGTGGATGCCAAGTTCGGATAGCCGCGTGGATGTTTTCGGTCCCACACCCCAAAGCATGTCCGCGGGAAGGGGCGCAAGGAATTTGGCTTCGTCACCTGCGGGCACGATGGTTAGACCGAACGGTGGCTCATCCTTCTTTTTGTTCGACTTTTTCCCAACCTCGGTGGCTATCTTTGCCACGAGTTTGTTGGACGCGATGCCGATGGATGAGGGGAGATGCAGCCCGGTTCGGATGGCAGTTTGCAAGTCGAGGGCGAGCCGGGCGGGGGCTTGGGAAATATCCGAGATGTCAAGAAAGGCTTCATCTATGGAAATCTGCTCCACGAGCGGGGTCAGATCCCGCAGTTTTCCCATCACTTTTTCCGAGTACTCACCGTACAATTTGTGCCGCCCCGCTACAATAATAAGATTCCTGCAAAGTAGCAATGCGCGGGACATGGGCATTGCACTGCGGACGCCAAGTGCGCGCGCGGCGTACGAACACGAGGCAACAACGCCGCGTTCGTCGGGCCTGCCTCCCACGGCAAAAGGCTTGCCGCGTAATGCAGGGTTTTGGATTTCTTCCACCGAGCAGTAAAAGGCGTCCAGGTCAAGGTGCAGGATGGTGCGTGGCATGTTTGTAATTATAGTGTAACGGTTTATGAGGCGGGCTTCCAGTGTAATAGGGGAAAAAGACCATGAAATTGACCAACTTGTATATATTGAATATTCCCTCAAGTAAAGATATACTTAGGGTGGCGTATAGCCATATGGAACTTATTTAATTATTTTTACGTCCTTGTTTTGTATTAAGTTGATGGAGGAAGAAATGAAACTTGTATCACGATGTATGTCGGTATTGCTCCTGCTCGCGCTGATGTTCACCCTTGCGCCGGGCGGGACATCCACCGTGAGTGCTGCGACCTGTTACTGGGCGCAGTTCATCGCGGATGTGACGATTCCAGACGGTACCAACTTCGCGCCCGGCACGGCTTTTAAGAAGACTTGGCGCTTGAAGAACATCGGCACCTGCGCATGGAACAGCAACGATGTTTCACTGATCTTTGACAGCGGTGAAAGGATGGGCGCACCCGCTTCCGTTGCCCTGCCGACGATGGTCAACCCGGGCCAGACCGTGGATATTACCGTGGATATGACCGCGCCAAGTTCCGCCGGGCATTATTTTGGATACTATAAATTCAAGAGCAACTCCGGCGGTGTCTTTGGGATTGGCAGCACTGCGAACAGATCCTTCTGGGTCGAGATCAGAGTTTCGTCCTCCTCCGGCACGGGGTATGACTTTACCGCAAACGCCGCATCTGCCTCATGGTCGAGCGGTGCAGGCGCATTGTCCTTCCCCGGAACGGACGGAAGCGCCAGTGGCTTTGTGTTAAAGCAGGATAACCCCAAACTTGAAAGCGGTGTGACATCCGCCCAGGCAGGGTTGTTGTTTGCTCCGAATAATGTAAACAATGGTTATGTTCAGGGCGTCTATCCCGCTTTCCGGGTCCAAAACGGTGACCGCTTTCAGGCGACCATAGGTTGTGAACATGGCGCCACAAATTGTTACGTTGCCTATCGCCTCGATTATCAGATCGGCAGCGGCGCAGTCAGGACCTTCTGGACCTTCCGTGAAAAATACGAAGGCTGGACCTACAATGTCAACCTTAACTTGAATTCCCTTGCAGGGCAGGATGTTAAGTTCATCCTTGTCACTTCTGCATATGGTTCACCGGTCGGGGATCGCGCGTTATGGGTTAATCCCATCATCTCCCGCGCCGGCGCCACGCCCCCAACAGCCATTCCACCGACAGTAACGGGCACACCTCCGACGCCAACCCCGACCAAGTCCATTACCCCATTCCCCGCCGCCTGTGACCGCGCACAGTTCATTGCAGATGTCACTGTGAAGGATGGTACGGCTTTTGCGCCGGGCATCAGTTTCAGCAAGACCTGGCGCTTGAAGAACATCGGCACCTGTACATGGTCGAACTACAGCCTGATCTTCGACAGCGGCGAAAAGATGGGCGGACCCGATTCCGCACTCATCCCGACATCGGTGGCACCCGGTCAAACTGTGGATATCACTATCCAGTTGACTTCACCGACCACGGCGGGAACCTATCGCGGCTACTGGAAACTAAAGAACAACAACGGCATCCCGTTTGGCATTGGTGCCGGCGGCACAAAATCCTTCTGGGTCGAGATCAAAGTTACAGGTACCGGCATCAATCCCGGAACGGCTACGCATACGACCACACCCGGCACACCCGTCACTCCCGCCACGCCCGTTGCAGGCACAAGCTATGACTTTGTTGCAAACGTCTGCGCGGCGACTTGGTTCACTGGCGCGGGCCAGCAGCCATGCCCCGGCACGGAGGGCGACGCGAAAGGTTTCGTACTCATCAGGAATCCATCCAAATTGGAGAACGGGACAAACGACAGTCGTACCGGTCTGCTCACCCATCCGCAGAATATCAACAACGGTTACATCCAAGGCATTTACCCGGTCTATACCGTCAAGGCTGGCGATAAATTCCGCGCCACTGTCAACTGTGAACATAACGCCACCAGCTGTTATGTTGTCTTCCGCCTGGATTACGCATTGGACGGCAGTTCGACCATCCAGACCTTTTGGGCCTTCGTCGAACGGTATGAAGGCCAAGTCTATAATGCCGATATTGACCTCACCCCGCTTGTCGGAAAGAATGTGAAATTTATACTTACCGTGCTGGCTACCGGTTCACCGGTGGGGGATCGCGCTCTCTGGGTGGCACCGATCATCCATAACGCCGGGTCCGTTGCCCCGACAGCAACCCCAACGATGACCGCCACACCCACGGTGACTGCCACACCCACGGTGACACCTACCATCCCTTCTGCAACCTACAAGTTTGATTTTGGCACTGCATCGTCTCCTCTCGCCGCAGGATTCACCCGAATCCATGGGATGTCGGTTTACTCTTCCGGTATCGCTGGATGGGTGGATGCGGCCGGACTCGAATCAAGGGATAGAACTGCTCCAGCAGATGATCTGACTCGCGATTTCGTCACACATGCGTCTGCGGCGCGAACATTCAAGGTGGACCTGCCCAACGGCACCTATTCCGTCAGTGTTACGATGGGCGACAATGACTATGCCCACGATAACATGGTGGTAAAGGCAAACGGCACGACCGTGCTGGCTGATGTGAACAATGCCGCCGGAGGTTTTTCTGTCAGCAACTTTGTTGTGACAGTCACCGCTGGCTCCCTGTCTCTTGAATTTTCGGATGCCGGAGGGGCCGACCCATCCTGGGTTGTAAACGGTCTGACCATAACGACTCCACCCACCCCATAATAGGGATGAGAATAATTCGTTCCCGTTGTCGCATGATGACGGGAACTTTTCATTTCCGCCACCGTTCTCTTCATTATGGAGACTCCTGTGAAAAGAATTTTGATTCTGACCCTCATCATTCTGACCGCCTGTTCATCCGCCCCTTCCTCAACCCAGCCTGCCACCTCTTTTTTTAATCTGACACCTGCTCCGTTCGATCTCAACCTTGATACCACGCCTGATCAGATTCAACGTGCCATGTGGGAGAGCGCATCCCGCTGGTCAACCCTGCAAATGGACGGAAGGGTCACCTGGTATCTGCCGGATGGATCAACACAGGAATTTCAGGAAAAAGTCTGGCTTGACCCGCTCAACAACCGTTATAGAGTTGAATTGAAGGGCGTTGTCAACAGCGCGGATAATTTTTTGAAATTCAGCGACGGCGTGAATATCCACAATGTCAATTTGAATTCAGGGCTGGTTGAAACTTATGCCTATCCCGATTTTGCCCGTGTGGGACAGTACGTCCCTCCGCTTGTGGAGGGCGAGGCATATCCAAACCCGATCTGGGGACAGATCGGCTCGCCGCTTTCCCAGCTCGCCTTTTCATCGGACTTTTCCCAAAACAAGGGCATCTTCACACCGCTTGGCATGGAGTCCGTTTCCGGGCGCGAAGCCCTGATTGTCGAATGGAAGTTCAGCGAAAACAGCACGCCCTCCTGGAGGATGTGGCTGGATGCGCAAACTGCCGTCATTTTGAAATTGCAGGAGTTCGGGAAGGATGGCAGCGGAACATTGGAAGGCGAGCGGGTGGTTGAAAGCATCGCTTTTCATCAGGCAAT
This sequence comes from Anaerolineales bacterium, assembly GCA_030583885.1. Taxonomy (NCBI): domain Bacteria; kingdom Bacillati; phylum Chloroflexota; class Anaerolineae; order Anaerolineales; species Anaerolineales bacterium. Next base: position 3,737,178 of record CP129480.1, on the reverse strand, counting down.
GGACCCATCCATCTTCACCCTTCCTTCAGATTTGCCGCAGGTTGAGAGTCCGCCCCAGGATGGCTCAGTGCCGGTTGTGACAGAATCAGGTACGACGTCCGAAAAGGAGGCGGGTGAGATCTATTTCTTTTACCAGCCGCGCAAGCAGGGCGAATCCATTCGGCTGGTAAAAGTTTCCGGCGTCTGTGTGTTTGATCCTGCGCAATGCCCGCCGCTTGAAACGATCCCGATTCCCTTCCCGTTCAACTTCACCATCAATGCACTGGCATGGTCGCCGGACGGGAGGTTTGCCGCGTTTTCGTATTCGGATCATCCAAATGGCACGCCGACCAAACTATGGCTGTTCGATGCAGATGCAAGGAATTGGAGGTCGGTTGCAGAATTCCCGTACATTGATCCGCCGTTCTGGTCACCGAATGGCGCGTGGATTGCATTCCGCACGCAGGACGGGTTGGGCGGCGAAGATGTGTATGTGGTGTACCCGGACGGATCGGAATTGAAAAGCATTTCAGCTGACCTGCCCCTTGAGGGACGCCCTTATATCATGGACGGCTGGTATGCGGAACATGTCATCATGCGTTCGGCGCTGCCCGGCAGTTCCGGAAGTATTTATCTTGTACGCGTCGCAAACGGGCAGGCGCGACCCATGTTCGAGACGTTGTTGACGAAGGCGCAATTTGTCGCTTCGCCGGACGCAGGCTTTTTCGCTTATGATGAATTTGACCAAAGCACAAATGTACATTCATTGAAAGTGATGGAACCGGATGGGGCGAACGCGGTCACGATTACGCAATTTACAGGCGGCTCAATTTATCCGTTGATATGGTCGCCGGACGGCAGTTTGCTGGCGTTTAATTATTATGGTCTGACGAATGAACCGACTGCCGAAGTATATGTAATTACCAGAACCGGTGAAAATTTATCTTTGGTGTATAAAGGCACAACGATTGGTCGTTTGTTATTTTCACCGAATGGAAAATATTTGTTAGTAGAAGAAACCACATCTATTTCAGGCGGTCATTTGTTTTTGATAAATTTAGCCACACTGGAACAAAAGATTTTACAAGCGCCGGGTTTATCCACAGATTATGATTGGTACGCACCTTCGTGGAGACCGTGAGAAGGAAAGAAGAAGATGAAAGAAAAGACTCATCAAGCGATGAGTCTTTTCTTACTTACGGTAAATTTAGTTTAAATATTGGGCTTGGCACATAAAAAATTGAACTAGTGGCGGGAAAGGTAAGCAAATAGCAACCTGCTCCCTGCACAACGATTGCACTATCATCGTAATACCAACCTCTGAAATAATTGT